>NZ_JAMWZB010000033.1 GCF_024305035.1 Algoriphagus sp.
AACCTACAGCTGGTAGGGGAACTATGAAAGATGTACTTGGTGGGGTGGATACTTTTTCACCAGTATATCAGGACTTGGGTATTTTTTTTCTAAAAAAAATCATCAGAATGAATTCGCTCTGACTTGCCGGAATCATTAAAAGGAAAGTCAGTAATTAGGTAGATCCCTTGGTTTTGACTACTCGCATTTTAACTGATTATTTGTATTTTATATAGACATAGTTATATCCAATTGTAAATCCGGTCACTAGCTCCACCGGATCTCGTTCGATTTAAGACAAAAAAAAACCACCGAAAAGGTGGTTAGAGATTAGGCTTCCGGAATTATGATCCCGAGATTCAAAGAAGATAGCTTTTTCTAGCTTCTATAAATGAAATTGAAAATCGATAGAACTAAAGTACCAATCATAAGGAATACGTTAACTTCATTTCCTCTTCCAGAAATAAACCGCTGACACTTGTCCCATTACACTGGTCAGGTTTCTTCCTTTTGGAAATTCGCGGGTGCTGGAAGCATCAAGCTGCCACTGATAATTTCGTGCATGGATGAGCTGAAGCTTAGAACTGATTATTAAGTTATTGAACTGTTTGTCATAGAGAAAACCTAGCGATAAATCGATCCAGGGTTTGCGTTCAGTAAACTGTAATTGGGTCTTGTAATAGAAATCCTGATTATTGGCTAGGCGCTCTAAAAGAATCCCCATTTTTTCTACCCCATCAACCAACGAAATTTCAACGGTCTGAAGGTTAGAACCCGTTCCAATTCCAACCCCGAGTGGCTGTCCATAATTCCCAAACCCACGGGCAGGATTATGGGTATGCCAGGATAGTCCTCCTCTAATCCCCCCGTATCGGATGTATCGATTTACCGATTCCTGTTGATGTGTAATTTCAGATCTGATTTGTAGGCTATTACCCCATTCTGGAATCTCAAAAAGCTGATTAAATCCAAAGATAAAGGCTCGAGCATGTTCTGGGGAAAGAATAAAATCCCGCCAGGTAAACGCATGGTCCCTACGCCCATATTCAAAATACAGTTCGGATTTGGTTTTCGGAACGACTAATCTTCCAAATAAGGTAATTGTCTGATCTCTTCCATTGGCATCAAAGTCCACTGAATTGCCATTATTGAAAAATCGTTTCTTTTGAAAACCTTCAAAAATGGGGAACCAGTCATAAAATTGTTCTCCCCTATTCTCGTTGTATTGTTGAAAGGTTCGGCTAAATCCAAAATAGAATCCTTTCACCCATTTTGGGTTCCAGGTAAACGTAACCGCATTAAGATATCGGGAGTCTCCGGTAAATGGATTAAAAAACCGATCATTTAGATCTTCATTTTGTGAAGGAGCAAAACCCGAATTTTGGAGCTTTCCGATAATCAATTGTCCTTCAAAACTTCCTAAGAAAGTTTTGGCAGGCTTGAAAGTATTGATCGTCCAATGCGGAAAACCTTGGGCATTATTCGAAAAGGTTAAGGCATTAAATTGTCCGGGTCCCCACCAAATATTCTCGGTACTGCCCCCTATTTCAAAAGCACCATATTGAAAGGTCAGCTTCGATTGTCCCCACCATGGCGAAAAATAGGTTCCATCTCCATACCGCTCGGGATTATCTCCCCAATTCCAAAGAAAAAATCGATTACTGATCTGGAACGTAGTCATTTCTTCCAAGCCCGTTTGAAAACCAGCATTCTGTGCCACTACTACCTCAGGGCGAAAGGTTAGATTTATGAATTTATAGTTGAGTTGAACTCCACCTGAAAAGTAAGTTTGAATGCCTGGATTGGGAATTAAACCATAATCAGCCCATCCATAAGGTCTTCCAGTAAGAATTCGGGTGGTATTGAGCAGAGGTAATATACTTACCGCTAAGTCTTTATTGACAAAAGGTGAAATACCGTTGACAGTTGTCTCATGAAGTGTCGTTCCAAAAAGAACTGGCCGAATCAAAAAAGAACTACGAATGGAATCAGTAGCTAATAATTGACTTCTACGCTGCAATTCTTCCAAAACGGGGAAACCAGCAGGAAGGGATTGAGCATAAGATAGGTTTAAGAAGAAAAATAGGGGGAATCCTAAAATAATTCCTGCATTAACAACCTGACTTTTCCCAATCATAAAATTTTTTGTAATCAAATCGATAATCATCCCTTTTAGAATCCTCCAATGAAAAATTGGAAAAGACCATTAATTTAGAATTGGAAGTTAGGAATTGAAATCCATTCGCGTAGCCTCCAGGCAGAAAAATGATTTCAGGAGCATCAACATCAAGAATTTTGACAAGTGGTGTTCCAACTTGATAATTTTCAAAATTAATTACCGGAAGCATTACCACTTTTATCCTACCTGCAATCGGTAAAAATGCCTTTAATTCCATTTTATGGGCTTGCCATGCCCGAATTTGACTTTTATGAGCCGGGGAAATAATGTAAAATCTTTGAAAGGTAGATAGATCGAATTCGTTGCAAAAATAAAGCCCTCCCCGATCATCTTTATGGTGTTGAATTTTGAAAAAATTAGGCTTATGCAAAAGTCATCTCGGTTAATTGAAGAATGTTTTTTTCCCGTATAAAAGTGGATTCCAAAAGAAGTTTGGAAGCCTTTCCCATTTGTAATCGTTCCTGATCCGATAAGTTGATGAACCTGCCAAACCCCGCTGTGATCTGTTCGACTTCATTAGGGTCAGAGCTTATCCCTATTCCAAATTCATTCATCATTTGAGGAACTTCTCCTTTCATCACCGCAAAAATGGGTTTCTCGTAGTTAAGGTAGGTTTGAAACTTACTGGGGATCATGATCTCATAAATGGGCGAATCCACTAATGAAATTAACAGCACATCACTGCCTTCAAAAAAATCAGGCATTTCCTCCAAAGGTTTTCTTCCTACAAAATTGATGTTTTTAATCTTATTTTTCTGAGCGAAGAGTTTAAGTTCCTCCAAAGCCGAACCATCACCGACCAGATTCAGCCATGCTTTTGGGAATTGCTCAGCGATTGGTTTAAAGCCTAAAAGAACATTATCTAAATTTTGAACTTTCCCTATATTCCCAGCAAAAGTAAAGTTAAACTCTCCCGGTAATACTCTTGGGTTAGTTGAGTTCGAATTGATTATGGGCCAATTGGGAACCCAAACTATAGACTGCCCATTTTTTACGTATTTTGAAAGTTTATAGGAAAAGCCGGTGCAGGAAACTGCGATTTTATCCGCATTATTATAAACAAAAGAAACCAGACCATTCAGGCTTTTTTCCAGTAGCTTGGTCCTTTTTATGCCGTAGGCATAGACTGTGTCAGGCCACAAGTCCTGCGTCCATATCGTAAGAGGTTTCTTGTATACCAATTTGATAAGCGTTCCTGGCAGGGCAACAGTTAAAGGGCCTGTTTGGTACACAAAAACTTTATCAAACCTTTTGCCTATAAAAAGGCCAATCAGAGAGGCGAAAAATACAAAGCATAAATAGTTTAAGATCTTGATGATCTTACTTTTTTGATAGCCAGGGATAACTAAAACCCGATGGATTGCGATGGAATCAAAATAAGTTTTTTGATACAACTTATTTTTAAACCCCGAAAACACCTTTCCAAAAGGATAAGAAGGGTTTCTGGTAAGAACTTCAACATGATATCCCCTATCTGACCATTCCTTTGCAAGGTCATTGATGATAAAATCTTCAGGAAAAAATGCCTCCCCAATTATTAAAAGTTTTTTACCCGACATGAGGATAGATAGGGGAATAAATTTCTGGGTGAGATTGCATGAAACGCTTCATTTCCAGAATCATTTCTTCATAAGAAGGAATCAATCCTAAAAACTCAAGATGATCGGTTTTCAGACTTTTATCGACTTCCTTACCCAAAGATGGATTGACCCTGATGCCCAGCTCAAAATACTCATTGAATAAGTTCAACAGTTCAAATTTTGAAATAGCCTCTCCATTGCTGACGTGGTAAAGCCCCGAAAGCTTCTTCTCCATGGCTATATCAATCACTTTGGCTAACTCGACGGTGGATACTCCTCCCCAAAAAGCTTGAGTAAACCCATTTACTTCATTGGACTGGTTCATAAACCAATGGAATAAACCTTCTCCATTCGTTTTCAATTCCGGACCAATTATGGAAGTTCGAAGTGTCAAATGCTTATCAGAAAAAATCTCACCTAGAGCCTTTCCTCTACCATAAACGTCGTCTGCGTCTCGAAAGTCCGACTCAACATAGCCTCCCTTTTTACCCGAAAAAACACAATCTGTAGAAACGTGAATGACTTTTGATCCGATGGAATCAGCAAGGGCAACCAAATGATGTGGCAAATACGCGTTGATTAAAATAGAGTTCTTGGGATTTGCGTTTGATCCTTTGATCAAAATCCCAATACAATTGACAATGATATTGGGTTGGATTTCATTAATCAATTGGTCAAGTCTTTGAAAATCGGTTACATCGCAAATGATCGTTTCCGCTCGAAACTTAGTTCTAAACGATAAATCAAAAACCTCAAATGTAGGGTTTTGACTTAATCTCAGAACCACCTGATGTCCCAGCATTCCTGTGGAACCTAATACCAAAACCTTTTTCATTCTTTATTCCAAGTTACCCGGTTCACAATTGAGGTATAGCTTTGAATTGCTCTAATAACCCTCGTTGAGGTATTTTTCACCTCATATTCAAATGGCAAATGTTGCTGACCCGCTGTATGGAGCTCTCGGGCTACCGGAATGGATTGAAGCATGTTTTCCTTGGAGATCCCTCCCATTACGATCGTCCCCGCGTCAATGGCTTCCGGACGTTCGGTACTCGTACGAATACTCACCGCCGGAAAATTCATCATCGCTGATTCCTCCGAGATGGTTCCGGAATCTGAAAGAACCACAAAGGCTTCTTTTTGTAATTTGACGTAATCAAAAAATCCTAAAGGCTCGACATTCCGAATTAGACGGTGAAATTGAATTCCTTTCTCTTGAATGCGCTTTTTAGTCCTAGGGTGAGTACTAAAAATAATGGGCATTTGGTAGGTTTCCGCAACCGCATTGAGCGCTTCAGCCAAAACTTCAAAATGGTTCTTTAAGTCAATATTTTCCTCTCGATGGGCACTGACCACGATATAATTTCTGGGTTCTAAACCGAGTTGGTGTACCACATTGGACTCCAAAATCTCTGATTCGTATTTTTCCAACACTTCCCTCAAGGGAGAGCCAGTGACAAAAACATGATCTTTTCGAAACCCCTCGCTAAGCAAATATCTTCGGCTATTTTCGGTATAAGTCAAGTTAATATCTGAAATATGGTCCGAGATTTTTCGGTTAATTTCTTCTGGTACGTTTTGATCAAAGCAGCGATTTCCGGCCTCCATATGAAAAATGGGGATTTTCAATCGCTTTGCAGCTATGGTACAAAGGACACTGTTGGTATCCCCTAAAACGAGTAGGGCATCAGGCTGAATTTGAGCAAGTACTTCAAAGGACTTGGCAATTACATTACCAATGGTCTCTCCGAGATGCTTGCCCGCTACATTCAAATAAAAATCCGGTTCACGAAGTTGAAGATCCTCAAAGAATATTTGATTTAAGGTATAATCGTAGTTTTGTCCGGTATGCACCAGAACATGATCAAAAATTTGATCGCACTTTTTGATGCATTCCGATAGACGAATGATCTCCGGTCGGGTTCCCACGACGGTGACTACTTTTAATTTTTTCATTTGCTCTAATTTATTTTCAAAGGAAACATGGAGTCTCGCATGTTGGACGCACATGCTCCGGTGTGAGGATCACATCATGCTTGATTTCATTACTTTTTCCAGTTGGCAAGCTCCTCTTGAATAAAGTCAAGACTCAGTAATTTTTCTTTGATTTCAGGGATGGTAAGACGTCGGGTATTATGTGAATTATAGTCTTCAATTTCTCCAACCTCAAGTTTTCCTTCTGTATAATATCTTCCATAGTTAAGGTCTCGGTTGTCTGCTGGAATCCGATAAAAATCTCCCAAATCCTGGGCCTTGACCATCTCTTCTCGAGTACAAAGGGTTTCGTATAATTTCTCTCCATGGCGGGTTCCAATCACCTCAATGGGATTATCTGCTTGAAACAATTCTTTCATTGCCAAAGCCAAATCGCCAATTGTAGAAGCCGGGGCTTTTTGTACAAATAAGTCTCCTTGTTTGCCGTGCTCGAAAGCAAACATGACCAAATCGACCGCCTCATCCAGTGACATGAGGTACCGAGTCATCTTAGGATCAGTAATAGTCAAGGCTTTTCCAGCTTTCAATTGATCTACGAATAAAGGAATTACTGAACCACGAGAAGCCATAACATTCCCGTAGCGAGTCAGGGTGACAATAGTTTTATCTTTTGGAATGTTTCTAGACAGAGCCACAGCCACCTTTTCCATCAGTGCTTTTGACATACCCATGGCATTAATGGGGTAAGCAGCTTTATCGGTACTCAAGCAAATGATATTTCTGACCCCATTGGCTACTGAGGCTTTAATAACATTTTCTGTTCCTATGACATTGGTTTTTGTAGCCTCGGTTGGAAAAAACTCACAGGAAGGAACCTGCTTCAGGGCAGCAGCCTGAAAAACATAATCCACACCTCGCATAGCTACATCTAAACTATTGTAATCCCTTACGTCCCCGAGATAAAATTTAATTTTAGGATTATTTAAAGACACTCGCATGTCATGTTGCTTTTTTTCATCTCGGGAAAAAATTCGAATTTCCTCGATAAATTCGGAGTACATAAATTTCTTAAGTACTGCATTTCCGAAGGATCCAGTCCCCCCAGTAATTAAAAGAGTTTTATTTTTCAACATATAAATTAATAGAATAATTTTTTATAAAATTTGAGTAAGGTATAGGTAGGTAAATAAAAAATTTTAGACAAAAATTCTATTTGACCAGATTTAAAATTAAACTTAGACTCAATGTATTTGATTATATTAAAATTAAAATAACTCATAAAGTAAGAAACTTTAATTATAAATGGAATTAATTTAAATTTCTCCAAAAACTCCTTTTTAGTCGTTAAGAACATCCAAATCTGAGCTTTCACTTGTAAATAAACTCTCGCTTTTAGCGCAGCATTTGTCCCTCTAATCCTTACCTGGGTTAAAGAATCATTGAGAACACCTAATTTATATGTTGTAGCCAATAATAACCAAAAGTAGCCATCTTGACCATAACGCATAACTTCTGAAAACCTCAAATTTGGATTACCCATTAATATTTCACGCTTAATCATAACACAGGGAGTAGCCACAGGAGAAGAAATTAAAGACTTCAAAAATACATCGCCGGAGAAAAAAGAAACATTAACGACAGATATTGGCTTATTTGTATGATCATTAAAAAGCGTATAGCCAGTATGAGACCAAACGTGATTATTTTCAACCATAAAAGACAACTGTCGCTCAAGCTTAAAGGGATGCCATAGGTCATCAGAATCTAAGAATGCAATATAATCCCCAGTAGAAGCTGCGATCCCTAAATTTCGAGCATGGCCAGGACCAAGATTAGAAGTTTTGAAATACTTAATAAAGGGGCCATGAACTTTAATAAAATCAGTATCATCAAGTGGGGAACCATCATTAATAACTAGTATCTCAATTTCTTTATATGACTGGTTATAAACACTTTCTAAAGCAGAAATTAACCAAGAGAAATTTGAATAAAAAGGAATAACAACTGATATCATATCCTTTTAAGAAATTTGGCGGGATTTCCCACATAAATAGAATTTGGAGGTATATTACCAGTAACAACACTTCCTGCTCCAACAATTGAATTTTCTCCAATTGAATAGCAATTGGAAAGAATTAAACAATTCATTCCAATCCACACATTCTTCTCAATAACAAGAGACTTACCAATTGGAGCATTTTTGGGGTTTAACCCATGATCATGAGTTTGCACACATACATTTTCCGATAAAAGACAATTTTCTTGTATAACAATACCTCCAGAAAAATCCAATTTGCAACTACGCCCTATAGTAACTTTATCGTTCAATACCAATGACCCAGAATCTAATTCTGATGTAAAAGAAACATTTTCACCGATCTCAACATTATTAAAAACTTGAATAGCATTAGGATACCTATAAATTAAACCTCTACGAACTACAACATTTTTACCACAATAGGAAATATTAAAATTGAAAATAAAAGTAAAAATTCCATCTAAAAATCCATTATAAGCTCGTTTTGAAATTAGGTAAAAAAAACCAAATAAGCCTAAGAAGGAATAATTCCAGAATTTACGCATAGTATAATTTAAATCGAATCGACTACTAATTCAAAGTGACTTTTATTATTTTCAAAAAGATACTTATTAACATCTGAATTAGCATTAGCGGCCAAGTTTTTAGCAAACTCAAAATCATTAATAAGAAATAATACTTTATCACAAATATCAGATTTAGACTTAACCTTAATTTGAAGACAATTATATTTATCAATCATTAAGGAAGGAATACCTCCTACAAAAGTGGTAATAATTGGAACATTGAAAATCATTGCTTCATATAGAACACGAGGAAAGCCTTCATGATAAGTAGGCAAAATAAAAATATCAGATTTCAAATAAACTTGTCTAAGAAGATCAGGATCAAAAATAGAACCACTAAAACAAACAACATCTTTTAAACCTAAATCATGAACATATTTCTTTAAAGACAAATAAGATGAACCGTCTCCAACCAGATTTAATTTAAGGTTTACCGCATTTTTCTTACAAATGGCATGAATAGCATCAATTAATTCAAAAACACCTTTATCTTTCTCCAATCGACCAACAAAAAGAAGATTAAAACATCCATTTACTTTATACTCTTTAAATAATTCTAAATCAGAAATTTCATAATTTATCATAGGTCGAATAGTATTTACATTCTGATTATACTTTTTAATCTCATTTGTAAAGAAGGGGGAAACAGTATTAATGAAGCTAGAATGCTTGTACAAAAATTTAGAGAATCGTGAATTAATTTTTTTTTGCCCTCTGACATACAAACCAAAAGGTTTATTTATAAGAACACAAAAAATACAAATATATTTAAAATTATTAGGATAAAACAAGTACAAATAATCTGTTCTAAAAATTAAATAAAAGCAATATAAATAAGCTTTTATATACTCTAATACTTTAAAACCATCTTTCCTGATATACCTACAAAAAATATTAGTATTTGAAAGATTAAAATTATTAATAGTATCAGAGGCTTTTTTTTGTTCTTTAAAATGAAAGTTAGTAACAGAATACCTTTCTGAAAGTTCAAGCATAAACTCTCCTGTGCGATCATAAACAAAAAGATTATTATTGGAATCTTCGAACATTGCATTACTATTAATTAAAAGAACCTTTTTTGCCATAAAATTTTTAAGATAAACACATGGAAATTAAACTATTTAAATATCACTCTAGAAGGAAATATATAAACTCTATTTAGATAGGAAAGAATAAAAATGGGTATAAAGTAAGTGAAAAATGAATCAGAGATTAAATTAAGATTCCCAAAAATGAAGAACCCAATCGAAACAGAAAAAAAACTATATACAAAGGTATTATCTATCCTAGAAGTTTGAAAAGATAATTTATCAAAGAAACATATAAAATAGGTAAGTATAGGAGTAAGAATCCAAAAGAAATACCGTCCAAAAAGCATACTTGCTTCGGTAAGGGTTGGGACTATATTAGATCTAGTCCCCAAATAGGAGTTAAAATAAAAATTAGACCGATCATCTATATTAAAAAAGTCATTCAAAAACATAACTTGCGCAAATAATTCATCTAATATATTAGAAAATTGGATATTGTTATAATATTGATCAGCAGCCTGAATACCCAAACTAATATTGGGAATTCCATGGAAATAGGAATTTAAAAAATAGCTACCAATTTCATAATTAAATGAAACGGAATTAATATTAGAAACAGAAAAAAACTTAATCAAAGTCAAAAGCAACATAGAAAATAAGCCATAGGCTAAGAAATATAAAGAAATTAATTTAGAAAATTTTGAATAGAATTTGGTTAGCACAAACCAAAAAGAAAATAAAGGAATTAGAATACTTAATCGACTGTTACTAAAATAAAACAAAGTGGAAAACAATAAAGGCAAAACAGACAATACGAAATAATAAAATTTAGGATTATTGACATACTTTTTATAAAAAAAAATAAAACCAAATAGAGGAATAATATAAAGACCCCATTTTATAAAAAATATAAAAGCAGTACTTCCTTGAAATTCTTTTTCAAAAACAAACTCATTCGGAGATAAAATAAAACTAAAATTTGAAAAAGAAACAGGAGAAAAGATATAAATAAAAGTTAATAAAAATACAAAAGCGATAGGCAATTTATACGAATAACTAGAAACAATAAAATTATTAATTTTAACAAGATGTCTATTATAAAAAAAACGTAAAGAAGTTAATACCAAAAGCATCTCCAATAAAATATAAAAATATGAAAATATCAAGGATTCATTACGAATTAATGAATTATAAGGAGAATAATAATTTGAATAAACATAAAAGAAAGGAAACATGAAATATTTGGCAATAAAAACAATATTAAGCATAATGTAACCTACACCTACATTTTTTGGATTTGGAACAATTAAATAAAACAAAAGTCCAAACGTAATTGGAATTAAGCAAACCCAGGTTTTAGGATTTGAAAAATTAAATTCATACGAAATGACAAATACAATAAAAGATACTAATAAAATAATTAATTTATAGTATGAATGTTTCAATCTCTTAAATTATTAGAATAAATTAATTGCTTAAACAAAACTTCTTGGAATTCAAATTTCCCTTCATGAAAATTTAGAGAACGATCCCAATAACCAGTGCAGGCTGAATAAGCTGTAGCGGCGTAACCAAAGCTAATTTCTCCAATATAAGGCTTTCCATCTACATTAGAAATTATAAAATCATAAGCTACTGTCTGCATTTTAAGAGATTCATTTACTTGAAATGCAATCTTAATACAATCAATATTAATTTCCTTTTGATCATATATAATATAACCACTTCCAGATGCTCTAAAATCACCTTTTCTAACAAATCGCTTTAAAGCAAAGGCTATTTCACCAATAACTACTACTCTTATATCAAAACCGTCATTCTCAATAAAATCCTGAAAATAAACATATCCAATTTCATTTGATACAAATTTAAGATTATCAGGAACATCAAACATACGATAAAGAGATTTAAATAAACCTAAAAGAAATTTCCCCTTACGTTTATGTCTTATTATCCGATCAAAAAAGGAAGCTTTTTGATTATAGAATGGAAAACCACTTCCAAAGGCTCTTTGTATGTATTTTTTGGCCTCATATTTACTTTTGAGCAAAATAACATTATTTGAGCCTGATCCTTTTCGAAGCTTGAATACTTTTGGAAACGAGGTACTGTTGGCCCAGTCAAGGGCTGATTTTTTATCATAAAATACGAAAGTAGGGATAACAGGAGCCTGGATTGCTTCAAGAAGGTATTTTTGACCCAGTTTATCATCAAAATGCCAAGAAGTTTTGAAATCAGGAAAAACAACAATTCCTGATGTTTCTAACGAAAATAAAAGCTGCTTAGCAAATACTTGATCCCTATAATCATAATTACTATAATGCCATAAAAAAAGATCACATCCCTGAACTTGTTCAATTATATCGTTACTGTAAGCATCTACTAGAATGAAATCAATCGAATATTTTTTACAGTAATCCAACCACTTATAAGTAAAAAAATCTTCATTTTTTGCTTTTTGAATTGCAATCTTTATTTCTTTAGGGAAATTCATTTTCTATTTTGATTTATATATTTAATAAAAATACCTCCTCCTAAAATTAATCTTGATAAACTTACATTAACCGCGGCTCCAATAATACTAAAATAGTAAACAAAAGGAAAAGCTAAAGAAAACCCAATTAAAGAAGTTAGAACTGTATTTTTCATAACTAACTTATCTTTCCTACGCACTAAAAAATAATTCAAACCATATATATCGTAGAAAGCATATCCAAATAACCCAACGGCTAGAATAAATAAAACTAAAAATTCATATTCATAATCAAGAGAAAGATACAAAAAGACAAATTGATGAAACACTATCAAAAAAACAACCAAAATAAAAACAGTAACAATTATCACATTTCTATAAGTACCAAAAGAATGTCTAAATTTAATCAAATATGGATAAAAAACCTTTGAAATAGTACTAATAATAGTGGCAAACAACTCAATAATTTTCCTTATAGATGTAAAAATACCTACGGCTTCATTAGAATAAAATACACCTAGCAACATAGTACTAGTACTATTATACAAAGTCGGCACAAATTGATTAACAAATACTGGAAAATTCTCACTAATCACTGATTTAATCTTAACCCAATTAATTTTAATAAATCTTATTTTAAATTTTCGAAAAATGACATATTGCGAGATAAATCCTGCAATTATCAAACCCATACTTTGTAACAAAGGATATATCCAATAATCCTCTTCTGCTCTAATGAAAACAAAAATACAAAATGTAAAAAGTGTCTTAACCCCAATATTTATAACTGTGATAAATTTCATTTTTTCCATGCCCTGAAAGAACCAATCTGGAAACAATGAATAACCTATTAATGAAATACTAGTTAGAAAATATACATCTCTGTATTCATGAAAATCTGAAACAAATAATATAATAAAACTAACAATCAGCAAAGACAGAGATAAAAAAATCAATTTAACGATATACACTTTACTATATATCACACTTAGCTTTAAACAACTTTCTCTAAACGCAGAAACATCTCTTGTGGCTGTAATTTTAAAACTATAATCAGTTAGAGATTGAAAATACGAGATTAAAGTAGTAGCTAACATTATAACACCATATTTCTCAAATCCAATGGTTCTTAAAACATAAGGCAAAGTGATTAATGGCAAAATCAAACTAAATAGCTGAAGAGCAGATAAAGAAATAAAATTTTCTAATAAAACAGTTTTAATATTACCATTTTTTTTAAAAGTGTTTAATAAATTTTTATACATAATTTACTCTAAGGCCAATCAACAACTTCGTCTTCTCAATTAATTGCATATCGATTGAAGCCATTAATAATCATGGAATCACTGATAGCTACCATTAAGAAAGGAAACCTTTCAATTCTAACAGACTACTACCTATTTCAAGATAAGCGACAAAAAAAGTATATTTATCAAGATTACCATCTCTATAAAAAATGAAATGCAAGAAAATTGGAAAACCCTATGGAGCGGTCACCCCTAATTCGACATTTACAAAGGTAACTTCTCTATTTCTTTTAGGTCGATAGTTCTGGATCAATTTCGAGTACCAAAATAATCTATAAAATCTAAGCGAGATCTCAAATTCAAAAGTACTTCGCAACTATTAAAAATTAATAGGTAAAACTACTCGTGATAGGAACCTTCTTGACAACTAGTTTTTGGAACTTGAATTCCGTTCTTCAATCCTATATAGATTAACTTGTTAGTGCTCCCTATTCAGGGGTAGAAAGCGCAGAAAAATGTTTAATGATTTTTAAAAAGGTGATTCTATTAAGCGTAAGTTTAATTCGAATTTTGATTCTTTCTTCTAACCTCACAACCTAGCGTCAACTTTCTCCTTCTCCAACACACTTTTCACATCAAACACCACCTGATTCTCTGATTTCTGAATAGACCAGGATTTGAATTCTTTATGAGCTACAGCAAGAATAATGGCAGCGTAGTCCTCCAGAATTGGCTTATCTTCACCCTTGATTACATCAATTCCATATTCATGTTTTACCTCAGCCGGATCGGCCCAGGGGTCATATACACATACGTCTACATCGAAGGACTTTAACTCTTGGTAAATATCGATTACGCGCGTATTTCGTACATCAGGGCAATCTTCTTTGAACGTAAAGCCCAAAATCAGAACCTTAGAATCAATCACCTTAAGGTCCTTACGCATCATGTGTTTGATTACCTCAGTAGCTACATGTTTTCCCATGGAATCGTTGAGTCTGCGACCTGCTAAGATAATCTCCGGATGGTAACCTACCTCTTGAGCCTTTTGAGCTAAATAAAAGGGATCCACACCAATGCAGTGCCCTCCTACCAGACCGGGGCGAAAAGGAAGAAAGTTCCACTTGGTTCCTGCCGCTTCCAATACCTCCTGGGTATCAATATTCAAGAGATTGAAGATCTTACTTAGCTCGTTGACAAAGGCGATATTTATGTCCCGCTGTGAGTTTTCGATGACTTTGGCGGCTTCCGCTACTTTAATGGTAGAAGCCTTATGAGTACCTGCTGTGATGACAGCTTTGTAGAGTTGATCGACGTATTCTGCTACTTCAGGCGTGCTTCCGGAAGTGACTTTTAGGATCTTGGTTACCGTATGTTCCTTATCGCCGGGGTTGATTCGCTCGGGGGAATAACCTGCAAAAAAGTCTTCGTTAAACTTTAGCCCAGAGAACTTTTCCAACACTGGCACACATTCTTCTTCGGTGACCCCAGGATAGACAGTGGATTCATAAATGACTACATCTCCTTTTTTTAAGACCTTTGCAATAGCTTCTGAAGCTTTCAGCATAGGGGTTAAAATGGGACGATTATGTTTATCCGTAGGCGTGGGGACAGTAACAATGTAAATATTGGCGGAGGAAATAGGGAGGATTGCATCAGTGATGAGCAGTCCTTTACCTTTTTCCTCAAGTTGAAGGGAAGTTTTGAGGAGAACGGATTGGAGTTGAGCATCGTCCACTTCCAAAGTACGATCATGACCTTTTTGGAGCTCATCCACTCTATTTGGATCGATGTCATATCCGACGGTTTTGAACTTTTCGGCGAAAGCAGCAGCTAGCGGGAGGCCTACATATCCCAGTCCGACGATGGCAATTTTACTTTCATTTATTGGTTTAAGCATAATTATAGGAAAACGAATCAGATAGAAATTCTATTTAAGAAAATTAAGCCTCACTGAGGACATATATGAGATCCTTTTTAAAAGCATCACCTCTCATTGAAAATTGGTCAGTGTTCTCAAAAGCTTTAAAAAAGATCCAATCGATTACCACCGCTATCAAAGATTTGACGAATTCAAATCATAGAAAAAAGGATAGGGAGAAGTTTGTGAAAATTCAACATTTTATCAGGTGACTTCCCCTGTTTAAAAGGAAGCTGCGCTGATCCATTTTTTGGATCTACAAGCAACCTTACCTTCCATCAATTGAACTCCAAAATGTTAAGTTAAGTCAGGATTTTCGTTCTGAAGTCGCTCATAAACACGTTTGACATCTTGGGCTTTTGAGCGCTTGAGGACTAACATGGCATCTTCGGTTTGAATAATCAAGCTATTTCTAATCCCTACAAATTCGGTATGAACTTCAGTACCCAAAACCATATTGCCATTACTATCCACTTTCCTACCCTGCTTTTTGAAATAGAAAAAAAGTTGTTCAAAGCTCCCCATGTCAGACCATTTAAAATCTGAGGGAACCACTTTAATTTTATTACTTTGCTCCATAACCGCATAGTCCACCGAAATACTCGGGATCTGGGTTGAGAGTTTTTCATCCAAGAAACTGTCTTTACGCTTTTCAAAAGCTTCTTTTGATCGTAAATAAACTTCAGATTCGTATTCCTTTAACTCGTCCAAAAACAATCCTGCCTGAAAACAAAACATGCCAGAATTCCAGTAAAAGTTACCTTTTTTAATAAATTGCTCGGCTGTATCCAAGTTGGGTTTTTCCCGAAAGCTTTTAACCTCCTCACCTTCTGCTTCAATGTATCCAAAGCCTGTCTCCGGTCGTCTGGGCTTGAGACCGAAAGTGACTATAAACCCCTCTTTTGCAAGCTGGATCGCTCTGTTGACAGACTGGTCATAGGCTGTTCCTGACTCAATCAAGTGATCTGAAGGGGTCACAAAAAGAATATCATCGACTTTTACCGCAAAGGCCGCAAAAGCAATCGCTGCTGCCGTATTACGGGGACAGGCTTCTATAATTTCCTGATAATTATTGATCCCTGCCTTATCTAGATCTTTTCTTGAGAGTTGGTAATTATCCTTGTTTCCTACGACTAAAACCTGATCACAAAAGGCTTGATTGCGTTTGGCAGTTTTTTGGAAAAGTGTTTCTCCTCCGAAAATTGGCAAATATTGTTTAGGTCGTCCTTTTCTCGAGATCGGCCATAAGCGTGAACCGATGCCTCCTGAAAGAATAAGATTGATGATTTTCAATTATTTAGGGTTGAGATATAAAACTAGGAAAATAAGAATTAAGGAATCTGCATTTAAAGTTACCAATCTTCTGTTAAACAATGTAATCACTAAATCTTACTCTCACAGCTTTCTCTTTTTGATTATTTAATTAGTAAGTCTTAAGCAAATCTAAAATAAAATTCCTAATAATGGAATTTGATGCGATTAAATCGAGCAGAGCTAAAAAGCTACGCACGATTAAAAAACACCGACCTTGAGAAGTTTTACCTGCGCTTTAAAATCAACTATAAACACATGGAAAACCCAGGTCGAATAGTCCACATACAGGAGAATGATTATCTAGGATTTTCCATTTGAGCTCTGGAAGACAAATTATAAACACATGAATATACATGACTTTAAATACTTAGTTAAATTAGTAAGTAAAATTCATGAAGGAATCTCAATTTAAAAACTCAGTTGATTTTTTTTCGTTACCAACCCTATTGTTAATTTTGTACTTTTCAAATATTTCAAATATACGAATAGTTCTACCTTTTCATTCGTTGAATAAAACTATTTTTTGCGATGAAATTGTATATATTCAATAAATAATTACTGTCATCCGAGTAAATTTCAAATCACCGGAAATAGTGGTTTTTTGGAATATTTAGGGGGATTTTTCCTTTTTCTTCAAAACACCCCCCTGTTCTAAGCCAAAGATATCCAGTTGTACAATTTTCAGATTTCGATCTTCCATACTCAGTTTTGCTGTTTGTAGGATCGTTTGGAAGCAAACATAGGAGATTAGGTTTGCTCTAGCCATGGCTACCAAGGTGGTAAACTGCTCACATTCTTGAATTCGCTTGTGGATTAGGCTGAATATCAGGTTGGCGATCAAGACGGTCCAGACTTGGGTCTTAATTCCCTCTGGGCTGTCCGAGAAAAAATAGCCCAACTCAAAATTTTGTTTTAGTTTCTTAAAGAAGGGTTCAATCTCCCATCGGTTTTTATAGAGCAGGACAATAGTGTGTGCTTGAAAATCAAACAAGTTGCTCAGAAACCGAAAGATTTTGCCGGTCAGTGGATCTTTGTAGGTGATCAGCCTGGCCTCAGAAGACTGATTATCTGCCTTTAGCTCTATCTGCTGATCCAACATCGTCCCTCCGTAAAGAAAGTCGTGGGCTTCTGCCCTGATTTCCCTGACCACCTCATACTTTGCATTATTGTTGAGCCGGGTCACGAAGTAAGCTCCCTGATCGGTCCACTTACGATAAACTCCGTAGTTTACATAGCCTTTGTCAAAGACATAAATGCTGCCCGGTTCTACCTTCAGCTGTCCGAGGAAATCCTTGTCATTGCTACTGGCAGGAGTTAACCAGACCAACTCAGGTACCCTATTGTCCAGAGGAAGTACGGCATGGACTTTAAGCCCTCCTTTTTTCCTGCCGTTCATGGGGTTTCTGCCCGCCCCTTTGAACAGGTCTGTGAATAGACTAAGGGTGGTAGAATCAAATACCTTTACCTGGTCCGGCTTGGCTTCCCCATTGATTGGAAGACTTAGATAGCTGTCCGATATCTCGGTTCGGTAATGAGCCAAAAGCAGGTAATAAATGTAGCCAAACACCTCATTGGGACGCTTTCGGTTAGCATCAGAAAGGGTACTGCTGGCAGGAAGGCGGAAGATCCCCAGGTAGCTCAATTTATGCTCCAGAAAAAGAAGGCACTTACACAAACTGTTCAGCGACTGAGCTTTGGATACCACCCCGTAGAGCATGAAAACCAGCTGCTTCCAAGTGCTCATGGTTTTGTAATAGTGGTCTGATTTAAACGTCTGAGTAGCTAGATCCACCACTTCACGGGGAATAAAAGAAAGTAACTGGCAAAGAATCGGCTGTCCGGATAATTTTGTATGTTGCATCGGGATACTTGTAGTGTGGTAACCACAACATCCCAAAAAAGGCGGAAAATCCCAAACCGGGACCCGCCTTTCTCTTTTTTGTATTATTCCAAGAACTTCAAATTATCTCTTTTTCTTTACTCGGATGACAGTAATAAATAATTAAAAAATAATCTTAACCATTACCATAATTGAACTAATGAATAACAAATAGATTTCTACCTTAATACGGCTTCGCCCCTTCAGTCCCGAAAACTTGAAAAATTGAGTGAAATCGGCCTTGAATGATTTCTTTCGCTCCTTCGCCCCTCAATTTTACTGTTTCTAAGTACTTAGCGTTTTTTAAAATAAGATGAGAAAATTTCCCCGAGAGGAAAGTTTAAATTGTGGAAATCCACTAACCACTTGCCCGCTAAAAGGCCAAGTCAATTATTCAAGAATTATGCTACAAATGTACAAAATAGAGGATTTTTAATAGATAATTTTAACATATACTTAATTGGTTTTGTACATACTATTTTTTGTTTTTAGAATACATTTTAATGAATTAAATCAAATACTAATTTTCGTAAGTGATTATATTTCATTTAATGAATTATAAAAATTAGGACTAAAACCTTCAAACTCAAATACCTCACCTTATTCATAGAAAAGATTAATTCATTGTATAGTTTTTAGGATATTTTGTTAGCGCATGATATACCACAGATTCTAATATCTTTTTTTGGTTTTACCAAAGTTATTAATGCTTAAGAGTTCTTAGAAAAATTTTTCAAAAGGAAAATGCTTAATTCTTAGCTGGTATGATTCCAGGATTTTGAACGATGGCTTATTCTTAATTTCACTCTAAGCAATTTTATGAATGCAGAGTTTAATTTCAAGACCGGAGAAAAGATAAGTTAAAGAAAAGCTTCTTTCAATAGATTTTAAATCTGTGAATGACGATTTAGATCCAACCTGGCACGGTTAGAATGAAATTTCCTAGATTTAACGATTTAAGTTTTTCAATTCGTCTTCCACTTTTTTGCCTTCAGTGATTCCTTATGTAGTATCAGAAAAATCAACCAAGCGAGGTAATTAGCTGCTTTAGTCTACCCCAATCCTGAATTTTCCAAAACTGGCTATGGCCAAAATTCTCGGCTAGAAACTTTTCATTGCTACCTCCATTGACAACAAAAGGCTGAGATTCAATCTCATCAAATTTGGGAGAGGTATTTACTTGACTTTCTAAAAATAACTTGATGCTGGCCCCATAATCATAAACTCGGACGAAATTGGCAAGCTTTTGATTTTCAAGATAAAATTCATATTTGCTACAGGGCTTGTGTTCAAGGTGATGAACGTAACGATTGACCTGAAATGCTTGATTGTGGATGGTTGTAGAAAATGTTACCGCAGGGCTTTGGCTAGGTAAATCCCAAAAAGGTAAATTCTCAATCTCTGCTAGAAGGCGCTCAGTTGGCGAAATAACTTGAGCAACCTTATGATGAGAATCAAAATCCATCAACATGGTAAAGGCATCAAAAAGTACAGGTTTACCCACATAGCGATAGGTTACCTTATGACCTTTGAGGATTTTTGTTCTGGATTTATACCCTGTTAAGGCTTTAGAAAGTAAATTGAAAATCTTCATGGCTCATGGATTAAAAGGCTAAATAAAAAACGGATTCGTGCTTGAATCATTGCCTATTGCAAAATACAGCAATCATGCCATGCGTGACCTTCTAAAAAATGAATTAAGTGTTTTCCTTCTTAGTTGGATGAATTCAGGAAATCTTAAGTAATAAACTAATGAATTACCAAACCGATGAATTGAATAATTTCTGAGTGGAAAGTATCCGAATTTTGATTTTTAAATTGAAATTTAAATCTGTCATTTGTCTCAATAAATCAGGATTGGTTTCTATCATAGTTTAAACATATAAGTTTTGATTTTTCCAAAAAAGGTGTTTAAACTAAAAATTATACTTACCTAAAAAAATAAAATGGGCTAAAAATACCCAGAACTGGGTATTTTTTGGGACAAAATAAAACCCGAAATTTAAGCATGTTAAGTTTTAAATCTGGCAGTAGGCCAACTAAAGAGCTTCTGGTTTCCAGAAGCTTTTTTTCTTTAAACCTTAGGGCCACAGCTTACCTAATTAAAACAAAGACCCCAGAACGCTCTACCTTAGTACCGGTTCGGGTCATGAATACCGCTCGGTAAACATAATTCCCATTCATGGCCTCTTGCCCTTTATAGGTCCCATCCCAACCTGGAGATTCTAGACTTGAGGTTTCAAATATAAGCTCACCCCACGTAGTGAAAATATAGAAATCCATGGATGCTATCCCCCGATATTTGGGTACAAAGAATTGATTCTTTTCTCCATTTGGGGTAAATGCATTTGGCACAATAATCAAATAATCATCAAATACTTGAATAAGCCGCTGAGTCTCTGATATACAGCCAAAGGAATCGATGGTAGTTAAAGTCACCGTATACGTTCCTTCAGCCTCATACTGATGAACCGGATTCTGCTCGGAACTCGAATTGCCATCTCCAAAATCCCAGTCCCAAATCATTGGATCACCGACAGAAGAATCCAAGAATTGTACATCCTCCAGGACTTGGACATCACTGTTTACCACGGGTTGGCTTCCTGCAAATTCAATTTGATAATCAAATTCAGCAATCAATTCGGTATCCGCAATGACTACAGCAATTCTATTTACAGGTGTAAAGCACTGACTATCTTTAAATGATGCTTGTACCAAATAGGAGCCACTCAAATTAACAGCAGAAATCTGGTCCAATCTCAAAGGAGAACCTGATGGCGACTCGATGATATAATCAAAGACATTCGGGTTAAAACCTTCAATGAATTGGGTTAAATCCACGGTCTGATTGGGATCACATACAATACTTGGATTGGAAACACGTAAGGTAGGCAATGGGTTAACGGTGACGGTAACTTCCTGTGATTCAGGAGGACAAACCCCATCACCTGATACCATCACAAAATAGGTGTACGTCCCTGGTTGTGCCGTCAACCCATTGATTTGTAAACTACCGGAACCAGAAGATTGATATGTGGCACCGAACTGATCGCTTGAGGCGTTTAATAAAACAGGTTGGGTCAATGCTTCATCATAATACCAATCAAAGCTGACCGAAGCAATCGACTGACTGAATGTTGCCATCAATTCACCGGTCTCCCCCTCACAAATGGTGATATCATCCACGCTAATTACGGTTGGTTCATCTGAAATGGTGATGGCACCATTATTTAATAGGCAGCCCTTGCTGTCTGAAACCCGGATTTGATAATCTCCCGCTTGCAAACCGGTAAAGCTGAAATCTCCTGTAGAATTCGTGTTTTGTTCTTCGAGTAGAGATCCCGAACCAGAAAATAAAGAAACAGAATAAGGAGCGGAACCTCCTGAAACTAGACCGAGTATCTCCCCATCTTGAGATTGGCAACTTGATGGATTAACTTCAAATTCTTCAAAACTCAATTCTGCCGTTGGTCCTAGAATTTCGATAGTTTCTGTTAGTTGAGTTTGACAACCTGTGGTATTTTGCACTACGACTTGATAATTCCCTGGAACAAGGTTTTCAATGAGTCCATTTGAATACGAAGTGAAAGCTCCTCCGTTCAAACTGAATTGAAGCTCATCGATATCGGAGCCAGAAAATTGAATGCTTCCACCCTCTCCAAAACACGCTTCATCTTGTTTCACGTAGCTTACTTGTGGAGCTGAATCGACCTGTACTTCTACTCTTTTTTCTTCCCCTTCACATATTCCAGGTCCGGAAACGGTAACAAAAAGAACGGGATTGTTTCCTGCTACTAAGCCATCCAATTGAAGCGTTCCATTGGAATTGATGGAAATAGAGACTCCTGCTCTGCTATCCCCATCGCTTAATAAATTTGCGGCCGATACACTACCCCAATACCAGGAGTAACTGGCATTGGAGTTTGCGGGATTAACTTGAGGAGTGAGGATCGCAGACTCTCCTTCACAAATGGCTAGGTCTTGCAAAATAATTTCAGATGGACCGTCTACTAAGGTGAAGTTCCCTGTGGTGTTGACGAAACAACCATAAAGATCTGTGATCTCTATCGAATACTCTCCTGGACTCAAATTTGAAAACCGGATGGTGTTATCCCCAGTATTTTGGCTTTGGATTTGGGTGCCATTTTCCAACAAGACAGCCGCATAATTAGGGGTGCCTCCATTCCACGTAACTTCAATGAACCCGTCATTGCTACCACAGGCAGAATTTTTGGTTTCCACATCTATAATTTCCAATAATTCAGGTTGGGTAATTTCAATACGGTAAATCTCTGATAAGCAATTTGCCTCATTACCAACCTGTATTTCATAAATGCCTGGAGCAAAATTTAAAGCCTCTAAATCTTCTGCGCTAATCCCGGAAGCACCATTGATGGAATATACAAAATCACTTTCTCCACCCGAGGACACCCTGATTTTCCCATCTTCAACCCCGAAACAGGTGATATCTGATTTTTCGAAAACTGGTGCAGGACTAGCTCTAACCTCAAAAGCAAAAGGTATCTCTTGTCCAGTACATTCAATGGTTAAGTAATAGGTATAATTTCCAGCAGGTAAACCGCTAATTTGAAGCCCTAGCGTTGTGCCTGATTCTTCAAACACATAGGCCACTCCAGGAAGATTAGGATCTTCTCCTTCTGATATAAGATCACCTAGGTTAGGCGTTTTTGACCAAGTAAAAGTGGTAGATGAGGCATCAGATACCGTGTTGATGGCTTCTAAAGTAATTAGTTCTCCTTCACAAATCGGGTCTACCGCAACCGGCGAGTAATCAGGTTTATTTTGCTCGGTAATTTCAAAATCAAATACGGCTTTACATCCTTTTTCATCCACAACAATTAAGAAATACACACCCGGGCCCAAATTAGAGATTCCACTTAGGTCTCCTGAGTTAATTACAGGACCATCTTCTGCATTACTTCTCCATTCAATTTGATAGTTCCCCCATCCTCCTTGGATCTCCAGATTAGAAATACTTCCATTCTCCAGATCACAGGAACTTCGCTCGACAATAACATCAGGACCAAGGCTTATGGGTGCTGTAGGGCCCTCCACAAGTAAATCAGGAATTTCCAAAGTACAATTAAAGTTACCTGACTGATCACGAACACTGATGGTATAACTCCCCGGCTCCAAGTCACTAAAGAGCGGAGAATCCTGCCATGGACCTCCATTTAAGGAAAACTCTAGTGGATCATTACCTCCTTGAATATTAATCAATTCGAGCTGGCCATCATTTTCCCCAAAACAGGTAATTGGCGTAATAACAGGCTCTGCAGAAATCTGTTGAGAAACCTCAACTTCAGCCACTTCTGAGATGGTACAAAATTCAGGTCCAGACAACTGAATGTAATATTCAAAAGTACCTGCTGGAAGATTAAACACTTCCAAACTTCCATCTCCGGTATTGATTTGATACATAATACCAGAACCAGAAGGATCGTAATTGGAGGTAATGGGTTGAGTAAGGTTTTCATCCAAAAACCACCTGACTTGGGGCGAATTGCCTGAAGCAGTTACGATTTGAGGTACTAATTCGGCTATTTCCCCTTCGCAGATAAAATCCTGCATCGGATCAATTTGAATGGTAGTACCTTCATTATTTACTAAGGTAAACTCATTTGGAAAATCAAGTAAACAACCGTTCGAATCCTGAATTGTAATAGAATAATCACCCGGTCCAAGATTTGAGAGTGAATAAACGCCTAGGTTTTCACTAAAACTGAATTGGTCAATTGCTTGTCCGTTGATTTGAATTTGATAAGGTCCAACTCCCCCTGAAAGCGTAAAGTCAAAGCTCCCATTGTCATCACCACAAGTAGGGTCTTGTAAATTCCCTTTGCTATAAACCAACGCCTCAGGCTGGGTAATCTCGACTTCAGTTTGGGAAAAACAACCGGTTTGAGAATCAGTGATCCCCAGAGTATAGAGTCCTGAAGGTAAATTTAAGGATTCTAGTTCGTTCTGAGTCATGGAGTTCCCTCCATTTAACGTATAAGTATAAGTCGAACTCCCCCCGGAATTCACTGTGATTTTTCCACTTTCTTCACCAAAGCAGAGCACATCAGTTATTACAAACTCTGGTGCAGGAAGCGGGTTCACAACGGCTTTTGCCTCTACTAATTCTCCAGTACAAACCACCTGCAAATAGTAGGTGTAGGTACCCACGGGCAATCCCTGGATGGTCAATTCATTATTCTCCGCTATGGTGTAGGTTATATTAGGGTCAGTTGCATCGGGTCCAGTTTCCAAAGGAAGAGTAGTTGCAGCGTCTGCATACCAAATTAGATCTGTTGGAGCGGCTCCACTCACTGTTTGTACAGGAATCAAAGAAATTGATTCTCCTATACATACCTGGTCTTCGGTAATTGAAACTTCCGGAGATGGGAGTTCACTGATTTCAAAGGTGCTTATAAACTCACAACCTCCTTCATCGACAATGGATACGAAATACGTACCAATGGCTAAATCCGATAGTTCAAGAAAATCCGTTGCTATTGGCGTAGAGTTAAGATCATCCTTATACCAAGTAAGGGTATAGTTTCCGTACCCGCCACTTATCTGAATGTTGCTAATTTCTCCATTGTCTAAACCACAACTTGTAGAAATTAGGACTGGATCGTCATTGATACTAATAGGGGCGCTTGGGCCCACTACGGTAAAGTCTTCACTCAGGCTACATCCTTGATTCGTCTGAACGGTGAGGGTATGGTCTCCTGCGGAAACTGCATCAAAGGTATTGGACGCTTGAAAAGGTCCACCGTCCAAACTGTATTCAAATACCTCATTGCCCCCAGAGGCATTTGCGGTAACCGTTACGCCTTCTCCGAAACAAATTTCTTGATCATAAACCAATTCCAAATTAAGGCCAGCAGAGATGGTGACGGTAACTTCTTCAACTGGAACCGGACAGAAATTTTCACCAGAAACTCCCAAATAATAAGTAAAAGTACCTTCTAAAAGACCTGAAATTTCAAGGTTTTCGCCAGCTAGATTATAAGAAATAGAAGGATCGCCCGAATCAGCACCAGCCGAAATTAATTCGGTCATGGCCGCATCCTTATACCAATTTACCGTTCTGGGAAATCCTTGAGTGTCTATCTGAGGGACCAATTGGATCAACTCGGATTCACAAGATTCGATATCTTCCAGAACAAGGGATACTGCCGCCTTATCATCGTTGATTATGGGAGCCGAAAGTGCAGGACTGATACAGTCATTTGAATCTTTTGCCTCCAAAGTATAAGTACCCGGACCCAAATCGGTGAAACTATAGGCATCCGAGGTAGCGACTGTACTTAAAACGCTTCCATCCAAAACAAGGCTTACCTCATAGGGCCCATTTCCTCCCGTCACCGTACCTGAAATTGCTCCATTACTTTGGCCACAGGTCGCGTCGACAATGGCTTGATCGATCAATTGAACCTGACTGGGTTGATTCAAAGGAACAGAAATATAATCCAGGCACTGCGTGTCTAAATTTCTAACCAGAATTACATAAGGATTTGATTGAAAAGGCAAATTTGAAAATACGCCAGTAGTATTGTTCTCTCCGGTTTCAGTCAACGTGTATTCATAGTTCTCACTTGGATCAGCTGCCGCTGATCTAGTAAGGGTGATTTGACCATCACTTCCTCCAAAACAGCTAATGTCTTGGGTAGAAACATCCACTTGAGGAATTGGATTAACCTGAATTAAAAAAGTTGATTCTGGCTGATCACAGGCATTTTCAATTCTTACCACAAATTCGTGTCCAGCAGGATTTGGTGCTAGATTTCTAAAGGTGGCGGTTAATCCATCCCCTGAAATTTCAATGGTTCCCCCTGCCACGCTCTGGCCGCTGGAAAGTGGACTAAATGCAGAACCGGTGCCTACCCCCCATTGATAAACGGGATTTGCAGCCGGAGTACCCAAGCTAAGGACATTTAGTTGAGCTACATGTTCATCACCTTCACAAATCGTCGCATCATTTGGAAATTCGAATGCCGGATCTTCTTGAATTGTCAACTCGAAATTCTGAATCACCTCGCAACTGTTATTATCCGTAACATTTAAGGTATAGTTCCCCCCCGGTAGATTTGAAACACCCACTCGAGAGGATCCTAAATCAGAAATATCAGCATTATCAAAAGTCTCACCCGTGGTATTATTGGTCAACTGATAGGTATAGAAGGGGAAACTCGCCGATGGGGTTCCTCCGGTGATGGTCCAAGAAATACTACCGTTAGAAGGTTCACAAATTGGATCTACTTCTTGTGGATCAATTAGTTGTAACTGATCGGGCTGACTTATGGAAACTTGGGAAATAGTTTGACAATTGGTTCCGTTTTCATTGACTGTCCGAATGGTATAATCTCCAGCCTTGAACCCTGCATTTTCTAACGCACTTTCTGAGTCGAATCGGGTTTCTGCAAAGTTGGACCCATCAAATAAAATTCCTGAAACATAATATACATAACCTGCTTGGTGGTTATCAACCAACAATGACCCAGAGGTTGAATCAAAACATAGTGCCTGGGTTGAGGAGAAGGTAGCAGAAGGTAAAGGATAAACTTCAATTTGAGTATCAACAACCTGTTGAGTACATCCATCTACTAAATAAAACTGGTAAACACCGGGATTTAATCCGGTAATAGAAAGGCTTTGATCAACCGGGTCAATCGAATAGGTCCCATCATTAGTCAATGGTGTTCCTGCGGGATCATTTAAAAACCATTGCAACTGGGTACTTTCCACAGACCCTGCCACCGTGTTAACAGGAGTAATTACAAAGGAATTAATTAAACCACTATTGTCCTCATAGCAAAGTGGAGAAGGAGAATTAATGGAATAAAGAGGTCTTGAAATAAGTGGAAGAGTGGATTCATTGTCATAAATACATTCCTCATAGACTACATTCTGACTTGCATCATCCCAGTTAATGATTGCTTGAAAATTCTGGACACCGGTAGTAAGTTCATCCGCAACAGCACTGACAATTGAAGTAGAAAAAGTAACCTCTTCTCCAGGCATCAGCATTGGTAAGCCAAAATCAGCCAAAGTATACTGCCCAATAAAAACTCCGTCTACGTAAAAAGAAAGGGGAGTATCCGTGGGAATAGCAGCATTGGAGTCGCCAATGGCATCACTGGCATTTCTAATCAACATTTCAAATTCAATACTCTGATCTGGAGCAGGGCAAATAAATCTACTTGAGAGAATCTCCACCTCAGCATCCATAAGATTGATTGCTGTTGTCTGACAACCTGCATCGTTATAAAGTGTCGTCTGAACCAGAAAATTATTAAATGGAAATTCGTCAGATTCCAAACACCCAAATTCATTGTATTTTGGAAAATAAAACCCGGTGGTTCTCCCATGATTGGGTTGGGGAACAGGTATGGTCAGATCTTGATTGACGTTAAAACTAAAATAGGCGTACTGGTTCCAGACACTTCGAGCAGGTGCCCATGGCTTGGTAAGGGATTTATATACAACTAAAAAAGCAGAACGATCTAATTGATTATTGCCATCAAATGGATCACTTCCTCTATCCGTTACTAAAATTTCTGCTTCCCCGTCCATATCCACGTCTGCCACTATAGCTCCTTCATTTGCAGTTTGTGAATAAGAGGGAAAAGTTGCCCCAGGTCTATTTGCACTAGTGATCCCATCAAGAATTCTTAAATTTTCCTCATCTCTATAAACCAGATCTTGTCTCCCATCCTGATCAAAATCAAACATGGTGATGTAGGTATGACCTGAGCGGTCATTAGTTGAGATAAACTCCCCTGGCCAAGTGGTAAGTTTTCTAAACGTTTGTCCTCCGGGATCAAACTCTAACATCCATAACCTTTTGGGGGTAGTAAATCCAATATTGGGTTTTTTATCTCCATTTACATCGCCTATAAATGGAAGACTTATAGCAACATCTGTGTTAGAAGTAAGACTCGGATCTGAAATACTTGTATTTGGGATAAGCTTATAACCCAGAATCGAACCTGATCCGCCAGATAAAGTCCAAGCATAAAGCTGCCTATCCATTGTGGTTCCTTTTCTTGCCACCGAAACAACTACATCGAGTTGCCCATCTAAGTTTATATCTGCGATGGAGGTATATCCGTCTCTTAAAAAATTCCCATTGAAGTTGGGAGCTAATATAGGTGTCATGGTTCCTGAAGTGGATCCTGAATTAATATTAACTTTATATATCGTGTTTCCTGCCGCCAATTCAAGGACGCCATCATTGTCCAAATCAGCTGCAACCGAGACCGCGGTAGTCCCAGCAATCATTTCATCAGAATTTCCCGGAGAAACTTGAGAAATTCCTTGCCCATAATAGCTATCGGAATCAAATTCATCCAACGCTGGATCTCTAAGTGCCTCACCGCTGGTGATGAATTGCCCGGTTTCGGCATTAAAAATTTCATTATAAATGTAGACCTCTGGAGAACCGTCTGCATTAAAGTCTGCTACAGCAGGAGCCCCCCCAGATGGAAATCTATAATATCTTGGAGGAGCTAAAGGATCGTATAAAGGGTGACCAAATTGATAGATGGGATCAATTGCCGAAATTTTGAGAGGCTTTGAACTCCAAGGCACGTTTCTTCCATAACTTTCAGTAGAAACCCATTCCTCCTCAAATGTTGAGCCGTTAAACCGATAAGCGACCAATTTACTTCGGTAGTCCTGACCTCCCAGTCCCACGCAATTCGAAATAGGGTCGTTGGATGGGTTTGTACAATTATTCAACGGCTCCCAAGAAGCTGCCACGATAATCAAAGGAGCCCCGCCATCAACCTTTGCCAGCACAAATTGGGCAGGTGATTCGATGGAAAAGTAGGGGGTCTGAATTTCTCCTATTTTGACTAACGTCTCAGTCCCCATTCCATCATTCGTCATTTTGTAAACCAGAATGTTCCGGGTATGAGAGGTAATGTAATTTCTAAACGTAGGGTCTACTTGTTTGGCGGGAATTAAAATTTCCGGTGAACCATCGCCCGTTACATCTCCGACTAAGGGCATTGCTAAATCAATAGTTACCTTCTCTTGCGTTGATGTTGATCTTCTTATTGAAAAATTGTTTTCAAAGTCAGGAATAAACACACATTCAAAGGCTGGGGGGAAATCAATAGGAGAATTGGGAATGACAGGTACAGTCTGAGCAAAAAGAACTGGTGTTTTAAACAAAAAGCTTAAAACCAAGAAAACGAACCGGAAGAAATTATTCGGATGTAATTGTTTTTTCATGCGAAATGCTTGAATTCCCTTAAGTTAAACCAATCGATAACAAAAGTTATTCATTTTTTAACCCAACCTAGATAAACCTATTTTTTTCCAAAGGAATTTTCAATCCAATTCCCAAAATTTAATCATTTGATAATCATGTTCCGAGAAGAGTAATTTGAGTATCGAATACTCTTCTCTCCAAATTCAGGAGATAATGCATTTTTGAGCCATACCCTCCAAAGGCAAAAGAATTGAATTAATCGCCTAGACTTTTAAAACAACTCTTGATCTTTTCAACCTATCTCACAAATGAAGCACAAATCATTTTATAAGATCAAATATAATACCATTCAAACCCCAGCACTAGAAAACTGCCCAGAATTCCAGGTTAAACTTGGAAAATAAATAAATTAAACATCAAAAAATAGCATTTGAAAATCAAAAACATAAGGAAGTAAATCCCCGATAGTTTTTGCACCAACATTTTAGTAAAGTTTGCCTCGAATAAGGGAGTTTTACGTCCTCGCTTTCCCTTGGCGCCAAGCCAATCTCTTTTTGTAAAGAGCGATCAAATGAGTCCATATGGCTTTTAAAGCGATAAATTCCTTACTCTACTTTACATTTTAAATCGAAATTAATTTAAACTCAACTCCCAGCTTCCCTGATTGCAACAAGCGTTTGGAATAGATTGGAAAAGCAGTATTTTTGCAATGATTTGGAAAAATTAAAACCTTCTTACACCAGCCACTGATAAGTAGTAACGAACTTACTGAAAATCACTGAACTAGTTTCCCTATATGCTTTTCAATTCTCTTGAATTCGCCATCTTTTTACCCATTGTATTTTTTATTTATTGGATTCTTCTTAAAGGGAAAACAAAAGCTCAAAACCTTTTTATAGTAATCTCCAGTTATTTCTTTTATGGGTGGTGGGATTACCGGTTTTTATATTTGATTATTTTCAGTAGTATAAGTGATTACTATTTGAGCAAAATAATTTTTTCTTCAAGTAAATCTTCTCGAAGAAAGATGGCCATGACAGCCAGTGTTTTGCTCAATTTGGGGCTTTTGATGTTCTTTAAATATTTCAATTTTTTTATTGATTCATTTGAAGAAGCATACACTTTTTTTGGAAATCCAATTTCTGTAGAGCGCCTATCAATAATTCTTCCAGTGGGGATCAGCTTTTATACCTTTCAAACACTAAGCTACACCATCGACGTGTACAGAAGAAAACTAGATCCCACGGATAACATAGTTTCTTTTTTCGCCTTTGTCAGTTTCTTCCCCCAACTAGTAGCAGGACCTATAGAGCGAGCCACCAACCTTCTTCCACAATTTGAAGTCCAGCGTAATTTCAATTTAGATGAAGCAAAATTAGGCTTAAGGCAAATTCTTTGGGGATTGAGCAAAAAAATTATTATTGCAGACAGCAGTGCGGTATTTGTTAATGAAATTTTCAATAATGCGGAAAATCATAATTCTTCGGCATTACTAATTGGCGCAATTTTGTTTGCTTTTCAAATATATGGTGACTTTTCAGGGTATTCTGATATCGCCATAGGGACAGCACGTTTGTTTGGATTTTCCTTGATGAAAAATTTTGCCTATCCCTACTTTTCCAGAGATATAGCGGAATTCTGGAGAAGATGGCACATTTCTTTGTCCACTTGGTTTCGTGACTACTTATACATTCCTTTAGGAGGAAGTAAAGTAGGCTTAATCAAGAAAATCAGAAACATTTTAATTATATTCATTGTAAGCGGATTTTGGCATGGTGCGAACTGGACATTTATCTTTTGGGGCTTTTTAAACGCATTATATTTCATTCCACTTGCCATATCCGAAAAGAATCGAACTAACCTGGGAATTATTGGAGGAAATCATCTAATTCCAAAATTAACTGATCTTCTGAAAATGCTTTCTACATTTTCGTTAACAACAATAGCTTGGATATTTTTCAGAGCTGATAGCATTAAGGAAGCATTTGCTTACATTCAAGGTATAGTCCATCGATCAATTTTCGACCTTCCTTCCATATCTGATCTAAATGGAGCCATAAAAGTTTTAGTGTGGATATTAATCTTCACTGGATTAGAATGGATATACAAAACAAAAGACTTTCCACTGGAACAAATGAACATCCCTAAATTTTTCCGATGGACCTTGTATTTTGTATTAATCCTGTTGATAATTTCCTACTCGGGTCAACCACAAGAATTTATTTATTTCCAATTTTAACATGAAGAGTTTTCTTAAACAAATCGCTTTATTTCTCTCATTTTTTATATGTGCCTCAATTATTTTGTTTTTATCAATTAATTTGTTAATCAACAAGAAAGGAAATTTTGATGAGTCCACTCAGTCTTCAACCTATATCTTAGGACATTCCCATGCTGAATTTGCCTACAATGATACGCTTATAAACAAAACTAAAAACTTTGCAAATTCAGCTGAACCCTACTTTTATACATATTCTAAACTAATAAAACTATCTTCTCACAATCCCGAAATTAAACTAGTAACTTTAGAATTTTCAAATAATTCCATAAGCAAGGCAATGAATGACTGGATTTGGGAGGAAAAATATCTTAACCATAGATTTACATTCTACGCCCCTTTTTTAGATTTTGACCAAATTCAAACTCTACTAATTTATAATCCGATCTATACCATTGAAAATTATTTTAAAAGTATTATTAATAATTTATGGAAATTAGTAAGAGACGATATAGATTATATCCGGTATTTCGGAAGATATTCTGCCCTAACTCGAGAAATGTCCTCAGATGAAATCATTGAATTTGAACAAGAGCAATCAAGTCCTATCTCCAGCATCAATCTTTATTATTTAGATAAGATTGTAAATTTTTGTAAAGAAAAAAACATCAAGTTAATTTTCATTCGAACTCCACAACATGAAAGCTGCAGTGAATTGGCAAATGAACCAACCTTTCAGAAAATATATCACGAAAATTATACACAAGTACCATTTTTGGATTTACAAAAATTCCCATTAGAATTAAATGATTTTGCTGACGTAGAACACTTAAATCAAAATGGAGCTAGAAAATTATCTAATTGGTTTAATCAAAAATTAAAAACTGGAAAAATTGAAAGTTTACAACCTGGACTTACAGAATATTTTCCCTAAAAATCACCCCAATTTGTTTCATCTCTAATTTATTAAATTCATACATTAATATAAATACAGGATATTAATTATACATCAATATTACATTTTATTGATTTTTTTTTAAATAAAAAAAGCTTCATCACTGAAGCTTTTTACATTAATAACCTTATTTAATTAATCTAATATTTTATAATTTTTATTTTTATTTGAATTAATCGTTTTTTCTTACTACTGAAAATAGAACAAATATTTAAAAATACTAATGACATAACATATACTTATCGGAAAATTAAATAAGTTTAGCATTAGCTGGAAAAAGATTTTCGAATCAAATTTACCCCCCTTTGTACCAAATTTATTTTAAAACTGATAAAATCACTTCCATCGTTTTAGATTTCTCTTCCTCGGTTAAATTAGACCCACTTGGCAAACATAATCCCAAATTGAATAGGGTTTCCGCTTCCTTGCTACCGACATAAGGAAAGTCAACAAATACAGGCTGCAGGTGCATTGGTTTCCAAATAGGCCGACTTTCTATATTCTCTTTTTCCAAAGCCAATCTTACTTCATCCTTATTGGGTAAGCCATCACTTTCTGAAAACAAGGCAGTGGATAGCCATCTATTGGAAAAGTAACCCTCTGGTTCCTGAAGAAATCTAACCCGCTCGAATTGTTTTAAATTTTGTTTATAAAACTCAAAGTTAGCCCTTCTTGCCTCAATCCTTTTTGGAAGTTCCTCCAATTGCCCAATCCCAATTGCGGCGGACACATTACTTAATCGATAATTATACCCAATTTCTTTATGTTCATAATGTGGGGCGTCTTCTCGAGCTTGGGTTGCCAAAAATTTTGCTCGCTGAATTAAATCTGGATCTTTCGTTGTAAGAGCCCCTCCCCCACTAGTAGTTATTATTTTATTCCCATTAAATGAGAACACGCCAAAATCACCCATTGAACCAGTCAATTGATGATTAACTTTACTTCCAAGTGCCTCTGCTGCATCTTCAATGACTGGAATGCCATACGATTGGGCGATATTCATAATTTGATCCATTTGCGCTGGCATCCCATATAAATGTACCGGAATAATCGCTTTTGGAAGTTGAGGTTTCCCCCGATAAGTTTTACCTGATCCTGTTTTAAACTCACCTTTGAGGCAGGCTTGAATAGCCTTCTCCAAATATTCAGGAGACATATTCCAGGTATGAGCTTCACTATCTACAAATACAGGAATAGCTCCTTGGTATCGAATGGGATTGGCAGAGGCGGAAAAAGTTAACGATTGGCAAATCACATAATCACCTGGGCTAACTCCAGAGAGAATTAATGCTAAATGGATGGCAGCAGTACCTGAAGAAAGAGCTGCTACAGGTCTTCCCCTCGCGTAATCACTTAATTTTTGTTCAAACCGCTCGATATGGGGACCGACCGGTGCAATCCAGTTCGTTTCAAATGCCTCTTGGACATATTTGAACTCATTTCCTCCCATATGGGGAGAAGAAAGCCAAATTTTTGACTTTTGCTTATCCATCATGATTCCCCTTAAATTTCTCTACCGTAACAGTTTTAGCTGAAGAGGCACCTTCCCGCTGAAAAACCTTTAGAATGGTCAGTACTAAAATCTTCAAATCCAATGAAAAGCTCAAATTATCTACATAATAGACATCAAGTTCAAATCTTCTATTCCATTCCAGAAGATTTCTACCATTGATTTGTGCTAGGCCGGTAATTCCGGGTCTAACTTCATGTCTTCTCATTTGAGTTTTAGAATAGAGAGGCATATATTCAACTAACAAAGGTCGTGGGCCAATCAAACTCATATTTCCTACAAGAACATTAACCAATTGAGGGATTTCATCCAGTGAGGATTGTCTTAAAATTTTCCCAAAAAAGGTAAGTCTTTCATCATCTGGAAGTAATTCATTATCAAGCCCTACCCGATCGTTCATCGTCTTAAATTTAATCACCTTAAATATTTCCCCATTTTTCCCAGGTCTATCCTGAAAATAAAAAGCCTTCCCATCGTTAAGAATAAAAAGTGTACAAAAAATGACTACAAAAAACGGAAATAATAAAATCAATACGATTAAAGAGATAAAGAGATCAAGAAACCGCTTGAAAAAGCGCTGATATATTTTCATTGGTTGATCACTTTTTCTCCAATCAATTGAATGTACTTAGACGAAAGGATCTCTCGGTCAAAATTCTCTTTAACAAACGCATAGCCATTGTTACCTTCCTCGGCTAATCTGGAAGGATTTTTCAAATACTGAACTATCACTTCTTTATAATGGTCCGCGTTTTCTGGCTCAACATAAGACCCTGATTTTGAATCCTCTACAAGCTCTTTACTTACTCCGTCAATGGCCATCAAAACGGGCTTTTTACAAGACATGTAATCGAAGGTCTTATTGGAATAAATGGTCTTAAATGTATCTGCCTTTTTTAAAATACTAGCGCCCATATCTGAAGCTAAAATGTATTGAAAAACTTCAGACTTAGGTACTGGATCGAGAAACTCCACATTGGTGATTTTACGACGTTTCTTTTCTTCAATTAGGAAAGGCTTCTGCATTCCCATCCCTATCAGGACAAATAAAACCGATGTCTCTTTTAGTAATTCGGCAGCATCAAATACTTGCTCGAGATGATTTGCTACGCCATGGGCACCGACATACGTCACTACAAAGCGGTTTTCCCATTTCATTTTTTTCCTAAATCCTTTTGCATCAAATGAGGCCAACAATTTTTCAGAAAGCCTAAAATCAGCACCATTGGGAATAAAGATGATCTTTTCAGCATCTATGTTCTTATCATTCACCAAACTTTTTTTGAACGCAGGAGTAAGGACATTAATCAAATGAGCCTTTTTATAAATAAACTTCTCCAAAGAAAAAGCCATTTTAATGACCCAACTATTAGTCAAGACCTGTGTATCTATAGCCGACTCCGGCCACAAGTCACGGACTTCAAAAATGAAGGGAATTCTTTTGATTCGAGAAATGATATAACCACTGATTCCGATAAATAATGGCGGAGAGGTTACTAGGATAAAGTCATATTTTTCTTTGCAAAGGAATATTCCAGCAAATGTTGAGGAAAACATGAATGAAAAGTATCCCCATAAACGCCCTAAGAAATTAGAATTATAGGATTCAGAAACGTGGGTCCTGACTACATTTACCTTCCCTTGTTTCTTTTTCCTGAACAACCTGCTTTTGTACTCTGGCCTTTTTTTACTTCCGTTGTAATGAACCATTCCTGCAACAACGGTTACCGTATGTCCTTGATCAATCCAATTTGCAGCCATCTCGTTGAAGCGTGAACCACCTGGATCATCATCTTCTAAAAAATACTGATGAATTAAAAGTATATTCATTTGAGTTGATAAGAAATTTGGGTTTCTAATTCATTATTTTCCAGAGGGAGTTTTAAACGAGAAATCCTTCTCATTTCTCCATAATGCTCACTGTAATATCCTTGCTCAGCCGTTTCTTGATTCCATAAAAAGTTTCTATCAATATCCTTACTCGGATTAATTTTCAAAAGATCAGTAGGTTCAAAGTTCCAAATTTGCACTGCAGCGGTATGATCAGGGACTTGAAGTATGCTGTCTTGCACTTTCCACTTACTTTCCCCTTTAATTTTAATTATTCTCCTTTTGTGGCTGCAATTTCTAAAAATAAATCTGAATGCGGAAATCTCACCCTCAAATTCCCAAAAAGTTTCCTTTTCAGAAAATGCTGCTCGCTTTGCCTGGGTCCAATAGAACCAAATAAACCGGCTTCCTTTTAACATTTGGCTTTCATTTTCAACCATCACCGTGTTATGACCCAACGTTCCCTCAAAATTCTTTTTGAGCTCTTCCTGGCAATTATATTGATAGGTCCCAGCATCTAAAAGAATATTTTTTCCTTCTACCCAAATATCAAGATGCAGATTATCTGCCTGTTGTGGTCGATCTTTATGGTTTCCACATCTTACAAAAGTTAGTGTCCCTTGGTCTCTTAATAGGTAAAATCCACCGATTTCAAAACTATAGGCTCCATCGTCTCTACGGATTGGGCTAAATTTTGATTCACTCGAAGCATTGGACCTACCCCACCAATAGGCATCTTCCAAGAAAGGCTCATCATAAAATTGTTTTCCAGTCAAAAGGAGATGCAATGCTTCTAATTGGGGACGGTAATCTCTAAAAGGCATGGAAGAAAAAGGGAAAAATAACGCGCCGTCATTGGCACCATAATTTGGCAAATATCCTGACTTTCCATCCTGGCATACTAAAAGAAAAGCAAGTGACTTATACGCTCTCTGGTAAACTAGCTTTGAAAAGGGCCGTTGATGAATTTCAGTAAGCCTAATTCCCAAAGTCAGCAGTTGAATAACTACCCGATGATAATTCATACTGAACTGAAGAAAAGTTCCATCTGAATAGATTTGATAGGCCACTTCTTTCTCAAACCACTTCCTCCCTTTCTTAGCCCACTGTTTGGTTTGAGGAATAAACGGGAAAAGAAGATCTGAAACTGCAAGCAGTAGGGTTTCAGTAATTGCATGATTATTTCTTACTGCGATCCTTGAAAAATTGATATGATGATAAACATGATGTAAAGACCAATAAATAACCGGCTGTAATTTTTCCCAAAACTTTTGGTCAAAAACTGGCGAATCTTTGTAATAATAAATAGCAAAGCACCAATTAAACAATCTTAAAGATATCTCTTGGCTACATCGCCAATTCGGCCCTGAATTTATTGGATTATGGTCAATCCAGCTTTCCATCTCTGATTTTACCCATGAGGAATGATCGCTTCCTGTGCTTTGATCGTATCGGATCATATCCAGTAAAAAGGTAAACCTCGATTTTTCCCACACGTATTTAATATCCCCTAAGTCAGGGTCAAAATCCGGAATTTTACTCCAATGGGTATCCCTTTGAAACTTATTCCCACTAATTGGATGAGTCACCCAATCGTAATCAAGTCCTAGGTCAATTTCATGTCTGAAAAAAAATTGAAAGACCCCACCCTTCATTTTGGAAACTCTACGCTCTAACTCTTCAGAATTAAATTCATAAGAAGGAAGATCAATTCTGGAATCATAAAAAAAACCAGGAGAATTTGCTTTCCAGTTTTCCCACGAAATAAAGGAAATGGCCTTGGGATGCTGTGGGTGCCTACGTTTTAAAACTCCTGATTTCTTTTCAATCTCATGCCAAACTCGGTAAAGTGTATACCTTATACCCATGTTGAAGATAAATTGAACACCTAATTTAAATTTCTTCAGCATTTAATTAAATCAAACTTTTTCCCAAGTGCCAGTACTTAGACTGCGGATGGAAGCCAATGCCGCTTTACTCACATTAAAGAGTTCCTCTGGCCGGATGGGTACCTCTCCTCCATTTTGAATAAAATCAAAATAACTTGCAAACTGATTTTTATGGCCTTTATCTAATTTAGTTTTTAAGGATTTAAAACCAGAAACTCCAAAACCTACAGTTGATCTAAAATTATCCATAATTATGGTTTTTTCGTTCCAATACACCTCTAACCGTTCCTTACTGTATGCTTTTGAGCCATTAGAGAAGTAATTTATTACCGAACTGCTTCCATTCTCATGCTTGAGTAAAATACTTCCATTATCAGTATTTTCCTGGGGTTCCAAGCCAAGGGCATTCATACAAACTTCACGGATAGGAGAACCAGATAAAAAAACTGCGAGGTCTAAAAAATGACAAGCCTCACCAATAATTCTTCCACCCCCGACCTTCATGTCATGCACCCAAACATTTGACGGTATAAATCCGGCATTCATCGTGGCGATGAGCTGAATTGGAGTTCCAGAATTTCCCAATGCTTTTTTAATAGCTTGGGTGTGGGGGGAAAATCTTCGATTAAATCCAACCATCAGAGATGCCTTATCTTGACTCCAATACGTTTTTTCTACCGCATGAAGCTCATCCTCTGAGATGGCTAAGGGCTTCTCTACAAACACATGCTTCCCTTTATTTAGGCTATCCATGACTAGTTTTGCATGTGAATTATGCCTTGTGGTAATAATTACATGATCTACCTCGAGGTCGTTTAAGATCGCCTCATTATCTGTAGTGGAATTTTCAATTCCATGCTTTTTTGCCAATTGGGTCCCTGTAAGTCCTCCTGCTGAGGAAATATACTTCAACCGAATAGGCAGATTCTTGATTGCTGGGAGCATGGTCATTTTTGTAAAGTTTCCAGCTCCAATAATCCCAGCTACTCCTTTTCCTTTTCCAAACTTAGGGGAAGAAATTTTTAAAACATGACCTGAATCATCCTTGTTTTTAGACTCGCTTTCAGGATATACCAAAATACTGGCAATCGATTTGGAGGTACCGATTTCACCATAAATCTGAAAATAATCGGCAAGGGCTACTTTTTGGGTAATTAATGGTTTAACATTGAGTTTACCTGATTGAAGGGAAAATAAGATCGATTCAAAATTTCGCTTTTCTGTCCACCTCACATAGGGTAAAGGATAATCTATTCCCTTTTGCTCGTAATCATCATCATATCTACCCGGACCATAGGAACAACTCACCTGAAAACTAAGCTCTTTTTCATAAAAATCTGCTCTAGAGATCTCCAGCCCTATTACACCAACTAAGATGATCCTGCCCCGTTTTCTGGACATTTTAGCTGCCTGTGAAATAATTTCATTTGACTTGGCGGATGCCGTTATAATCACCCCATCAGCCCCGATCCCATCAGTAAGTTGCATGACTGTCTTAACCGGATCAGAAGCTCCTCCGGGATTAATGGCAGTTACGCCAAAACGTTCGGCAATCGCACATTTTTGAGGATCTAGATCAATTCCAATGACCCGACATCCATTGGCGATTAACATCTGAGCAGTCAACAAACCGATCAAGCCTAACCCGGTAACTACAATGGTTTCTCCAAAAGTCGGGTTGCAAAGTCGGATTCCTTGTAGCCCTATTGAAGCAATCACGGTAAATACAGCTTCTTCACTGCTTACTCCATCTGGGATTTTGGCAACAAGATTCTTTGGAACATTGACATATTCAGCATGGGGTCCATTGGATACTACCCTGTCTCCTACTTGTATTCCGCCCACACCTTCCCCTACTTGTTGGACTACACCGACGTTACAATACCCTAATGGAAGAGGCTGTTCGAGTTTATTGAAGACCGTTTCTAGCGTAGGAATTAATCCTTCGGCTTGGATTTTATCCAACACCATTTTAACCTTGTCAGGCTGTTGTCTTGCTTTTTGAATTAAATTGGCTTTGCCAAATTCCACTAACATTCGTTCGGTACCCAGTGAAACCAAAGAATGTGTGGTTCGGATTAAAACAGCACCTTTCGAAACCATAGGTGCCGGTAAATCTTCTAATCGTGTTTCTCCGGTTTTAAAGGACTGTATAATTTGTTTCATATATCGTTGGGCTTGAGAAGCTGTAAGCGAATTAAATCTTCCAGTTCCAAACTTAATTTTGTTGATTTTAATGTCTTTAACTCGTCTCCCTTTTCTTTATTCTGAATGGAACGGCCTATTTCATCATACATTTTTCTCAGATAGGCGAGTTTATCCGTTCGGTAAGATCTGAGTATTCGGCTATTGGATTCACTTTCATACCTCATGGAGTCTTGAATGTATGCTCGTTTTCCAGAAACTGTAAACTCTACATATTCACGCATTCCAATTCGGTTGGATCCCACATCAGAAAGAGAAATTACTCCAAAAGCCCCGTTTGATAAGACGATTTGAATCGTTAATTCCATTGGATTGGGTTGAAATACTTTTAAATCAGTCCAATCCGGATAATCGTTGATATACAGAAAATGATCAATCCAATGGCATCCATTTGAAATAATCCTACTTCCCGAAACAGGCCAGTTGTACCAGTGATACTCATTTAAAGGAATTTCAAAAACTGTCGCCTTGAAATTAATGGGCTCCCCTTTGGTAACTGCTAAATCTTCAAAAATAAAGTCATTAAAGATTTGATAGCGCTTTTGAAAACATTGATAAAATGGCGTCTTTTTTTCTTCCAAAGATTTCAATACCCTTTCATAATCCTCCCAATTGGTTGCAACAGGCTTCTCAATAACAGGAATAATGCCGTGATTTATCGCCATTTCAGCTAGACCGGCGTGGGTATGGTGAAACCCCGCAATTAACCACACTGGATAAGCAAAATCGTCTCGATCCGGAAGTGGGCTAGTAGATACAGCGTCAACTTCAGGTTTTAAAAGAAGGGCAGGGTCTATTTCGTGAATTTTAGCTAATCGAACATGGGGGTTGAGGTAAGGTAACGTAATTGTTCTTGCGTAATTCCCATATCCAAAAAGTACCGAAAATATTCCGTTGCCTTTTTTTGGTTTTGCATTGAATTGAATCTCCTTTTTGCTAGGAAAGGCTTCCCCTATTTCTTGAAAAACCTGACCTTGAACCAAGGATTTTAACTCATGCATTTGCGCAGAACTCGGAAACTGATCTTTCCCAGAGATCGTAGGGAAACAAAAGGATAAATCCTTGAGCAAATCTTGGTATCGTTCTGGATCTGCTAAATTAGCCCAACCTTTAGGTAGTGTATCTTGAGGCTGAACTTCAAGGATACCTTGTTCAGAAACCGCTAAAAAAGATTGATAATTTTGTGCTGAAGGATGAAAAAACCAACATAACCCTTTTTCGGTTTTCCCTAAACCCGCCACCATCCATTTATCATTCCTGATTTTTTCAGAGACTGATCGTGAAAAGGACTTTCGAATGACGTCTATGGGCCTGTAGACTTTAAAATAATTCCAGATTTTTCTCCATTTGGACCCCGTATAGCTTATTCCACTATTCCCACTAGGCATTAAAGCCACATAGGCTATGGGCTCTAAAGCCAGCTCACCTGAATTGACATAAGGGTTAGGTAAGTGATGATATAATTTACCATTAAATCCTAGTTCCATAAATGAAATCGCTCGAGTAGGTTTACCACTGAATTAGAAATGATAAGTTTAGGCTCTGGAAGTTCTTTTTCCTGGCTAAGGCGAATCGCCTTGGAAATCGATTCGACCGAATAGGGATTAAACGTGGCTGAAGGCTTAATGACCTCATGAACAAAGGGTAGATCAGAGGCAAGGACCGGCATTCCATATTGGGCAGCCTCAAGTAATCCTAGGCCAAAACTTTCCAGCGAGGAAGGAAAAATTAAACAGCCTCCCGTTTGATATATTTCCGATAAACGGGTGGAATCGCACCAGCCTAAATTTTTAATTTTTATTCCCTGAGCCGCTGCTTGTTCAATTTGTTGAATGAGTTGAGGATATTGCTGACTTATCGTAAGGTAAAGACTCATCTGTGGATGGTCTTTGCTGGCTTGGATAAAGGCAGGGATCAGTTGATGGTGCATCTTATTCGGATGCCCATCGGAGATGTAATACAACTGATTTTTATTTCTTTCTTTCTTTCCTAGGGTCTCTGCAATCGGTTTGAAAAATGGAATTCGTTTGATCTGAGAAGGCGATATTCCCCAATGATCTTGCAGCCCTTGCTCCATAAATTTAGTCTGGACCAACCAATGATCCGTATTTCTTTTAAGGTATCTGACAACCCAGGATTTTAACTTATAACTGAATGCAGTTTTAAACTCAAATTCAGAACCGGTATAGAACAAAACAGAATTATGCAAATAGGTATCTACCTTTGCTTTTAATTTAATTGTAGGAGGAACATTCCCAAAACACAGGACATATTCAAGCTCAGATTTATATTTTTTATAAAAATTATGGCGCTTTTTTAAGCTATTCGGCAGAAAAGTAGTTCTAGATTCAGGCAAGTGAGCGAAATGGTCTCTTACTCGATTATCCAACAAAAAATGAATCCCTAGACCACTATTCTCAATTTCATCAATTAAGTATTCCAATAGCACTTTGCCCCCGCTATTATTGATAAATATGGCATCCAATAATAATTTCATAGCCTAGAGCGAGAAAAAAGAATCTACAGCGGATTTTGGACTAATTCGTCGGGCTAAGGATTTACTGTTTTTTCCCATTTGTATTTTTTCCTCCAAAGTGAGTGAATAATAATCGTGCAATTTTTGAACGAGTTGACTCAGATTTAAGGGATCAAAATAATACCCATTATATCCTTCTTTTAGAAAAACAGGCCCTGAACCTACCTGATCAGAAAGTACCAGCGGCAAGCCCATGGCAGCAAACTCATGAACTACCACTCCAAAAGGTTCATGAATACTAGGCAGACAAAATAAATCAGAATCCTTGCCATGATTGATCAATTCTTCTTGTGATTCAAAAGGATAGAACTCTACATGAGGATGACTCACCCGGTAATCAGCTGGATTTCCACTTCCTACTATCCGTAAAAATAGCGTAGCTGCTATACTGGAAGGTAAAGCCTCAAAAGCGTCAATCAATCGCTGAACATTTTTATTGGCTGAAAGCCTTCCTACATATAGGATTCTAGTAGAATTTAGTGGACTGGTATGCTCAAACCATTCTGGCGAACAGGTAAGTAGATTAGGGATTATTTTTGATTTTGAAAACCCCACATTTAGCGCGAAGTTTTCTTGCCTAGGCCCAGGCACCCAGATAAAATCAAAATATTTTCTATATAGCCAATAACCGAGCACCTTTCTCATTTTATCTTTCAGGGTTCCTTTCCATTGGTTATCACAACCCATAATTCGAATCGTTGCTGGCTTACTTTTTTTAAACGCCAAATTCGCTTTTAAATAAAGTTGATCCATCCTTCCAGAGGTCCAAATATGAGTGGGATCGAAATCAAAAAATAGCTTCTCAGCCTCCGGCCAAGACAGTTTGCTGCGAGGAATCGCTGTCAAAGTAGAAGATGCTTCAAAAGAAAATGGCGTTAACCGTAAATGATCCCAATAAACTAACAGAATTTCAGTATTCTTTCGGCGCTCCATTTCTTCAAGGACACCTAAGGTATAGGGCATCACTTCAGAATAAAGCACCAAAACTCGGGTATCAGTATTAAATCTGCTCATACAGCGCTAAATAATTCTGAGCAATGGTCTGGACTTGATACTGCTGAAGATTTTTTTGGCCCAATTCAATTAAACTTTCTCTTAGTTGCGCTTGCTCTATCAATTCAAGTAAACCCTTTCTAATTTCATCAACACTGAAGGGATCAACTACTAATGCCCCTTCTCCAGCTGCTTCAGGCATGGCCGAGACATTCCCGGTTACTACCGGTCTTTGGGCGGCTTGAGCCTCTAGAATGGGAAGACCAAATCCTTCATATTCAGAAGCAAAAAAAACAATATCTGCGTCCTGATAAGCTTGATTTAATCCTTGAGAATCTAAATTGATCCGCTGTTCATACTGAATACCAAAATCTCGAAGGAGTTGAACATGTGAAGAATTTTCCAAGCGATTGATCAATAAAAGTTTCACGTCCAATCCCCTAACCGCATGGATGAGTCTTTCCAAATTCTTATTTGTCCCACTTCCGATTTGCAAAATGACAGGAATTTCATGGTTAGGTGCAGGACTTGGTTTTATAAATGGGAGTACCGGATTTTTAATGACCGTGATTTTTGAATCAGGAACGCCTGCATACTGAATCAGCTGGTTTTTAGTGAATTCTGAGATGGCAGTGATATGCTTTACCCGATTAAATGGGATATCCATCCAAAGTTTTTTATACGCTTTTTTCTTCCATCCTTTCAAAGACCTCGTATAATGACCAATATCATGGACAGTAATGATGGTATTTTCTTTTGGTAAACCCAAAGACAAATAATTTACGTCCCCTGTTATGTGATTGATAGGTCCTTTGTTTTTAGAAGCCCATTGGATGGATTTTAAAATCCCTAGCTCATCGGGCTTCTTAAACACATTTACCTGAATACTTTTTACGAGCTCCTTTCTAATTGTCTCAAAAAGTTGCTCAAAGGTATAATTTCCGACTCGATTATCTCGATCGAAATGATGAACTAGCATTCGTTTATCAAAAGATTTAATTGTTCCACTAGTGACTTTGCTCGTTGGTCTAAGGAATGTTCCCTTAATGCCCTGTGATACCCTGCTTGTCTTATTTTTTCTCTTACCTCTGGTTGATTCAAGAACTTTGTAATTTTTTGAACCAATTCTACTTCATCTTCAAAAAAAGCAGCTTCTTCATCCTCTTTATAATAGGTAACAGATTGTTCGTTTCGCTCATGAAGCAGAAATCCACCACTGGCTGGAATGTGAAAAGTTCTGGAGGTGATCAAATCTCCCGAAGAGGCCCCGGAAACTTGCTCGGATAAAAAACCGAGGTTAATTAAGGATGCACTGATCGCAGCGGCATATAAATCCCCTAAAATTTGTCTTCCCTGAATAAATGGTTTAAGAAGGGAATTGGTTGATTTATGCCATTGCTCACCCCATACTTTAAGTTTGATGGAAGGAAGTTTCTCCACAAGATACCCCAAGAGTTTTTCTTTCTTTTGTGAAAAAGTTCCAATAAAGGATACTTCACAAAAGAATTCCTCAGGAATCAAGAATTGATTTATCGGTCGGTGAATTTCCGGGTCAAATCCATGAGGAATGAACGATGCAGAAGAAATGCCCAACTGGGTTTTTAAATCAGTTATCCCAAAAGTTTTGGTAGTAAAAATATGATCGTATACGGGGAGCGTTTTGGGAAGTAAGTTTCCATGGGCTCGAAAACTCACATCCGGAAAAAAATTCACTAAAGGTGTTCCCGATTTCTTCATGAGCGCTAGGGTTTCAGGATAAACAAACGCCCCTTTATAAACCAATACAATATCGGGTCGAAAAATCTGAAACTTGGCCAAAATCTCTCGATTATATTCCCTTAGAAATTGATTTCGTGACAGTTTGGCAATTACTTTTGGCAATAAACTTCGCGCTTCTAAAGGAATCTGATAAAATTCATCTACGATTTCAATAAGCGCACCCTGTCGTGCGATGGCTTTAAAAAGCCCACCCGCATTGCTGCCTCTCCAAATAGGACCAACGCATAGTAATTTCATTCCTGCTTCCTTAAAATTATACTCATAAACAGGAGCAATAAATAAATGGATAAAAAGGTAATCAGAATCTGAAGATCAGCACCTAGCCCCAAAAATGCGGTTAATAACAAATAGACACCAAAATAAGTCCCTAATAAATTAAATCGCTTATCATAGAAACTAACCGAACCCCAAAGTAACTTCAAAAACACACCAACAATTATCCCTCCAATGGCTAATCCAGACCAGCCGAAATCCAAAAATAACTGCCCAGGTATAGTCATATTAATAGAATTATTATACCAATCTTCTGTTTCAACGGCAGCGCCGATCTGAAGCGCAAACCACACCCCCAAAGCAATCGTCGGTTTTTCGGGCCAAAGAAATCTGGGAATAAAAGCGACCAAAAGAGGGGTCACGCTCGTGCCTTGGTAGTATCCATTCTCGACGACCAAACCACAAATAGCAGAAATCTGCGCTATATTAGAACTTCGATCAAACGCACTTAAATTATCATCTTCTTCAATCAATACACTAGTATTAGAGTCTAATGCAGAATTAAGCTGCATTACTCGATCTAATCCCACCCCAATCTGGGAACGATTCTCTCCAAAAAATTCGAAAAAACTGTAGAATAAGGCAAATACAATAAAAACTGGAATTAATTTAACATTCAATAGTTTGGAAAAGCTTCCAGCCCCCAGAAAGAAGCCAATTAAGAAAACTAATATCGGAAGAAGCATTTCTATTCGCAGGTAAGCGAATAGTAAGGCATTGAATGTGACTGCAATCATGGCTATGATTGCCTTCACAAATAAGGAGGATTTCTGGTATTTCCCTGCTAAGCGGGAAAGGATAAATACCCCTACGATGGGAAAGAATTCGATGACCATTTGGATACTTCCAGGAAAGGAGAAGAAAAGCCAAAATCCCTTTAAGGCAAAAAGAACGGTTAAATAAAATATCCAATCCACAACCCGTTGATTCTGTTTTACCTTTAAATAAATTTCTGGAAATTTTATGTTTTGAAATAAATCATATCCTAATCCTATAAATTGATTCCCTAGAGCAAACACAAGAGAGGCAACAGGGAATAAGTAAGGCTCTGCATAAGGAAAATTAATAAGATAGTTCCCTGACTCATGACGGTAAATAATACTCAAATTAGCCAAAGAGACCACCGTTAGACCTAAATAGTAAAAATGAATTAATTCAAATTTCCGATCTCCTCGAGTTTTTATGAGTAATTCGATAAGTAAAAATCCAAAAATAGTCAGGGTACACCCGTAAGTAGGAAACCAAAAGTAGACAAAAACATGAATTGCAATCCAAATGAGGTGTTTTAGAGCCATTATGCTTTGAATTCAACGTTCATCCGTTCACTAGTCAGCAAAATCGAATAGGTTCGGTATACTCTTAACTGAACTTCCACAGGGACAACCTTATTTTTCAATTGATTTAAGTCGGCTAAACATTTCCCTCGGACTTCTGGTGGAAGATCTTGATTGAAACGTACCGAAATTTTCTCAAAATCGGATTGAAGGATAGCCAAAAGTGGGGTGTGAAATCCGATTTTATCTTTTCTATCAAGTACTGACTCGGGAAGGAATTCTGAACAGGAATCCCTTAGCAACGACTTTCTTTTCCCATCCTTTAAAAATTCATCAGGCCTAATTTGCATTAAAAACTCTAGGATTCTATGGTCTAAAAATGGGGTTCTACCCTCTACGCCTTCATTCATAGCATTTCGATCATCATAGTGAAGTAAGTGCGGCAAATGGATTTCAAATAGGGACTCGTTGATCAATTGATCAAATTTGATGGGAGAAACTAAGGTTATTTTTCTCTTATTTACTTTCCATGCGCTTGGAATAAATTCCTCCCGTTGACTTTTTCTTGATTCCCGGAGCCTTTTCTCCATCCTTGGCAGAAGAAGGGCCATCCAAAATTTCATCCAATTGGCCTTCCCCCAATGAAGATTTTTAAAATTTCGTATAAATCGTCTAAATTTCCCGCGCTTCAATTGAGCGGCTAATACCCCTCCTAAGCTGTGATCATACCCGGCAAAAAGTTCATCTGCCCCCTGCCCTCCTAATACTACTTTGATGCCTGAGTTTTTTGCTGCCTTCATCAACAAGCCATGGGCACTAATACTCGGATCTCCAAACGGTTCCTCCTGAATATCCAAGGATTCTTCCAGGAGGTGTTCATAGGAGATTTTACCCAAATCTACGTAATGAATGGTAATTCTTTTTTGATCAAATCGCTTAATTACATCAGCTACATAGGCAGATTCATCTTTGGGATCACCAGGGTTTTGTGCCGTAAAAATATGCAAATGTCCGGTGTGATATTTCGCCAGTATCCCCGCTATGATGGAAGAGTCTATTCCCCCGGAGAGCGTTATTCCAATGGGAACATCGGCCAAAGTCTGTGAAAGGACAGCTTCCACGATTAATTCCTTTAATTTTTGCCTTTCTTTTTGGCCGAAGGATTTTCTCCGGATTGTTTGGACTGGAATCTCCCAGTACTTTTTAGGATTGATTTTTTTCTCCCCAATTTTAAGATAGGCAAAAGAGGCAAGCGGAAACTGAGTGATTTCATTGTAGAACGTTTCCGTTCCTAAATGCCCATAATTCCCACTCGACAAATATTCAGAAACAGCCGTGGTATTGAAGCTGAGTTTATTTTGAAACTTTAAAAAAAGTTTAATCTCAGAACCGAAATAAACCTCATCCTGAAGGAATTGATAATAGAGTGGTTTTTGTCCAAATCTATCCCTACTAATAAAAAGAACTTCTTGTTCTTTATCCCATACAATCAGCGCCCACATCCCCACCAACTCTGACAACATGTTATCGCCCAAAAGACAAAAGAGTTCGAGTACAGTTTCGGTATCAGAATGGCCTCTGAATTGGAAATCAGCCAAATACTTTTCTCTAAGGTCTAGATGATTATAAATTTCCCCATTGAATGCAATACTATACCTACCGCATTTGGAAATCATGGGTTGATCGCCCCCACTTGAAAGATCCAAAATGGATAAACGGGTATGCCCCATCCACATATTCCCAAGATTTAGATCAGACTGCCTATCCGGACCTCGATGCCGAATAATTTCCAAATCATTTCGGTCTTGTACCGATTTAACATGGGATAGGTGCGGAGATAAAAAGCCAGCTATTCCGCACATATTAATGAGTGAGTTTGTATTTAATTAAGCGCATCATGGCTAAGATGTCAGAAGGTAATTTTGAGGATCGAGATGGCTTTTCCACTTTTTCTTGAGGATTCAAATTCGAAGCAAAAGTTTCATATCGGTTCCAGCAGGCCTCCATACTAAAATGGGAATGGGCTAATTCTATGGCTTGATGAGGAGTCGAACTGGGGTCAAATTTTGTTGTTAACTGGATAAAACTTTCCAAAGCCTTTTCTAGGTTTCCAATGGGGAACAGAGATAAAACTGAAGTGACATTGGGTAAAGAATCTAAATCTTCTACTCCACTTACCGCTGAACTCATGACTTGGCACCCTGCTGAAAGTGCTTCCATCACTGCAACGGACATTCCTTCATAATTTGAGGTTTGAATTAGAATTTGGGATTGACTTAAATAGTCAAAGACTTCTTGGTTTGGAATCCAACCCAAATAATGGACTTTTTTTGATAGTCCATAATCGGTAAAAGTATCCTTTAACTGATCCAAATCATTCCCATTTCCAATAAGAATTAGCTCCCATTCTGGATCTTGAGCACTGATTTTCTGAAAAACCTTAGGGAGATCAGACACTCTTTTTTGCTTTTCCTCTATTCGACCGACAAAGCTTATCCATTTTTTCTTCGTTACAATCGAAGGCTTTTTATTCAGTGTAATTCCGCAAGGAATAACCTGATGATCTTTAGGGATTTTCACCTTATTTTTTATCCGCTCTGACACCGATACAAATCCAGCCACAAAATCCCCATACCTTTCGGCTAACTGATAATAGTAGTCATCATCACTATGCAAAACCCCTATAAAACAATAAAGATTTGCCAGTTCTGAACAAGCTCTCCAAACTGCTTGATCATCTGAGGGAATTAAAATTGAACCTAAAGGAAGATTTTCAAGGATCAGTTTTTTATAGAAATCGACCCTATGTTCCATGCTTCCCAATTCAAACCTGAAATCAACGGGTGGGGAAATCAGACCAGAAGTACCCTCCAAAATCTCCGAAATTGGAAGCTTACCCGAAGATGAAATAAATGGACGTTGAGGGGAAGGTGCTAAAAGTCTAACCTCACGACGATGTGCAATTCCTGATTTAAAAAAATCCATCATCCAGGAGGTCACTCCACCCCGATGGTAAGGATGAGTGACAAGACCCCAAATCATGGTTCAACTAATCGTTCAAACTGCTCACCAATTCGCTCTACCGAATACTCTTCCAAAAACTTTTCATTTGGCCTAAAGAGACGGTTGACTAGGTCCTTTTTTTCCTTAAAGGCACTGGACCACTTAAGATCTATATAGTTGTGTACGAATGGTTCGCCAAACTCTTGTTCAAATCCACCCGCATCCTTACCCAGGATGAGTATTGGTTTATCAAAGCGGCAATATTCATAAAACTTGGAAGGGATACCTTTTCGTTCATTTACCTCCCAGGACAATAGGCAGAGTATATCTGAAGAACTCACTTCTTCAAACAAACTTTCTTTATCCAACCAACCTAAATAGATTACTGGAATGAGAACGGATAGCCTGCTTTCAAGTTCATGGTAGGTTTCTTTACTCCCCGCAAATTTAAATTCTATATCCGTATTGGGAACATGGATAGTTGCCCAGGATAAAAACACAAGCAAGGCGTCAATATTTTGAAAATTGAAATCGATAGATCCGTAGTAAAAAATAACCAGTTTGTTCGGATCTGTCTTATCTTCAGCCTTGATCTTATTTTCAATTGCGTGAGGGATATGATTAACCTGTCCAAAAAACTCTTCCAGTTCCCTCCCCCATTCCTTACTCACACAACTCACTACTGGCTTTTGCTTTGCTATACGCTTGTAGAAATAATTTAAAGGGACCCTTCCTAAGGAAGAGTAAAAGCCCTCATACATGGGGTCTTGAAAGTCAAAAAATAAGGGAACCTTATAACGCTTAGACACTAAATACCCTAAATACAGAGGCCCACGAGGGGTAAAAAAGCATAAGACAGCATCAAACTTTACCTTTTCATTTTTTAACCGATCCATGGCCATTTCTGACCAACTTGAAGAAAAATCTCCTTTCGTAAATGCAAAATAGGCCGTCCTAATCTTCTGAATCCATCGGTTTTTTAATACCGGTTTAAATCGATAGGGAATTCCTTCTAATTTCAACTTTGCCCCATCAGCAAGCAAGCGATGCTCTTGAATGGTTCTTTTGTAAGAAAATAAAACCGTAATTTGATATCCTTTTGAAGCTAGATACTCTGCTACATATTTTGGTCTTTTTACTAAAGCGGTGGTTTGTTTGGAATGAAACCCTTCGTACTCATAGCAAATAAGAAGAATCGATTTCTTCATTTTTCAAATTTATTTAAAAAATCTCTCAGACAATCTGGGTTTAACCTGAAGTTCGCATTCTTATCCAGATCTTGCCCATAGATCAAGTTGTGCTCAAAACCGTATTTTTTACAAATATTTTTATAATGTTCGGGGTGAAAATCTAAATCAGGAGCGATTTCAAGTACCTGAAGACTTCCCCCCTTCTTGAACAAGGTATTGGTGAGTCCAGCTCCATGAATTCCGATCACAAAACTTGCCGAAGAAAATAATTCAACTTGCTCCATCAAGCTTAATTTATTGCAATCCACTAATTGAAACCCAAATTCATTCAAGATCGGAATTATTTCCCCCATGTTTCGAATAGACCGACCCTCTTTCGAATTTCTAACGATAAATATTCTTTTGGATTCCGATAAGTTTGAATCTGGCCTGAGCAGATCTACTACTTCATCTAAGGAAGTAGAAAGAATATCCTCTTTAAATAAATAAAGCTCTTTGGCATAGATATATTCTGATTCGGACTGAACAATTAACTTCCGTTTTTTGGT
>NZ_JAMWZB010000034.1 GCF_024305035.1 Algoriphagus sp.
ATTGGATGATACGTATCGAGCTAAAATCCTTAAAATCTAAAAGCGATTTCCCTGGGGAAGAAATAGCTTTTTGGAACTATTTTTGGTTAAATTCAGAAATTGACGGATTTTTAAATCGCATATTTGTTCGAAATTCACCCGGGATAGCTTTCGCTTATGACTTTACAAAATCGATTTTGGTTTTTTTTGCCCCTTATTTTGATTCTTATGATGGGGATTCCTGTCATCAGCCAAGGACAACAAACGATCGATATCACCTCCATCAAAGTGGATGAACTGAGTGATGATCAGCTTGAGGAACTGCTTAGTCGGGCCAATGATTTGGGACTGAGCACTGCAGAATTTCTCCAAATGGCCCAACTGCGTGGCATGCCTGAGGTGGAAGTGGAAAAACTACGAAAGCGCTTTCAGGAGCTCGATGGAAGTGGAGCGAGTAGGCGATCTAGCAATGCTTCTCGCAGAGATCCCCGGCAGCAAATGGATCTCAATGAGATCACCCGTGGGTTGATCCAGCCTCAAGAATCCCTAAGCGAGGAAGGCACAAATCAAATCTTTGGCTCCAATCTTTTTTATCAAAAAAATCGTCGGCTCAGTTTTGAACCCAGTCTGAATCAGGCTACCCCAAAAAACTATATTCTCGGACCTGGTGATGTGGTGTATGTGGATATTTACGGGCAATCCGAGCAATATTATGAGGCAACGGTAAATCCTGATGGCTTCGTTCTTTTGGATAATATCGGCCCCATTTCAGTTTCAGGAAAAACGATTGAAGAGGCCTCCGGAATTATCAAAAACCGGGTAGCTGAATACTATCCCAGCCTTTCGGGAAGCAATCCATCCACCTTTCTCCAAGTCACCCTGGGAAATGTTCGAACCATCAAAGTACACATTCTCGGAGAAGTCCGGCTGCCAGGTACATTCACGCTCAGCGCTTTTTCCACTGTTTTCAATGCGCTTTACGCGGCAGGGGGGCCCAATGAAAACGGAACAATGCGGGAGATCAAAGTCATGCGGGACAATGAGCAAATCGCCTCTGTAGATCTGTACAATCTGCTAATTAATGGTCAAGCCAACTTGGATATTCAGCTTGAAGATCAAGATGTGATTTTGGTCAGTCCGTTTATTTCCCGAGTCAAAATCAAGGGGGAAGTCAAGCGACCTCTGACCTTTGAAATCAACCCTGAGGATACATTCGAAGATTTGTTGGATTATGCCGGAGGATTTACAGACTTGGCCTTTCAAGATCGGGTAGCCATATCCAGAGTGACTGGAAATCAACGCTCCGTTTCGGATGTATACAAAAACCAATTTGGGATGTTTATTCTCAAAGGCGGAGACGAAATCACCGTGGGTAAAGTTTTGGATCGATTCAGCAATCGTGTTCAAATTAAAGGAGCTGTATATCGGGAAGGGACATTTGCACTGAGTGAGGGGTTGACCTTGGGAAAATTGATTGAAAATGCCGATGGACTCCGAGGAGATGCGTATACCGAACAGGCCAGTATTTTAAGAACCAAAGCGGATTTGAGCTCAGAATTAATTCAAGTCAATCTTGATCAAATTTTGGCTGGAACGACCCAAGACATTGTGCTTCAGCGCGAGGATGTGATTCGGATTTCCAGCATTTATGATATTCAAAATGAGCGCTATGTACAGGTGCTCGGTGAAGTGAAGCGTCCGGGAGTTTATCCGTATTCGGAATCCATGACCGTGGAGGATTTATTGATTTCTGCTGGAGGATTGCAAGAATCTGCTAATCCCAATGACATTGAAATCGCCCGAAGAGTGGAAGATGTGGAGTTGGGAGCCCTCTCAACGATCATCCCCGTACAGGTCAATCCTAATTTAGCACCTTCAGAAAATTCAAAAATCATCTTGCCCTTTGATCAGGTGATTGTGCGGAAGCGGGCAAGCTTTACCATGCAAAAACTCGTTTCTGTGGAAGGTCAGGTGAATTCACCGGGGATTTTCTCCATCGAATCGGCTAGCGAGAGGATTTCGGATTTGGTGAATCGAGCTGGAGGTCTGAACCGATTTGCTTATGCCAAAGGGGCCACTTTGATTCGTCGGACGGAGTTTTTCAATACCGAATCCGAGCAGCTCAGAAGGCAGCGAAATTTGGAATCTCTTCGCCTTCAGCTTTTGGCTGACCCTACTAATTCTGAAGCGCAAGAGGAACTTTTGCAGCGCTTATTTAAGGATTTGCCTAAGGGCGTAGCCGACTCTGCCAATCAATGGGTACAGACCAAAAAGGAATCCTTGGATCAGATTGCTTCCGAAACGCCTGGGTTTGCGGTGAAGATTAAGGAAACAGAGGCGGTAGCCATTGATTTAGAAGAGATTCTTAAGAACCCGGGTTCGGAAAATGACTTGCTTCTGGAAGAAGGTGACGTTCTGTCTGTTCCCAAACTCCTTCAAACCATCCGGATGCGTGGGGATGTGGTTTACCCGACCACCCTTAGGTATCAAAGTGGTAAATCACTAAAATATTACATCAATCGGGCAGGAGGATTTGAGCGAAGAGCCAATCGAAAGCAAACCTATGTGGTTTACGCCAATGGAGCGGTTAAACGGACGACAGGGTTTTTGGGGATCCGGAAATATCCTATGATCGAACCTGGAGCTGAGGTGATTGTACCCACCAAAGGTCCAAAAATTCCACTTCGTCTTGGAGATGTAGTCGGGGTGACCACCGGATTGGCTACCTTGGCCTTGGTGCTTTCACAAATCAACTGGAATCAACCATGACGGGAAAACAGCATTTTTCTGACAATCAATGGACCTTCCGTGAGGTAATACTCAACCTGAACGAGTGGCTGGGGTATTTCCGCTTAAAATGGAAAGTGCTCTTGATTTCGCTTGCTCTGGGAGTCCTTCTGGGTGCTTTGGTGTCGATTTTTAAAAAGCCGGTTTTTCATGCCGAAACCTCCTTTGTCCTAGAGGAAGGAGATGGAAGCAGCATCGGGCAAATGTCTGGATTGGCCTCATTGGTTGGTGTCAATATTGGTTCTTTAGGAAGTACGAGTGGCCTTTTTCAGGGAGATAATATCATGGAGCTGTATAAATCCGACCGCATGCTTGGAGAGACCTTATTAAGCCCTTTTGATGAACATAGCCTGCTCATTGATCGTTATGTTAGCTTTGAAAAATTGGATAAAAAATGGGCATCCAAAGTGGACATTCCCGCAATGGATTTTTCTATTTCCCGTGATTTGTTCTCAGTCGCTCAAGACTCTGTGGTCAAAGAGGTCTCCAAACTTATTCGTGAAAATCAGCTTTCGGTAATCAAACCTGATCGGAAACTCAGCATCATTCAAGTGAGCATTTCCTCCAAAGACGAAAAATTTGCAAAAGTGTTTAACCAAACCCTGGTTGAAAAAGTAAACACGTTTTACTACGAAACAAAAACCAAAAAAACCGGAGAGAATCTCTCGATTCTACAAGCCCAAGCTGATTCGGTTCGAAAAATACTAGATGAAAGTATTGGAGAATACGCAGCTGCTACCGATCAGGTGCCTAATGCAAATCCCTTGCGAACCCGGGCAACCATCGAAAGCCGAAAACGCCAAATAGATGTCCAAGCCACGGGAGCAGTTTACGAGGAAGTGGTCAAAAATCTGGAAATAGCCAAGGTCAATCATCGCAACAATTCACCCCTGATACAAATCATAGATTCACCTAGATACCCCCTGAAGCGCAGTGAAATCCGATTGGTCAAAGGGATGGTTCTAGGGGCATTTATTACCTTTATTTTTGTCATTTTCTACCTTTATTTCCGCCGATTGTACCAAAAACATGTGCAGGAAGGCTAAACCATAGGCTGCATGTTTGAAAAACTCAATCAGCTTCTTCCTTTCGGAAATTACATCCGAAATAAATCCATCCAGAATTTTTTATTTCTGGCGGTGATCCAGTCCTCCAATGTGCTCATCTCGCTTATTTCCATGCCTTTGCTCATTCAGAATATTGGAGTGGATCAATTTGGATTGGTTAATTTGGCACTTTCCGTGATCGTTTTGCTCAATATTTTGGTGGGATTTGGGTATAATCTCAGTGCACCCCGAGAAGTGGCGGTCAATCAGGAGGACAAGGATGCCCTTTCTCATTTAGTATCAAATGTTTTCTCTGGGAAAATGCTGTTGGCAGGGATTGCCAGCATGTTGATTTTGGTTGGTGTTTTTGGCTTTGATCTCTTCAAGGAATATCAGATGATCTTGGTTTTTTCTGTGCTTCTACTCTTTTCGGAAGCCACCTTGCCCCTTTGGTTTTTTCAGGGCATGGAAAAAATGAAGTTGATCTCCATTGCCAACATTTTTTCCAAACTGCTTTTTCTGATGGGGATTGTCCTATTTATCCATGGTCCTGAGCAGAGTATGTGGGTTAATTTTATGATGGGTTTCTTCGGGCTTTCAATTAATTTACTGCTCCTAGGATATATTCATTCGTTTTTGGAAATCCGATTTTATCGCCCGGAGTTTACAGCGATCTGGACGAGTATCAAAAATAATGTGCTCCTCTTTTTCAGCAATTTGGCCAGCCATATTTCCATCAATGGAGGACTGATTATTCTGAGCTTTTTTTATTCGGGAGAAATTCTGGGCATGTATAGCCTGGCAGAGCGGATCGTCATGGTGATTCGTCTCTTCCCAGCTTTAATCATCCAAGCTGTATTTCCCAATTCAGCAAAACTGTACAAAGAAGATCGTTTAGCTTTTTTCCTATTTTTAAAACGAGTTTATATCCGTGTTCTCTTTGCCGGAGCCCTGATTTCTGGCTTGACATTTCTGCTTTCTCCTTGGGTAATCCGCGTACTTTCCCGCTCAGACCTACCTGCCTCTGTGCAATTTCTCCAACTTCTCTCTTTTGTTCCTTTTTTAGCCTGTCTCAATGTGGGAAATGTTACGCTTTTATTGGTGGCAGATTTGAAAAAGATTCTGTTTCGGGCGAGCTGGATGATGTGTGCATACATGATGATTGCATCCACTTTTTTGACCGCATCCATGGGAGGAGTTGGCTTATGTATCGGAATTCTTTCCACTGAACTGATGGTATTTCTGATCTGCCTGGTTTTATTATTCCATCACAAAAAAGATCTGCTGCGTGGCTTTTACTCCTGACATATCGGTTGCTATTATTTTAGTCAATTGGAATGGATTGAGCTTTACCAAAGCCTGTCTCCAATCCTTAAAAAAGGTGGATTTTCCAAGCTTCCGGGTGATTGTGGTCGATAATGCCTCCCGGGAAAATGAAGGTGAAATTTTGGAAGCAGAATTTCCTGAGATTCTCTTGATCCAAAGCCCAGAGAATCTAGGGTTTACCGGGGGGAATAATTTGGGGGTTAAAAAAGCTTTGGAAATGGGATTTTCCCATATCCTGCTGCTCAATAATGACACCCTAGTCGAACCGGATTTTTTGGGGAAGATGATGTTGAAAATGAATGAATCAGCTAAAATAGGTGTTGTTCAGCCTTTGATTTGTTTTTTGGGAAGCCCAAAAAAAATCTGGAGTGCCGGAGGAAAATGGAATGCTTTCCTCAGCCGTGCGATCACCAAGGGTGATCGGAAAAACCTTGAAAATTTTTCCCTTTCTGATCAAAAGCTGGATTGGGCGACGGGCTGCTGTATGCTGATTCGTAGGGAAGCAATTTTGGAATCTGGGCTTCTGCAAGAACAGTATTTTGCTTATTTTGAAGATGTGGAGTGGTCACTTCGCTTTGGCGAAAAAGGCTGGGAAATTCACCTGGACAGTCAGGCCAAAATTTACCATGAGGCCGGTGCCTCTTCAAAGAAAAAACATGCAGAAGGAACCCTGAGTCCTCGGGTTTTTTATTTCCATGTTCGCAATCAATTTTACCTGATTCGATCCAACAATCAATTTCCTGTTTTGGCCTACGGTTATCATTTTGTTCGATTTTTCAGTTGGATGAGTTATTTTATGATTCGAGGTCGGTTTCAAAAGGTAAGAGCTGTAGCAAAAGGCTTAAAGGATGGATTCACTACCGTACTTAACCCCGCACCAAGATGGCCCTAATTGCATTTTTATTGGTCGCCCTATCTGTGGGGGTTGGATTTCTTTGGACAGTTCAAAAGCTGATTTTCAAAGGAAAGTGGGCTTATTTCATTTATTTTTTGGCTGCTTTTCTCCCCTTCTATATCACGAGTTTAAGCGTTGTTTACCAAGGCACCCAATCCGGGCTGATCGTCGGAATTATTCAGTCCACTAAGGAAGTCATCATTCTCTTGGCCTTAAGTTCTTGGCTGATCCATCAACGAAAGCCTTTTGATTATCCTTTTCGACTTCAAAGTACCGATTACTTTTTAGTGGCACTTTTGAGTCTGGCTTTTGTCTTTTTGGTTTTGCCGATCGGCCAAGCGTCTTTTCTTAATAAAGCGCTGTACTATAAGAGTATGCTTATGCCAGGATTAGTTTATTTTCTGGGGAGGAATACGAATTTTAATCCGGAAGAAATTCACCGCTTATTTAAAATTATTTTCATGGTGACGATAGGTGCCTTTGCAGTCAATCTGGTCGAGCATTTTATTTTGAATGCACATCTGCAGCAATTCACAGGATATGCCCTTTTTAATCTCCACATCAATGATATCGAGCCACAGGGCAATTATGGGCTGACTTGGACCTTCGAGTCCACCAATGCGATGAAACGTTTGGGGAGTTTTTTTTCAGATCCACTTGAGCTGGCCAGTTCGGTATTGATGGGCTTTTCGGCCGGATTGATTTGGTTTTTGACTCAGCGAAAAGAATATACTTGGCCCTATTTACTAGTCATGTTTTGTAGTGTAGGAAGTTTAGTCTTCGCTTCCTCCAGAGCATCGTTTGCGGCTTTTTTTGTCATGCTGTTTTTTATCGCTTTGGTTTTTGGCCTGTATCGATTGATTGGATTTGGTATAGCTTCGGTATTCTCATTTTTGATTTACCTAGTCTATTTCGCATCAGAAGATCTTTATTTCTTTGTCATCGATACCATTACCCTGGCCGATACTTCCAGTGTGGGGCATGTGGTGGAATGGTTTTTGGCTTTGGATTCGATGATTGCCAATCCACTGGGAATCGGGCTTGCGATGAGTGGCAACTTTGGTAGTGTCAGTGAAGACCTGCGGGTGGGCGGTGAAAATCAGTTCCTGATTTATGGGGTACAATTGGGCTGGCTGGGTATGCTACTTTATATTGCTGCGCTTTTATCGGGGATCTATTTATCAATTCGGGTATTTAAACTTAGTGAAAATACCGCGGTAGCTCGCTTAGCCTTTGTCGCTGGAACGGTCAAGTTTGGCCTTTTGCTGCCCCTTTTTACTGCCAATGTGGAAATCTATACCTATGTTTCTTGGGTGAGCTGGTGGATGGTTGGCTTGAGCGTGAATGAATTTTCTAAACTAAAAATAAGCACATGATTTTACATAGAAATTGTCCCCTCTGCAAAGGGGAACAATTACTTGGGTTTGCGATGGATCTTAAGCGAAAGGGGCCTCATATTTCTAGGGTTAGGTGTAAAAATTGCAAGGTTTCCTTTGCTAACCCCATGGCTGATCAAAAGGAATTAAGGGACTACTATACTTCGTATTATGAGAAAGATCACTATGACTCTATGGCCTATAAACAGGTAATTTTAAAGGAGTTTCAAAAAATTCGATCCCAATCGAAAAAGGAAATTTTGGAAAGCACTAGATATCTTAATGAGTTAAGTCATGGAGCGGTGTTTCTTGATGTCGGCTGCGGCTTAGGTCTTGGACTGGCCTATGCCAATCAATTGGATTGTCAATTATACGCGACAGAATTTGATTCGGGAGCATTAGATTTTGTGCACAAGCATTTCTCGGTGGAAACTTTTCATGGGGATATAATGGATGCAAAATACCCCAATTCTTTTTTTGACTTCATCCATATGTCTCATGTAATCGAACATGTACTTGACCCCATAGCCTATATTCAGGAAATGAAAAGGATCGTAAAGCCAGGGGGAATCATTGCAATAGGTACCCCAAATCTTGGAAGCATGCTCTATACGTTTCATCGCTATTTTAATTTAATACAGATGAAGGTACCCGATATCATAGACGGAGTTGAGCATACCTTTATTTTTCCAAAAAGCACGCTGGCCAATCTTTGCAAAGAACTAGATCTTATCCTAGTTGATCATTATACCCATGGTTTGGGAGAAAAATTAAGTAATCTGCTCTCCTATCAATTGCCCATCCATAAAAAGGTAAATCGATTGATCCAGAACCTTTTTCAAGTAAACCAATGGATTATCTGCAAGACAATGAAGTAAATTTCTGGAATTTTTTTTCAAGCAGGATTAATCTAGAGGATTAATCAATCTTGCTACATTTGGATAAATTATTCTTTTCATTCAATCCATTACCCTTCTGTTTAAATGCCTTCCTCTTGTCCTGCCTGCCTTTCTGATCAAAAAACCTCCCTAATTGGGACTGAGCGGATGTATGGTTGGGGGGAGCAATTTGAGTATTTTGAGTGCAAAGACTGCAAATCGCTTTGGATAGCCGAAATACCTGAAGATTTGGGGCGATATTATCCTCAGGATTACTATGCCTTTGAGGAGGTTCGAGAAGATTCCGTTTTTAAAAAGTTTTTCAAAAGGTTGCGTTATCAATTATTTAAAAAGGGATGGATTCAAAAGGGCCCAGAATATTTCGACTGGATCAAAAACTTGGAGCTTCAAGAGGAGGACCGGATTGCAGACATTGGCTGTGGAGCGGGGGTTGCATTGCATCAACTGGCGTATTCTGGATTTAAAAATTTACAGGGATTTGATCCGTACATCAGACAGGAAACAAGAAGGCCCGGGTTAAGCATCTCTAAAAAATCACTTGAACAGCTCGAAGGTACATTTGATGTGGTGATGCTTCATCATAGTTTTGAGCATTTGCCAGATCCTAATATTGCTCTCAAACAATTGGTGAGGCTTTTGAATCGAGGAGGGAAACTCTTGATTCGGCTTCCGGTTACCGATGGCTTAGTTTGGCAAACTGAGCGCGAATTTTGGTTTCAACTGGATGCTCCCAGACACCTATTTATCCCCAGCCTTCGAGGAATGGAAATCTTAGGTAATCGACATGGATTACAACTCGAAAAAGTGGTATTTGATAGTACGGCCAGTCAGTTTTGGGGAACAGAGCTGTATAAAAGAAATGGAAATTTTATAACCTTTGATTTGAGTAGAAATTGTTCAACACAAGACTTAAAAAGTTTTGAAAAGAAGGCAAAAATTTTAAATGACATGAATAAGGGAGATCAGGCTGGATTTTACTTCAAACTATGACCGTACTTGAGAAATTAGAAAAAGAGGTTTTAAGTTCTTCCCAAAAAAGTGAACAGGACTATTTCCTATTTCATCAAAATCGATATCGGAGGTTTACCCGATTTTTAGAAAGCTACTTCGGGGAGAAATTGAACTCCGATGAAATATCTGTTCTCGATATCGGTAGTCATTACCTCCATTCTTCTGTTTTATTAGCTCAGTCAGGTTTTCAAGTAGAGGGCATGGATGTAGAGGAGTTCTGGGAACTCGACTTTGTTCGTGATAGAGGAAAGCGATTTGGGGTAAAGACTATAGTGGAAAACGATTTAGCAAAACTTTCCAGCTTTCAAGGAGTTTCAAGTAAGTACGATCTGATTGTTTTTAGCGAAATACTCGAGCACATCACATTTAACCCGATCCTATTTTGGAAAACGATCTATCAGATTCTGAAACCCGGGGGCATCGTATATATTTCAACACCGAATGCATTCGCTTTTCCTAATTTGATCAGAAATCTAAAAAACCTCTTTTTACTTAAGTCGATTGGGATTACAGTGGAGGATATTTTTTCAAAGGTGACCTATGGCCACCATTGGAAGGAATATTCTGCTAAAGAAGTGAAACACTACTTTTCAATGCTATCGGATGATTTTGAGGTTCAGGTCCACCCTTACCATTACAAAAATTACGAGCTCAAGCCTCCCTTTTTACTGTTTAAGCTTCTATCAAAAGTTGGAAATTTCACAAAAACTTTTGCAGATGATCTTGAGGTAATCGTTTCGCTGAAAGAGAAAACTAATTGGAAAATTGAACCTCCTTGCTATTGATTTTACTTTCTGGTGATTCCTTAGGAAATTAGCCAAAGGGGGTTAACCCAAAAAAGGTTTTCAACGTTGGGGTTTTTGATTTTGAAATGAAGAAAAAACCGCTTACCGAATCATTATTCGAGGGCTTGGATGAGGTTTTAGGAAAAGTTGATTGATCCCAATTCTCCCTATGAATTCAATTTTGGCACAGTTATAGGCTGGGTACTAACTTATAGCTAACTTGGATTCCAATTGATATCCTCCAATCCATACCTTGTAAACTAACTTCAACTAATAACTAGCCCTAATCTGTTGAAAGTCCTTCTTGATCTGCAATACCTCAATGTCGCCACTACCGGGATCAAGACCTATATGGTCGAGCTGGCTAAGGCAGCCCGTAAATATCCTCATCCTGAGGTTCAGTGGATTTTTACGCACGAACCCGAGGAGCAGGTTAAAGACGTCAAATTTAAGCTGCCTCAATCCAAACTGCAGCGCCTGAATTATCACCTGGATTATTTTCGATGGAAAGAATTTCAACTCCCGGATCTGGTCAAAAAACATGGGGTGGATGTACTCATTTGCCCTGATTTTGTCTCCCCAGCAGCCTCTTTAGCCTGTCGGAGGTTGACCGTCATTCACGATGCTTTTTTTTGGCAGATCCCGCAAAACTATCCCTCCTGGTGGCGTAAATATTTCATTAACCTCATCAAAAAAGGACTTAAGGAAAAAACCCATATCGTTACCACTACGGAGTATTCCAAAAACTCGCTGTTGCAATATTTAGGCTCTGAATGGCCGATTACAGCGATTTATCAGGCTCCAAAAGGGCTCAAAAATGCATCCGATCCTCAATTTTTAGCAAAAAACCAGTTGAAGGCTTCAGCCTATTTTATCCATATAGGCACCTTTGATCGTCGAAAAAACATCCCCCTTTTGGTCCAGGCTTTCTGGGGGTTTTTGCAGCGTACCCAATCCCAGAAAAAATTGGTTCTAGCCGGTGGTCCTGGTCAAAGTAAGCTAATGAATGACTTTCCAACTGTATTAAAATTGGTCGAAAAGCTCGGACTTCAAGGAAAAGTTCTAGTCACCGGTTACCTCAAAGACAGCGAAATCAAAGCCTTGTATGAAAAAGCGTTTGGCTATGTTTTTCCTTCAGAAAATGAAGGATTTGGTATTCCGATTTTAGAATCCATGGGATTTGGAGTACCGGTTATTCATTCCAACCAACCTGCACTTCTCGAGGTTGCCGGAGAGGCAGGATTAGCCTTTCAAACGGGAAGCTTGGAGGATTTGACCCAAAAATTAATTTTGCTAGATCAAGACAATTCCTTGCGAAAAAGCTTGATTCAAAAAGGAAAAGATCGGGCAGAAGACTTTTCGGCCAAAAAATTTATTGATGGCTTTTATCAGTTGATCCTTAACCCCAAATCTGCCGAATAGTGAAAATTTTGGCTTTACATTCTGGAGCCGATTTGTATGGTTCCTCTCGGATTTTTTTGCAGACCCTAGCGGTTTTCCGGTCCCAAAAAATGGAAATCCATGTCGTTTTGCCCCATCCCGGTCCTTTGGTAGAAATGTTAGCTGAGTTGGGAGTAAACGTTCATATCCAGAATCTAGGGATTCTCCGCAGAAAATATTTTACTCCATGGGGGATGTTCAATCGGCTCAAAAAATCCCTGTTGGCCTACCGGTTTTTAACTCGACTTCATCAAACTCATCAGTTCCGTTTCGTGTATTCCAATACGCTGGCAGTGACTGTAGGGGCATTTTGGGCCAAACGAAATCAAATGCCCCACACCTGGCATATTCATGAAATCATTCCAGGGCCCAAAATTCTCCTTCGATTTCTGAGGAATTTACTGGACCAAAGTAGCGCAGAACCCATTGCTGTTTCCCAAGCAGTGGCCGATCATTGGCAAAAGTATTTGAAAAAATCCCAAATTCAGGTGATTCATAACGGGATTTCCTACGAAGCTTTTTTAACAGCCCAACCAACTCTCAAGAAGGAACTGAAGCTGGATGAAAACACCGTGTTGATCGGCATGATTGGCCGAATCAATCCTGGCAAAGGGCAACTTTTCTTTCTTCAACTCGCCGAACTGTTACTTTCATCCCATCAAAACCTTCATTTTATATGCGTTGGAGATCCCTATCCCGGCTATGAGTGGATCTTAACAGAACTAATCAAAGAGATAAGAAATAAGAAATTAGAGGCAAAAATAAGTTATTTGGGGTTGAGAAGGGATATTCCTGAACTGATGGCTTCAATGGATATTTTTGTACTTCCATCGGTTTTACCCGATTCCTTTCCTACCGTCATTTTAGAAGCGATGGCTAGCGGAAAACCCATTGTGGCTACTCAATCCGGAGGTGCTTCCGAACTGGTACTGGCTGGAGAAACCGGTTTTTTGATTCCTATCGGAGATATTGAATCGGGAGTGAATGCGTTAAAAAAATTAATTGTTGATGAAAATCTTCGGAAAAGGATGGGTGAACGGGGCAGAAATCGCGTATTAGCGGAGTTTAGCCTGGAAACCTTCAAAGAAAAAATACAAAATCACCTATGGCAGCAACTGAGAAAAAAATGAAAGTAGCCATCATGGGTGCCAAAGGCTATCCTTACGTATATGGTGGGTATGATACCATGATCAAAGAACTTGGGGAGCGCTTGGTCCAAAAGGGAGTTCAAGTACGAGTTTACAATCATCGCGCACTTTTTTTAGAAAAACCCCGCTTTGTCAATGGGATCGAATGCATCTATACCCCGGCAATCGAGTCTAAAAGTCTGACCCAATTAACCCACACTTTTTTCTCCATGGTTCATGCTTGCTTTTCGGATGTGGATGTGATTTTTGTAGTCAATTCTGGAAATGGACCCTTTGGGTTGATTTCAAAAATCTTCCGCAAACCAACCGCTATCAATGTGGATGGATTGGAATGGCTTCGGCCCAAATGGAAAGGTTTAGGGGCAAGGTATTTCTACTGGGCTTCCAAAATGGCTACCCAATTCTATGATCAACTGATCAATGATTCGGATGAAATGAGAAGGGTATATCTGGAGCTTTTCAAAACAGATTCCAAAGTGATCGCATATGGGGCTAATCCCAAAGAAAATGTGGGACCTGAACCGTTAAAAAAGTGGAATTTGGATACTAGAGGCTATTTTTTGATTGTGGGGCGACTCGTCCCGGATAACAATGCCGACTTGATTATTGAGGGATTTTTAAGATCCAATTCTAGTAGGGTTTTAGTTGTGGTTGGGGATGTACCCTTCTCCGATCCTTGGGCCAATTCCCTAAAAAAAATTCAAGATCCCCGTTTAGTGTTTACGGGTTATGTGACTGACCCGAATGAGTTGGCGGCGTTGTATTCACACTGTTACTGCTATTTTCATGGACACGAATTCGGGGGAACCAATCCCGCGATGTTAAAAGCACTGGGCTATGGCTGTGCCATTTTAGCTTTAGATACCCCATTTAACCAAGAAATGTTGCAAAACGGAAAGCATGGTTGGTATTTTGACAAAAATCCGGCATCGGTAAAACAACTTGTCGAAAAAGCAGAAGGGGAAGCTGATCGCATGGATCAGCTCAGAAAAACGGCCCAATCAGGGCTCACTCAAAAGTACAACTGGGATTATGTGGCTGATCAGTATTTAGAGGTGTTTAAGGAATTGGCTGGTCGATAGTTTTAATCCTAAGGAATATGCCAGGGGAGTAATTTTTTCACGAAATCCGACTCCAATTTACTGCAGTTTTCTTCTGACTTCTCACCTGCCGGAGAATGGGTTGGTGTTGAGGTAAACTTAAATTGGGATCTTCTTGCAAAACCTGCTGCGCAGCCTCTCTTGCCAAAGTCAAAATTGGGGCGTCTTTACTCAGGTCAGCGATCAGCAAATCGGTAATACCGCTTTGCTGTGTTCCCATTAGATCTCCCGGTCCTCTGAGCCTTAGGTCCACATCTGCAATTTCAAAACCATCATTGGTTCGGACCATGGTCTCTAAACGAATCCGAGAGTCTTTGGAAAGTTCGTATTTACTCATCAGTATGCAATAGCTTTGCTCCGCTCCCCGTCCGACTCGGCCTCGTAACTGATGCAGCTGGGAAAGGCCAAATCGCTCCGCATTTTCGATGACCATCACCGAAGCATTGGGGACATTCACGCCGACCTCGATGACGGTGGTGGCCACCATGATTTTGGTTTCCCCTTTGACAAAGCGCTGCATCTCATATTCTTTATCCTGTGCTTTTTGAGAGCCGTTGACGATACTGAGTGGGTATTGGGGGAAAGCTCGGGCAATACTCTCATAGCCATCCATGAGATTTTTCAAATCCAAGGTTTCCGACTCTTCAATCAAAGGATAAACGATGTATACTTGTCTCCCTTTTTTAATTTCCTGATTGAGAAAACCAAAAACCTTCAGTCGATCTTTATCATAGCGATGTACGGTCTGGATGGGCTTTCTTCCCGCAGGCAATTCATCAATGACCGATACATCCAAATCCCCATAAAGGGTCATTGCCAGGGTTCTGGGAATTGGCGTTGCGGTCATTACCAAGACATGAGGATAGAAATTCTCATTTTTGGCCCAGAGCTTAGCCCGCTGAGCGACCCCAAAGCGATGTTGCTCATCTACGATGGCCAGGCCTAAATTCTTGAATTGGACCACATCTTCTAAAAGTGCATGAGTGCCGATCAAAATTTTGAGTTCGCCCGATACCAAATCCTCATGAATGATCTTCCTGCTTGATTTTTTCACTGAGCCTGTGAGTAAGGCGATTTTTATTCCCATCAGGTCTGCATATTCTTTGAGTCCTTCGTAATGTTGATTTGCTAATATCTCTGTAGGGGCCATCAAACAGGCTTGGGCTCCCGAACTGATCGCAATCAAGGCACAAATGAATGCCACCATAGTTTTGCCACTACCCACATCCCCTTGGATCAATCGGTTCATCTGCTTACCGGATTTCATATCCTGATAAGCCTCCCGAATCACCCGTTTTTGCGCTCCTGTGAGTTCGAAAGGGATATGATTCTGATAAAAATCCGTGAGTAGTTCGGTGTGGTCCAAGACTTGTCCCCGGTATTTGTCGATTCGGGCAACTTTCATCATCAACAGCCTCAATTGCAAGAAGAAAAACTCTTCGAATTTGAGCCGTTTTCTGGCATTTTGTAAAAGAGAAGGCTCAGTCGGGAAGTGGATCTGTCTTACCGCTTCTCGCTTTCCGATGAGTTGATAGTGGGTTAAAATATCCTCGGGAAGGGATTCCTGAATGTGGGCATAACTTACCTGAACGAGCTGCTCCATGATTTTGGAGATTCCCCTTGAATCCAAATAGCGTGCTCGAAGTTTTTCGGTCGTTGAATAGACCGGTTGAAAGGTATTGCGCTTTTCCGAGGACTGGGTCAAAGGCTCCATTTCTGGATGGGCAATACTCCATTTCCGCCCAAAAAGTGCCGGTTTTCCAAAAAAGATATAGACTGCTCCTGCTGGCAATTTCTTTTGAACCCATTGAATTCCTTTGAACCAGGTCATTTCCATTTCACCTGTCTCATCGGCTACATGGGCAACCAATCGTTTTTTGTTTCCCATTCCGATCAACTCTACTTTCTGAATTCGGGCGATCACTTGGACATTTTCGAGTTCGGCGTGGAGTTGTCTGATTTTGTAAAACTTACTCCTGTCTTCGTAGCGAAAAGGATAATGTTGCAGCAAGTCTCCATAGGTGAAAATAGACAGTTCCTTATTGAGCAATTCAGCTTTTTGAGGACCTACCCCTTTGAGGAATTCTATTTTGGTGTCGAAAAATCCGGACAAGGCAATTTTAATTAGCAAAGGGCAATTTACTGCAGCAGGTAAAAACTTACTAAGCTTTGGACACTTATTGTCGAGCAGGTCGTGTTTTTTTCCAAATGTCTTGGAGTTGATCTCGTTTTTGCTGCTGATCACGGAGCAAAATCATTTGATTTTTTGCACGATGAAGATTCTGCTCTGAATAATGAACCCGATAGTAGATATTGCCCAAAACATGATCGGTAAAAAACCGGAGCCCCATCAAGGCAGTCATCACTTCCCCTCCAAGTAATAAAGACTTCAGTTCTTCAGCATGGACCGCTTGACCCAAGCCACTGATATACCCTTTCAAAAGTGCTTCAAAAATTTCAGGTACCAAAGCTACATTTTCCCAATCGGTTTGAGTTTCAGATCGACTGCAGGCCATCGTACGGACCAAATCCCCAAAATCATACATCAGGTATCCGGGCATCACCGTATCCAAATCAATGAGTGCGACTACTCGATCCAGCTTTTCGGCGAAAATCAGATTATTGATTTTGGTGTCATTATGGATGACTCGGAGGGGTAGAACTTGGATTTGTTTTTGGTATTGTTCGATTAAGGGAGATTGGCTTAGGTAAAACTCCAGTAGGTTTTTCTCTTCATCGGTCCAGCTAGTCTTAGATTTTGCAGCCTGCTCAAGTTGCTCATACCGAAGATCAAGACGATGAAAGTCCGGGATGGTTTCTTGATAGTTGCTTAGCGTATTTTGGGCGGTAGCTTGAGCAAATGCTCCATAAGCACGAGCTGCAATACCTGCCAAATTGGGATCTTTGGTCTCCTGAATAGTCACTCCCTCGATAAAATCAAATAGCCGGTAAAGTTTACCTTCAAACTGCAAAATTTCTTTGCCTTCCTCCGTGCTTTTGGGTAGGGGTAGAATAAAGGGAAGTTCCTTTCCCTCGAGATCTGATTTTAAGTGGGAAAGGTTGGCGGCGATTCGTTCAGGAAACCGGAAAACTGAAGTATTGAAGCCCTGAAGAACAAATTTGCCTTTGGGGGAAATGAGTAGAAAAGTGTCATGAATCAAGCCTTCTCCGAGCGGTTCAAAGGTAAATTGATCCAAGTTATAGGAACTGGAAACCTGGTGCTGAAGGGATTGGTCCATATGCAAAATTAGAAGTTGATTTGAAAATGAGATGGAGAAATCAATGGGTATACAAAAATGAAAGAAGAAACAAGAAAGCGAAACTGTTTTTAAAAATTATTATAAAAGTTAAATGACATTTAGCCAAAATTTTGTTAATTGGCTGATTCAAATTAACCCAAAACCTATGAATGTTTCTGCGATCGACTGGGCGATTATAGCCGCCTTTTTTGTGATCTCATTATTGATTGGATTAGTTACGTCCAAAAAGGCCGGCTCTTCGGCCAAAGAGTTTTTCTTATCAGGAAGGAATATGCCGTGGTGGCTTTTGGGGGTTTCTATGGTTGCGACTACTTTTTCTGCCGATACACCCAATCTAGTGACCGATATCGTCCGCAAAAACGGCGTTGCAGGGAACTGGGCATGGTGGGCATTTTTGTTAACCGGCATGTTGACGGTTTTTGTCTATGCCAAACTTTGGAGACGGTCGGAAGTGACCACGGATTTGGAATTTTACGAATTGCGCTATTCTGGAAAAGGAGCAGCATTTTTACGCGGTTTTAGAGCCATTTATTTGGGGGTGTTTTTCAACGTAGTCATCATGGCTACTGTCTCACTTGCCGCAATCAAAATCGGGGGAGTCATGCTCGGTCTCAGTCCTGTACAGACCCTATTGATTGCTTCAGTGGTCACGGTGGTTTATAGTTCCTTGGGCGGATTAAAAGGGGTTTTGTTGACGGATTTCTTCCAGTTTTTCATTGCCATGATTGGATCTTTTGGGGCGGCCTATTTTATATTGGATTTACCGGAAATCGGCTCATTAACCAACCTTCTCACTCATGCCAATGTGGTGGATAAATTGGATTTTGTCCCAGACTTTCAAGATCCGAATGTTTACATTCCTTTGTTTATTCTTCCCATTGCCATCCAATGGTGGGCCACTTGGTATCCTGGTGCTGAGCCGGGCGGTGGAGGCTACATTGCCCAGCGAATGCTCTCGGCTAAAGATGAACGAAATGCGGTAGGGGCTACCTTGTTTTTCAATATTGCTCATTATGCTTTACGACCGTGGCCCTGGATTTTGATCGCTTTGTCTTCCTTGGTGATTTTTCCCAACATCAGTGATATGCAGGCAGCTTTCCCCCAAATTCCAGTCGATAAACTGGGAGATGATTTAGCCTATTCTGCGATGTTGACCTACTTACCGACGGGTTTGATTGGGATCGTTTTGGCCTCATTGATTGCAGCGGTGATGTCCACGCTTTCAACCCATTTGAATTGGGGATCCTCTTACATTGTCAATGATTTTTACCTGAGATTTGTGAAACCCGAGGCAAGCGACAAAGAATTAGTCACCATCGGAAGAGTTTCCACGGTAGGATTGATGGTGCTTTCTGCAGTTTTGGCCTTAGCCCTTTCTTCTGCCTTGGATGCCTTTAATATTTTGCTTCAGATCGGAGCGGGAACTGGCTTGATTTTCATCCTTCGTTGGTTTTGGTGGAGAATCAATGCCTACACCGAAATCTCTGCGATGGCGATTTCTTTTGTGGTCGCAATTTTCTTTGAAGTAATCAACCCCAAAGTCAACTGGATCCTTATTCCAGAAAATCAAGCCTATCTGAAACTGGTTTACTCCGTTTCCATTACTACTGTCGGTTGGCTATTGGTTACTTTCTTGACTCGACCCGAAAAAGACGAAGTCCTGTTGAGTTTCTACCGAAAAGTATATCCGGCTTCCTTTGGCTGGAAAAAAGTCTTAGACCGATATCCTGAGGAAAAACAAAGCATCGGCCAGCTTCCCAAAGAAATTGGGTTGATGCTCATCGGATCGATTATGGTCTATGCCGCACTCTTTGCGACAGGCTTTTGGATCTACGGAGAAGTTTTAGGAGGAGTCATTGCCACCCTGGTCGCACTTGCGGGAGGGGCTATCATTATTAAATCCTGGAAAAATATCCGTTAATTTTCAAATTTTACCGAGTTCATCAGGTGGGCCATATCCACCTTGATGAATTCGATTACTGGTGCGAGTGAATCATTTTTCATCGCCGTATTAAAATAGAGCGCACCGCGTAAAAAATGATCCGTGGAATCGGTTACAAAAAACTGAAACTGTGTTGGAACTTCTCCGCTGAGTTCGGCTACCACTCCGGTGTAACCATTCGGAGTAGCAATCACCGATTCTTCGATTCCATAGGCTTTTACTTGATGCTCAGAAGTAAGTTTAAAAGCATCCATGGCCAAGGTTTTAAAATCCACATTTTTCCCATCAATTGCCTTATAGGTTAGGTGAACCTTGGCTCCAAAGTCCTGATAGTTAAGATTGATCCAGTATTTTTCATCTAGATTAAAAGAGTCCTGTTCAATAAGGCTATGCTCGGAAAATTCAAAGGTGTAGGGAAAATCCTGACCTAATTCTTGAAATTGATGAACAGGAAGATCGATTCGATTATACCCTTTTGGCTTGGGTAAATAGGGGTTTTGGCAGCTCAAGCAAAAAATTAGTAGGATTACCGGAATTTTAAGGAAATACTTCATGGGGTAAAATTACGATTCGTATTTGATATGAAGATTGAAAGGTCGAAATTTAACCAACAAACCAAAAAAAATGATATGAAAACAGGATTCAATACCCTACTGAAAACCCTACTTTCTGGGTTGATGTTGATTGCCTACACTTCGGTTTCGGCACAGACTACCATGGACGAGTTTTTGTCTAAATGGGAGAATAGCAAGCAGTTTACACTTGATGTATTGGACAAAATGCCGGATTCAGGCATGGATTACAAAACAGACCCAGAAGCGATGAGCTTCAAGGAGCAAATCCATCATATTGGTTCAGCGGTGGTGGGAATTTCTCAAGGCTTTTTACTAGGACAAGACCCGGGTTTCAGCATTGAACTGGCTTCAGCGACGAAAGCAGAATTAGCTGATTATGTCAGCAAAAGCTTTGATTACGCTGCCAAAACGATGAAAGCACTTCCGGCAGAAAAGGCAGGAGAAGTCATCGAGGTTTTTGGAAACCAAGTGAGCAGAAGACAAGTTATGGCTCTTTTGATGGATCATTCCACGCATCACCGAGGAGCGGCGATTGCTTATCTTCGAGCTAATGGAGTAGAACCTCCTGCTTTTGTTGGGTTTTAATTTTACCTCGATTTCCTAAAATAAGGCCAGCGATTTTCACTGGCCTTATTTTTAGGGATCGAATTTAAAGCTGACCTCAAAAATGGTCAAAGGTTTTATTCGCTGTGAGAATTCCGAATGAAGGGAATTGAATCATCTAAATTACCTCCTCCCCTCCTAGTGGACTCCGCCCCAGGAAAGCCCTGCTCACATCCTTTCCTTTTGCTCACTCCGGTAAGGTTTGTTGAGAGGACCTAAGGATTACCGACCTTCCAAGGCGGAATTTTTGGAACGTAGCCATTCTGAAAACATTTTCTCCGAGCCAAAAATCCAAAACACAACGGAATATCTGATCCCTATCAAACAAACGTTTGGTGAAGGCCTTGTTTTGCTTTCTGTCTTCTATGTGTCAGTGAAATACAGTACTGGGTTCGACCTTCAACCTTCAGAAATATCCAACTGAGTAAACCCCAAGTAACCTAAAAATGATTGGGTCTGATGAAATGCCCATGAGAATAAACCTCACACAGGGGAATGATTATACAGGGCATTCCATCTGACCGCTGAAAACAATTATAAACAGATGAAATATCCATGACGGGAGCGCTAGACACCGGGGCATGACTATCAACCCTGCCAAATTCCATGTGAGGTTTAAAATGTAATTACAGCCACCTGAAAATCTCCAGCAGATTGATACCCAGCAGCTGATTCCCAAAAGCTAGAGATCGACACCTGAAAGCAATAATAGGGCTTTGATGGAAAGCTAATCTCTTCTTTTTTGCTGTCTGAAGATATTCGAGTCTATGCCTTTTTCCTATTCAAAACCAGCTATCATCGTTTTTATTTTCAATTATTGCAGCAACTTTTTGATTTCATAATCTTGAAGGTGGGCATTCAACCAGCCGGCCTCCAGCGAAGCGTCATATTTTTTGTAGAAATTGATCGCGGGTTTATTCCAGTCCAAGACTTGCCACATCATCCCAGTACAGTTGGCTTCCAAGGCCTGTTGCATGATTCGGTCAAATAGCAATTTTCCCGCTCCATTTCCCCTTTCGGATTCGGTCACTACAATGTCTTCTAGGTACATGCGTTTTCCCTTCCAGGTGCTGTAGCGATAGTAATAAATAGCGATTCCAATGATTTCCTGATTTTCATTCTTTTCACAAACAAAAAGTCCAAAAACCGGGTGTTCACCAAATCCATCTTTTTCCATCATTTCTAAGGTATTGGTGACTTGCTCGGGAGCCTTTTCGTAGAGGGCGAGTTCTTTGATTAGTTCCAAAACCCGTGGGAGATCCTCGATTTTTCCTGCTCTGATTGTGTACATGATTTGATAAATTAAGTTTATTTGGAAATTCCTATAGAGAAAGCCTAAATTAGTCAAAACTCAGAGAAAGCATGTTTTTAGCCATCGATGCCGGAAATTCCAATGTTGTTTTTGCACTTTTTGATGAAAAGTCCGGTAAATGGACCAATCAGTTTCGACTGGAAACTAAAACCAACAAACTTATCTCTCAGTTGAGTCAGAAAGTCCCAGTTTATTTTTTGGAGCATTCCTTAACTCCGGCAGACATCCTGGGCATAGGAATGAGTTCAGTTGTACCGGAGATCAATTCGATTTTGGTTGATTTTTGCACAAGTTATTTTGGTAAGGAGCCATTTCAAATTACCGAAAAGAGCTATCAAAATCTCCCGGTAAAAAGCCTCCGTCCCCAAGAAATAGGGGCCGATCTGATGTGTAATGTCATGGCCGCTTGGGATCGTTATCAAAGTCCCCTGATTATTGTCGATTTTGGGACTGCGCTGACCTTCACTGTGGTCGATTCAGAAGGTAGTATTCTCGGCGTAAATATTGTGCCCGGCTTGAAAACTGCGATCAAGTCTTTGTTTCTCAATACCTCCAAACTTCCCGAAGTAGAACTCAAATTACCCGAATCGGCAATTGGAAAAAACACCATTCACGCGATCCAAGCAGGAGTTTTGTATGGATATACCAGTTTGGTAAAAGGCATGCTCCAAACCATCCGGGAAGAATTGAAATCTGACTTTAAGGTGATTGCCACCGGAGGCTTGTCGGCCATATTGACTCCACTGGAATCGGATTTTGATCTGGTGGATAAAAATTTAACCCTGGAAGGACTAAGGTTAATTTACTTGATAAATCAGGCGAATTAATGGTTGAACCTTAACATGAGGTTAGGGTCTGGACAAAGTTCTGCATAGGTTTTTACCTCTCTTTGGGAAGCCACACCGGGAAAATCCCCCCAATTTCCATTCAGGTCCCAGATGAGTTGAAAGTGCAAATGGGGCGGCCAATCCCCATTTTCCGGGTATGGCCCGACATGACAAAGCCTGTCGCCTCTGTTGATTTGCTGACCTACTTGGAGGGTACTCAAGTCAGAACGAAAGAGGTGCCCATAAAGGCTAAAAAGTGTTCGCTCTCCCAATTTATGCTGGACAATGATGGTTGGGCCATAGTTTCCAAAGCCTGCATTGTCCTGGAAACTGTGAATCACGCCATCAAAAGGGCAAAAAACCGGCGTTCCCGCCTCGCACCAAAGGTCAATCCCCAAGTGAATATTTCTAAAATCCGCCAAAGGAGTCGCAAAAACCTCTGATCGGCGGTAAATCGCTCGATGCTCCAAGTATCCTCCAAAACCAAATTGTTTTTGTGCTGAGGAAAGCTGTGAAAAAACAAAATCTGTAAAATGAGCGGTCTGGGTTAAATCGACCTTTTCCAAGTCTTCATTCTTTGGGCTGAAATCCAGTTTAATCGTATTTTCAGCGGTAAGTTGTTCTCCCATTACAGGATAAAAATCAATCGTATTCCAATTCATATTCGAAATAAAACAGTTTTTCTCTGGACTAGAAAGGCTTGAAAAAATAAATGGGATTTTTGAGGACTTTTTCTCATTCCTGCCTAATTTTCCTCTATGAATCAAAATCCATTTCCCTCGCTCAATGATATTCGTTTTGCCGCTGTGAGGATTAAGCCATTTACTCACCGAACTCCGATTTTGAAAAGTGAGGCAATTGATGAACTAGCAGGCTGCCAGCTATTTTTTAAATGTGAAAACTTTCAGAAAGTAGGAGCATTTAAAGCCCGAGGTGCTGCCAATGCGGTCATGAAACTCACTGATGATCAAAAAGAAAAAGGAGTGGCCACTCATAGTAGCGGAAATCACGCAGCTGCTCTGGCTCGGGCAGCAAGGGTAGCTGGAATCCCAGCCTACATTGTCATGCCTTCCAATGCCCCAGAGATCAAAAAGAAAGCGGTCAAAGGCTACGGAGGGGAAATTATCGAATGCGAACCTACGCTCCAAGCCAGAGAAACAACCTTAGCCGAGATAGTTCATCAAACCGGAGCAGCTTTTATTCCGCCCTATGACCACTTGGATGTGATCGAGGGCCAAGCTACCTGTGCCTTAGAGTTTCTTGAGGATCAGCCGAATTTGGACATTTTAATGGCCCCCGTAGGAGGTGGAGGATTACTAGGCGGAACGGCTTTACTGAGTCATTATTGGGATGAGGATATCGAAATTATTGCAGGAGAACCCACGGGTGCTGACGATGCTTACCGTTCGTTTCACGCAGGAAAGATTATCCCCCAGACCAACCCAAAAACCATAGCGGATGGCTTGCTGACCTCTTTGGGCAAGTTGAATTTTGAACTTATCCAGCGCTATGTCGATGATATACTTTTGGCAACAGATTCCCAAATTATCGAGGCCATGCGCTTGATTTATGAGCGAATGAAAATCGTCATCGAACCCTCTTGCGCAGTTCCTTTAGCGGCACTTTTGGCCAATAAGGAGCGATTTACCGGGAAAAAGGTAGGAATTATACTATCCGGAGGCAATGTGGATTTGGAAAAGCTTCCGTTTTGAGACTAGCGGAAGGTATATTTAAATCCGAATCCCGCCCTGAAATAGCTGCTATAGTCACTGGGAAAAATCGGCGCGGCTTCCAACACCAATCCCAAATTTTTGCTTCCACCAAAGGGTTTGACTAATAGACCGAAAGGAATACCAACATAAAAATCATGATCTCGGCGATTGTCCCAAACCCCCAGCGCCATGCCTAAATAAAAATTGACGTCTTCCTTTTGGACTAAGTTATAGCCTCCCATCAATTCCAAGTCAATGTCACTTCCGGTACTGATTCGCCCTTCTCCGAACAAGGGTTTATCTGGATTAGAACCAATTGTAACAAAGGTATTTGAGCTGAACATATTGACTCCCGCACTGATTTGAGCTTCAGCTAAAAGTGAAGTGAAGGTGAAGGCGAATAGAAGAAGGGCTAACTTTTTCATAGTGGGTTAAGTTTTGGAGTTATTTTCCCCAAAACAGAACCAAAATCTTACCAAGCTCCCTCTTCTTTTAAAATTTTTCTTCCCTCATGAGCACTTTGAAACGCCGCCTCGATGATTTTGAGTACGCAGATGGCTTCAGAAAGTCTCACCAAAGGCTCTTCGCCTTTCAGGATTTGATCGGCTATATTTTGATAAAATACCCGATAGTCTCCGTTTGCTGTTGGGTAGGGAAGGGTTTCATTTTCCAGGTAAAGTGTACCATATTTTTCTTTGGGTTCCACTCCCCAAGATTCTCCTTCGGGTTTTTCTCCAACTTTAAACGCAGCTTCCTGTACATCAAGGCCAAACTTTTGATAGGAGCCTTTTTCTCCAAGAAGTAAAAACTTAGGTGTGGGGGCATTTACCATAACCCCAGCGGTGGCACGAGCTTTAAGGAACCCGTAATCAAGCGTAATATCAAAATAATCGTCAGCGACGACATGATCCCGCTGCATGCGAATATCTGCTGATACGGCGTCTGGAGTTCCAAATGCCAGTACGAATTGATCGATCAAATGTGTTCCCAAATCATAGGTTATCCCATTTCCTGGGACATTTTTTTCCCGCCAGTTTTCGCCGATTTTTGGTCTAAACCGATCAAAATGAGATTCCAAACAAACGATTCTGCCCAGAAGGTTTTGTTGGAGAATCTGCTGGATGGTCTTGAAATCCCCATCAAAGCGTCTGTTTTGAAAAACCGAGCAAAGTAGATTTTTTTTCTCTGCCAGATCGGAAAGCTCTTGAGCCTCTTTGGAGAAAATAGTTACTGGTTTATCCACGACCACATGTTTTCCAGCTTCCAAAGCCAACTTTGCCATCGGGAAATGAAATTCATTGGGGGTGGTAATCACGATCAGATCTGCAGCATCCTGCTCGAGAAGGGACTCTAGGCTTCGGTAGGTTTGAACCTGTGGATATTTTTTTTCACAGGTATTGGACTTTCGTTCTACCACTGCCTGAAGTTCCAAATCCGGACAAACATCAATCAGAGGCGCGTGCATTTTTTCAGCAACCGAACCAAATCCAACGATAGCGACACGTATAGGGGAAAAGAGTTTCATTACAGGTTCATTTCGTAGGCTTTGTTTACCAGTTCTACCCGGGTGTTGACTCCAAGTTTATGATGGATATTTTTGCGATGGGTTTCTATGGTATTTTGGCTTAGTCCCAAGTTTTTGGCGATTTCCTTATTGGTAAGACCGTCTTTGACCAAAGTAATGATCTGAACCTCTCGTCTAGAGAGTTTGTACTTGTCGCGAAAGGAATCATAAAAAGCATTAGGCCTGGCTTGCTCGATGATCCGGTCAAAATTAATGACATGTCGACCTTCAAAGACCTCATGAATAGTAAATACCAGTTCATCCGGATCAGCATCTTTGAGGATAAATCCGTCAGCTCCTTTGTCCATCGCTTCTTTGAATATCTTTTCTTCATCATACATGGAGAGGACGATAACTTTAATGCCGAAGTCTCCATTTTTGATTTGGTCCAATACGCCAAATCCATCCAAGATGGGCATATTTAGGTCTGTCAAGATAATATCTACTTCATGGTCTTGAATAAAATCTATCACCTCCTGTCCATTGGCAAAGACGCCAGAAATTTCAAACTCTGGGTGTTCTTCCAAAAGACCTTCTATTCCTTTTGCAAAGAGGGTGTGGTCGTCGGCTATCGCAATACGGATCATAATCAAATGGGTGAGCTTGAAATTAGCCTTATATTTTTAATTTGGCAATAAGAGTTTGATGTCTGTGCCTTTGCCGAGGATGGAAGTCACAAAAAATTGCCCACCTATCGTTTCCATCCGTTTCTTAAGGTTATACATTCCACTCCCTGTGGATTTAACACTGGGGTCAAAACCTTTTCCATTATCTGAAATATGGATTTGATATTCCTGAGGGTTTTGCTGAATTTTTACTTCGATTTTGCTGGGAGAAGCATGTTTGATCGCATTGTTGAGACATTCTTGAACCACTCTAATCAGCACCAGTTTTTTATCTTTTGAAAATGCCGGCTCCTCTTGGCAGCTCTCAAGCGTGGTTTCACAAAAGCCAGTTTCCTGTATTTTTAAAAGTTGCTGGGAAATAAATTCCTTCAATGACATGGATTCGACCCAATCCAGGTTGAGTGTTTTAGAAAGTCCTCTTACCTCAGTGATGATTTTGGTAATGAGATTTCTGCCCTCGGCTTGTTTTTCTGGTTTTGAAGAGCCTAAATAAAGTTTAGAAAGGGAAAGTAATTGACCAATGTTATCATGAAGCTCCCGGCCGATATGAGTAAGGGTCTCTTGTTGGATTTCATTTTCTACGTTGAGCAGTGTTTTTTCAAATTCAGTCTGCAGCTGGTTGAGTTTTTGTTTGTTTTGAACTTGGCGCTGCCGATGCAATACCACCATGGCCACGACGAAGGAACTCATGATGGCCCCTAAGAAAATCCCTCCAAAAATGATTGCTAATATTTGGCTTTCCTGCTCAGTCATAGGAAATGGTGAAGGTTGGTTTTTTGAAAATTAGCCGATGTCCCAGGGTCAGCGTAAAGATGATCATGATTAGGGTAAACATAAAACGAAGAATGGTGTGAAGAGCACTTAGTAATTCAGGCTGGGTGGCCCAGAGGTAGTTAAAGGCGATTTGGATCAAAAATACCATCGAAAAGTAAAACAAAATCAAGGTGACTTGCCAAAAAGAAAGCTCGCGTAGTAAATCCATATCCATCAATTTGGGATTGGTCAGTAAATCCATAAAAAATAATCCACAGGAAATAATGATACCCCCATAAAATAGGTAAAAGATCATAGGCTGACTATTGATAATAGGTAAAACCCCAGAAAGTTCTAAAATCAGGGTTACTCCAGTGATGGATACTATCAATCCGCCGATTATCCGTTTAAAGCGGGGATTTTGAATTAAATTTCTAATCAAAAGAAGGAATAAAATACTCCCCAGTTGATTGCTGAAAATATTATACACCCAAACATTGTAAAGGTTTCGAGGATAATTTGGATAGAAATAGTCGTAGATAAATCCATTCCATTCCCGATTGGTATTGGTCAAGCTTCCTAGATGCTCATAAAAAAACACCAATACCATTATCCCGAGAGGATAGGTGAAAAATTTGAGCCTCCGTTCCCGCCTGGGCAAGGTCCAATAAAGAAAAAATGATAGCAAGGTGAGTACTTTTACTGCTATCAAATACCATCTGTAGGATAAAATAAAATCAATCAAAAAATCCATGCGTAATTAGTGGGTTTAAGGGCAGCTTGGAGGGCATTGGACTCCGGTGTTTTCATAATCCCCTTCTTCATCATCACCAATCAGTCCTACATCTTTAATCGGCTTCATCACCAGGGTCAGTCTACCCTCGTACTCATCGGGATTGTTGGGGTGATATTTTTTTGCTGTTTTTTCGGAGTATTCGGTTATGAAAAATTGAATACCGCCTTTCAGAGGATCATTTCCTGCTTCGGCTAAGACCCGTTCTAAGGTTTCCCGATTGAAAAAGACCCAGTTGGTTTGATCATCCACTTGGCCATTTTTGTTTTTCCCGGGCTTTCCTTTTTTGACTTCTTTATCATACTTGCCCTTCATTTCTAAAAAATCTTCTTTTGATATTTTCATGTGTCTATAATTGATTTTCAAAGGTCACATGGAATCTCGCAGGGTTGGCAGTCATACCAAAGTGTGACTATTTAGTCATGCTCGATTTCATGTGGTTATTAGTTTGTCTCAGATGCAATACCCGGATGATCATTCCCCTATGTGAGAATTATGCTTATGGGCATTTCATGTTTTGTTAGTTAGGTGAAATGTGTGGAAAATATAAGGCTTTCTTTTCAATAGAAATTGGATTTTTTGAGGAATAGTTTTATCAAAATGAAAAAAGGAAAGCGATAAGCTTTCCTTTTCCTTAGATTAGGTAGACTGAGGAATTATTCCAGTCCCTTGTCCCGCATTTTTTTAAACTCATCAAACCTACGGTAGATAGCCACGGTAAATCCAATCAGCATTAGAATCGAACCAATCCAAAGCACATTGATGTAAGGTTTGACGATGGCCTTCATCACGACGTAATCTTTCTGATATTGATTGACCTTGAAAACAAATTGATTTTGTTCGGGTAGGATATTGTCCAAAGTGACTTTGATGCCTAGTTCATTATCCACCACGGGGAGTTTTCCCACTTGGTTGTTCCGGATAATGAAGGTAGGTTCCAGCGTTTTCTCCACATCATAATCCAAAATTCGAAGCTTGGCTTTAACTGCAACATCCCCTTCTTGTAGCACATAATCATCGATTTCGGTCAACACTTCTGCACCATCAAAATAGGTGACAAAATCTGCCACATGGAATTGATCTCCCGGAGCCACTTCATAAAACTCATCTTCTTTCCACTCAGGGTCTTCATAATCGTTCATGGCAGCGACATAGGTATAAAGATCTCGATCCAGGTAGATTTTAGAATCCGGGGAGGAAATTAGCCCGCCCATACCCTCATTAAACTGAGACATGGGGCTGAGTGAAAATTTCAGCACTTCATTTTGGAAATAATCAATTTTGAAGTAGTCGTTTTCTTCCAATACCAAATTGACTTTATCGCCTTTTTTGAAATAATCCTTGTAGTCCTCCAATGCAATCGCTTCGTTCACTTGACCCGTGGATTCCAAAATCTTTGCAGGAACCAGTTCCTTTATCCCCACCACTTTCTTTTGTCTTCCGCGATAGATCACCGTGTAATCTTTCATCTGCGTGGGCTTATTGATCCAAAGTAGGACATGTTCCTTATTTAATTCATCTTCCCAGCTATTGCTGTAGGTAAGCCCAGACATATTGATTGAAATGGTATCCGAATAGCCAGAACTGAACATGATTCCAATGAGAACCATTCCCAAACCGATATGTGCCAAAGAACCTCCGGCAAGTTTGAAGGTTGATTTTTTGACCAGTTTGGAAAGGATTACTGCATTGGCCACAATTGTGAAAGTCCCTGCCAACACAATGATCATGTATCGCCAGTCATAGACTTTTGCCAAAACGATAATGGCGGCTGAAAGTAAAACAGATATGATGTAGGGAGTCAAAAGCGCCTCTTTTAAGGCTTTTTTATCCATTTTTTGCCACCAAAAAAACTGTCCCACAGCAGTCAATAGAGACAAGGCTACTCCAAACCAAAGTTGGAATTTGGTATAAAACTCCACTTGATCCGCTGGTGGGGCCATATTGGAGATTCCTCCGAAACTTTCCACCAAGGCATTCCAAGCAGGGATCGAGGTGGGCAGAATCACCTGAAAGCCCATCAAGCCTAAGGTTGTTGCACCAATGAAAATCCAAAACTCGCGGGAATAAACGGATGCTTCTCGCTCCGAACTCGGAATGTGTTTCCAGGAGCGAATGGCAAAAAACAGGGCGACCACCAGAAAAAAGAGCATGTAAATCAGCAGCTGTCCAGAAAGTCCCAAGTCTGTAAAGGAGTGAACGGAAGCATCTCCCAAAACTCCTGAGCGAACCAAAAATGTAGCATACAATACCAAAATGAAGGATAAAATCACCAACACAATGGAAGTTTTCAAGGCTGTACTACTTTTTTTATAGGTTATCATGGTGTGTACAGAAGCCACCAAAATCAACCAAGGGACATAGACGGCATTTTCGACCGGGTCCCAGTTCCAATAGCCCCCAAAATTCAGGGTAACATAGGCCCAATAAGCCCCCATCAGGATGCCCATTCCCAGAATCATCGTGGAGAAAATTGCCCAAGGCAAAGCCGGTCTGACCCATTCGGAATAGCGCTGGGTTGCCAACCCTCCAATCAAGAAAGCAAAGGGCACCAAGGTCGAGGCATAGCCCAAAAACAGGGTTGGCGGGTGAATGACCATCCAAATGTTTTGCAACAAGGGATTCAGTCCCGTACCGTCTTCGGGGATAAAATCGGGGTTCATTTGAAAAATTGGCGCTTGTGTGGCATCGCGAAGTAGAATAAATGGAGAGCTCCCAATTTTCAAATCACCAATCACCACACCCATAATCATCGACACCAAAAAGGCCTGAACGAGAGCAAAAACAATCATAACCGGAGCTTCCCAGGCTTTATTGGTATGAATAAGGCTTATCCCTAAGACGACATTCCAGAATATCCACAGAATGAAAGCTCCTTCCTGCCCCTCCCAGAAACTGGAAATCATGTAATGAACCGGCAGCGCTTTGCTGGAGTGGGAGTAGGCGTAAAAATATTCGAAGCGATGATTGTAAATGATCTCAAAAAGTGAAAAGGCAATCATTACACTGGAAACCGCATGCACGTAAAAGCTGACTCTGCTAAAGCGTCTCCAGCTTGATTTTTCTAGTTCATTTGCTTTGTAGTATTGGTAATAGGCATAAGCCGATACCAAAGCACTGACAAAGGCCACAATGCTCATCACATGGCCTAGATTACCGATAAAGGTATTGATCATGATTGTTTTTTAAAGCTTCTACTTCACATTCCTGCCGCCTGCACGTCCGTTTCCTGATATTTAGAGGGACACTTCATCAGGATTTTATCTGCGATGAAAATCTCATCATTCTTAAATTGGCCGATTACAACCACCGATTCGGATCGAGTAAAATCAGCCGGGACAGGTTCATTGTAAAATACCTCCTGCTCGGTACCTTCATTGTCAACTAAAACAAAGGTAAAGGAGGTTTTATCTTCTCGAACATGGAGTCCTACGACTTCACCGTCGGTATCTTTCTTCAATTGACCTACCACATGGATGGCATTTTCATTGCCGTCTTTTTTCATTTCCAAGGCCGTATTGAAAGATTCATAGCTGCTCGCATCCCCGATTGAAGTCATGATAATGACAATGGCGATTGCGATGATTCCTATTCCAATTAGATTTCCTTTTTTCATCTGTTTATAATTTGTTTCTCAGAGGTCATATGGAATCTCGCAATTTTAATCCTCCCGGTGTGTGACGGGTACGTCATGCTCGATTTCATCTGTTTAAAATTTGCTTTTTAGCGATCAGATGGAATCTCGCAATGATAATCATCTCGCTGTGTGACGGGTAGGTCATGCTCGATTTCATCTGTTAATAATTTTTTTTAAGGACACATGGAATCTTCGCATTTTTCCCCCATATAATGGGTGTCGCTTGGGTCGTGCTCGATTTCATGGTATTTCGTATTAATTGGCCGGTAGGCTTTTTTCGATTTTGCTAATTTTCCGTTCGGTATAGACCAGATAGCCCGTAATTCCGATGAAGATAATTCCGATGATGCCTACCAATACATAGATTTTTCCATCTTCACGCATTTTGTCGGCCATCTCAATTTGATTATTGCTGTAATCTGATTCAGTCACCTCAATTTTATCCTGGGCGATCGCCTGCAGGGAAAAGACAAGTAAGAAGACAAGTGCTAGTTTTTTCATGCTTAGGAATTGATCAATTTATCTTCAAGGGTTCGTTCCACTCTACGCATTCTAACTCGTACGGTTGCTATCCATGCACCCATAAGTGTCCATCCAATGATGGCGGGATAAAATACCATTCGGAGTTTGGAATCAAGATCGTAAGCATTGAAGCCGGGATTTCCCCCATTACCGGGATGAAGGCTGTCGGTCAAGCGAGGTAAAACGAAGATTAATGGAATAAATGCCGCAAAGGCAAAGATGTTGTAAATCGCCCCAATCCGCCCTCGTTGCTGGGAATCGGTAAGTGAATTTCTGAGGATCAAATAAGCAAAATACATCAACAGCCCAATGGCTGAAGCGTTTTGCTTGGGGTCTCCGCTCCAATAATCTCCCCAAGTGAATTTAGCCCATAGCATCCCGGTGGCAATCCCTAAAACTCCAAAAAGAATAGCTGAATTGGTAAATTCAATAGCCAGATCATCATGCTTCAACTCATTGCTTCGCAAATAGCGAATGCTGTAATAAACCGATACCATCAACATGAGAATCATCCCAAACCACATGGTTACATGAAAATGTAAGGCGCGGATGGTTTCATTTAGAATTGGCAAGCGAGGAGCATCCATCAGCAATCCCGCAAAGATGGTGTACAGCAGCAGTGCGATGGCAAGGATTTTCCACCAAGATTGGCGCATAGGTAATTTTTGCTTTTTCAAGTGCAAAAATAAGGTATAAGTTCCTGAAAACGCTGCTTTTTATTACAAAAGGTAAAGGCCAAGCTGTGATCAACCCGGCCTTTGATTTTTGTCAACAGGAATACTTATTCGTTTGGTGTCAAAGGATTACTTTTTCGAATCAATCCGTCCGGTAATTCTCCCTCTGTGCTTGCTACAATAGTACAGACTGTCGCATCTCCTGTGACATTAACCACGGTTCGAAACATATCTAAAATTCGGTCTGGGGCTATAATCAAGGCAATCCCGGCAGCGGGTACGCCAATGGATTCTAAGACGATAATCAACATGATCAATCCCGCGCCCGGTACTCCCGCCGAACCGATAGAGGCAAGAGTTGCAGTCAGGACAATCATCAACTGCTGGGTCCAAGTCAGATCCATTCCCAATGCTTGAGCGATGAACACCGCGGCAACACCCTGGTACAAACTCGTCCCATCCATATTAACAGTCGCCCCAAGAGGAAGCACAAAGCTGGAAACTTCTTCAGAAACCCCGATTTCTTCTTCTACTTGCTTCATGGTAACCGGTAGGGTTGCTGAACTGGAACTGGTCGAGAAGGCTAGCAATTGGGCGGGTCGAATGGCCTTGAAAAAATCCAAGTAAGGGACTTTAGTAAAGGCTTTTAGAATGAGTGGATAAACCAATAAAATCATGGTAAATAATCCACCCACAACTACTGCGCTATATTTTAACAGGGCCAGGAGTAATTCGACGGCAGAATCAGGGTTGTCTCCTGCTATTTCCACGATCAGCGAAGCCATCAATGCAAATACACCATAAGGGGCGATCAGCATAATATAATTGACGATTTGAATAATTACATCGTTTAGTCCGTCAAAAAAAGCAATGACTGGCGCTCCTTTTTGTTTGGGGATTTGGAGTAATGCAATGCCCACCAAAATAGCAAAGAAGACCACCTGAAGCATCGCTCCATTATTCCCAGCGGCCAAAAATACATTTTCCGGTACGATATCCACTAAAGGCTGAAGGGGACTCTGCTCCTGTAATTCTGCAGCTTGCCCTACCCGATTTCCCGCATCTCCTTCATAAAGATTCATGAGGTTTTCGCGAGTTTCAATTGGGAGGCTTTTTCCAGGTTTAAAAATATTGACCAAGAGTAAACCAATGGTGATAGCCAAAACGGTGGTCGTAAGGTATGCCCCTATGGTTTTTCCACCGATTCGGCTAAGTTTGGAAATATCACCAAGATTGGAAACCCCGACGATTAGTGAGGCAAAAACCAAAGGTACGGCAATCATCTTCAGTGCGTTGATGAAAATGGTGCCGATAGGCTTGATGTAATCGACGGTAAAGGAATTGGGCAGATCAGTTTTGATCACGACTAGTCCGAAGATCAAGCCTAAAATCAGGCCGATAATGATCTGCGTATGTAAGGGAATTTTCTTCAGCATGAAGACAGGGTTTATATATCTCGAAGTTTATTGCTTTTTGCCAACAAAAGATAATCTGCAATGACCAAAGCGGCCATGGCTTCCACGATTGGTACGGCACGGGGTACTACGCAAGGGTCATGTCGCCCTTTACCGCTGACTGTAACCTTGTCACCGGATTCATTGAGGGATTCCTGATCCTGCATGATGGTGGCGACAGGTTTGAAGGCCACCCGAAAGTAAATATCTTCTCCGTTGGAGATCCCACCTTGGATTCCGCCGGAATGATTGGTTTTGGTTTTGACTTGTTCTCCCTCTTTAACAAAGGCATCATTATGCTGGGATCCCCGCATTTTGACTCCTTCGAAACCACTCCCAAATTCAAATCCCTTCACCGCATTGATGCTGAGCATGGCTTTACCAAGCTCGGCATGGAGACGGTCAAAAACAGGTTCTCCAAGACCAGCGGGTGCATGTTGGATGACACAGCTGACCACTCCACCAATGGTATCCCGATCTTTTCGAACCGAATCGATCAATTCGATCATTTGCGCTGCGGTCTGTGGGTCAGGGCATCTGACAATATTATTTTCAATTTCAGAAAAATCCAGCTTCCGGTAATCTTTATCCAGCTTTAGCTCTCCTACTTGAGAGACAAAGGCAGTAATCTTTATGCCTTTTTTGGCTAGCAGCATTTTGGCTATGGCACCTCCGGCAACCCGTGCGGCAGTTTCACGCGCTGAGCTTCTTCCACCCCCACGGTAATCCCGAATTCCATATTTTTCGAAATAGGTATAATCGGCATGGGAGGGACGAAATTTATCGGCAATGTGGGAATAATCCTTGCTTTTTTGATCCGCATTTCGAATGATGATTCCGATAGGCGTACCCGTACTTTTCCCCTCAAATACCCCGGAAAGAAGTTCAATTTCGTCTTCCTCTTTTCGTTGCGTGGTGATTTTGGACTGACCGGGTTTTCGCCGTTGCATTTCTGCCCGAATAAATTGCTCATCGATATCCAATCCTGCCGGACAGCCTTCGACCGTTACCCCAAGTGCAATCCCGTGGGATTCCCCAAATGTGGTGATTTTAAAAAGCTTCCCAAATGTATTACCCATTATTTTCTTCGTATGATGATCACTGCCAAAAAGACCACGGAGGCCAAAAGTAGCAAGTTTATCGCGACGGTAAAATAGTATTTATATCGCTCGTTTAAAAACCGGTTGTCTTCACTGGCAATCCGGTCATAGATTCCTCCTAGCCTTCGATTGGAAATTGCCTGATTTACTTTGCTTTCTCCAACTGCCTTAATGATGGCGGTAGGTCGGAGCGTGTCGTAAACAGCTCTAGTTGGATCAAAATAAATCCATTCTAAAGTTTCTCCGAGGTTCACTTCGCTGGCCTCATTGATGGTCATAAAATAATTGAATTCTTTGATTCCGGAGACTCTTCCGTATCCGCGATTGATTTGCTGTCTAACATTGGGGTCGAAAGTGTCAATATTTCGACCAGGTAAGAGTTTAGGCGGAGAAATCGCGTTGATATTTCCTACTCCGGAGATTCCAAAGCTATAATTAAAACCTTCACCGGTTTCTACTTCCAACTCGGTAATGTTTTCTCTAAGCTGATATTCGCCCACAGCTACTTCATTTCGAAGGGGATGGGAGGGCAAGGGTTTGACGGTGACGGTTTTGGGAGCTGAGTAAAAGGTTTTAAAATCTTCCTGTCGATTGGAACCAAAAAAGGTAGGGTTTTTGGCAATTCGATATTTAATCATTTCCCAAGGGATACTGGGGATTTCAAGGGTACCTTCAGAAAAGGGGTAGAAAGTCGCCTCATAAACTTTATACCTCACCCATCGTTTGCCATTGATCATGACTTGCTCAGGGTCTATGTTGGAGATATTGTAATTTTCTTCCCAAGCGTTGGTAGGTTTGATTTGTTTGAGCACATTATCGAGCTGCTCTCCAGGCTTATGGAAATTAAAAGGGGCTTGATTGGTCTCTGACATGTAAAATGCCAAGGTCATGTTAAACCCTTCTCCAGCAAAGACAGTGTCTTTGTCCACTGTGACCGAAAAAAAAGCTTCATCATCCAACTCAATGTACTCAGGTTCTTCTTGACTCCTGTTGAAAAAATCAGAAAAGGGATCGCCGGTATTTCCTCTGGGTCTGCCACTCGATACCGGATCAGTTACGGTGATGGTTTTTCCTTCAAACTCAAAATTCTGCCCATTGATTTCAATGCTAAAAGGGGGGAGTGAGAATTCTCCTTTTCGGCTGGGCTTGTAGTATTGGATGATGCTATTTGAGCTGGTAACTTGCCCATTGATCACATTCATTGAAGAGGATTGGGAGATCCCTTGCTTTTGGAAACCGGGAATATCCGGAAATTGATCATAGGACTTGATTTTTTCATTGGCCACATTTATCTTAATGGTGAAAGTCTCATTTAAGCCAATTTGATCGGGACCCAATTCCACTTCCACTTGCTGTGCGAAGAGCTCTCCAGAAAAAAAGAAGAGCACAAATACCAATACAGAAGAAAGTAGCGTTTTACACATGTTGCGAAATTAAGGATAATTCCAATTTGGAAACCCTAATTTTACGTAACATTGGAGGAAAAGCCTCCGTATGGAAACTTAAATTCAGTTAAATAAACCCTAAACTCTTTAGACTATGATAGAATACGTAAAGACCATTTTGCAAAAAGTCAGCTTCTCCAAGTATTTGTTTGAGCGGGAGTTGCGAAAAGGCCTGAGACTTATTTTACCAACAGAAGTCGAGGAATTTAGAGCTTGGTGCTACCAAATGTTTGAGAAAGTTCACGGTAGTATTCTCAACCGGTATTTTCAGCCGGCTAGTTGATCAAAATTTGAGCCCTGCCTTCAAAAGCAGGGTTTTTTTAATTTCTTTTTTCAAATTCTGCCTTTGCTCCGTCCAGATATTCCACAAAAGCCTGAATATCGGTGTCATAGGCTCTTGGCTTGGCGACCAACTCTTCTTGATGATCTAAAATCACATAGTAAGGCTGTGCATTGTTTTGGAATCGGGTAATCTGAAAATCCGCATTTTGCTTACCCATGGTTTTTTTGACTTTTCCGTCGTATTCGGAAGTATACCATTCTTGCTCAGGAAGCTCGAGTCGCTCGTCAATGTAGAGCGCAACCATCACAAAATCCTCCTTCAGGCGGCGAAGAACCTCCGGATCAACCCATACATTTTCTTCCATTTTACGGCAATTGACACAGCCATGACCCGTAAAGTCAATCAAAAGCGGTTTATCAGCTTTCTTGGCTGCTCGTAGGCCTTGCTCGTAGTCGAAGTAACCTTTGATGCCATGAGGAATCTCCAAAATATCGGCATATTTCACGGGCTCATCCAAGACATAGGAACCACTAGCTGCACCTGAAGAAACTGCTCCTATTTTAAACTGTTGTGTGCTCATCGGGGGGAGATAACCACTCAGGTATTTGAGCGGAGCACCCCAAAGCCCCGGAATCATATAGACCACAAACATGAAGGTGAACAGCGCTAAAAGAAGACGCGGTACCCCGATGTATTCCAGTTTTGAGTCATGTGGCAAGCGGATTTTGCCCAATAAATACAAACCCAAAGCTCCGAAAATCACAATCCAGATAATGAGGAAAATATCCCGGTCCAAAATTCCCCAGTGATACACCAAATCGGCAATGGATAGAAACTTGAAGGCCAAGGCCAATTCCAAAAAGCCCAGCACCACTTTCACTGAGTTGAGCCAACCGCCGGATTTAGGCAGTCGATTCATCCATTCCGGGAAGATGGCAAAAAGCGTAAAGGGAATGGCAAAAGCTAAGGAAAAAGCAAACATGCCCAAGATAGGTTTGATCAATTCTCCCCCAGCCGAAGAAATCAAAATCGAACCCACGATGGGTCCTGTGCAAGAAAAGGAAACCAAAACTAAAGTAAAAGCCATGAAGAATATTCCTCCAAGTCCCCCTTTTTCGGCCTTGGCATCCACCTTATTGACAAATCCAGAAGGCAAGTTAATTTCGAATAAACCTAAGAAGGCTAAAGCGAAAAAGATGAAAATTCCAAAGAAGAAAAGATTGGGAAGCCAGTGCGTGGCCAGCCAATTGGCAAACTCAGGACCCTGAATCGCCGCCACTACCGTACCCGCAATCGTGTAGATTCCGATAATGGAAATGCCATAAATAAAAGCCTGTCGGATTCCAGTCGCCTTACTTTTTGCCCGTCCGGTAAAAAAACTCACCGTCATCGGGATCATGGGAAATACGCAAGGGGTCAAAAGTGCAGCCAATCCGGCCAGAAAAGCCAAAACCATAAAACCCCAGAGACTGGTATCTGAATTTCCTTCTGCTTGGAAATTAGTAATCGATCCTGAATCCTGCTCAGCTGAAGGAGCCTGTTCCTCTGCTTCGGTAAAAATGGGTGCTGATTGGCTCGAATCTTCCAAAATGGGAGTTTTGAGCTGAGCCGATTCAAGTGAATCCTCGTTTTTGGTAAGCGCATCGGCAGGGGATTCTTCTGGGGTCATCTGCTCACCAGCTGAAAAGGAAAACGAAATATCCTCTTCGTAATTGATACATTGTCCGGTAAGATCCGTACACATTTGATACTCGATTACGCCGGTGAAGGTGCCCGATGCATTGATCCGTACCTCCTGCTCAAACCTACCTTCATTCATAAAGTAGGTAATATCTCCCTCCCAAACCTGGTCGTATTTGGTTTTGGCATTAACTTCTCTTAAGGTTCCAATCAGCTCAAAACTCTCCGAATCCTCCAAAACCAAGGTGGTCAGCAGAGGCCCCAAACCCGGATCAAAGTCCGTCCCGTAGACATACCAACTCGCAGGAATGCTCGCCTCAAAAATCAAAGTGGCTTTTTCACCTACCCGAGGTTTTTCAGGGGATAAACTCACCTTCCACTCCGGAGGAGAAATGATTTGCGCCTCCAACTTGGGTGAAAAAAGTAGGATTACTACTAGAATCAGGCTGGAGACCCAAGAGAAAGAAATTTTCATATCGAGCGTTTGGCTTTTAAGGACAAAGGATTTTTGAAGGGGCTTAGTTCCTATTTAGGCCTCACTTAATTTTCTGAAATGACGGAAGAATGCAGCAATGGTCTCAATTCCGATGAAGTAGTTTTGAACGCCATAATGCTCATTGGGCGAGTGAAGCGCATCGGTGTCCAGACCAAAACCAAAAAGGATAGGATCCGAACCCAATTCTTTTTGAAATAAGGCCACAATGGGGATTGACCCGCCTTCTCGCGTTGGAATGGGTCTTTTTCCAAAAGTCTCCTCCATTGCTGCTTCGGCAGCCTTGTATCCGACAGAAGAATCGGAAACCACTGCAGGTGCTCCCCCATGATGGCTTTTTACATTCACACGGACGGAAGCAGGAGCTTTTGATCTGAAATAATCCTCAAATAGCTTGGCAATTTCTTTCCAGTCTTGATCCGGCACCAACCGCATGGAGATTTTTGCATAGGCTTTGGACGGTAGAACCGTTTTGGCCCCTTCGCCGGTATAACCTCCCCAAATACCATTGACATCCAGGGTAGGACGGATGCCTACTCGCTCAATAGTAGTGTAGCCTTTTTCCCCGTGAACCTCATCAATGTCCAACTTGGATTTGTATTCCTGCAGGTCAAAAGGAGCTTCATTGAGGCGACTTCTTTGTTCAGCAGTCAATTCTTGGACCTTGTCGTAAAATCCAGGAATTGTGATATGCTCGTTTTCATCTTTCATCGATGCGATTAGATCACAAAGAACATTGATTGGATTGGCGACCGCACCCCCGTAAGTCCCGGAGTGCAGATCTCGATTGGAGCCGGTGACTTCTACCTCCATGTAGGCCATGCCCCGTAATCCTACCGTGATGGAAGGATCCTGCATCGAGATCATGTGTGTGTCGGATATCAAAATGACATCAGCCTTAAGTTTCTCTTTATTTTCGATGACGAATTGGTCCAAGTTGTCCGAACCGACTTCTTCCTCACCCTCGATCATAAATTTCACATTGCAGGGTAATTCATCGGTTGCCATCATTGCTTCAAAGGCTTTGACATGCATGTAAAACTGACCCTTGTCATCGGCAGAACCCCGGGCAAAAATGGCCCCTTCCGGATGAATTTTAGTTTTCTTTATTACCGGCTCAAATGGCGGAGAATCCCAAAGCTCATAGGGGTCAGCTGGCTGTACATCATAATGTCCATAGACCAATACGGTAGGAAGAGCGGGATCGATGATTTTTTCTCCGTAAACAATCGGATAGCCAGCTGTTTGACAAATCTCTGCGGTATCGGCGCCGGCTTTGATCAGGCTTTCTTTGACAAAATTGGCGGCTTGGAATACCTCGTCTTTGAATTTGGGGTCGGCACTAACCGAAGGGATTCGGAGCAGGTCTAGCAGCTCGTTTAAAAATCGTTCTTTATGGTCTTGGATAAATTGTTGGGCTGACATTCGATCGTTGTTTTGTTAAAGCGTTCAAAATTATCGCTTTCGCAAGGAAATGCCTATTTTCAACCGATCTTTTCTCTGTGACACCGATTACAAAAGCCATGAAAGCGATTAGTTGTGAAAAATTTGGGATGCCTGAAAGCTTGAAATTTCAAGAAGTAACAGAACCAAGCCTTGGCCCAAACCAGGTTCTTGTCGAAGTGGAGGCTTGCGGGGTCAATTTTCCCGATACGCTTATTATTCAGGGGAAATACCAATTTAAACCCGATTTGCCCTTTTCCCCAGGAGGTGAAGTTGCCGGAAAAATAATTGGCATAGGAGAAAAGGCGAAAAATTTTCAAATCGGCGATGCGGTGTTGGCACTTTGTGGCTGGGGGGGATTCGCAGAAAAATTGGCCGTGGATACCGATCGGATTTTTCCCTTGCCCAAAGGAATCCCCGCTGAAATCGCCGCGACGACATTGTATACTTATGGCACCTCTTTTCATGCGCTGAAAGATCGGGCTCAGTTAATACCTGGTGAAATCGTATTGGTATTAGGTGCTGCCGGAGGAGTTGGGCTGGCCGCAGTAGAATTGGGAAAGCTGATGGGTGCAAATGTCATCGCTGCTGCATCCTCCGAAGAAAAGCTGGAATTATGCCGCGAAAAGGGAGCTGACTTCACCATCAACTACGAAAAAGAGGATCTCAAGTCCCGCATCAAAGAGCTGACTAATGGAAAGGGAGCAGATGTGATTTTTGATCCTGTGGGAGGACACTATTCGGAATCTGCATTTCGAGGCATCGCATGGAGAGGGCGCTATCTGACGGTGGGCTTTGCAAACGGGGAAATCCCGAAAATCCCACTGAATTTACCTTTACTGAAAGGGGCATCGATCATGGGCGTTTTTTGGGGTCAATTTTCAAAATTGGAACCGGGAAAAAACACAGAAAACGTTTCCCAACTGATGCAATGGATAATGGAAGGAAAAATCAAACAACATATCGGAAAGCGCTATCAACTCGAGGAGGCGCCTGAAGCTTTACGAGCAATAATGGACCGAAAAATGCTGGGAAAAGGGGTGGTTTTGTTGAAATAAAAAGAGGCAGAGTAAAATCCGCCCCCCTTATTTTTTATATTTCAAATTAGCGTTTATTCCACAGCTTTCACCTTCACCTCAATATTTCCTCTCGTCGCTTTAGAATATGGACAAACCTCATGAGCGGCTTCGGCTAATTTTTGGGCATGTTCCAAAGATTCTGCATGTGGTATTTTCACCTCAATATCTACTGCTAGGCCAAAACTTCCAGGTCCGTAATTTCCCAAATGAACCTTGGCTTTGACTTCGGAATCTCTAAGGCTAGTTTTTCCAGCAACAGCACCCAATGCTCCTCCAAAACAGGAAGCGTATGCCGCGGCAAAAAGTTGCTCAGGGTTGGTTTTTTCCCCATCTCCTCCGATTTCCTTGGGCATGGAGACTTCAAAATCCAATTTGCCATCCTCAGTTTTAACATGTCCTTTTCTTCCACCGCTATTAATAGCTACGGCGGTGTAATCGATATTCAGTTTTTCCATAAGAGATTAATGTGATTTTTGCTTTTCTAACAAGTCTTGAAGGGAATGGTTTAAACGCTTCAACTCTGACTCACTTAATAGCTCAAAATCAGCCGAAAAATCATCCATAGCTTGCAGAACTTTACGTTGCAAAGATTTTCCGGGATAGGTGAGTTCGACTCGAACTTTACGCTCATCATTTTCACTTCGAATTCGCATCACATAGTTTTGAGCTTCCAGTTTTTTGAGCAATGGCGTGAGCGTCCCAGAGTCTAATTCCAATCGGTCTCCGATTTGATTGACAAAAAGTCCGTCTTCTTCCCAAAGAATGGATAGGGTCAGGAATTGGGTGTAGGTAAGATCAAATGGCTTCAACTGTTCTTGAAAAGCCTGGATGAGAAGTCTGGAGTTGCTGTAGAGCAATCGTGAAAGTGTTGAAAGATCGGCCATGATCCTGATTTTTTGATTTGAAACAATTTAATTTGATTCTTTATAAATGAAAAGTAAAATTCAGATTTTTAGTGAATTTTGGGTATATTATTGATCAAGTTTATTCCTATGAGCCAGCGAAGAATTCCTATTTCAGCATATTTTCAAAAGCATACTTCCATTTCAGATGCTGAATTGGCTGAGATTGAACCTTACTTTTTGAGCAAAGAATTTAAGAAAGGAGAATTTATCCTTCAGGCAGGGGAGGTTTGCAATTTTATGATTTTTGTCGAATCAGGCTGTATAAGATTATTTCATATTACAGCGGAAGGGGAAGAGTTTACCCGGTATTTTGGGTTCGAGGGAAAATTTGGAACCGCACTTTCGAGTATGATTAGTGGCGAACCTTCTTTTGAATTTATTCAGTCCTTGGAACCAACCCGGGCTAAACTTATTTCCAAGACGGATTTTTATAGCTTGGTTGACAGCCATCCTGCTGTCAATAAAGTCTATCGGGGAATTTTGGAAATGGCCTACACCACTTCCCAGCGAAGGATTTATAATTTACAAGGCGAAAGCGCCCTCGATCGATTGAAGTGGTTGATGAAGTATCAGCCGGGAATTTTAGCTCGGCTTTCCAGCAAGGTAATCGCAAGCTACATTGGAGTAACCCCATTCACATTAAGTCGTCTAAAATCAGAGCTTTAGAATAAAGTCTTGCCCTAGCGCAAGATTTTGGAAAAGGATCCGCTTCACCTTTGTGATAAACAAACTCACCAAACAATGAAGCCCTTCAGATCCTGGTTTTTCCTAACTTTTAGTATTGGATTTCCTATCAAAATACTTTTTGCCCAAGCCCCCGAACCCCCTATTCCCATAGAAATTATGCCTTCGCAGGATCAACTCTATTTTCAACTAGTGGTCAAAAAGCAATTTACTCCGACGAGCCGGTTCAATTTTTTTACGGTGACCACTTTCACTGCGAATGATCAAAATGAAATGAGAAAGTCATCTGTCCTCATTCCTGCACAGGTTCAATATGAGTTTGGGAAAAAAGGTTTTGGTGCTATGGCTGGTGGAGAAATGAACTCAGTGGTTGGCTTTTACCCGATTTTTGGGCCCTTACACACCTATGTTTCAGCGAAATTTCTTGCGGTGACTGTGGCAACCTTCTATGTTAATCAAGAACAGGATTTTAAGCTTTTTGGCCTATACGAATACAAGCCAATGCTTTCTGAAAAGTGGGTACTCTATACCCGGTTGCAATTTATTTACAATCATAGCATACGCGAAGGAGCGCATAATCGGAGTTACCTCTATCTGCGGACAGGATTAAAAAAAGGGCCAATGATTTTTGGGATCGGAGCCAATCTCGACCAGTTTGGTGCTGATAAAACCTATCGGGATTCGTTTGGCCCCTTTCTCAGATGGGAATTGCGCTAAATCAAAACGCTAACTCATCCACTTCATTTCCTTTTCCTAAAAGCAAACTACGGGGACTTCGGCTGTTGCCTTTGTACACATGAACGATGTTTTGTTGAGTGGCAAAATCATCAATGAGAATGCTGTTTTGAACTCGAATGTTAGAATTCCAGGCTTGAGGTTCAGATTCTAAATAAAACCAAGCGGCATCCTCCTCAATTTCATAGCCCAAGACTCGTAACTCAAGCGCCTTTCCGTCTATCCACAATTTGTTTTTTTCCAATAAGTATTTTTCAATTTGAGAAAGGAGCTTTCCGGAATCCTGCGGTTCCAAAAAATCAATTTCTACCTGATGAAATTCCCGCAAGCTGACCTCCAAATCATCCCAAAAGATTTTTTGGGAAATTTCAAATCGCTGATTTTCGGGGTTTTGCCGGATTTCGGTCAAGCTGATGAAAAACGGATGCGTTAGGACCATCCATCCCAGACTGATTATGAATATGTAAAACTGTTGCATTTGGAGGTACTCGCTGTGTCTTTTGTGGGGATAATCCCGTATAATTGCCGCAATTTACTTCTATTGAAGTATATAATCACCGACCATGAACACATTTGAGCTTTATTTTAAATTAGGCCTTCAGCATATTTTGGATATTCAGGGTTACGATCATATCCTATTTGTGTTGGCACTCTGTGCGGTATTTACGGGAAGAGATTGGAAAAAGATCTTGATTCTCGTCACGGCATTTACGATTGGGCATTCTTTGACCTTGGCTTTGGCTACCTTTAAAATCGTCAATGTACGCTCGGATGTGATCGAGTTTTTGATTCCGGTGACTATTGCCATTACCGCATTTATGACGATATTGAAGCCCAGGCCTAGCTCTGGACGCGGGGTTCAACTCAATTATTTCTTTGCCTTGTTTTTTGGATTGATCCATGGACTGGGTTTTTCCAATTATCTCCGCGAATTGTTGGGAAAAGAGGCGTCGATTTGGCAACCACTCTTGGCTTTCAACCTGGGTTTGGAAGCGGGGCAATTGGTTATTGTGGGGGCATTTCTGCTGCTGACTTCCATTTTGGTGGGAATAGCAGGCGTAAACAAGCGGGACTGGGCCTTGGTTGTCTCCTCGATGGTTTTGGGAGTGGCTTTAGTATTAATGTTAGAAACGAAATTCTGGTAATAAATATAACTCTATGAGAAAATTTGGACTCGCTATCGCTTTGTTTGCGCTGGTTTCGACCGAAGGCTGGTCACAGGCTCGCCGATCGGAGCAAAATCATGCTGAGCGTTTTGAGCAACTCGGAACGATGCTTCGCTCTCCGAATGTGTACCGTACCGCTTCAGGTGCTCCGGGACACATGTATTGGCAGCAGCAGGCCAATTACGTGATCGATGTGGAACTCAATGATGACAATCAATCCATCAAAGGATCCCAGACGGTCACCTACATCAACAACTCTCCGGACCAACTCACCTACCTTTGGGTGCAACTGGAAGAAAACCAACGAGGTCCCGAGTCTGAGGCGCCTAAGGTTGCCGAAAGCTCCATCAATTCACGCATGACCATGCGAACCTTGGAAGGCATCCTTTGGGAAAATGAGGAGTTTGGTTACAAGGTTTTAGATGTAAAAGATGAAAATGGAAATGCTCTTCCTGTCGCGGTGAATAAAACCATGATGCGAATTGATTTGCCGCAGCCCTTAAAGGCAGGAGAGACTTTTTCCTTCAAGGTGGACTGGTCCTTCAACATCACAGACAGGATGAGTTACATTTCCGGCCGTCCGGGCTATGAGTATTTTCCAGAGGATGGAAATTACCTCTACACGATGGCCGAGTGGTTTCCAAGGATGGCTGTTTACTCTGATTTTGAAGGCTGGCAAAACAAGCAATTTCTTGGAAGAGGTGAATTTGCCTTGACTTTTGGGGATTATGAAGTCCGAATTACCGTTCCGGCCGATCACATGGTAGGGGCTACCGGAGTTTTGCAAAATCCGGAAGAGGTACTTTCCGCAACCGAACTGGAGCGATGGAACAAAGCCAAGCAAACCTATGATAATCCGGTCATCATCCGGACTCAGGCAGAAGCCGAAAAACTGGAAAAAGGAAAATCAACCGAAAAGAAAACCTGGATATTTAAAGCTGAAAATGTGCGTGATTTCGCCTGGACTTCTTCCAGAAAATTCATCTGGGATGCCATGGCCGTAAAGCAGGGCGGAAAGGATGTGATGGCCATGTCTTATTATGCCAAAGAAGGCAATCCGCTTTGGGAGCAATACTCCACACGAGTAGTGGCCCATACGATCAAATCTTATTCTGAAAAAACCTTTGACTATCCTTACCCCACCGCTATATCAGTAGAAGGAAGCAATGGGATGGAATACCCAATGATTTGCTTCAACTATGGTCGTCCCGACAAAGACGGCACCTATTCGGAAGCCGTAAAATACGGAATGATCTCCGTAATCATTCATGAAGTGGGGCATAACTTTTTCCCCATGATCGTCAACTCCGACGAGCGTCAGTGGACTTGGATGGATGAGGGTTTGAATACCTTTATGCAGTTTATGGCTGAGCAGGAATGGGATCGGGATTACCCCTCCCGTCGTGGGCCGGCCCATAAAATTGTTCCTTACATGAGAAGTGAAAAGCAGTACCTGGAGCCGATCATGACCAATTCGGAAAATATCATTCAATTTGGCCCTAATGCGTATGCCAAGCCGGCTACCGCTTTGAATATTTTACGGGAGACCGTGATGGGAAGAGAACTGTTTGACTATGCCTTTAAAGAGTACGCAAGAAGATGGATGTTTAAGCATCCGACCCCAGAGGATTTATTCCGTACAATGGAGGATGCTTCGGCTATCGATCTGGATTGGTTCTGGAGAGGATGGTTTTACGAGACCGAACCGGTGGATATTGCCATTCAGGATGTAAAATGGTTTAAGTTGGATAACCGAACTCCTGCCGAAAAGAAAGCAGCCGATCGGGCTGAATTTGAGCGAGAGGAAACTTACGTCAGTAAGGAGTTTAACAAAGTTGACGTACCACAGACCGTGTTGGAAGCCGACCCGGCCACGCGTGATTTCTACAATAGCTACGATCGATTTGCGATTACTCCCGAGGATGAGGAAGAATACAAGCAATTTATGGCGAGCTTGACGGATAAAGAGCGAGAGTTGCTCAATTCGGATCTAAATTTCTATGAGCTTACTTTCGAAAATGTAGGCGGCTTGGTTATGCCTTTGATCATTGAGTTTCAGTATGCTGATGGTACCTCGGAGATCGAGCGGATTCCTGCTGAAATCTGGAAGCTGAATGAAACGAAGGTGACCAAAGTTTTCCCCAAGAAAAAAGAAGTAGTGCAGTTTGTTTTGGATCCATATCGGGAGACTGCCGATATCGATGAGTCGAGCAACTACTGGCCAAGACAGTACCAGCCTACGCGCTTCGAACTCTTCAAAGGTCGAGGTGGCGCAAGAGGTGCTTCTACAGGAGACAATCCGATGAAGCGGGCACAGAAGAAAAAGTAATTTTCAAGCAGACCTGACAGGTTTGCGAAAAATATCCACCCTCCAAGGGTCCTGATACCTATCGGGAATCCCTTTGGAGGGTTTTGTTTTTTATCCAAAAGTTGACCTTGTTTTCCAAGATGCTGAATAAGGACTTTTCTCCCAATCGGACGATTCAGATCGATAGAAAAGACTGAGGATTTCTTCAAAACCGAAAGAAAACCCCCAAAAAATACCCAGAACTGGGTATTTTTTGGGACTTTTTTTAGCCTTAGGTTTAAGGAGTTAAAAATTTAAATTTTATGAAAACAGCAAACTTTTGGCTTTAAAAGAACTGATTTTTAAAGGACTTTTAGCCGCAGTCTTTTTACTAAGTTTTTGGGGTTGCCAGCAGGAGATCGATACCGATCCGGCACTCAAAAAGGATACTATTGAAAGTGAACAGGGTCAATTCAAGGTGCAGTCTGCCGATCCAGCGGATCTGCAAAATCTGGGATTGAAAATGAGTAAGCGGGTGGGTGTGGATATTATACAATCCGCCCGGAACCGGGAGATGTCAGATTTTTTGTTTGATCTGGATGCGTCCCTGCTTACGCAGGATTCATTACTCAGAAAAACGTACACGGTACCTTTTCTGGAAAAAGATGATCGGTTTAGCACCTTCAACTTGGTGGTGGTCACCGATAGCCTGGATAATCTGCTGGATCAATATGTACTAAAGTACGAATTTGACAGCCTTCAGTATCAGTCATTTTTAGAACTTAAAGATTTACTCCAGTCGGGTGCTATAATCAAGCGGTATTCTTTTTCTAATTTTTTCAATGATTCTAATCCTACTTTTCTGGAAAGGTGTCAGGGAGTGTTTGATGAAAATGGGGATCCGGTAATTTGTGACCAAGTTACTATAGAATCCGGATCTGGTGGAGGCGGATCTACTGGTGGAAGTGGAGATGCGTGGATTACACCAGGCGGTGGAAGTACACCGGAAAGTGGAGGAGGCTCTTCTGGTTCAGGGAGTTCTGGCGGAGGTACTTCTTGTTCTTGGACAATAAGCTACCAATCCACAGAAACTGGTATTGGAGGCTCTTATTGTGAATCGGTATGTAGTTTTACCACAATTATTACAATTACATGTGCTGATCCATATTCTAGAAAAAGAGTTGCAGAAAATGAAGGGGCGATGACCTGCATGGACTGTGACGTTTCTGATTTTGGTACACCTGCCTTCACGCCTTCTAAAATTTCTAATTCAATCAACAGGGATTTAAATGGAGCTTTATCAGATTACCACCTGCAGTATTTAAGCCATCCTGATAATCAAACCTTCGCCAAAGATCTATGGCAAGCACTTGGAGAGGATGAAATGATAGATCAAAACGCAGCTTTGTTTACTATTTCAGCAGGGATGAATGGAGTTCTGGACAAACCTTTTAATTCAACTTTTGGGCTTGCAGTAGACGGCTTAGTGGAGGCTGATTTAAGCAATCCGGCTACACTACACTTATTCTATACCTATTTTTCAGCTAAAATAGCTTTTTTAAAGCATGAACATCCTGAATGGAGTGATGGAAAACTACTTTATGAGGCAACCAAAGAAGCCCTTCATTGGACATTGGATATTGCTGGCTTAGTTCCTGTCCTAGGTGAACCTGCGGATTTATTGAATGCAACACTTTATTTGATTGAGGGTGATGGGGTTAATGCAACCATTTCCGCGGCCTCGGCAATTCCATTTTATGGGATTATTGCCTCTGGTTCAAGAATGGGATGGAAGGTTATTTCATCAACAAGTGATATTCCATCAAAAAGAATTTTAAGGTGGGTAGTAAATTTGGAAGGAAAAATAACCTTTGGTTATCGATCTGATTTAGCGAAAAATTTCCCATCGATGAACTCTGCTACTCATCAGGCTCACCATATTATTCCATGGTCAAAAAAAATTCAAGAACATCCTGTTGTCCAAAAAGCAGCAGATTGGGGGTTTCATATGAATGAATCGTTAAATGGGATTCCGGTCACGAAAGCAAGAAATCAGCCAAATCATGATGTCTATAATGATTTGATTGAATCAAAGCTTGATTTTATTGAAAGGAGGTTTCCAGAAGATCAATGGAATAATGAATTAGTTAAACTTGTAAATGATGCAAAGGCTGCCATCCAAGCTAATCCAAGTAAACATTTAAACGATATAACCTTCTGATGAAATACTATCAAATGATGAAGTCTCCCAAGGATTTGATCAAAAATTACATAGAAAAATGTCATGTAAACGATCCTATGTTTATTGGAAAACATGACAATCGTTCTAAAGTGGGCTTTGAGCCAATAATATCAGATATTATCTTAAACGAAGGAGAGCGGATTCCAGATTTTTTTTCAGCCGGAGGCATGCTCTCTCCAAGATTAATCGTCTCTTCTCGACTCAAATCATTTTTGGAGAAATGTTGTGAAAGTGCGTGCATTGAATTCTTTCCTATCACACTTATCCAAAGTAAGGAGAAAGTTGAAGGGTATTGGATTACAAATTTTATATCCTTTTCAGACGATTCCTTGGATTTTGACAGAACCACTTTTTATGTGGATACAGATACACCGATCAAAAACAAATACGGAGTTTATGTGGATAGAACCAGAAATACAGAACTTCGTAAGTTCAATAATCTTTCTGAATTTCTAAAAGTGAAAAAGGAAGGTTGGGGAAATGGGGTTTCTGTTTACCCTAAAAGACCTTTCGTAAAAGAATCAGAGAAACGTCCAATTTTGCTCTTTGATAAAGTACCGATCCTAGGAATAATAGTCTCAGAGGATTTGAAAAAGGAAATAGAGGAAAATGGATTTCAAGGCATCGAGTTCAAACCTCTGGAAATCCCCGATGAAGAATGGTATGGTCCCAATGGTTTGAGAAAGCAGTTTTACAAATAAATCGATATCCAGTCTTGAATATTCAGGGCTGGATTTTCTTCAAACAAAAAGATCCCTTATGCAACGAAAGCCATGGCCCAGTCTGGAAGAATGGGTAGAATCTGAGCAAAGTCTCCAGCAAAAAATCACCGAACTCTACGAGTCCGACCTTTCTCCAGAAGAGCAGGCAAGGGAAGCTTTAAGCTATCTGGTAGACCGCTACCAACTGCCCCTCACTCCGCTCGATATAGAAGATCGGGAATGGGAAGATGCCGGGGATTCCTGGTATCAGCCGGTATCGATGTTTGAGTTGATAGCACAATTAAAATTCGTGGAACCGAAAAACAATGATCCTCGCTATTTGGTCCTTCAATCCGCCTATTTGATCAAGCACAAATTAATCATAGACCTTTCTCAGGAGTTGGGAAACTTTCTGGACGGAGACGATCTTCAGGGCTTGGGTTATCGAGGGCAGGATATCTTTGAAGCAGAGTTGATTCCCATCAAAACTGGGGAAAGCTGGACAGATAAAGGATGTACCTATTTTATTAAAGAGCAATTACGGTAAAAGGAAGACTACTTATATTATCAAAAGTTGACCTTGTTTTCCAAGATGCTGAATAAGGACTTTTCTCCCAATCGGACGATTCAGATCGATAGAAAAGACTGAGGATTTCTTCAAAACCGAAAGAAAACCCCCAAAAAATACCCAGTTCTGGGTATTTTTTGGGACTTTTTTTATCCCTAGGTTTAAGGATGTCACCAGAAAATAACATTACACAGTTTTCAGAAATAATAAGTACATAATTTT
>NZ_JAMWZB010000035.1 GCF_024305035.1 Algoriphagus sp.
TTGACACAAATTGTCTTTATTTGGCTACGTGCAGTCAAACGGATACACATATAAATTTTTTAGAGCTGTGTTATTGATCACCCAATCAATCAGCATCCTTGACAAAAAATATAGTGAACAAGGGCATTTTGTTAGGCCTCTTGGCTTGGCTATGCATGGAAAACTCCCTTTGGGCACAATGTGCCGAATGCGGAAGCCCGCGAACGTATACTTCCAGTGTAACCTCTTTGAATGATGGAAGCAACCCGAGTGGAGGATTAAATGTTTCCCGATGGTCGGGTTCTGGCAATTTTTCTACTGGCCAAATCGCAAAATTTTCTGGCAACAACCAAAACTACACCTGGACAGCTTCCAATTTCAATCTGGGTGGAATCATCCTTTCGAACGGGGCTGATCTCACTCTTGATCGTGGTAATAATGGAGACGATCCTGGATTTACGATAAGTGATGGATGCATTGTCGTTGGATCAGGATCGGTCTTACAAATGGTCTACATCACTGAACTTTCGAATCTCCGAATTTGCGTAGAGGATGGCGGCTCCATCGTTTTTGATCAACGGAATATCAATGGCAATGCAGATCGAAATGATTTTACGTTTAGCAATGTCATCATTGATTTGCAAGGCCCTGACGCGGAACTGAATTTTGGAGATGCAGATATTAAAGTAGCATCAGGCGGGCTGGTGATAGATGGCTGGACGGGTGATGAACGTGAACTTTATGAAAATACTGATCCCCCGATTCCTGGAAAATCGGGGAATATTTCTTGGACTAACGAAATCCAGCTTCTCTCCCTTTGTGAAATCCTGAATGGTCGAGTTTTACCCATAGAGTTAGCTTATTTTCAAACTCAATTCTTAGAGGAAGATCGATCTGTGTTACTAGAATGGGCGATACTAACCGAAAAAAATACCGAATGGGTTGAAATTGAGCGATCTGTTGATGGAGTGGAGCGATGGGAAAAGATCAAAGAAATCAAAGCGGATAACCAAGCCGAAGGATTTCAATCCTACGCCTTTACCGACAGGTTACTCCCCCTCACCGGCTCCAATATTTATTACAGAGTCCGGCTTATTGCAAAAGACGGGACGCATTACATCTCGCAGCTTTCTCGGGAAGCCCTTCCTCCGTCTTTTCAGACCGGAAAGCTTTGGCATATTTACCCCAACCCAAGTTTTGGTGGAGAAGTAAGAATCCAACCCTATGATCAAGATTTTTCCAAACTAGAAGAAGTGCAAGTAAGGATTTTTGGAAAGTATGCCCAAGATCAAATCCTATCAGCTAAATCTCTTGAGGAGCTGAACTCCAAATTAGCTTTGGAGATCCAGCGCTCCACCCCAGGCATGCTAATTTTAGAAATCCAGTCCAAGCAAGGAGTTGAAGTAATCAAATTGATCCGAAAATAGGGCGTAGTCCCAACAAATTTTCGTACACTCTTTCAAAAAGCAGAATCCCATTTACTCTGAGAGCAAGTTCTTGCTCTCATTTTTTTTAAAATTATATTTGTTTATAATGTTCTTAATGCTAGATTGTAATCCCTTTAGCGAGTATTTACAAAATATAATTTGTTTGGACCAGATTAATTGTATTTCATATATAAGAAAAAGTAAAAAATAGCTTTGGAGTAAATTTCTTGTACCTCTGCAGTAAGAAATTAGAGGTCAGAAATGATTAAACCAGGAAAAAGAGTATTTAAACTTCTTAGCAAAAAACAAAAATTAGAGGCCCTTGTTAAGATCACCCACTTAAGAACAAATCTTAACCCTTGATTTTAAAACCATTAGAGCTAGAAATTACGCAAATTATTAGGCAAAAATTAGGAAATTGAAATGCAAAACTTTAATTTTGAAATACGTTTTTTAGCATTTGAAAAATATTTATAGCTAACTGGATGAAAAAACATTTACCAGTTTTACTCCTATTCTTTTTTCTGATATTGATCAGCTGGAAGGCTTTTGCCCAAACACAAACCATAACAAGCCCTGGTTCTGGGACTTTTACTGTACCCTCGGAAGTAACTTCAATTACAGTGGAGGTATGGGGAGGAGGAGGAAAAGGAGGTGCAAGATCAGGTTCAAATGGTGCAGCGGCAGGGGGAGGAGGAGGAGCATATTCTCGAAGTGTATTACCTGTTTCACCGGGACAGGTTATTAACTATCGTATTGGATTTGGAGCCACAGGTTTTCAACCTGGACAGGATACTTGGTTTTTCAATAATTCCACCTTAATGGCAAAAGGAGGAAATTCAGTTTCAGATAATTCTACTACAGGAGTTGCTGGGGGTGATGAAAGCGCCGGTTTTGGAGACTTTAGGTTTAGTGGTGGAAATGGGGCTGATGTAGTTTCTGGAGATGGTGGTGGTGGTGGTTCTTCGGCTGGAATTAACGCAAATGGCAATAATGCAACTAATCGAAATGGAGCTCTAGCTCCTTTGGGAGGAGGTGAAGGTGGCGACGGTAAAGAGGATGGTAATGGAGCCAATGGGCAAGGTCCAGGATCTATGGGCAGTTTCCCTGGAGGAGGAGGAGGAGGAGGAGTTAGATCCAGTTCTTCCGGAACAGATATTTCTGGAGGAAATGGAGGTAATGGCCAAATTCGAATTTCTTATATTACTTTATCCTCATCTACGGGGACCGACAATCAATCCGTATGTGAAGATGAATCAATTTTAACAACTACCTATACAATCCCTCCTGGGTCCTTTGTTTCTGTTCTAGATCTACCACCTGGGTTAACATCAAACTTTAATAGCTCTACTAATACTATTACAATTTCTGGAACACCAGAAACAAGCGGTACTTATACTTTAAACGTTACTCCCGGATTCTTATCAATTTTCACCTCTGCTCCTTTTATTCTTTCCAGAACAGGTTCTGTAACAGTAATTCCTACAAATACTGTTAGTTCTTCAAATCCTGATCAATCCATTTGTATTAATACTCAACTGTCAAATATTACTCATATCACAACAGGAGCAACAGGAATAGCAAATGATGGGATTTCTGGTGCAAATGGATTACCCCCCGGAATAAGTGCATCTTGGAATTCAGGAGTGATTACCATTTCAGGTTCACCCACTGCTACAAATGCTAGTCCGTATAATTATTCAATTCCTTTGACTGGAGGATGTGGTGAAATTTACGCGACAGGAACTATAAATGTGACACCTGATAATACTATAACTCTTGTTGGAAGTTCTGACCAAACTCAATGTATTAATGAAGCTTTAACAGAAATTACTTTTAATACTACAGGAGCCACTGGAATACAAAATAATGGTGTTTTAGGAGCAAATGGTCTACCCCCCGGTGTTTCTGCTAGTTGGAATTCAGGAGTGATCACAATTTCAGGTGTTCCAATTTCTTCCGGATCTTTCACCTATTCCATTCCTTTGGCGGGAGGTTGTGGTTCTGCAAGTGCAATCGGCACCATTACCGTAACTCCAAATAATACTGCTATTCCCATTGGAAGTGAAGATCAATCGCAGTGTATCAATGAACCACTGGTTGATATTATTTTTAATACCACAGGTGCAACTGGGATTTTAAATGATGGGGTTGATGGGGCAAATGGCCTTCCTCCTGGAGTTTCAGCATCTTGGAATGCAGGTGTTATTACTATTTCGGGTACCCCTACCTCTACGGCTGGAAGTCCCTATAATTATTCAATTCCTCTGACCGGTGGATGTGGAAATATAGTTGCCTCAGGAATAATCACAGTATCTCCAGACAACACTGTTCTAGCTACTACAGCTGTAGACCAAACCCTTTGTATAGACACCCCACTAAACGAAATAACCTTCAATACCTCAGGAGCTACGGGGATAGAAAATGATGGGGTGTCAGGTGCAAATGGCCTTCCTCCTGGAGTATCGGCCACTTGGAACGGAAATGTGATAAGCATTTCGGGTTCTCCAACTGAGCATAGTAATAGCCCTTATAGCTATTCTATACCGCTACTGGGAGGATGTAATGATTTATACGCAGAGGGAACAATCACGGTCAACCCTGCCTCTACCATTACGGTTGAAAATATGGCCGATCAGCGGATATGTGATGGGGATACTTTCTCCGAGCTTTCCGTTACCGCTACTGGTACAGGGACACTCTCTTATCAGTGGTTTAGCAATTCCAATCCCTCCAAAACAGGAGCAACTCCTATTGGTTCAAATCAACCCTCTTATAGCCCCCCTGCTGATGCCATTGGAACTACCTATTATTACGTAGAAGTAACAAGTGACTGTAGTCCAATAGCTACCTCTAGATTTATGCAGGCTACGGTTGAACCAATAACTGTAATCACAACAGAACTAGACACATCTGATGATGTAGAATGTTTTGGGGATGGATTTGATCCATTGTTCGTAGGAGCAGAAGGAGCTGATCTCACCTATCAATGGTATGTTAATACAGATCAACAAAATACCGGAGGCACTTTAATTTCAGGAGCTACATCAAATACGTTTACACCGCCATCAACAGACATTGGGAGCATTCTATATTACTATGTAGTTGTTTCAGGATATTGCTCATCAGATACTTCCATCATATCTGGTGAATATCGAGTCAACCCCCCTGAAACGGTAATTGACGATAGTCCTGATTCTAATAATTATACGGTCTGTCAAGGTGATCCTTTCCCCGAACAAACGGCATTGGCTTCCGGTGAGGGAACTATTACCTACCAATGGTATAGCAATGATATTCCTCAAAATACGGGAGGAACTCTGATAAGCGGAGCAACAGACCCAACATTTACCCCACCGAGTGATGTGGTGGGGACTAAGTATTATTATGCCACTGGTCGAAGTAATTGCGGCACCGTTCCCACGGCAGTCTCAGGAGCCTTTACTGTAACCCAACCTTCAGTGATAACCAGTGAAGATTTAGATGCTCAGGAAATCTGTATAGACAGTGCCTTCGAACCAATATCCATCATTGCTGATGGAACGGGAGCGGTAGAATACCAATGGTATAGCAACACCAGTCCTGTAGCTGACACCTTAGGAGTAGAAGTGATCGAACTTTCAGGTGAAGTTTCAAATTCTTTTATCCCGCCTACTACGTTAGGTACATTATACTACTTTGTTAAGGTTTCGAGTGAATGCGGTCCCAACGTCCTATCCAATATTTCAGGTGCATTTAAAGTAAACCCTCTCCCTACCCCTACCTTATCTTCAAATGTGGATGCTGACCCTGTGGTTTGTGAAAACAGCTCTATAACTTACACAACTGAATCTGGTCAAAGCAATTATATCTGGGAAATTCCAGGCCAAGTACAAGGGACAGATTATACCATTTCTGCGGGGGGAATAGGTCTAAATAATCACACAGTTACATTAACCTGGCTAACCGAAGGCTTAAAAAATGTAAGTGTTTATTACACCGATCCTAATGGCTGTACGGCTAGCAGTCCTGCAGTAAATTCCATTACTGTAGACCCTCTCCCTGAACCCACACTTACATCCAATATTGATGCAGATCCGGTTATCTGTGAAGGGAATACGGTCATTTATACGACTGAAAGTGGGCAAAATAATTATATGTGGAATATTGATGGTATTGAAAATACAGACTATACCGTATCCATTTCTGGAGCAAGTTTGAACCAAAGCAATAGGATTCAAGTAACTTGGTTAACAAACGGGACCAAAAATGTATCCGTTAATTACATCAATTCAACGACAGGATGTACTGCTTCAAGTCCTGAAATTAATACTATAACCGTCGACCCTTTACCTGTTCCAACCTTCTCAGTATTCCCTGGTTTTGAGGTTTGTGAACAAAGTAGTGTCACATATACCACTCAATCTGGCCAGTTAGACTATGTTTGGAACCTCCCCGGAAGCGCAGGAACTGACTATACCATTATTTCTGGAGGAACCTCAGAGGAGAGTATCACCTTGGAGTGGTTGACATTAGGCTCCAAAACTGTATCAGTTAGTTATACCAATTCAACTACCGGGTGTGTGGCAAACAGTTCCGCCTCATCCACTACCGAAGTAGTACCTTTTGCTACCGTTGGTCCAACCTCCGTTGCAACACCTAGCTTTTGTATAACTGACACTTCTCCTTTGAGTTTTTCTCAACCTACCACAGGAGTAACTAGTATTGGCACACCATCAGGACTTCCACCAGGAATAACAGCCACATTTAACTCAGGAACAGGAAATATTGAATTTTCGGGAATACCTACGACTCCTGGATTCTATAGTTACAGCATTCCATTAAATGGCAACTGCATTAATGGCTTAACTGCAACAGGAACCATAGATGTCACCCCTGAATATCAATTAACCTCCGTTAGCTCTGTTTCTGCCACCATCACAGGGGGAACTGCTAGCATAACCATTAATGGTGATGTTTCTTCATTACCCAATGGAGAGTATGAAGTGACCTACATTTTGGATGATGGAATAAGCCCACCTGCAGAGTACACTTCTGCTCCCTTTAATGTAAGTAATGGACTAGGCACATTCGCAACTATTCCTCTAGATAATTTGGATGTTGAAGCTTACGAATTGACTATCCAAACTATAAGAAAAACCACAGGAGGATGTATTACAGAGTTGGATGCAGAAGATCCAATAAACACTACATTTTTCAGTGTTTGCGGTGCAGCATTTGCTGCAGATGCCACTTTCTTTGTTCCCGCAGGAGTGTTTGAGATCACAATTCAAGCAACAGGAGCAGGTACAGCAGGTCAAACTAAAACAACTACCATCTCAGTCAATCCAGGTCAAGCCATTGGGATCTATGTAGGAGAAGGTGATGCAACGGGCACTGGTCGTGATACGTGGGTTACCCGTGACTCTTCACTTCCAGATCCAGAGACTTCGAGTTATGTATATGCAACTGGTAATGGTGGTCCAGGCCAAGATGGTCAAGTTAACATATCTTACTCCTGTCCAGATTCCAATGATCAGGATTGCTTGGAAGTAGTGGATGATGGAGCCGTCAGTGGTACTACCATAATTCGTTTTACTTGTGATGATGTATGGGAAGTGCCAGAAGGTTTGGTCGAGTTTACCATCCACGCTATTGGTGCTGGTGGAGGGGGCGGTATGGGACAAACCGGCGGAGGTGGGGGGGGCGGTGGAATTGCCTCAACTACAGTTTACAGTAATGCCCAATATGGTTTCCCAGCAGGTAATTCTCTCAATATCACCGTAGGTAAAGGTGGGGATGGGGCTTCCACTCCGTTTGACAAAGGTGATATTGGAGACTCAACTTCGGTAACTGGTATAATCCCTGATGCAAATGGTAACATAAATATTAATCTTATTGCACTTGGTGGTGGAGGAGGGGGATCATTCAGCAACCTTAATGGCAGTAATGGAGCCTCAGGTGGTGGCGGAGCCCATGGTGATCAAGGAAACAATATACCAGGAATAGGAGGGTCAGGAACTCTAGGCCAAGGAAATAATGGAGGTAACGGAGGCAGAGGAAATAATGCGAACCATGCTCGTGCCGGTGGTGGCGGAGGCGGAGCTGGTGGAATAGGAGAAGACGGTAGTGGTTCAGGCGTTGGCCAATCCCAAGCTGGAAACGGAGGAGAAGGGGCGATTTTTGAAATAGAAGGTATTCCTTATGCCTATGGAGCTGGTGGAGGTGGAATTGGTTACAATTTCAATAGTAATGACAATGATCCTGGTTTAGGAGGAGAAGTTAATGGAATACGGATCGGAGGAGACGCAACAAATCAAGGCAAAGGTAATCCTGGAACAGCCTTTACAGGTTCTGGTGGCGGAGCAGGAACTACAGGAGGAGGCCAAGGAGGTTCAGGTGTTGTTTACATCACCTACTTCAACTTCAGCATACTTCCCATAGAATACCTTTACTTCGATGTAGAATATCAGGAAGAATCTAGGACCGGTAAACTAAATTGGGCAACTGCCAAAGAATGGGAGAATGCGCATTTTGAAATCGAACGCTCCATCAATGGAGTAAATAATTGGGAAACGATTGCTGAAGTTCCTGGTGCTGGCTACTCTGAAGTAGTCACAGAATACGAGTTTATTGATCAAAACCTTCCAGCAGCTGGAGGCATCGTTTACTATCGATTAAAAGATGTCAATTTCTACCAGGAGTATTCCTATAGTAATACACGATCCATGGTTGTTCCATCGCTTTCAGGTAACAGCTCTTGGGTCGCATATCCAAACCCAAGTCATCGATCGAGTGAAATTACTCTTGATCTATTGAATAGTTCAGCATACAAGGATGAACCGATTACCGTCCAAATTTCAGATATCCGTGGTGTTTCTGAAAGCTACACGGTAAGGAGTCCAACTGAAGTGACGGAAGTGGTCAACTCACACCTCCAAATTACTGACTTTGGAATTTATATCATTCAGCTTTCTTGGGGCAACCAGCAGCAACAGCTAAAAATTATTCGAAACTAAAGGGAGCAAAGCCTAATTGAAATAATTCAATTAGGCTTTTTTTACTCCTCCTCTTCTTTCCTTCTGACCGGCAACTGGGGTTGGCCAAGCCCCACACTCCCTTTTAAACCCGTAAGTGTTGCTTTCCACCAAGCATTAAAAATGAATTTGGATTGGTCACGCTTTAAGTAAATATCGGAACGAACCACATTACCCAAGAATTTTCTGGGGTTGTTATTTTTGATCAGGGTATTGGCCAAAAAGGTCATCATCCCCAGCTTTCCCTTTCCTTTGGTCAAACTCACACTATCCAAAAAAGTCACATTTAATCCCTCGTAGCGAAAGTCCATCCGGCCAAAGGCTTCCTGTTTATCCAATCGAAAGCTCCAATCCCCCTTTTTAACCTCGCCCGAGTTAATCCGCAAAAAAGCGCCTCTTGACAGAATGTTGTTAATCTGCTGTAAATTAAAGGTGTCGATTTGAGCGGTTAACTCCATCGGATAAGGATCATCATAACTCATTTGTACCTGAAGCCCCAAATCTCCAGTACCCATCAATTTTGCAGTTGCTAAAACATAACTTTCCTTTATTGGATGGGATCGATCTGATTCACTGATAGCCAAAGGAGTCATCACCGCCTCCAATTCCTCAAATTCCACTTTGCCCGGTAACATGGAATTTGTGACAAATTCCTGATAACGGACAAATCCATCTTGAAGAAAAACCGAATCCACCCGAAGATTGACTGGAAGATTTTGAATAATTTCCTGGGGCATTGGTTTAACTTGACCCTCCTTTGGAGCAATTCGTTTATCCCGGAGCACATCCAGGTTCATTCCCGATGCGATAATCCGCTTAGCCTCCATTCCCTCTCCTGACATCATTTTGTCCAAATCAATTGCTTCAACTGATACCGTTGCCAAGTCCAAGCTGATCGCATCGGTTTGATACCCCTTCTTTCGAAGGTATTCATAAGTGCCCATCGTCGGTTTATACTGCAGCCCTTCAAACAGCACGTTTCGTTTGGCAAAAGAGATTTTATCGGCATGAAAAACTTCCATTCCATCCTTGCTAATCAACTCATAATCTCTTATCGATAACCTCAGGTCCTCATCCAAGAAAAAATTAGCTTGTGTGCCTGCAGAAAAATCCAAAAGATCAATATCTAAATCATTGATTTCCAAATCAATTCCCTGAAAATCCAAGCGCGGAATCGCCCCTTTTCCCTTTTGATTAAATTTAATCTTCCCATCAGAGATCAATAAATTTTGAAGTAATAAAGAATGCACAAAGGCTTCTTCATTTTTCGGTTTGGGGTCGGTTTTAGTTGAAGAATTGGGTGGAGAAAGGGTATCCAAAAACACCTGGATATCAGGCTTAGAAAGCCGTATATTTTCTAAGTTTACTTTTCCAGTTCGTTGGATTTCAGCTAAGGTGTTATTCCGAATTCCGAGCTCATCAATTCTACCTGACAAAACCATCCCCTTTGAATTTTCCAAATCAACAGGCTCAATTTCCAATCCCAAAAAAACGGTTTCATCCGCTTTATTATTAATCAACACTTCAGAAAACCGAATTTTATGCAAACTGTCCGGCAGTGCAAATGAAAAATCATTAACCGCTAAGGAAATCTCATCAAAAAGCTCGGCCAAAACCAACTCATTTTCCGTTTCCTCATCCAAAAAAAAGTCGGAAACCGAAACATCAAACCTCGCTTGGATGGACTCCACCTCTTTGTCAGCAATTTGAAAAGTTAGCCTCAAATCCGATTCATTTGCCAAGATTTCCTGAATTCGAAGAAAATCAATGGTACGACTAAAAGCACCTGATCTTCGATTTCTCTTCTCTTCCTTGCGTACAAAATCAGGCTCGATATCTAAATTGATCTGACTTCCATCCACGGTCAGTTTTGAAAGATCGAGCCTATTTTCATATAGGAAATCCTCCAAATCTAAACCTTCTAAGGTCAACTTGGGAAGAACTAAGGACAAAGCTAATTTGCTGTCAAGTTGAGGGCCAGGATTAAGTACCAGACTATCTATGGTGATTGCCTGTGTTTTGGTGTTGTATTGCACATTTCCTGTACTGACATCATAATCTCCTTTGGCCAGACTGAAGGAATAGCCTGCTAGGTTGAGAATAATTTCCTCCGAAAAAAAGCTTCTATCCAAGTCCAACTCTTCAGCAGGATCGTAATAAAAATCCCTGACTAACAAGGAAAGATCCTCCTCGCTGAAGCTAACTTCCTGCCTGCCGGTTATATCAGTAAAATCCATTTTCCCCTGAAAAAAACCAATGGAGTCGATAGAAACTACCTTAAAATAATCAGCTAACAAATCCTGAATCTCTTGGCTAGAAGCAGAAAACTCACGATTATTCTCCTGATTTCGCTTTCGCAATTGATCATAGATCAAATGGGGCTGGGAAACCAAAATGTAATCAATCAATAATTCTTTATCTAACAGCGCAGCACGGATATCTATACCCTGCAACTTAAAAACCGGCACGGTCAAATCGATTGTAGCTGATTTCCCGTAAGTTGTTAAGAGTTGTTGAATCTGATCCGGATTTTCCGGTTTCAGCTCAAAATTTTTCACCTCCACTAAATTCTGTTTGGAGTCAATCAAAATTTGATCTGCCGTAAACAAGTGAAGGTTATCCCGAAGCTTCAATTGGTACTGATCTAAGCTCAAAACTAATTCCTCTGCCAATAGCAAATCCCGCATACTCGCCGAAGACTCTGGCCTGAGGAAAACATCCTCTAACTGTAAACTGAATTGTTCAAAATTCACATTGTCGCTACGAGCCCCAGTTTCATTTTGGAACTGCATCGTACCTTCATTGATGGAAAGCAAGCCAATATTCACTTCCTCCAGGTAGCCCTGTAAAAGTTTCTGAGCCGAAAATCTACGCGTACTATCCTTCTGGGCTACCCGATCGATAAACTCCACCTTAGGCTGGTTCATTTCCAGAAGATCTACATCTAAAATAGCCTCATTGTAAAGCTTTTTTAGGTTGGCTTCATCCAATTGAAGCGTAGGCAAAGAAAGACTAATGACCTGTCTTACACTGCTGTCTCCCTCATCCAAAATAGGCGATATCTGAAATCCCTCTACTTCTATTTGATCCAAAAATGAGGAAACAGAAACCTTATCTCCATGAATCACATGAACGCCATCTGCCAAATTCAGCGTAAAGTCCTCCAACTCCATCGCTGCATCCTTGCCATAAAAAAATTGGTTCTTTCGTTTCGAGGCATCCCAACCCAAGTAAAATTCAGCCATTTTAAAATCCACGTCGGTGATTTCGATTCTATTGCGCAAACTATCCTCTGGATCCAGTGAAGAAAACCGACCATTATTAACTGAAAACTCTCGAATGGAAAAAGACTTTAATATCCCATCAATCAAGGAGTTTAAATCACCCTCACCCTTTACCTCCTCCTCCATTAATTCCCTGGGAAAATTCGTCATCTGAAATTCTGGGTCATTGAGTACAATCTCTTCAATCTGAACTTCGGAGGTCATAAATGCCTGATTGAGATCAAAATTATTCACCCTCAATTCCTCAAGCTTTAGATCATAATAAGAGCGACTAGGCATATCTCGATTTGGACTAAGCCGAAAACCCTGAATATCAATTAGATTTTCAAGGGAACTCACTTGAACTTTATCGGCAAGGATGACATGGACCTCATCGGATAAAGGAAATTCGACTTGTTCCAAGTCAAACTCAAACCCTTCTGCGTTAAACGGAGTATCCCAATTGGTTCCCGTTGTCCAGTCCACATTCTCAATGATCACTTTGCTATTTTGAGCTTTTAGTGATTTCTGGCTAAGAAAATTAAGAAAGAACAAATCGGCATGTTTAATCTCTATTGCTTCAATTACTAGTCCTCCGAAGGGAATGCGCTGTATACTTTTCTGAATTTCCTCTTCTAACTCCTTCACAGGGGAGCGTTTATCAAATCCGGAGGAAGAATCGGACTGCGCTTTCTCCTGCTTGGGCAAAATCAGCCCCAAATCGGGATTATCAAGTTCGATTTTGCCTACCCGAAAAATCTTATCCGACCAATCGTACCAAATATCCAGCACGGCGATCTCATCTAAGGTAAAATCAAAAACGACCTGGTCATTACTGACTCGGTGACCCGCTATGGGCCTCATCACTATTCCATTGAGAAATACACCTCTTCTTAAAAGAGAAAAATTGAGTCGATTAAAATCTACTTCGTAAACACCCCCAGTTGATTCATTGATTTTACTCCTAGTCCAATTAACCAGAAAAAAATTGGAGCCGAAATAAACCAAAAACTCCAAAAAAAGGATTCCCAGAAAGGTAATGGTGAAAATCCGGACAAATTTTTTCCGTTTGGGATGCTTGGATAGTTTTGCCTTGATGCGTCGAATCATCGGAGTAAATTTGGTGTAAAATAACTAAATACTCCAGATAAAAGAAGAGCAGCATCGAGATGCTGCTCTTTAGGCTGTAGGAGAAGGATTCGAACCTCCACGGAGTAGTTAGGCAATAGTCCGGTTTGTACTACGCTTTTTCCCACCGATAGGAATCGGTACTCCACCCCCGAGACAGGAGGGCTTGTCTGCCAATTTCAACATCCTACAGTATATAGCTTTAAAAGCCAAGGATTTAATTCCAAAACAAAGCGACAAATTAACTTACGAACCAAAAATCAGCTCGTCTCCAATGCTTAATTCGCCGCTCAAAATTTATAGCTTTCCATACGAAAGCTTGTTTAATAGGTTTGAGATCAATTTCTTTTATTCAAAGCCCTTGCCTCATTCATTGATTCAAAATTAGCAAAACCATTTGTTTTTTAAAATTTTGACAAAGAAATAGATTATTTTTTACAGTATTTTTATCAAAAACAACTTTTAATTAGAAATACGCTATTTGAAAGCTAAAATATATTCGTTCAATTAAGAAAATGGCAACCGAGAAAATAAGGCATAAAAAAAACCATGAAACAAAATTTCATGGTTTTAGTCAATTAACAATAAACCCAAAATAACCTGCTGTAGGAGAAGGATTCGAACCTCCACGGAGTAGTTAGGCAAATTTACGAGCTCGCTAAAATGCTTTATCCACTGGTCTCCACCCCCGAGACAGGAGGGCTTGTCTGCCAATTTCAACATCCTACAGTATTGTGTTTAAATCCGGTTGGCTCACCTTCTGTTTGCTACCTTGATGATTCAAATATACAAGGAAGAGATTCTTTTTTACAAATTATTCAAGAATTAATCTAAATTTTTACATTATAATTAACGAAATCGATTGAAATTTAATTAATCGTCAATTTTGATAGGAAATATTCTTTAGAATTGACAAATCATTAATATTTTTGGAATCATATAATTTTTCAAAAAAATTTTGGACTTATTTTAGGTTTTTCTTAATAATTAAACCGATAAAGGCTAGTCATTGGTAACCACATACCCTTCCCATTTTTCAAGTACCTGCTGAAAATCTTCAGGAAGCTCTGAATCAAAAATCAGTTTCTCTTGGGTTTTGGGGTGAATGAATCCCAGGGATTTGGCATGCAAAGCCTGTCTGGGCATAAGCTCAAAACAGTTTTGAACAAATGCCTTGTATTTAGAGAATTGGGTTCCTTTTCGGATTTTATCTCCCCCATACATGGCATCATTGAACAGGGGATGACCGATAAACTTCATATGTGCCCGGATCTGATGAGTGCGGCCGGTTTCCAAATTACACTGAATCAAAGTCACATAGCGAAGCCGCTTGAGTACTTTCCAATGGGTAACCGCATGTTTACCTTGTGAGCCATCCGGAAAAACATCCATCACTTTTCGGTCTTTGGCACTTCTTCCAATATGCCCGATGACCGTACCCTGATCTTCTTCCGGCTCTCCCCAAACTAGGGCATAATAGGTTCGCTCAATGGTATGATGAAAAAATTGAGCAGCCAAATGAGTCATGGCCTCCTCATTTTTGGCAATTACCAAAAGCCCGGAGGTATCCTTATCAATCCGATGCACCAATCCGGGTCGACCGGCATTTCCCTTCATTTCCGGTAAATGATTAAAATGGTAGACCAAGCCATTGACCAAAGTTCCCGTCCAATTGCCATGGGCTGGGTGAACAACCATTCCGGGGGGCTTGTTTACCACCATTAAGTCCCCGTCTTCATAAAAAATATCCAGGGGTATATTCTCTGCCAATACCTCCGTTTCTCTAGGAGGCATAGTCAACATGATTTTGATTTCGTCGTTGGGTTTGATTTTATAATTAGCTTTAGTCGCTTGGCCATTGACCATAATCGTTCCTGCATCAATGGATTGCTGCACTTTATTCCTTGAAGCATTAGCGATTTTGTCAGTAATAAATTTATCAATCCGAGTGGCAGTCTGGCCTTTGTCTACTACCAGCCGATAGTGTTCGTAAAGCTCCACTTCCTCTTCATCATAATCTTCTTCTCCCAGTTTATTCATAGGGCAAAATTACAAGGATCTACCTTAACTTTACTATTCTAGAACAATTCCCATGTTAGTCGCCAATCCCATCACTAATCAAATCTTGGATCATCCCATTTTGGAGAAAATGGGTGTGGAATGGGCTGTCAAGCGATTGGACCAGGTACACCCAGGTGTATCCGGAAATAAATTTTTCAAGCTTAAAAACAATCTTATCCAAGCTCAAAAAAATCCTTCGATCCCCATTTTAACTTTTGGTGGGGCGTATTCGAATCATATTCAGGCCACCGCTACAGCTGCAAATGCACTAAACCTCAAATCGATCGGGGTAATTCGTGGGGAAGAAACTTTACCCCTAAACCCCACTTTGGAAGCTGCCCGACAAAAGGGCATGAGACTTCACTACTTGAATAGGACGGATTATCAGAAAAAAACTTCACCCGAGGTCCTACAAGAGTTGAGTGACCAATTTGGGGAGTATTACCTGATTCCCGAGGGAGGCACCAATAACCTGGCCGTTATGGGTACTGCTGAGATTTTGGAGGAGGAAGACAAGAAATTTAATGCGGTGACCGTTTCAATAGGCACGGGTGGAACAGTTGCCGGTCTGGTAAAATCTTTGAATTCAACTCAAAAGTTGTTGGGATTTTCTGCCCTGAAAGGCGAGTTCATTCATACTGAAATTCGCTTGCTTTTAGAAAAATTCAATATTTCAATTAAAGGAGAATTGGAAATTGAAACAGGCTATCATTTTGGAGGTTATGCCAACTATCGGCAGCCATTGATTGAGTTTATCTGGTGGTTTTATGAGTCATTTGGTATTCCGCTGGATCCCATCTATACGGGGAAGCATTTTTTTGGCATTTGGGATAAGATTGAAAAAGGCGTATTTGCAAAAGGAACAAAAATTCTAAGTATTCACACGGGTGGCTTACAAGGAAACGCCGGCTTTACCGAACGAACTGGGATTAAGCTCCCCCCTCTTTCAGGGTAAAATAATCTTCAGATTCCTGGGGGTGGATCTGTAGCACATTTGCTAAAACTAAACGAACAAGAGTTTTACTCGCCAAAAAATATGGAAGCTTGGCTAATCGGGCATATTCTTTCATCGTAATCCTATCTTTTTCACCTAGACTTTTCATCAGGATTTCTTCCTTTTTTCCATAAGTGAATACCGTATCTTTCGGATTTCTTCCTCGTTTTAAAATTTCCCAGACTTCTTTGCTCGCCTGTACACTTCGATCAGCCACACGCACAAAGGCTTGCTTCCGCTGCTTTTCAAGAAGGTAGTGGGGTCTGACTTTACTCTGAGGAATCAGAAATGCAGCAACCCCCTTTTTCTCATTGAGTTTTACAGAAATCACCTCATAATCCAAAGGCGGAAAAATCAATTCCCGAATGGCTTTTTGCAAAACAAAAATCTCCTCTTCGATAAACCGCTGACCACTTACTGTCCCATCATCATCCACCCCTACCAACAAGGTTCCTCCAGCAGTATTTGCCAAGGCCACAAGTTCCTTGACCACCTTTTCGGGGAAGGCGATCTTCTTCTTGAATTCCAATGTCAAACCTTCTCCTTTTATGGCAAGATTCTTTATTTCTTGAAGTGTCATTGCTGGCTTAGTTTCCCGGACCTCTTTTCAATTCTTCCAATCGGGCTTTCTGAGCTTGCCATTCATCGCGAAGCCGTGCAGCTTCCATGAAGTTCAGCTCTTTTGCCGCTTTTTCCATCTGCTTTTGCGTTTGGGCAATTAACTTTTCAAGTTTATCCGTACTCAAAAATTTAATTACCGGATCAGCAGCCATAGCAGCCTCACCCGGCATGGGTTCGGCGTAAGCCTTAGCATTCTTTTTGGAATCAGCCACTTTAGTTTGGCCCATAATTTTATCCCGAGATTTGATGACGGTGGTAGGAGTTATTCCGTGTTTCTCGTTATAGGCGATTTGCAAAGCTCGCCGACGCTTGGTTTCGTCAATGGCCATCTGCATGGAATCTGTAATTTTATCCGCATACATGATCACGCGACCTTCCGAGTTTCGAGCAGCCCGACCAATAGTCTGGACCAAGCTTCGTTCATTTCTCAAAAAGCCCTCCTTGTCTGCATCAAGTATGGCCACCAAAGAAACCTCTGGTAGATCCAACCCCTCTCTCAATAAATTTACCCCCACTAGCACATCAAATACACCCAATCGCAATTCCCGGAGAATTTCAACCCGATCCAGGGTTTTAACCTCCGAGTGAATGTATCGGGATTTTACTCCAGCCCGTTCCAAATATTTTTGGAGTTCTTCTGCCATTCGTTTGGTCAAGGTAGTCACCAATACCCGGGCATCAGTCTGAATGGTCTGATCGATTTCTTCCAAAAGATCATCAATTTGATTTTGACTGGGTCTTACCTCAATGGTTGGATCCAAAAGCCCGGTTGGACGAATAATCTGCTCTACTACTACGCCCTCGGTCAAGCCCAATTCATAATCTGCCGGAGTAGCTGAAACATAAATTACCTGATTGGTCAAGTCCTCAAATTCATCAAATTTCAGCGGTCGATTGTCCAAAGCCGAGGGTAATCGAAATCCAAAATCTACTAAATTAACTTTTCGGGATCGATCCCCTCCCCACATGGCCCGAACCTGAGGCACAGTTACATGGCTTTCGTCAATGACCATCAAAAAATCATCGGGAAAATAATCCAACAAACAGAAAGGGCGCATACCGGGCTGCCTTCGGTCAAAATAGCGGGAATAATTTTCTACGCCCGAACAATAGCCTAATTCCCGGATCATTTCCAAATCAAATTCGGTTCGCTCCTGAAGGCGTTTAGCTTCCATAAATTTCCCTTCTTTCTCAAAAAAATTGACCTGAGCTACCATATCATCTTGTATTTCTTTGATGGCAGTGCTAATGGTATCTCTTCCAGTCACAAAGAGGTTGGCAGGAAAAATTGAAATGATTTTTTCGTCATTCAATTTCTTTCCTGTAGCAGGATCTATCCGCTGTATCGCTTCAATTTCATCTCCCCAAAAGAAAATCCGATATCCCCAATCCGCATAAGCCACAAAGATATCCACCGTATCACCCTTGACCCGAAAGGTCCCATGAGTCAAGACCTGATGCGTTCGCGCATACAAAATATCCACAAGCTTAAAAAGCAATTGATTTCGGGGAATACGATCCCCCTCCTGTAAACGAATTACATTTTTTGCGAATTCTTCCGGATTTCCGATACCATAAATACAAGAAACCGATGCCACCACAATCACATCCCTGCGACCGGTTAGCAAGGCTGAAGTGGCACTTAACCGCAGTTTTTCAATTTCCTCATTGATGGAAAGATCTTTTTCAATATAGGTCCCCGAACTTGGAATAAAGGCCTCTGGCTGATAATAGTCGTAATAGGAAATAAAATACTCGACTGCATTTTCGGGAAAAAACTGCTTGAACTCTCCATACAGCTGTGCGGCAAGCGTTTTATTGTGACTCAAAACCAGGGTGGGCTTTTGCACCTGTTGGATAACATTAGCCACTGTAAAGGTTTTTCCCGAACCGGTCACCCCTAGTAAAACCTGTGACTTTTCGCCATTACCTACGCCGGTAGTGAGTTCGCGGATCGCCTGCGGTTGGTCTCCGGTAGGTTGATAATCTGATGTCAGTTTGAATTCCATAATATATGCTCCGACTATCCCAACATCAAAAGGGGTAGCAATAGTTTTAAAATTGAAAATCAGGCTCGGGCCAGCGTTTTGTACTTTTCGATATTATAGTACAAATAATTGGTTCGCAGAATAATGACCAGCATCAACGGGATCAAACTGGGATGGAAGGATTGCCAGCCCAGTATCCAGAAAACCACAGCCGCATCCGCCATGATCAAGGCAAACAAGAGATAGGGACGTACCCAACTTTTCAACTTTTTAGTAGCTAAGCCATACGCTAAAAACAAATGCCCTGGGAAAGCCCAAAGGCTATTCCAGTTCCACTTGGTCGCACTATGCTCAGTGGCAAACCAAAGCAACATGACAATGATCCCGAGAATTCCCAAAAAGGCAAACAAGCCGATATCAAAGCCAACCCATAAACGCTTTTGTTTAAACCCTATCCAAGTAATCCCTGTAAAAGCGATCGCCACCAACCAAAAAATCCAGTAAGGATTGATCGCTGGAAGTCCTTCCTCTGGCTTGGGAAATTCAAGAATTACTTGGGTCTCTTTAACCAAAGGTCTGGAAGGCCCATCTCCCTCTATGACTGCCCGGGCAAAAGCGGCCTCCATGTAGTCGGGCAAAAATTGTTCTTCTTCCGGATTGGCATCCCGATCGATGACCGCTCCCAGAGCCAAATCAATCCCCAAATCCGCCCAGGGAATCCGCAGCACATACTCATCAATCAATTCTCTAAAGGTCCGCTCCCGGTTATTCACCTCCTGATCATTCCAGACAAGCTGATCACCCAAGACCAAGTCCAAGGCATCCCGGATTCGAGTGGCGCAATTATCGAAGAAAAAATCGTAGCGATAATACCTCCTTTCCGGTAAGTAATTAACCTGGAGAAACTCCACCATTTGTTGCTGCTGGTCCACAGACAGGTTGAGTACCTGCTCCCGAATACCTCTTTGCTCGGCATGATAAGTAGCCACAAAATCTGCATAGGAAGACACCGAAAGCATATAATCGAGCTTTCCTCCAGCAAATTTTCCATAAAAATTGGGGGTATTAAAATTGAATGTACCGTAGTTAAAAACATAATCGGTCCCTTTTGCAGAGTCTAAGACCCGAATCGCACTGTGCCCAAAAGCCATATACAAATCCTCCCCCGGATCGCAGGTTAAAAGGCTGATTCGGTAAGTTTGGGCTTTAGCCGAGACCAAACTGGTGAATATCCCCAAAATAAGAATTAACGAAATTTTAAATTTCAATCCCATCTTCCTAAATAATTACTCCTTTTTAAACGAAATCACGGTAGTTCTAAGTGGCAAAATAGTCATCCGTTTGGCACTTTTTAGAAGCCGAATATACAGGATATTGTCGGCAAAAAGATTAAAATCTATGCTTTCTGGCCTCGGTCTACCTTTTGAAACAGGCTACTTCGTGAACTACCCATTTGCTAAAGACAACTAGGCTTCGGGTTTCATCGCGTGTACGTTAGTGCTAACGTCTGATTTCCTCTCCACCTTCGTATTGGACAGTCTCTGCCCAAAATTTCGAAACCTTCTTTGAGCATATTTTTACTCGAATTTACATCTCTGTGGTGTATTGCTCCACAAGAGTTACCAGTCCATCCTCTATCTGAAAGTTTTAATTCTTCATTTATCCAACCACAGTCTCCACAAGTTTTTGATGAAGGGTAGAAACGATTGACTTGTACCAGTTCTTTCCCATACCCATCACAGTTCTATTGAAGAAAGGTAACCAAGTTTCCCCAACTTGCATCTGCAATAGGTTTGGATAGTTTGTGATTATTAATCATCCCTTTCATGTTCAAGTCTTCGCATACAATTTTGAGAACTCCTATTCCTTATGTATGAGCTCTTTTCAAAGAAGATGGTTGTCCAGGTTTCTTCGATTTGCAGCTAAGGACTTCCGATTATCCCTTTATTTATTCGAAACTCAAGCTACAGATGGATGATCTCTATCAGATGCCCTCTTCTGGAGAAAATTGGAGGCTCCTTGTTTGGTGAGGGGAGAGTGAGGGTTCAACGGAACTCCATTTGCTGTTTTCAATAATCTTCACTCAACGGTTCAAGTGGAAGTTTATTTTTTGGGACTAGAGCAAAAAACCCTCTTCACGTATAAATTCTAAACCTGTACGACAGACAAAATTTTCAAGAAAAATGGTGATCTGATCAAATTCTCCCAAGACAAGGCATACCCCAGCTTTTCTCCTTGATTCACCCATCCATTAAAAGCTCAGGTAATCCGATGAATTTACCACTAATCACCAAGATGGATAAAATTATCACAGGCGGCCGAGTCAATCCTCCAAATTTTTTATCTTAGCCCATAAACCCAATCTCAGCCTATGACCCTTTTCCTTGTATTGATCAGTATTGCTTTACTGGTCATTTTGATCGTTTGGGCCAAACTCAATCCCTTTTTGGCCTTCTTGATTTCCTCCATTACCGCAGGCTTTTTGCTGGGACTCCCCCCAGATCAGATTGCAGGTTCGGTTCAAAAGGGTATGGGAGACCTACTCGGAGACTTGGTAATTGTGATTGTCATGGGTGCCATGCTAGGAAAGTTGGTGGCTGAAAGTGGCGGCGCACAACGGATCGCAGCTTTCCTGATGAAAATTTTTGGAGAGAAACGGATTACCTGGGCGATGGCTTTGACAGGGCTTATTGTGGGCATTCCCTTATTTTACAATGTGGGCTTTGTTTTGCTGGTTCCCTTGGCCTTCACGGTTGCCTACCAGTACCGAATATCTGCTGTTTACGTCGGTATTCCCCTCTTGGCAGCCCTTTCGGTGACGCATGGTTTTTTACCTCCACACCCTTCTCCTGCCGCCTTGGTTTCTCAGTTCGGTGCCAATATGGGATTAACGCTATTTTATGGGTTCTTGGTAACAATTCCGACCGTGATTATTGCAGGACCGCTCTATGCTAAATTTCTAAAAAACGTAAAAGCCAATCCTCTGAAAACTTTTCAAGCCGAAATCAAGCCTGAGGAAGAATTACCCGGAATTGGCAACAGTCTTTTCACTGCCCTTTTGCCCGTTTTCTTATTGGTAGGAACCACCGCATTGAACTTACAGGCAGGAGAAGATATGACCTTTGGTCCCCTGGTGAAATTTATTTCCAATCCTGGCGTAGTGATGATCGTGTCGGTACTCTATGCCACCTTCTCGCTCGGTTTATTACGCGGGTTTAAAATGAAAGAACTCATGGATCGCTACACGGATGCGACCAAAGATATTGCCATGATTCTTCTGATCGTAGCCGGAGCTGGAGCATTAAAGCAAATTTTCACCGATACAGGAGTAAGTCTGACCATTGCAGAGGGGCTAAAAACATGGGATGTTCATCCGCTCGTTTTGGCTTGGACCATTACAGCCATCATCCGAGTCTGTGTAGGATCGGCCACGGTGGCAGGATTGACCACAGCAGGTATCATCGCTCCTCTAGTCACGACCATGAATGTAGATCCCAATCTTTTGGTTTTGTCCATTGGGGCGGGAAGTTTGATGTTTTCACATTTCAACGATGCCGGATTTTGGATGTATAAGGAATTTTTCAATGTGAGCATTAAAGACACGATCAAAACCTGGTCGGTTATGGAAACATTGGTCGCCGTAGTCGGCTTGATTGGCGTGTTGATTTTAGATATCTTTATTTAAACCGATTTTCTTATGGAATCTGCAGAAAGCAATTTTGAAAAACTAGGGTTAACCTTGCCCCCTGCTCCCAAGCCTTTGGGAGTTTATAAACCTTGTCTAATTGATGGGAAGTATCTTTACCTCTCTGGCCATGGGACGGTCAAAGACGATGGAAGTTTAATTATCGGACGAATCGGAGAAGATTTGGATGCAGATGCCGGAAAACTAGCCGCTCGGCAAGTTGGACTGGCCATGCTGTCCACCATAAAGAAAAATCTGGGTTCGCTCAATCGCGTGAAACGAGTCATCAAAGTCTTAGGTATGGTTAATTGCAGTGCGGATTTTGAGCGACATCCCTTCATCATCAACGGGTGCAGTGAACTTTTCGCTGAAGTCTGGGGAGAAGAACATGGAATAGGCGTCCGGTCTGCAGTCGGTATGGGGTCCCTTCCTGACAATATCCCAGTAGAGGTGGAAGCCATGTTTGAGCTTCATGAGTAAACCTCAGGGTGAAACCAAGGCTTTATAGGATTCAAAAATATTGATCACATCCTCCACGTAGCGTACGGCTAAATGGCCTTTGGCAAACCCACTTCTGACTACAGGATCCCGATAATATTCGGGATTGGTTTTTTGCTCCAAAAAATAGGCAACTTCTTCCCAGCTTTGGGTATTACTACCGTATTTGAGGGCAAGCCTCCATGCGTCTTCCACATGTCCGTGTCCGATATTATAAGAGGAAAGTATAAATTTAATTCGCTCGTTGGTTTCAGGAACGCGTTCCATCCAAAACTTATCCAAGTAACGCAGATACCGAACTCCTCCCATCAGGGATTGATCAGGATCATTGGGATTGGTTACCCCAAAACGCTCCAAGGTTACCGGCATCAATTGCAAAAGCCCTTGAGCACCCGCATAGGAAGTAGCTGTGGTATCAAATCGGGACTCCTTATATACCAAGGAAGCCAAGAGTCTCCAGTCCCAACCCAATTCCTGTGCACCTTGCTGAATAAGCTCATCATAAACCGAAATTCGATTTCCTGCCAAGGAAGAAAATGGACTGGTGGATCGGAAATAACTGTTTTTTGAATTCAAGAAATACTTGGCATAAAGTATGGGAATCAGCTTATTTTTTTCCTGATTCAGCCATGTATTGACCCTTTCCAACAGCTTTGGGGAATTATCCCGAAGCGCCCAAGAAACATCTTCCGATTCGGTAACCTTCCAGGAGATATTTAACCCGTCATAATAGGTCGCATTGGCCTGAGCAATATTTTGGTCGGCGATGGTCCATTTGATCTGGCCATCCACGACCTGATCGATGAGTGTTTCCTCATGCAAAGGGGATTCAATTACAGTAAAATTAACCTGCACAGAATCTTTGATTTTACATAGCTGGGACTTATAAATGGCTCCCTTACGGACATAAACCGTATCCGACTCGAGATCTTGCCAAGATTGTATTTTTGGGCTTTGGAGTGAGCCGACTAACACTGTACTAATATCCCCCAGAGGTCGAGAGAAGGTGGCCATTTTATCCCGTTCAGGACTATATTCCAAATTCATGGCGATCAAATCGACCGTACCATTATTTAAAAAATCAAAAGCTTTGTCGATATCGGAAACCAATACCAAATTCAGTTGAACCCCCAGTTCTTTGCTCAGATCCTGCAACAGCTCATATTCATAGCCCATTCTTCGGCCACGATAGATGTAGTATCCTGTAGAATTATTATCTACAGCAGCCCGCAAAACTCCCCGTCTCTTGATTCCAGGCAAATCCAATATGTAGGGATCTTCTTTTCTGACTTTATTGAGTTGATTCTCCAGAAAGGTGCATTGCACCCCGAATAAAATCAATATCAAGGTGGAAAATAAAATTATCACTGACTTTCGCATGCACTTGGACTAAGTCCGATGGTTCGAAAGCCTTGATAGTCAAATGGTATGCCAAAGAAAGAATGATAGGGCTTAAAAAATGTAAATAAAAAAGGGCCCTCGAAAGAACCCTTTATCCTTATTGATTGGCAGGAAGGTTTAACTCCTCAAATGAACTGTCAAAATATAATTTGCCCGAAAGCCGCATCAATTCAATTTCTTGTTCCTTGATGTTGTAAATGGAAGTAATCAGTCTGTTCTCAGCAGTAAGAAGATTCACCTGAGCATCCCTGAATTCGAGATAAGATGCGATTCCCAATCGAAACCGCTCCAACGCAATTTCACTGCTCTCTTTGGCTACCGCGTAGTTATCTTTTTCGATTTCCAGGAGTTTTTGATTATTTTGATAGGTGTTAAAAGCACGATGAATATCCGATTTGAGCTGAATTTCAAATTGATCCACTGCATAACCCTGGATCCGTTGTTGCACCCGGGCATTTTGAATTCGCCGATTTAGCGTAAACCCGGAAAACAAATTAATTGAAATGTTTCCTCCATAATTCAAACCCTGACGCTGATTTTGGATCAGAAATCCCGCATCGGAGTTGGAGGTATTCTCCACATAATTCGCATTTAAACTCAAACCCGGCAAGCGCTGAGCCTGGAGTTCTTTCAGTTGAAGAAAAGCTACATTTTCCTGACGTTGGGTTACCAGCCATTGCTTATTTTCCAGAAAGGCATTTTCTTCCAAATCCAATAAGCGAAGGTCCTGGGCGACTGTAATCGTATCGTTAATTTCAAAATTTGCCGATGGCTCCAGAGCCATGAGTTCATTCAAATTGATCCGAGCGGCCTGAATGACCTGTTCCTGATTTTGAAGTTGACTTAAGTCGGTGTTGTAATCCACCTGTGCGGTTAAAAAATCCCTTTTCCCTGCACCACCAAGTTCGTATTGTGCTTCTGCAATATCCAATCGGGACTGGCTCAACTCCAGCGTTCGCTCCAACACTCTATACCGCTGAAGTTCAAGAACCAAGCGGTAATATGCCGTAGAAATAGCCGCTACGGTATTTTCCACAGTTACTTTTGCTTCCAGCTGAGAAATCTCAGTCAGCTGACCCAATCGCCTCAAAACGACTACTGCTTCCGGACGGAAGCCATAAATGGCAGCCACGGTAAAGTTTTCCGAACGGGATTTCGCATTGTCAATTTGCCGGGGCTCTGGATCATTTACAAATCGCTGGGTTACATCCTCACGAGAAAAATTCCGTGTATAGGTTGCATCCAAAATCGGCAAAACCGCACCAAGACCCACTTCTTTTTCTCCCTGGCGTAGTTTAACATTTTCAACTGCGATTTTTACATCAAAATTGTTTTCCAAACCAACCTGTATGGCCCTTTCCAAATTCAGTGACTCCGAATCTTGGGCAAACAAATGGATACTCCAGGAGCTCAAAAAGAGCAAAATAGCTATTTTCTTCATTATGTTCTGGCTAATCTACCTTCTTTAGAAGTGAGATAAGTGTAAATGGCAGGGATAATAAATAGGGTCAAAACTGTGGCAAAGGTCAATCCACCGATTACTGCTGCCCCCATGGGTACTCGGCTTTCTGCCCCAGCACCTAATCCAAGGGCAATGGGTAAGATACCCAAGATCGTGGAAAGGGAAGTCATCAAAATGGGCCGGAAACGAGCCACCGCTGCCCCAAAGATGGCCTCATCAATGGACATGCCCTGAGCTTTTCGCTGATTGGCAAATTCGACAATCAAAATCCCGTTTTTGGTCACCAGTCCGATTAGCATAATGATCCCAATCTGAGAGAAAATGTTCAGGGTAAAGTCAAAGGCCCAGAGGGTAACCAAAGAACCGAAAAGGGCTAAGGGAACCGTAAACATAATGGTCAAAGGATCCAAGAAACTCTCAAACTGAGCAGAAAGCACCAAGTAAATCAAGACCAAGGCAAAGATGAAGGCGAAAATCAAACTGTTGGAAGATTCTCTAAATTCTTTGGAAGGTCCTGATACATCTGTTGTGAATGACTCATCGAGTACTTCGGCAGCTATCCGGTCCATTTCTTCCAAACCATCTCCAATGGTATACCCATCGGCAAGATTGGCTGAAACGGTCGCCGAGACAAAGCGATTGAATCGATAAAGTTGCGGCGGCGTAGATTTTTCAACCACGGTAACCAAATTATCCAGCTGGACCAGTTGACCATTTTCCGCCCGCACGTAAAGCATTCTCAGGTTGATCGGTTCGTTTCGGTCTTCGATTTGCATTTCACCTACAACTTGGTATTGCTTTCCATTCATGATAAAGTAAGCAAATCGCTGTCCGGAATAGGAAAGCTGCAGGGTTCGAGCAATTTCCTGAACCGAAACCCCAATATTTCTAGCCTTTTCTCGATCAATTTCGATCTCCAATTCCGGCTTGGTAAACTTCAAGTTGATATCCGCAAAAATAAATTTATCACTCGAATTGACTGCTTCCATAAATACAGGAATTTTCTCTTTGAGTTTTTCCAAAGTCGGTGCTTGCAACACATATTGCACCGGAAGTCCACCCCTTCTATCCCCAATGGATTGGGCTTGGGAAGCAAAAGCTCGTACAGCGGTGTAGTCTTTGAGTTTTTCGTTAACCAAAGAAAAAATCTCCTGCTGGGAGCGAGAACGTTGATCGGCATCGGTTAAGATGAGGCGGTTAAATCCAGAGTTGGTACTCGCGGTGCCAAAACCCGGGGAGGTCACTGATATCTGTCCTTCCAGCTCTTCTTTAGGAAGCGTTTCCTGGAAATCGTTCACCATTCTATCAATTACCCGATCCATATAGCCAAAAGTCGCCCCTTCTGGACCCGATAGATTTATTCGAATTTCTCCTCGATCTTCTACCGGAGCGAGTTCAGTTGGAATCTGATTGAAGAGGAAATAAATTCCAAATCCCATTAAAATCACCAAACCAAAAGCGGTCCATCTGATTTTCATAAATTGACTTAGGATTCCTTCATATTTATCATTCAACCAGACAAATACAGGTTCGGACTTCTCATAAAACCAATTTTGCTTTTCTCTTCGCTTCAAGAATTTGGCGCTGAGCATGGGCGTCATCGTCAAAGCCACAAACGAGGAAATAATCACTGAGCCTGCCACTACAATTCCGAATTCCCGGAATAATCGCCCTGTGGTCCCGGTCAAAAATATAACCGGCAGAAATACTGCCGCCAAAGCAACCGTAGTAGCAATTACGGCAAAAAAGATCTCCTCGGCACCCTTTTGGGCAGCTTCGAGAGGTTTTTCCCCTTTTTCTATCCGGGCATAAATATTCTCCAACACTACGATGGCATCATCCACCACCAAACCGATGGAGAGCACGATTCCAAGCAAAGTCAGGACATTGATCGAAAAGTCCATCAAGTACATGATGAAAAAGACTCCGATCAAAGAAATGGGAATGGTCAAAACTGGAATAAAGGTCGTTCGCCAGTCTCTTAAGAACAAAAATATAATTGCCACCACCAAGACGAATGCGGTAATGATCGTTTCCTGAACTTCGGCAATCGAACTTCTGATGTACTTGGTGGAATCAAATCCAATCTCCATTCCCACATCGGCAGGAAGGTCCTTCTTGATGAATTCAATTCTGCGATAAAATTCATCGACAATTTCAATACTATTTGAACCAGGAAGAGGAACCAAGACCACCCCTACCATGGGTACTCCGTCCCGCTTGAGTACGGTTCGCTCGTTTAAAGCTGCAAGCTCGGCCCTACCGATGTCCTGAAATTTGACAATGTTGTTTTGATCTTCTTTGATGATCAAATCATTAAATTCCTGAGGAGTACTCAATCGGCTTTTGGTCCGGACAGAAAGTTCGATCGTTTCCCCTTCAATCCTTCCGGAGGGTAATTCCACATTTTCAGATTGTACTTTGGACAGGACATCTAAAGGGGTTACGCCATAGGAAGCCATTCTTAGAGGGTCCATTCGAAGACGAATGGCATATTCTTTTTCTCCCCAAATCTGCACTCTACTTACTCCAGGAATAGTTTGAAGTCTTTCTTTGAAGATATTCTGAGCGAGATCAGAAAGGTCCAAAAGACTACGTTCATCGCTTTTGACGTTGAGGAAAACAATAGGCTGGGAATCCGCATCTGCTTTGGATACCACCGGAGGTTCTGCATCGGGAGGCAGGTTTCGCTGAGCTCCAGAGACTTTGTCTCGAACGTCGTTGGCGGCAGTTTCCAGATCTGCTCCAACATCAAACTCTACCGTGATACTACTTGAGCCATCATTACTAGTTGAGGTCAAGGATTTAATCCCTTGAATTCCATTAATCGCCTCCTCAAGTGGTTCGGTGATTTGGGCTTCGATAACGTCGGCATTGGCACCCACATAGGTGGTCCGAACATTGATTACCGGAGGATCTACACTGGGAAATTCCCGAACTCCTAAAAGGGAAATACCGATCGCGCCAAACAAGACGATGACCAGGGACATCACAATGGCCAATACCGGCCGATTAATACTTAAACTTGATAAACTCGCCATCTTAATTGATTTGCGTGTATGAAACGGCCATTCCCGGCCTAGCTTGTAAAACCCCTGTGGTCAATACCAAATCTCCCTCATTCAATCCATCTAAGATTTGAACTTGGGTATCTGTACGTGTGCCGATTTCTACTTTTCGTTCCTGCACTTTATCACCCTCTCCTACAATGTATACTTTATACCCTTCCAACTCTGGAATAATGGACTCAGAGGGAACTAGCAAAGCATCCTCTGTTTCTTCCAAGACAAATCGAATCCTCACAAACATTCCCGGAAGAAATTTGCCCTCTTTATTTGGACTGAGGGCCCGTAATTTCAGAGTTCGCGTTGCAGCATCGATCTGCGGTTCAAATGCGTAAACCTCTCCCTCCACTTCTTCTGGTGTAGCGTCATTGGAGAAGTAGATTTTTGACCCTACCTCAGCTACAGTAGCATACCGCTCCGGGATAGAAAATTCGATTTTTATCGGGTCCAAATTCACGATACTTGCGATAATATCCGTTGGCGCGATGACGCTCCCCTCGGAAACTTGCCGCAGACCCAACACGCCATTAAATGGTGCTCTGATAACCCGCTTGGACAGTTGGGCTTCCACGAGTTTGATGTCTGCTAGGGTAGTATTAAATTCATTGAGTACGATGTCGTATTCTTCCTGGCTGATCGCCTCACGTTCCAACAATTGTTTTTGACGATTTTCCTGAGATTCAAAAAGCTTTTGGGTGTATTCCAAGCGTTGGAATTGCGCCTGAAGCTCATCATCATCCAAGTATAAAATTGGAGTTCCCTTAGTCACATATTGGCCTTCTTTGAAAGCGATTCTACGGATCAATCCAGATACCTCTGTACGAATATTTACCGATTCATTTGGAAGGATTGTTCCGGTCACTGAAAGCTGATTTCGCAAGGTCTCTTTTTGGAGCTTGACCACATTTACAGGTAAATCTTCCGTTGCTCCTTGTCCTTGACTACTTTTTGCTTCGCTTGAAGTTTCATTGGATTTTCTTGTATCCAGTCTTGGGTAAAAGAAAGCGCCGGCTACCAAAAGCGCAATGATGACCAACAGAATGATTTTAGTTTGTTTTTTCATAAAGAAAAGTGCTGAGACTTAGGATTGACTATGGATAAAAGCCACAGAAAGTTGGTTGAACTCCTCCGGCTTTTCAACATTGACTACGTGACCACAGCGATCGAGGATTTCCAGGATGGCGTGTCTATGATTTTTCACTATATTTTTTACCGGTTCCAAAAACATCACATCTTGATCCCCCATAACATAGAGAGTGGGGATTCCCAGATCTGATTCTTTGAAGTACCGCAGAAGCGGATTAATATCTTTGGTTAGCTTAAACCAGCGGATAAATTCCTTTTGGCAAAGCTTTTTCGCCTCTCGTACAAAAACATTTCTAGACTCTGCATGCTGCTTTCTGGGCATGATGACAAAGGCAAACAGCCGGTAGAGCCACATATAGGGAATAACTTTTTTAAAGGCATTCCCAAGAAATACCAAAACCCGTGACTTGATCGTAAGCCGAGTTACCGCTCCAGCCATCACAAGGGATTTGACACGTTGGGGTTCAAGTTCTGCCAATTGTCGAGCCAAAATAGTCCCTAAGGAAACTCCCATAAAATGAGCCGGAGGCATTTGGAGATGATCCAGTACCTCTATAATGTCTTGCGTGACGGATTTGAAGGTGTACTCTTTTTTATAAATGGCCTGCGACAAATCCGCAGACTTACCATGCCCTCTCAAATCAATCAACAGGAGGTTGAAATGCTGCATGAAATCCTTCAACTGTTTGAACCAAACAGCTGAACTTCCACCAGCACCGTGAATAAAGACCACCCACTCATTGCTTTGCGGATGTTTCAATTCTTTGTAATACAACATGCAGGCTTAACTCCAAGATCGATTTAAAGGTTCTAGGGTACAAACATAAAAAGGGAAAGCCTAAGATTATCCTAGAAAAGATACTGGAGGCAAATGGAATCGATCAATGGAAAATTAACGGGATTGTTAATGTATCTTTTTGACAAAATAGATGGATGCTACCCCTTAAAAAAAACTGCCCCGGAAATCCGAGGCAGCTTTAAAGTTAATTTGCTGATAATCCTAATGGATTAATCAAAGATGTATCGGATACCGATTTGACCTCTCCATCTGGAAAGGAAGTCAGATACGAAGTAAGGATTTCCCTCATTTAAACCTCTTCCGGTATATTCATAAACAGGAGTACGAGTAGATCCATTTACTTGTACTTCATCCAAGTCAATAAGTTGGAAAGCGTTATTGCTGATTCCATATTGTCTTCCCCACTCTGGGCTAATCAAGTTTCCAAGATTGAACATATCGAAGGTTAATTGCAATCTGTGCTGAACATCATCATCAGTTGTATTCAACAAAAACTCATGCATAAATCTTAAATCTAATTGGTTGGTCCAAGGAAGTCTAGCACCGTTTCTTTCCGCATAGTTTCCACGATTTTTGCTCAAGTAATCATCATTTTCGATATATTCATTCAACGCATTCCACTGAGCTTCTTGCTCGGCTGGAGTACCAACAAATTCAATTTCGTTTCTTGAAGCAGGAATGTAGAATAAGTCGTTTCCGAAGGTTCTATCATTATTCAAATCACCATTGACAACATAAGAGAATGGAATGCCAGACTGGCCATTGTAGAATCCAGAAAGGGTGGTAGATGATCCGTTTTCATAGTTGAATGTGTAACCGAAGCTAGCGATCAATCGAGATCTCACGTCAAAGTCAGCAAATCCAAGTTCCGTGTTATTCGCTCCGTTTACGTTTTCCACAAATCTCCAGTTAGAGAAAGCCTGGCTGGAAGTTCCGCCGTTTACATCCTTTGATTGACCGTAAGTATAAGCCACAGAGACATTGAGTCCACTTGCGAAATCCTTTCTTAACTGAGCAGTCAAGTTGTAAGAACTACCTTTGTTAGTATTGGTCAATAAAATGACGTCATTGTAATTCTCATTAGCAAAATTTCTATTGAAATACACACGATCGTCAGCACCTGATAGGTTTCCGTCCTCTAGTTTGTTTAAGTTACGGTAGTCAATATTGTTGAGGTTTTTGGTATAGATTGCCTCAAACGTACCGATTACTCCACCTGGTAAAACTTTATCAATTGCCGCATTAGCTCTGAACACTTGAGGGAAGTTGAAATCAGGGTCAGTTACGTTGATTTCCGAAATACCCAAAGGCTTGTTTACATCAGCAGCATCCGGCTGACCTAATGGATCTGGAGTAAACATAAATCCATCAGGAAAGTCACCAGTTGACTCAGGATTGCTTCTAAATAAGGATACTCGACCAAACTCATTACCTGTGTTTGTATATTGGTTAGAAATCCAAACAAAAGGAACTCGACCAGTAAACACACCTACTCCACCTCTAATTTGCATGGTCTGATCACCTTTGGCATCCCAGTTGAATCCAACTCTTGGAGAAATCAATGGTCTTGCACCAGGAACTCGGTCAGTAGCTACACCAAATTCAGCAAAGTCATTGTTGAATGCAGTATTTGCGGTGGGCTGATCATTGAAAGAAGGAATATCCAATCTCAAACCACCAGTGATTTTCAAGTTTTGATTAGCTTGATATTCATCCTGAACATAGAATCCCAGCTGGAAAGCATTGAATTCAGCACCTTGCTGTGGGTTTGAAGTTCTAGAATACGAGTAATCATAACTTCTTGGAAGCACCTCTGCATCCGTTCCAACAGTTTCGAAATCCTCTAAGCTGTAGTAAGAGTACGAGCCGTAGTTCTGACGGATAAATAGGTTGTAAGTAGAGTAAAACTCATTATGCGTACCAAAAGTATAGGTGTGCTTACCTTTGAAGATGGTCAAGTTATTTGTGATTGTCAACACATCTTGATCCAATTGATTGGCTACAGAGAAAGGCTCCGATCCCAAATTGATGGATCGACCACCAGAAAGTCTCACATTGATTGAAGGGAATGGACTTCCCAAAGGATCTCGATCATCTCTTACAGAAGTATATCCAATTCGAAGTTCATTGGATATATTGTTGGTTAGCCTTGAAGTCCACTCCAAAACGCTGGAGTTTGTTTCTGAAGGGAAAAATACTCCGTTATTAAAGAAATTTACGCTGTTTGGACTTCTAGAAATACTGATTTGCTCAGCATTTACATACGAATGACGAAGCGTTACTTTGTTTTTATCGTTCACATTCCAATCCAATCTTGCAAAAATCTTTTCTGAACTTAAGCTTCTGCTGAATGCCCCAAAATCTCCAGGATCATATCCAAGACGATTTGCTACGCTTTCTACTCGCTCCAATTCATCTACCGTGATATTTGATCCACCTGCAGGGCTAGTTGGGTCAAATAATACAGGCTGAGAGTTTCGGGTTACCTCACCATTGGCAAAGAAGAAAAGTTTGTTTTTGATGATTGGACCACCCAATCTGAAACCTGTCTGATAATCCAAGTAGTTGTCCAACTTGGTTCGAGATTCATTTGGACTTTTACCCACTAGGTCCTGATCATTTCTAAAGTAAAAAACAGATCCTTCAAAGCTGTTTGTACCTGAGCGAGTAACCGCATTGATACCACCTCCAGTAAAACCTCCAAGTCGGACATCATAAGGGGCAAGTACTACTTGTACTTCTTCAATTGCGTCCAGTGAAATAGGGTTTACACCGGTTTGACCACCGTTTGTTCCACTGGAAGCAAGACCAAACACATCATTGTTAACTGTTCCATCGATCGCAAATTGATTGTATCGGTTATTTTGTCCTGCAAAGGAAATCCCGCTACCAGCAGTAGATGCCTGAGGAGTCAATCGCGTAAAGTCATTCAAACTTCTGGAAATAGAAGGAAGGTTGGAAAGTTCTTTATTTCCAATATTGGTGGCTGCGCCTGTACGATCGGCATTAAAGGTTGCATTCTCAGCAGCGGTAACAACTATTTCTTCTAATGTTGCATCAGAATCTTTCATCGCGAAATTAACCGTAGCCGTGTTACCTAAACTCAACACAAGCCCTTCGGAAGTTTGAGATTCATATCCAATAAATGAAGCCACTACTGTGTATGGCCCTCCGATTCTCATACCCGGGATAGAATATCTTCCATCCAAGTTTGTTACCGCGCCATAGCGGGTACCTGACGGCGTATGCGTCGCAACCACGTTTGCTCCCGGAAGGGCAGCACCAGTTTCATCCACTACCGTCCCATTCATACTGGACGTAGTTACACCCTGTGACATGGCCCAACCGGTGCTAAACACCACGAGCATCATTGTCAACAAGTTTCTGAGTAAATTTTGCCTCATAATTTTTGTTTTTGTAAAGTTGGTTTTGAAATAAATTCGCTGGCAAAGGTAAGCCACAACAAAGGTTTTTTGGGGTACTCTACGTTAATTTTCAAGCTGCTAATTTCACAATTTTTAACAGAAACTTAACATTAATCACCCAATAAAATTTCATTCCCTAGCAAAAATCATCTTTCTGGAATAGTTTTAATTTGGTTAAATTTCAGTTTTCATAGATTTAATTTCAAAATCATTGAAAAATAGAATTGTGAAAAACGTCGAAAAACAAAATAGTTTTTCGCCATATTAGAATTCCATCGTCATTACCGAAATAATTATCCATCCAACCAAATAATCTACGTTTTGAAGAAAAAAAATATCCTCTGGCTTTATTTGTTTTTGATGGCGACTATCTTAGACATGACTTTTTTGATTGAAGGATTGAACTCCTATCGATTTTTCTCTAAACCACTGATTTTAATGAGTTTGATTGGGTATTTTTTTCAGATCACTCGACCGATTTCTTGGACACTACTATCTAAGTCTGTCATGGGGGCTTTGATTTTCTCCTTGATTGGAGATATCCTTTTACTTTGGGATTGGCTTTTCATTTATGGGCTCGGAGCCTTTTTCCTTGCACATATTTGCTACATTATTGCCTTTAAAGTTTCCCAAAAAAATCCGGGAAGAATCCTGAATGTTAATTTTGTCGAATTGTTCTTTTACAATCTCCCGATCTATATCGCTGCTGCCTTTGTTTTCTATTTAATCAACCCCACTTTGGGCACACTAAAATTTCCTGTCATTGCCTACATTATTGTGATCGTGAGTATGGTCACCACTGCACGGGAGCGTTTCAAAAGGTGCAATATGGAGTCCTTTTGGCAAGTGTTTCTCGGAGCCTTCCTGTTTTTTATTTCCGATGGGATTCTTGCAATCAGTAAATTCTATCAGGATTTTCCAGAATCAGGAGTCTTGATCATGGGAACCTACGCAACTGCGCAGCTTTTGATCGTGATGGGAATCCGATCTCATTTAATCCGCCCCTATTAAAAAAGAGGCCGAAGCCTCTTGATTAATTTAGTTTTTCAACTGCACCCGAATGAAAAGTTCTTCCAACTGTTCATTGGCGATGCTACTGGGAGAATCGATCATCACATCTCTTCCGGAATTGTTCTTTGGAAAAGCAATATAATCACGAATCGAATCCGAGCCGCCAAAAATGGCACAAAGACGATCAAAACCAAAGGCTATTCCTCCATGTGGCGGAGCACCATATTCAAAAGCCTCCATCAAAAATCCGAATTGCTTTTGAGCCTCTTCCTCGGAAAATCCTAAGTGTTTAAACATCAGCTGCTGGGTAGGCCGATCGTGAATTCGAATAGAGCCTCCCCCGATTTCAACCCCATTGATGACCAAATCGTACGCATTTGCTCTTACAGCACCGGGATTGGTTTCCAGCAAGGGAATATCTTCTCGCTTAGGAGAAGTAAAGGGATGGTGCATGGCATGGAAGCGCTCAGTTTCCTCATCCCATTCCAACAACGGGAAATCTACTACCCAAAGTGGCTTAAACACATTTTTATCTCGCAGCCCCAGCTCCTCGCCCATCTTTAGCCGGAGTTCGGAAAGCTGCTTCCGCACTTTGTTTTCCTCTCCACTTAATACCAAAATTAAATCCCCAGGCACTGCCTGAAATGCTTCTGCCCATCGGCTGAGATCTTCGGAAGTATAAAATTTATCCACGGTGGATTTCAAACTGCCGTCGGAATTGTATTTGACATACACAAGTCCTTTGGCACCGATTTGAGGTCGCTTTACCCACTCGGTTAACCCATCTAATTGCTTTCGGGTATACTCAGCGGCCCCTTTGGCACAGATGCCCACAACCAACTCCGCCGAATCAAAAATTCCAAAACCTTTCCCTTTAGCCAACTCATTGAGCTCGACAAATTTCATGTCAAACCGAAGGTCTGGCTTATCATTGCCATAAAACTTCATCGCATCGGCATAGGTCATTCGCTTAACCTCTTCCAATTCCACCCCTTTGACAGTTTTGAAAAGGTGCTTAGTCAGTCCCTCAAAAGTGGACAAAATATCCTCCTGATCCACAAAGGACATTTCACAATCTATCTGCGTAAATTCCGGTTGACGGTCCGCTCGTAGATCTTCATCTCTAAAGCATTTAACGATCTGAAAATACCGGTCAAAACCCGACACCATCAGCAACTGCTTAAAGGTCTGAGGGGACTGAGGAAGGGCATAAAATTCTCCTGGGTTAATTCGGCTGGGAACCACAAAATCCCGCGCTCCTTCGGGAGTTGATTTAATCAAAACAGGTGTTTCCACTTCAATAAATTGCTCAGCATCCATGTACCGGCGCGTCTCCTGCATCATGCGATGACGGAGTTGGAGTTTTTGTCGGACCACATTCCTCCTCAAGTCCAAGTAACGGTACTTCATTCGCAGATCATCCCCGCCGTCTGTTTCATCTTCAATAATAAAAGGTGGAACTTTGGCTGCATTCAATACCTCTAGGGATTCCGCCTTAATTTCGATATGTCCGGTTGGAATTTTATCATTTTTTGAGGTTCGTTCGATGACTTTCCCAGAGGCCTGCACCACAAATTCACGGCCTAACTGTGAGGCCTTTTCCAAAAGCTTCTGATCGGTTGATCCTTCTTCAAAAATCAATTGAGTTACGCCATACCGGTCCCGCAGATCGACCCAAATCAGGCCTCCTTTATTTCGGACTCGCTGAACCCAGCCAGCTAAAGTTACGTGTTGATTGATATGATCTAGGCGCAATTCGCCACAAGTATGCGTTCTCAGCATGATTTAATTTGATTTTTGGGAGTTCAAAGATAAATAAATGGGAGGGAGTTCTCCATGAATCTTTGAAAGATTCATCGAAAATGTCCAGAATCAATGCAAGATTTTGGATTTATTGGCGTTTATTTTAGTAAGTCTTTAAAAAATTACGTTTCTCGATCCTATTTTCATTAATTCTGTTAATTCGGTATAAAAATTGAAACAAAGTTGCGTCGATCCATCAGAAAACTTGCATAAAAGTGAGTTTTTGACTTGATTTAAAACTTAACAGTACTCACCCTTCAAAAACTTAACCCGAGAATGAAAAAGAAATGGATTGGTATGCTTGCTTTAGTTGGATTAGCTGCCGCAATTTTTCTGTTTCAAAACCGCCCATTTTCTTCCGATAAGTCCAAGTTAACCACCCTCTCCGAATCAGACAGTATCCCGGAAGCTGTAGCGCCAGACAGATTTTTATATGGGATCGATGTGACCGGACTAAACATCATCGAGGGCACCGTTAACAAAAACCAAACCTTGGCCTCCATATTAAGTCCCTTTAATGTTCCCTATCAGATCATTGACGCCATTGCCAAAAAATCAAAAGAGGTTTTTGATGTGCGAGGGATTGCGACCAATAAAAAATTTACGGTTTTGACCTCTGGAGACAGCGTACCGGCCCGCTTTTTTATTTACGAACCGAATCCTGCCGAATATGTAGTGTTTGATTTGGACAGTTTAGAAATCTACAAAGCGGAAAAACCTGCTGAATATCGAACTCGTGAAGCGGCAGGTATGATCGAAACCTCACTTTATGTAGACATGATCAAACAGGGGATAGGCCCAGATTTAATTGACTTGTTTGCAGATCTTTATGGCTGGTCAGTCGACTTTCAACGCTTACAAAAAGGAGATAAATTCAAAGTTCAGTTTGAAGAAAAATTAATTGATGGGGAAGTGGTGGGAATTACCGATATCAAATTAGCTTACTTTGAACACATGGGCGAACCCTATCATGCGATTCCATTCGAGCAAAACGGAGAGTTAAACTTTTTTGACCAACATGGTGAAAGTTTAAAGAAAGCATTTCTAAGAGATCCTTTAAAATATTCTCGCATCAGCTCACGCTACAGTCTTCGCCGATTTCATCCTGTTCAAAAACGATACAAAGCCCATTTAGGAACTGATTATGCTGCCCCAACTGGCACGGATATTCGATCCGTGGGCGATGGGACGGTAGTCGAGGCCAGGTACACCTCTGCCAACGGCAATTATGTAAAAATCAAACATAACGGTACCTACACTACCCAATACCTTCACATGTCAAAAATCGGGAAAGGAATCAAACCAGGTACTCGTGTTAGACAAGGACAAGTAATCGGCTACGTGGGAAGCACTGGATTGGCAACTGGCCCTCACCTATGTTTCCGCTTTTGGAAAAATGGCAGACAAGAGGACTGGTTAAAAGAGAAAATTCCACCCTCCGAACCGATACTTCCACAAAACAGAATGGCTTTTGAAGACAAAAAAGCAGAAGCACTCAAACTATTGGCCGCTATCCTGGTACCGGGCGAAAACCAAGAGCTTATTGCTCAAAAGCAAGAAATACTCCCCCAAAGATCCGGAGAATAATGCTATCCTAGAATAGGTTTCCCCTTAAAAGAAGCTGAATGTCAACCTGATATTCAGCTTCTTTTTTTATCTTACTAAATCAACCACCAATTTTAACCAACATGAACATAAAATCCATGGGGTTATGGATGCTAATGCTCCTACTTAGCTTTTCCATTCATGCCCAACGAAAAACAAGCCCGGCTGAAAATACCAAATTAGCAAAGCAAGATTTTTCTGCTTTCAAATTCAGAAATATCGGGCCTGCCTTTACCTCAGGAAGAATAGCCGACATTGCCATTCACCCAGAAAATCGAAATACCTGGTACGTGGCTACCGCATCCAGTGGAGTCTGGAAAACTGTCAACGCAGGAACCACCTGGACTCCCATTTTTGATGATCAGCCCGTTTTTGCGACCGGATGTGTCACCATAGACCCGAACAATCCCCATAGAGTCTGGGTGGGAACCGGTGAAAACAATGGAGGTCGGCACATTTCCTTCGGAGATGGGGTCTATTTGAGTGAAGATGGCGGAGCTACATGGCAAAATATGGGGCTTAAGGATTCTCAGCACATCGGTAAAATCATCGTACATCCAACTGACTCGAATATAATTTATGTGGCTTCCCAAGGACCTCTTTGGAATAAGGGTGGAGACCGGGGTTTTTATCGCTCAGTTGATGGAGGAAAAACCTGGGAAAAAACGCTTGGAGATGAAGAATGGACAGGAGTAGCTGATATAGTAATTGATCCGAGAAACCCTGAAGTGATTTATGCTGCTACCTGGCAAAGACATCGAACCGTCGCAGCCTACCTGGGCGGTGGAGAAAAAGGGGGAGTTCATAAATCCACAGATGGCGGAAAAACCTGGACCCAACTTAAAAATGGGCTTCCCAATGGTGTCACTGGCAAGATCGGATTGGCCATTAGCCCACAGAACCCTGATTATGTCTATGCCACCATTGAATTGATCAGAAGGTCTGGAGGAGTTTACTTGACGAAAAACCAAGGAGCCTCTTGGGAAAAAATGTCAGATGCCGTCGCAGGGGCTACAGGACCGCATTATTATCAGGAAGTATATGCTTCTCCCCATGACTTTGGTACCCTTTACTTGATTGATGTTCGTATGCAGGTTTCCTATGATCATGGGAAAACTTTTGAGCTACTCAACACTTCTTCTACGCACTCGGATAGCCACTCCTTAAATTTCATTGAAGATGAGCCGAATTTTTTGCTTCTAGGAACAGATGGTGGGATCTATCAAACCAAAGATGGAGCTCAAACCTGGAAGTTCTTCGATAATTTACCCCTTACCCAATATTATAAGCTCGCCGTAGACGATTCCGAACCCTTCTACAGGATTTATGGAGGTACCCAAGATAATGGTTCGCATGGGGGGCCCTCTCGAACGGATGATCAGATTGGGATTTCAAATGGACATTGGTCCCGAGTGCTTGGGGGAGACGGTCATCAATCTGCTGTGGAACCTGGAAATCCGACAATTGGCTACGCAGAATCTCAGCAAGGTTACCTCAATCGCCTGGATAGAATCTCCGGTGAATCTGTTTTCATCCAACCTCAGCCAGCTGCCGGGGAGGGAGAAGAGCGGTTTAACTGGGATGCTCCCATTTTGCCAAGTCAACATGTCCCAAGTACGATTTATTTTGCCTCTCATCGCGTTTGGAAATCCACCGACCGCGGAGATTCCTGGAAGGCCATTTCAGAGGACTTGACTAAGAAAAAAGAACGATTAGAGCAACCTATCATGGGTAGAAACCAAAGTTGGGATAACGCATGGGATGTTTATGCCATGTCCAACTTCAGTTCCATTACCTCACTGGGAGAATCCCCCCTCAATCCGGAAATTTTGTACGCAGGCACCGATGATGGATTGATTCAATCCACCACCAATGGTGGAGAAAACTGGACTGCAGTAGAGGTGGGTAGTATTGTTGGTGTGCCGGCCAATGCTTTTGTCAATGATATTCGGGCGGATTTATTTGAGGAACAGACTGTCTATGTCGTATTGGATAATCACAAAGAAGGAGACTTCAAACCTTATGTGGCTAAAAGTGAAGACGCTGGAAAAACTTGGACCTTAATTAACGGAAACCTTCCATCGACCTTATTAACCTGGCGAATAGTCCAGGATCATATTAATAAAGACCTCCTGTTTTTGGCTACTGAATTTGGAATTTATTTTACTCCAAATGCTGGTAAGGAATGGATTAAGTTGTCAGGTGGAGTTCCGACTATCTCTTTTCGAGACATCACCATCCAACGAAGGGAAAACGATTTGGTAGGTGCATCTTTTGGAAGAGGGTTTTTCATTTTGGATGATATGAGCCCTTTGAGAGAAATTACCGAAGCGACTTTAAATGAGCCTGCTAAGCTTTTCAAACCAAGAGATGGCTATTGGTATACTGAAAGAAGAACACAAAGCAGTATGGGGGATGATTTTTGGACTGCTCCAAATCCTGACTTCGGGGTAACATTTTCCTATTTCCTTAAGGAGGGCTTAACCACAGCAAAATCAGAGCGACAAAAGAAAGAGGCCGAAATGAAAGGACAGTCCATTCCTTTCCCGGGATTTGAGGCTTTAGAGGCTGAGATGAGGGAAAAAAGCCCAGAAATACACTTGGTCATCTCTGATGATCAAGGAAATATCCTACAGCGCGTCAAGGCCAATACCTCATCCGGATTTCACCGGACCACCTGGGATTTGAGCCTTGCTTCTCAAGGATTAATTAATCCTGAATCCATTGCTCAAGGAAACAGGGGTGGAATGATGGCCTTGCCGGGTAGGTATTCGGCCACGCTTGAACTCCAGCGAGAGGGTGAAATTTCCCAACTTGGTGAACCCGTGAGCTTTGAAGTGAAGCCCTTACGAAAAGGGGCCCTTCCGGGTAAGTCTTTGGAAGAAATCAAATCTTTTAGAGCTGAACTTCAAAGTTTCCTCAACCAAGTCACCGAAACCAATCTGAGCCTGGATGAAGCCCTAAGCTCAGTCAAAGCAATGCAGGCTGCACTTTCCCGATCCGGAAAAGCTGATGCAGCGCTGTTGAAAGACCTGGATACTGCTGAAAAAGCCTTATTGCATATCGACTCCCAACTCAATGGAAACTTGGCACAACGAGAAATTTTTGACCCCATGCCACCTACCATTTCCGACAGAATCTCCGCTGCCTATAGTGGAGCTTACGGAACCTATGGGCCTACCGGCATGCAAAAATCAGCCTTAGAAGCTGGAAAAACAGAGCATGAGCCAATCGCATCTGAGCTCAAAACGCTGGTAAATGAAACTATTCCATCCCTGGCGCAGCGATTAAAAGCACTCGGATCTCCTCCGATTAAGGGCTTAACCAATTAAACCTAAAGCTCCGGTTAACAGCCGGAGCTTTTTTGTTTTGATTTCGTTGAGATCAATCCTCAAGGAAAACTTAACTTGCAGAATCAAATCTGTAGCCTTGGAAAAAGACCAACTGATCAGAATCAATAAATACCTCAGCGAGGTGGGCTTTTGCTCGAGAAGGGAAGCGGACAAGTTGCTGGAACAGGGAAGAATTACCCTCAATGGGAAAGTTCCTGAATTAGGGACCAAAGTAAGCCCTGGAGATCAAGTCGCCGTTGATGGAAAAGCGGTTGGTCAACCGATCCAAAAGCATACCTACCTTGCTTTCAACAAGCCCGTGGGAATCGTATCAACCACTGACACCAAGGGCGAAAAGAATAACATCATTGATTTTATCGGACATCCAGAGCGGATTTTCCCTATTGGGAGATTAGACAAGGATAGTGAAGGACTGATTTTTTTGACTTCCGAAGGGGACATTGTCAATAAAATTTTGCGCGCTGGAAACCGCCACGAAAAAGAATACATCGTCACGGTAGACAAACCCATCGACGAGCGATTTATTCAGCGCATGTCAAATGGTGTTCCGATCTTAGGAAAAATTACCAAGAAATGCAGGGTGGAAAAAATCAGTAAGTTCAAATTCCGAATCATTTTGATCGAAGGTATGAACCGCCAAATTCGTAGGATGACTCAGTATTTTGGCTACACGGTAAAACAACTTAAGCGCGTCCGAATCATGAATATTCAATTGGATATTCCTACCGGGAAATGGCGGGATTTAACCCCAACGGAATTAAAAGAGCTCAACGAACTCATTTCCGGAAGTTCCAAAACGGCATAAAAAAAAGGACTTCGATTGAAGCCCTTTTTCAGATACTAATACTCTATAAACTTATCACATCGTATCTACTTTTTTCTGTCGACCGGTGTAGGTAAATGCTCCTTTTTCCAGTCGAAGTTCTGTTCTTCTGTTAAGTTGATGCATCGCTTCAGTACAGGTTCCAGTGCTACAGTCATGAATCGGCTTAGTTTCTCCAAACCACTTGTGCTCCATCCTGTTTTCTTCAATCCCACGTTTGATCAAGTACTCTTTCACGACATCAGCTCTACGCTCAGAAAGAGACTCGTTGTAAGCATCATCTCCTCGTTGATCCGTGTGCCCTTCAATAAAGAGCATCAAATTCGGCAACCGTTGTAGCATAATGGCTGTTCGCTCCAAATCCTGCTTATGTACCGATCTCAACATAGACTTATCAAAATCAAAGTAGATCGTTGGTATATCATTGATGTCTTTCTGAACCATATCGAAGATATCCTCGGGCTTACAAAAATCCATATCTTTCAACTCTTCAGGAATGTCATACTGCTTCGTTGGATCAGGAAATGCTTCCAAGACCAGTTCAGAACGTCTGTTTAATTGATGGTCCACATCAGGACAAGGAACCCCGTTTCCACAATCATTCACCAAATTCTGTTCTCCAAACCACTCCAATCTGATTCTGTCAGCGGAAATGTTGTATTGAGCCATGTATTCAGTAACTGCCTGGGCACGGTTATTTGATAAAGTAATATTATACTCATCAGAGGCTCTAGAATCGGTATGTGAAGCTACCAAAAGGTCAAGGAAGGTGTACTTATTCATGACCTCAGCAATTTTATCCAATGCTTCTTTGGCATCTTCACGGATGACGTATTTGTCTAGGTCATAATAAACAATGTCCACAAAAACTGGAAGTTGATAAGGAATGGGAGAAAGTTTGTATTCCTTCTTCAAAGTATCTCCTTCAAACCCTTTGGTTGAGATATCATCCGCTGTGATGGTAAAATAACCAGGCTTAGAAATACGGATCGAAAAATCACTATCTGGCTCCAATTCGGCAGTCAGTTCTCCTTTTGCATTACGTTGGGTAGTCACATTTCCATTTTGAGTTTCATCTCTTAAGGTAGCCATGTAGCTATCGTTGATGATCACTCCTTCGCAATCAATTACACGAGCAAGAAACTGCTTATAAACATCTTCCATCAAATAAATGTCGTCAAGACCCATTCCCCCGTTTCTGTTGGAAGAAAGGTAAACCTCTCCATCTTCCATTTCACGGTAACCAAAATCATCGGCGCTGGAATTGATGGGCATCCCCATGTTTTGAACATTGGAAACTCCAGAAGAGGTGTAGTCTGCCACATAGACGTCCAGTCCGCCTACTCGAGGATGTCCACTCGAAGAGAAGTAAAACTTATCTCCTTTTCGGAAAGGATGTGTTTCGTTTCCATCGGTATTTACTTGGCTACCCAAATTGACTGGTGGAGAAAAATTCATTTCTTCATCGTACTCAGAATAAAAGATATCATATCCTCCAAGCGACCCTTCCATATCAGAAGTGAAATACAGACGTTTCGCTTCTTCATCTACAAAGGGATGCATCACCGCATGACCCAATGAATCATTAAATGTGAATGGGGTAAAACCCTCTAATTCTCCATTTTCATTGACTTTGCTGTAGTAAATTTCAGGTTGTACAACGATTTCTCTGGTCTTTCTGACCTTTTTAATATCCCGAGTAACAGAATAGAAAAGAATTCCCGCTTCTTTGGCAAAGCTAGGATCAGAGAAGTTGAACGTACCGGGTACGTTTGACATCACTTCGGTAATTTCGCCCTCTTCATTTTTCTTGTAGATGCTGAAGTATTCCCGGTCTGTAAAATCGTTTTTCTCATCACTGAAGAATTTATTTCTTCCGTCGATTCGTAGGCCTGGCATTTCGCTGGAATAGGATCCACCACGGTCAGAAACAAAGAATTGATTTCCATTGGCGTCTTCTTCCAGGCTAAAATCCGATGCTTCTGAGTTTAATTCTGAAACGTTTTCGAGCTTGACCTTCTTTCGGGAAGAAACGGTAATCAGGTCTTCCACATCCAAAGAATCGGCAGATACTCCTCTTGCCTGAATCAGGCTTAAGGCTTCAGCTCTTTTATCGGTTAATTGTGCCGCCGAAAGCAGATTTGCGAAATCACTTTGCTCGACCTCCTCCTCATAGGCAACCACATTGGACCACCATTCATAGGATTGATCATAATCCCGTACCTTATCGTAAGCTTCGGCGACTTTTTTAGCCACATCATAGCTTGGCTTTTTGGCATAGGCTTCTTTATATTGCTCGATGGCGTGTTGATAGTTCATCAACTCCATCTGCTGATCAGCGTAGCGAACTTTGGATTTTTGAGCTGAGGCTCCCCCAACTATCCCTAAAAATAAGCTGGCTGAAATACTTACTATCGTCAATGTCTTTTTCATAATCAGAACCATCTTTGGTTTTTCATAACTGCTTTTCTTGGGGTCATGTAGAAGCCTACAGAAAGCTCGTGAGAGTTGTTTCTGTAATCACTTAGTACGTTGGTGTTATGATCGTAAGCATATCCCAAACGCAACCTATCCGTAGCAAATATTTCAATAATCGCTGCCACGGCATTTCTATTGGAAAGATTAGACTCTAGGTTATCATTCCAAATTTTCATATTTGAACGGTAGGAACCACCGACCCAAATTCGCTCACCAAATAAGAACATGGCATTGATGTCATAGTTGGTGGGTGCTCCCTTTACTTCCTTGATCAAGAAACTTGGCTTAAACTTCACCATGGTACTTAAGTCAAACAGCGCTCCCATGGTCAGGTAGTAGTGAAAATCATGATAGGCTAATGCGATGTCCTCTCTTTCAAGGGCATTTTTCCCAACCATGTTGTACACACTAAATCCTGCGTAGAATTTGCTGTTGTGATAGAACAAGCCCGTATTCAAGTTGGGAGTAAACAGATTTACCACACCCATTGGAATTTCCGAATCTGGAAAGTCATTTGGGTCTAACATGGATCCGTCAAGCGCATATTCAGTTACCCCCGCACTTACGCCAAGTCCTAAAAACCCGGTAGCACTGGTTTGAATTCGATAGGCATAGGTCAAGGATCCCCCTGTGGTTTTAGCCGGACCAAGCTGATCTGATAGGATAGAAAATCCGAAGCCCATGGTTCCCTCATTGGCGCTAAGATCAGCGGTCAATGTAAAGGTTTCCGGTGCTCCTGGGAAGTTTACCCATTGACTCCTGTAGGTCGATTGGATGTACGGCTCTCCCTTGTACCCGGCGTATCCTGGATTGATATGCAATCCATTGAAGATATACTGGCTAAACTGGGGGAGCTGCTGTCCAAAAGTCCCTCCGGTGGCCATGAAGGCCACCAGTAGGGTCATTCCGATGATTTTAAAAGTATTTTTCATAACGCTTCTTGATTAGTCTTTAATTACCTGGATCCAGCCCTTGAATTCATGTTCTCTGCCTGACTCATCTACCGCCACTAAGACGTAGAAGTAAGTACCTGCTACCTGACCTGGGGCATCCCAGTCATTGTTGTAATTATCTCGCTCGAGTACGTGATCACCGAATCTATTGAAGATGGTAATCGTGTTGCTCACAAACTTGCCGAGTCCCTGAATCTCAAAGGTGTCATTGTCACCGTCATTGTTTGGTGTGATCACATTTGGTATTCTAAATGGCCTGATCTCACTCACGTCAGAGTCCTCATTGTCCGTTTCGTCAGTATCTTCTTCTTCGGCGCCAACCACTACGGTATTGGTTACTGTTCCTGCAGATCCTGCTTTCACACGAACACTAAAGGTAATCGTTGCATCTGCTGGGAAGAATCCAATGTTCCAGGTAATGGTACTACCTGTCACTGTGGTAGACACTTCGGCATTGCTTGGATTGTCCACCACTTCGTTGCTGATGTATTCAACTCCAGAAGGCAACTGATCTGTGATCTGCACATTTCTGGCGTCGAATCCACCGATATTGCTGACCACTATTTCGTATTCAAACTCATCGCCTTCGAAAATAATGTCCTGAGTAGCTTCTTTGGTGACGTTCAAGTTCACATTGTCATTCTGCAACCTGAAGACCACAAGCGCATCGTCACTATTTTCAGGGAAGACGGTTTCTCTTAGGATGTATTCTAAGGTATATTCTCTGGCTTCATTTACTCCTGGTACCAAGCTCAATTCACCATCTTCATCAATCAATAGACCGATAATTCCATCCAATTCGGTGAATTCGAAGTCCACATCATCTGGATCAGGTCGCTGTCCGTCCAAGAGATCATTCTCCAGGATATTACCCAATCGGCCCCCGTAGCTCACGAAGTAGGTTCCGAAGTCATCATCGTTTGCGATGATCTCCTTTGGACCAATTCCAATCGTCACACTGTCTTCATCACCAATCTCGGTTTGGTCTGGAGTGGTGGCGGTAACATTGGCAATGTTTACGATTCCATCACTTTCCATGTCCTGGGCAGTAACTGAGTATTCCGTTTCAATGACTTCCACCTGACCTGGAGCAAGGTCACCGATATTCACCTCAAGTTCGGTCAACGGATCGAGTACGGTGACGTTGGTCAAGGTCACATTACCGGTGTTGGTTATCGTCAAAGTGTAGATAACCACATCTCCAACACCTTCGATTTCAGTTTTGTCAGTTGTTTTGACAATCTCAATTTCTGGCAGTTGTAGGGATTCAACTTCTTCCGATGCTTCATCCGATACTGGTGTCTCATCAGGAGCTTGTCCTTCTGCTGAAGCCACGTTCAATATTCCACCCTCATTCAAGTCCTCTACGGTCACCACATATTCAGTGATCAACTCTACAGTTTGACCCGGAGTAAGGGTTCCGATTACCTCCTCAAGCTCAGTCAATGGATCAGTTACAACGACATTGGTCAAAGTCACATTTCCATCATTACTTACAGTAAGTGTGTAAGTTACAACTTCACCTGCCTCAGAGACAGACTCCTTATCTGCATCTTTGGTGATCGAAATACTAGGATTAGGTGTGATGGGTGTCTCAACCTCATCTTCGTCAGTTGGTGTTTCTTCAGTTGGACTATCACCGGTGGCAAAGACTGTATTCAAGACAAATCCAGCATCCACATCCGCTTGGGTCACTTCATATTCTGTCGCTAGAACTTCTGATTCATTCGGAATCAAGGTTCCGATAGTGATATCTAATCCGGTCAATGGATCCTCAACGGTTACATTGTCCAAGGTCACATTTCCGTCGTTGGTTACGGTCAAGGTGTAAGTAATTACCTCACCTGCCATCGTCACTTCTGATCCATTATCGGATTTCACGACACTGATTGATGGGTTTTGAAGCGCATTGACCAATTCGGTATCCTCGGAAGTCAGCTCATTTCCATCTACTTGACCTGTCACAGTAGCCGTATTGGTGATGACTCCAGCATCAATATCCGCTTGAGTGACCTCGTAAGAAGTTTGAAGTATCACTGACTCACCCGCACCAAGAACTGGAATGGTTTGAGTGAACTGGGTCAACGGATCAATTACCTCCACATCTGTCAAATCAGCTGAACCAGGATTGGTTACTACTAGCGTATAGTTAATAATCTGTCCAGCAGATTCAACCACAGACACATCAGCAGTTTTCTCAATGGCAATTTCACAAGAATTGAAAGTCAAGGTCACTGCAGTTCTGCTCAAGCTGGAACAGTTGGTTTCAGGATTTACGGCCTCAGCATAATAAGTTATAGTTCCTAATCCAGTCAAGATTGGGTTAACTACCTCACCACCCACTGGTGCATTGTACCAGACGATTTCTAATCCAGGATCAACTAGAGCTGTTGCAGTCAAGGTCTGTCCTTCCTCGAAGAAACAGGCTACTTCGTCTCCTCCTGTAATTGGAGCATCTGGAGCCTCGTTGATCACCAACTCTACTGGAGTTCTGGTTAAGCTTTCGCAACCGGTTACGTCGTTAACAGCTGCTGCATAGTATGTCACATTCCCTACTGTGCTTAGGCTTGGATTTGCTGTAGTCTCATTTCCGTCAGCAGTGGTGTACCACACGATGCTAAATCCATCAGGAACCGTAGCGCTGGCAATAATAACTTCAGCATCCCCTTCGCAAATCACATTTCCAACTGGGTTGGTAGGAGCACCTGGCGCCGGGTTAATCACAAGTTCAACTGGAGTTCTGGTTAAGCTTTCGCAACCTGTTTCAATATTCACTGCTGCTGCATAGTAAGTGACTTCACCTACTGAGCTTAGGCTAGGATTAGCTGTAGTCTCTTCTCCGTCAGCAGTCGTGTACCATACGATACTAAATCCATCAGGAACCGTAGCGCTGGCAGTAATAACTTCAGCATCCCCTTCACAGATGGTTACATCAACCGGATTGGTTGGTGCCACAGGAGCATCCTGGATTTCAAGAGTAACCGGAGTTCTGCTTAAGCTTTCACAACCCGTCTCATTATTTACAGCTGCTGCATAGTAAGTGACATCACCTACTGTGCTTAAGCTTGGGTTAGCTGTAGTCTCATCACCTTCAGCTGATGTGTACCATACGATGCTAAATCCATCAGGTACTGTGGCTGTTGCGGTAATGCTTTCTGCATCTCCTTCACAAATGGTCACATCAACTGGATTGGTTGGTGTCACCGGAGCAGCATTGATAGTCAGGCTAACTGCAGCTCGTTCAGCACTTACACATCCAGTAGTCTCATTGACTGCTTCTGCATAGAAGATTTCAGTACCTATTTGATTCCAAGTCGGATCAACGACATTACCTCCAACCGGAGCATCGTACCATACAATCTGGTAATCGCCATCGACTGTAGCGGTAGCTGTCAAAGTTTGGATAGGATCTTCTTCACAAACTACTTGTGGTTCGCCAGCAACTGGAGTGGGCACCGAATCGACGGTTACTGTAGCTATATCACTGCTGACCACCCCACATTCGCCAGTTACTTCTACAAAGTAGTAAAGTGTACCTGCTGTAGCAGTAGATGGTACATAGGATGATCCATCAGCACCTTCAATGGCTTCTGCATTTTCTTTGGTATTCTCATCATTAACAAACCACTGGTAAGTCAATACTCCTTCTCCTGAAGCAATGACTGCAAGAGCTGTAGCCTCGTCACCGATACAGTAAATATCACCTTCCGGCTGCGTAGAGATTTCAGTAGTCTCATCTACGTCTACTATCACCTCATTGGAATCTTCAGAAAGGTTAAACTGTCCAAATCCTGCGGTAACAGTTGCGGTATTGGCTACCTCACCATTATTGATGTCATCACTAGTGACCGTATAGGTAACTTCGTAAATCCAGGTTTCTTCAAGTCCTAGGATGCCATCCTCACCTGAATCACCGCTAAGTGGCCCAGTAATTGGAGCATCAGACACTTTAGTATCAGTTACTTCTACATTAGAAAGGCTTACATTACCTTCATTGGTCACAGTAAATCGATACGTAATCTCATCACCTTCGGTAATACAATCTGCAGGCTCTATAGCTTCTTTAAGGATAGCAATGGCTGGATTCTGATTAAAGCAAGCTAGAGCCGTGTCTGAAACCGGTTCGATAAAGAACTGACTGATTAGGATTACTTCAGGTTGTTGCGGCCCATCAATTAAAATTTGATCAGGAAGCGGATTATTTTCTCCATCAATCACTAGTGATCCAGCAGTAGCTGTATTTTCAAAACACTCTGCTTCTATCATTTGAGAAGTGATCGTCATAGACAATTCTTCAAATTCACTAGAATTGAACACAACTTCTTCTCCTGGTGCGATGGATTCAATCAAGAATTCAAAATCAAGTTGCTCATCTTCCACCAAAATATTGGTCAAGGTTACGTTACCGTCATTGATGACTGTGATGATATAGGATAGCGTTCCATTCAATTCTTCATCATTCACATCAATTTCTTTGGTAATATCCAAGGATGGATCTTGACAAATTTCGATTTGAGTGACTTCATCATCTTCCATGGTCTGACCAGAAAGGTCAGATACATTTCCATAATCACCGACGGTGCCGGTTACCTCAGCCTGATTGCTAATCAATCCAGCTTGGGTATCCTCAGGAGTAATAGTATAAGTAGCGGTGTAAGTGGCAGTTTCACCTTCAAGCAAAGTTCCTTCTGGACTATCTTCTGAACTGGACACAAAGGTAATTGCACTTAAGGTCCCCGTTCCAGAGAAGCTTTCCTCATCGATCGATACATTATCGATCGTTACATTTCCAGTATTAGTTACCGTAAAGGTGTAAATCAGATTATCATCTGTATCCAAGCAATTGTCCTCATTGGATGGATCAGCGACAACGGTCTTAACCAAAGCGATGGAACAATCATTGATGGTCAAAGTCACTGGAGTTCGCTCCTGACTTTCGCATTGGGTTGTATTATTTACAGCAGCTGCATAATATGTTACTGTTCCGACCTCACTTAGAGTAGGAGAATCTGTAGTTTCATCTCCATTTTCAGTGGTGTACCAAACGATGGTAAATCCAGCAGGAACTGTCGCACTTGCGGTAATGCTTTCGGCATCTCCTTCACAGATCGTTACATCTATCGGATTGGTTG
>NZ_JAMWZB010000036.1 GCF_024305035.1 Algoriphagus sp.
TTAGTCTCTTCCCTAAGGATGATAGAGACAAGCGGGATATTTTGCCGATTTGGTAATTGAGCTTGAAATGTACTTGGAGTGAGATTACTTTCTCCAAAGTCCTTTGCCTTTTTGTCTGGCTTGGCGTTGAAGCTGGACAAAAAGGTTTTCGTTTTTTACATTTGGGGGGAAGGTGGCTACCGTAGCATAGCCTTCCTTGACTAGTAAAGCATTGAAAAAAGTCCCATCTTCAAGGTAAACATAGGCTAAAGTTCGCTGGTACCGGTCCCTTCGCTGTACATCATATTCCAACCTGACTTTTTTTCCTGTCAAAAACTTTTTGGCAAAATCTGAACTTTCCTTTCCGAAATACTCTACTCGAGTTCGACCGGTATTTCTGACTTCAGGTGTATCCACACCGATCAATCGGATTTTTTCCTCTCTTCCATCAGGATTTATCACCCAAAAAGTATCCCCATCTACTACTTTGCTTACTGGTAAGAAATCGGAAGTTTTTTGGGCTAGAACCGACAGTGAAAGAAAGAGTAGGCAAGCGATAAGGCAAGAGAAAGCTGTTTTTTTCATGTTGCGGTGATAAGGCAGAAATGAAAATTAGCTTAAAAATTTGATTTAGGAATAAAAGCCAGAAAAGTCCACTGAAAATTGAGGGAATAAAAAGCGGATAAATTTTGAGTTTTATCCGCTTTTTGGGACTGATTTAATGATCACCACTTGACCTGATACCGGATTAATATAGGATCTTCCTCGTCATTTAATTGCTGTGAGGCTGCCTCAAGTCTTTTACCAAGTTCCACTCCAAGAGACTGATCTTCCAAAATTCCATTCCAGTCTTCAGTGTAGAGTAAGCGATAAAAATATTCCCCGTCTGAAAAAGATCTCCCAGACATTTGTTTTACGATTTTAGTGGCCTTGATTGCGTTTTTTTCCGGATGAATAAAGACTTCAAAAAGCGGTAAATTATCAGGTAAGGTTTCCATTTTCTCTAATTCAGACATGGGAATCGGAGCGGGTTTTATTCCAAAAGCATGAAAACTTATACTTTCACCTGCCACATTAATATCGCCCAAATTGAGATCATAATCCTGTGTGGAAATCATTCCTGCTAATTCTTCATCCAATTGATCCTCAGTTTTCATCCGCATCTCTTCGGGTAATCTCCGGTCTCCATAGGACAATGCCAGCAAGGCTTTTACCTTCCCATCAGCATAATGATAAAGGGTATCCGAGAAGCCGAAGTTAAGTAAATAACCATCTTGATATGGAGCAATCGCACCATCTCCACCAGAACCTGAAGCAGGGTAGCTTTTGAGAGGAAGAAATTCATAGGTAATTGAATCTTTGTCGAAAATCGCAAAGTTTTGGGTAAATCCGTCTTTGTCTGCTTCAGTCCCCCGCAATGCTAAAAACCAAGTTTTAGCGTCCAAAGCTTCCAAATCCGAAATCGAATAAAAGGTTCCGTCCTTATTGGGATTGATTCTCCGGATAATATCCATTTTATCGTCAAATTCCAGCAAAGTAAAATCCGAAACCACCGCCAATTGATTATCGACGGTAATACCAAATTGATCAATGTTCCCATACTCATTGGGACCACCGCCTTTTCGATCGATGGTTTGAAGATGATTTCCGCTGTAATCAAACAGGTGTAAAGTAGGATTCATGTAGGGATCGGTGTTGAGAAAAATCTTATCCTCAGCAAAAGCAAGAAATGGATCAAATCCAAAATACTGAACGGGAGTTCCTTCAGGGAATTTTAGTGGAATAAACTCAACCGAAGCAAGCACATTTTCGGGCTTATCGACAACCCCCTCATGGAGTTCGAAAGTTGGGAAATCACGGGAGATATTTTCCTCATTTGGGCTGCTACAAGCAAGAATTAAAACAAATAAACTGCACCGTCCGGAATATTTAAGAGTCATATTTTTTCTTTGATTAGTAAAAAATTTTAACCCTTAAATATGTTTCCAAAAAGAATTAATTCAAAACATACCGGAAGTTTTCTTATTTCTCACAGATTTCTTTCAGCTTTTCCAAGGCTTTTGGCCACATCGCATTAAAGTGATCCTTGTATTCACCCACAGACTCAATATCGACCTGAAGAACGGTTTTGCCATTTTTGGATGTAAAAGTATAGTTCTCAGTAACCCCTTGAAAAGTTTCGATTTCCGGCCCTGAGGTAATTTCCTTTCCCTTGTCAATCATGCCCAAATGCTCAATAGAAATGTAGTGATCGGGAATGTGCTCAAGAATTTTGCTGACCATTCCGGATTTCTCACCATTCTCATCTTGGGTCAAAAAATAGATTTGGCTTCCTTTTTCCCAGCTGCCTTCATAGTAGGAGCCCGGAGAAAAAGGTGCAGTCCAAATAGGATAAGTTGCCTTATCGAGCATCTGGGGTGTCACCTGCGAAACAGGCGCTTGAATTTCAATTTCAAAGTGAAGGGCATCGGGAGCTATTTTTTCCACATAGTTTTTAAAATTAGCTAGAATTGCTTGCCAACCGTTTCGCTGAAGTTCCTCAGAGTGGGATTTTTCCGTCTCAAAAGTTTCAGTTACAATACTCTCCTGACCCGATTGAGTAAAGGTGATATCCACCGATCTTCCATCTTCGATGAGGTAGCTGAGTTTTTTATTAGGGATAATGCTCTGATAAGTTCCGTTAATATCAAAGCCCATGCTGCCATCCTTTGCTTCCATTCGATGGGTGAATTTGCCGCCGATTTTCAACTCCCCTTTTGCCCAGGGACAATGCCAATCCCCGGATGCAAAATTCCAATGGGGGACATGTCTTGAACTCGTAAATGCGGTCCAAGTGAGATTGATCGGAGCGGTAATTTGAGTTTGGATGGTGATTTTCATAGTGCTATGTAGTTTGGGTCTTGAAAATTTACGTAAAACTGATGAATAGTAACTTGTGGCAAGTGGATTTTGTATTTACTCACATGTTGAAAAGAGGGTATAAAAGAGGTATTATTCTTTCCTAAATTAATAGGAATTGAAAAGGGTGATTTTTATTTTTCCATCCACTGGAGGAATTCGGGGGTTTGATTTTGACTGCAGATCAGCAGTCGAGCTACTCCTATTAGTTTGATGGCTACCGAATTTTTGGAATAGCGCTCGGTAGCCTGAACAAAACCTTTGTTGACTACCTCACTTCGGTTTATCCTGAAAAATTGGGCAGGATCCAAAAAAGCCTGGACTTGTTTAAGTGTGGTTTCTTTTAGTAAATGTTTTTTTCCAGCACGGTCCTCAGCGAAAACGACTCCATGTTCTGCGAGAAAGAATACCACTTGACCGATTTCCAAAAAGTAGGTTCCTTTAGCATAGGGCACGGTGATTCGCGTTTTAAAATTAGGTTTTGTTTTTCCTCTGGCGTCCATCAGTTGATGGATCTGCGCTATCATAGTGGATGGATCAGCGGGTTTCTGAGTGAGAAAAAGAAATTTATCCCAGGCTTTTTGGAATTGGTCAAGGCTGAAAGGCTTCAGTAAATAAGCGATTCCATGGCTTTGGAAGGCTTGCATCCAAAATTCATGATAGGCTGTGGTGAAAATAATGGGGCAGGGGAGCTTTACCTCTTCAAAAATTTGAAAAGCATTTCCGTCTCTCAGTTCGATGTCGGAGATGATCAAATCCAGTTTTGGACGCTTGCTCAAAAATTCAATCCCATCTGCCACGGACTCCAAGCAGTCGACCAGGTGTGTAGGCTGCTGCATTTCTTTTAGGTAACGCACTAGTTTTTTTTGGGCAGGAATTTCATCCTCTAGGATCAGGATATGGATCATGGGGTCAGCGGGAGAGTGACTGTAAATTGATTTTCAGATTCCTTAATTTTCAGCGAATGGCCATTGATAAGCTCAACTTGTTTCTTAAGGTTGCTTAGGCCTCTGCCTCCTGTATGTCTAGGCTTTTGAAAGGGGATTCGGTTATTGCTGACAATTAGATTATCACTTAATCGAACTTGTATAGTTACTGGGTTTTTGATGGTGCCAAAATTGTGAAAAACGGCATTTTCGATCAAGAGCTGTAAAGTCAAAGGAGGAAGCTTTCCAGTTGGGCTTTCTAAAATAATTTCCAAGCGGTAGGCATCTCCAAATTTTTCTTCCATGAGCTTAAAATAGTTTTTTGCAAAACTCAATTCGTCCTCCCAAGAAACCAATTTCATTTCAGATTTTGCAAGGGCATAGCGGTAGAGTTCAGCAAAATTCTGTAAAAAGGTAGCTGCGGATTTTTGATTTTCCTCAATCAACTGATCTAGGACATTGAGATTATTAAATAAAAAGTGGGGGTTAAGCTGCTGCTTGAGGGATTGAATTTTGGATTCGGCCAAAGCCAAATCATAGGATGAAATGGCTTCTTGATGCGCTTTTGATTTTTGCAGGAGTAAAAAGGCTACGTAAAACCCCCCATAAATCACGAAGTCTAAAATTCGGGAAACCATGCTGCTGAGGATAATTTCTGAAGTGAAGTTTCGCTCCCAAGTATCAAATACCAAGGCAATAAGCATGGAAATGATAGTGATTATAATCAAGTAAGCCATCAATCCCACCAAAAAACTCAGTACTACTTTTCCCCAATCCAAAGGGATCCAGGACGGAGGATGAAATTTCTGAAAAGTAAGACGTAAAAAAAGGATAATCAATAGTACTTGAGGAATGGTGACCAAGGCCGATTCCGGAGTAAGCACATACCAGTCAATCAGCTGTCCAGGTGCTACTCGATGTCGAATGGAGTCCAGGTATGCAAATAGGAAAACCAAGCCTAAAAAGCCTGGACTTACTTGGAGTCGAGCGAATAATTGCTTCATGCTGGGAGTAAAAAAGGGGAGATCTCTCCCCCTCACTTAGTTTTATTTATTTTTCTGGCCACGAACTGGTAACATTCCCGTTTTGGTCGAAAGCCTCCAATTTGGGATTATTGTTTTTGTCCAGATAGAACATCGCGCGGGGCATTCCCCGATCGTCAAACAAAAATAAACCGTTGTTTTGACTTCTTGATTTGCCAAGCATAATTCTTGGGGCACCTCCAATCAATTCCTGCGATTGATATTCGGCATACTTCTTTTTGAAAGCCTCTGGATCATTTTTCCGGAGTTCACTCAATTCTCGCATAATTTCAGCTGTTTTTTCTTGCGTTTCTTTTGCTGGGCGATCATTGAAGACCAAGGAGGAACTCACATATCGCTCATCGCCTTGCTGGGAATCAGTGGTTAATAATTGCATTACCTGATCGCCATTGTACTGGTCAAAAGTTAAAGAAAGGCCTGCGCTATGACCATTTTCTTTCTTTTCCCCATCGTAAATCAATCCTCCGCACTCCAAGCCATCTTCATTAAAAAATAGCATTCCTGCTCGTTTTTTTCGATCGGTGTTGGTCGGTCTTCCGTTGATTTTTTCTGTTCCATTGGGGAAAAGCCCTGCATTGGTCACGATAAGTTTAACCGTTCCATCCGCTTCCACAATGTTGATTCGCTGCACATCGATGGTTTCAAATTGTTGATTACCGCTTCCTTTGAAGGAGGAGAAGAAAAGAAGGGAAGAACTGATCGCTGCTGTGGCAGCAAAAGTTCTAAGAAAGATAAGTTCCTTGTTCATGTGTTTGTTGGTTTAAATTGATAGTCAAAAGTAAGAGAGAGGTAAGGGGGGAGAAACCCAGAAAAAACAAGCGCAGGAAAATTTCAAATGAATGAGGAAAAAGAGGACGTTAGCATTTTATTTCTTTTACGTGAAAATAAAGGAAAAGTAAGCGTATCTTCTATTGTGCTACCAATCAATTACTTGTATCTTGATCAAAGTTTTCTGTTTACTTTCTTAACTTCTTTTTATGGAAAATCTACTTCAAATCGCCATCAATGAAATTGGCGTTAAAGAAATTCCCGGAACGGGTAACAATCCTCAAATCCTGAACTATGCCCGAGAGTCGGGTTTTCCGGATTATGTTTCCGATGATGTAGCTTGGTGCAGTTTGTTTATGAACTGGGTAGCACAAAAATCAGGACTGGAGCGGAGTAAAAGTTTAGCCGCTCGATCTTGGTTGAATTTTGGACTTCCAATTTCCAATCCAGAACCAGGAGATGTCGTCGTTTTTTGGAGGGGAGATCGTAATTCTTGGACCGGACATGTGGGAATATTTATGGGTTTTTCCCATGATCTGAAACGAATTTATTGCCTCGGTGGAAATCAAGGAAATCAGGTTTCAGTCACTGCTTATGGGGCAGGTAAATTGCTGGGATTTCGAAGATTGAGGCCGGATTCGGCAGTGGGATTTTCACGTAAAAATTTGGAAAAGGGAGATACCGGACAGGAGGTGATTTATCTGCAGGATGCGCTAAAACAGCTGGGTTTCGATCCGGGAACTTCGGATGGGGTTTTTGGACCAAAGACGCATCAAGCATTGATTGATTTTCAGTCTACCAATAATGACCTGACCCGCAACGGTATTTTTGATAAAGCGACCAGGGAGTTTTTAACCGAATTGCTAAATCGGTAGGCCTAAGATTACCTGTGAATTTATCAACAAGTTGGGTTGGTAAGTTAATACCAGATCATCTGCCAAAGAGCATTTCTATCCTTTATTGGGAAAAAGAAAGATTGGATAAAGAGTGAGGATAGTTAGATTGAGTTAAGAAAAGATTAATTAAGGAATTTCCCTATTTTAAAAACCTGCTAAAGATGAAAAAAATACTTCTACTAGTTTTCATGATGGCCTTTCTTTTTTTTGCAGTAGATGCCCAGGAGATCACAGGGCAATGGAATGGAGTGTTAACGGTGCAGGGAGTGCGACTCAGGCTTGTATTTGATGTTGTCCAGACTTCGGAAGGTTTGAGTTCGACCATGGACAGTCCAGATCAAGGAGTCAAAGGAATTCCCACCACTACGACGAGTTTTGAGAATTCAATTTTAAAAATAACGCTCGATGGTCCACAAATAGCATATGAAGGTAAGCTGGGAGATGATCAGGTCATCAGTGGTGAGTTTCGACAGGGAGGGCAGACATTTCCGCTAAATTTATCCAAGGAGGTTTTGGAAGAAAAAAAGCCCTCCAGGCCTCAGGAGCCCCAAAAGCCTTTTCCATATTATTCAGAGGACTTGACCTTTGAAAACCCGAATGCAGGGATAGACTTGGCAGGTACTTTGACTTTACCGCAAAAGGAGGGAGTTTTTCCTGCGGTAATTTTGATCAGTGGAAGTGGCCCGCAAAATCGGGATGAGGAGTTGCTCGGTCATAAACCGTTCTTGGTGATTTCGGATTTTTTGACACGGAATGGAATCGCAGTTTTGAGGTATGATGATAGAGGCACAGCCTTGTCAGAAGGGGATTTTAGATCTGCAACTAGTTTAGACTTTGCTGAGGATGCAAAAGCTGCGGTTGAGTATTTAAGAAGCAGAAAAGAAATTATTCCAACTAAAATAGGATTAATCGGTCATAGTGAAGGTGGGGTAGTCGCGTCAATGGTTGCCAGCAAAACGGTTGACGTGGCGTTTATTGTCCTTTTAGCCGGCACGGGAATCCCGGGGGATCAATTACTTTTATTGCAGCAGCAGTTGGTAGGTAAGGCTTCTGGAATGAGTGAGGAAAATTTACAAAAAGGAGCGACTATCAACAAAGAACTTTTTGCGATGGTGAAAAGCTCCACAAATCTCCATCAGTTGAATTCCGATATAAACAGCTTTCTTGTCGAAACCTTTGAGAATGATCCAAATCCTACACTACCAGGGGGAATGGGGATTGAAGAATTTGCAAAGCTTCAAGCTGACCAAATTGCCACACCATGGATGCAGTTTTTTGTAAAGTATGATCCTGCGGAAGCTTTGCAGAAAGTCAAATGTCCCGTGTTGGCCATAATTGGTGAAAAGGATTTACAAGTTCCTCCCAAGGAAAATTTATCGGCAATCCATGAAGCCCTGAAAAAGGGAGGAAATGAGCAAGTAACAACTAAAGAGCTTCCTGATTTGAACCACCTTTTCCAGGAAAGTACGACCGGTTCTCCAAGTGAGTATGCATCCATCGAACAAACCATTTCCCCTACGGCATTGACAGAAGTTTTGTCGTGGATCCAAGCTCAAGTGCAATAAAATAAATGGAATCAATGCTTCTCAAAGATGCAATTGATACCGGTGCTTTAGGTGGAATTGTCTGAAGGGAATCTTTAAAAGTCAAGCAAGAAATAAGTAAAATCTATGAAACATAAAGCCAAAATTACTTCGTTGCTCTCAGGAATTGGAGTGGGAGCGCTCTCGTATTGGTTTCAACCCTATAATTCTACTCTCGTTTTTGGGGTTTCTAGCTTTCTTATTCAGAGTATGGGTACATTTCTTGTGGCCTTTATTCTCCTTTCTTTTCTGAAAGAGAAGCCATCCAAAATCGCTCTATTTACAACACTAGGAGTATTGTTGGGGGTGTTTTTACGGATTTTTTATGATATCACATTTTGGGATTCTACCTCTCACAATTTATTCCCATTTGAACTTTTACTAGTTGGTTTACTAGTTTTGCCCAGTGCATTGTTGGGAGCTTATTTAGGCTTTCTTGTGTTCCAAAAATTTTGGACAAAAAGTTAAGACTTACTTCATTTTCAGTTAGGATTCAAAATTCCTGTTCGATAAAATTTTTTACTGAGTGAGAGTCCAAATTCCCAAAGAATCTAACTTTCAAAAGAGTTGAAAATTGTCTCTCATTCGCCAAAACTTTGGGTAAAATATCCTGCAAGTCGCTGTTGATTCTGAAATAAATATCTAAACGGTCTAAGTCACCTTACCTTATTATTTCTATTAGGGTCCTACAATTGCTCCACACAGAAATGTCAGATGTACAGCGAGTCAAAATTGAAAAAGGGAGAGCTAAAACTTGCCTTAGGTAAGTGAGGTTATTTACTAGCGATAAATCTGTCATCGGCCATTTTGCGTCTTTCCTCCATTTTTTTTCTAAATCGCTCTCGTTTCTCTTCCTTGACTCTGTTTATTCTTTTCCGGAAGATCAGGAATAAAATAAGGATGATGACAGGGATGACAATATAGATCACCAAATCGCTATCCTCGCTGAGATCTACTGGTCCGCTGGGTTTGGGAATTCCGGGTTGATTTTGGGCGAAAGTGAATAGAGGAAAAAGATAAGTCAGCCCAAAAATGGTGGTAATCTTTCCGATGGCTTTTAGCAGATGAGGCATTTTTTGAATTTTCGTTCTCTTTAAACTAATAAAAATCTCACTGAGAAGGAAATTTAATCGTTTGGAATTTGCTTTGGGGAAAAGATCAAAAAAAATAGGGCTCGATTGGAATTGCAATAGGTCTCGATTTTTCCGCAAGAAATCCGAGTAATATGATTAAAAATGAGTCAAGCGAAAAATAAAAAAGCCCCAAATGACTAAATTTTGGGGCTTTTCGAAAGATTTGATTAACTAAAAGCAGAGGAGGAGGGATTCGAACCCCCGGTACCTTGCGGTACAACGGTTTTCAAGACCGCCGCATTCGACCACTCTGCCACTCCTCTATTTCGAAAGGAACCTGATGTCCAATTCGGAATGCAAAACTAGTATGAAACTCTACTTTTGCAAAGTAATTCCAGTCAAATATTTTTAACTGATTGATTCATTTGGACTTAATTTTTTCAAAAAATCTAGGTTAAACCAATTCAGGGCCAATTTTGTGACATCTCAACCTAATCCAGTGCTCTGTCAGCAGGATGCTTTTCGTCTTTTTGGCTTTTTCGCTCATCAATCAAATCCAAGGTTACATTAACCTCAAATGAAATTAAAACAATCAAAGAAGTGATATAAAGCCACAGCATTAAGCCTATCAATGTTCCAATCGAGCCATAAAGCTTGTTGTAACTTGCGAAATTATTCAAGTAAAAGGTGAAAAGATAGAAACCTAGTGTAATTAGTAAACCTGCTAAATTGGCTCCAATAGAGAAAAAATGCCAGCGATCATGCACAGCTGGTGCGTAACGGAAAATTAATGCAGAGGTGAAATAAAATACAGCAATGAGGACAAGAAACTTGAGCGAGTTAAATAAAAAGATTAAAAACTCTGAATTGAATAATTGCATCTCCTCAATCCTGGAAATCACAAAGCCTCCCAGAATCATCACCGAACTTGCCAACACCACCGCTGCTACCAAGCTGAAAACGATCCCTGCCGCAATTACCCGACTCCTTAAAAAACCTCTACTTTCTTTAGTTCTATAGACCGAGTTAAACGAGCTCATCATAGACATGACCCCCTGAGTGGAGGCAAAAAGTGCGAAAAAGAAACCTAATGATAACAGGCTTTGTCTTGGCTTTGAAACAATATCCATAATTGTAGATTCCAACTCATTGTACATGTTTCCTGGTAAAATTTCCTGAACAAACATCAGGATGTTTTCTGTTGTCACATAGGGAATCAAATCTTGTAAATAAGGAATCAAGTTCAATAAAAAAAGGAGTAAGGGAAATAAGGCTATGGTAAAACTGAAGGCCATGGAACCTGCCCGTTCTGCGATATCATCTTTATATAACTGCTTCACAAAAAGCTCTCCCACATCATAGACATTTTTGTCAGGGTCCCCAAAGTGAATACGGCGTAAGCTTTGGGCCCAAGTCAACAAACGGTCTTGGATGTTTTCAATTTTTTGTTTTACCACGGGGTAAATCGGCTAAAAGTACGGTTTCAATAAATCTAACAAATTCTTTGGAGGTCTTGTTGGTTGATGGCTTTCTTTTTTCAAAAAGGTAAGCGTAGTCCAACCTTCGGTAATCAGTTCATTCTGTTCGTTATATACCTCATATTCAAACCGAATGCGTACCCCTGGAAGCAGGGGGATTTTGGTTTTGATTCTCAAAAGCTCATCGTATTTTCCCGGCTTGAGATAACGAAAGTGGCTTTCCAAGACAGGCATTATTACGCCCTCTTGCTCCATTTGATTGTAAGAAAAACCGATACTACGCATAGCTTCCACCCGAGCTACTTCAAAATACATTGCATAATTCCCGTAGTACACATAGCTCATTTGATCAGTTTCAGCATAGCGTACTCGTAATTCGGTCTCGGCTTGATACATGATTAATAAATTTTGGCGGCATTCAAGGCAGCCTGATACCTTCGGGCATTGGCATTGTGTTGAGCCAAATTGCTAGCAAAAGCATGATATCCTGAAAAATCCTCTTTTGCACAAAAATAAAGATAGTTGTGGTCCTCTGCATTGAGCACTGCCTCCAGTGCATTGATATCCGGTAAGTTAATGGGCCCCGGAGGCAGGCCAGTATACCGATAGGTATTGTATGGGCTGTCGGTTTCTTTGTGAATATTAAGCACCCGCTTGATGCTGAAATCTCCCATGGCAAACACTAAAGTGGGATCAGCCTGTAGAGGCATATTCAGCCTCAATCGATTGAGGTAAACCCCAGCAATTCTCGGTCGTTCGTCTGCTTTTTGACTTTCTGCTTGCACAATACTAGCCAGCGTTGAAACTTCAGTAAGGCTGAGTCCTCGGGCTTGGGCTTTTTCTTTTCGATTTTCCGTCCAAAAATCCTGATATTCTCGATACATCCGGTCAAAAAGCGCCTCTGGACTGGTATTCCACCAGACTTCGTAGGTATTGGGAATAAACATGCTCATTATGGTTTCTTCCTCAAAACCAAATTTGCGGATATTGACTGAATCCTGAATTAAAGCGAGAAACTGAGTTTCAGTTATTTCAAGATTGGAAGTAATTTTTTCCGCTAGATCTTCTTTGGTCCTGACGTTATTAAAGGTGATTCTGACTGGCGTTTGATTCCCGGATCTTAGCAGGCGAACCAGTTCAAGGTTGGTCATATTGGGCTGAATGGTATAAAGTCCCGGTTTGACTAATTCCTGATAATCCAAAATTTTAGCCACAAAGGCAAAGCTAACCGCATCGTTGATTAACTCCTCCTCAAAAAGTTTATTGGAGACAAATTGATAATTAGCATTACTCGGAATTCGGAAAGCCTGGGGTTGATCCCCTCTTGTCAGGACATTGGGGCTAAAAAAGACCTGGTAAAAATAAAAGGACATGGAAATCCCGAGTACCGAAAACGTGATAATCAGGATGAGTAGCAGTTTTTTCTTTTTATCCTCAAGCATAGTGGGCAAAAATAAATAATCCTCTTGAATAGAACGCAGTCAGTGAGCTTTTGATCATTCGAATTTGATTGAAATGAATAAAGTTTTACTCTTTTGGCTAAGTTTGTTCTTTACCGTCATTTATTTTCTATCAAATGTATCTCAATAAAATTACACCAATTGCGGTAAGTTGTGCACTGATTGTCCAGGATGGACTTGTCTTGGCGGTGAAGCGATCCAAAAAGATGGATTTGGCTGGATTTTGGGAATTTCCTGGAGGTAAGGTCGAACGCGATGAAAACCCAACGCAATGCTTGGTCCGTGAAATTAAAGAAGAGCTTGACTTGACTATTGAGTTGGTCTCAAAACTTACTCCTGTGATTTTTGATTATCCGGGAAAGCAGGTAGAATTGATCCCATTTTTGGCACGAATTAAGTCAGGTAAAATTCTTCTCAGAGAACATGAAAACGCTGCTTGGCTCGGGCAAAATGAACTTTTTAAACTAAATTGGGCTCCTGCAGATATTCCCATTGTACAGGAATTGAAGCAGATATGGAGTGAATTCTTTACAAACTAAAATTCCCAAAAAAATGGCTGCTGAATTTATTCGATTGTACGAAGAAAATCCTGACCCTAAGCGAATCAGACATATTGCCGAGCTACTCAGAGACGGGGCAGTGGTCATTTATCCGACCGATACGGTGTATGGAATGGGCTGTGATATCACCAATCAACGTGCAGTGGAGCGAATTGCAAAAATCAAGGGAATCAATCCAAAAAAACATAATTTCTCCTTTATCTGTGCCGACTTGAGTGATATCGCTCAATACACGCGAGTGATAGACAAACCCATTTTCAAAATGATGAAAAAAGCCTTTCCAGGACCTTTTACTTTTATTTTAGAAGCGAGTTCTCAAGTGCCTAAAATCATGCAGATGAATAAAAAAACGGTGGGTATACGAGTTCCCGATCATAATGTACCAAGAATGTTGGTCAAGGAATTAGGGCAACCTATTTTGACTACCTCAATTCATGACGAAGATGAAGTCGTCGAATACAGCACGGATCCGGAATTGATTTTCGAAAAATACCAAAATCTTGTCGATGTGGTCATTGATGGAGGTTACGGCCAAAATGTAGGTTCCACCATTTTGGATTGTACTGGGGAAGAAGTGGAGGTCAAGCGAGAAGGTTTGGGGCAATTGGAGGATATAGTTTGATGCGAGTAGATAAATCGCAATTCATCATTTCTATGGAATCCTATGAAGAATCAAATTCATTTTCTTTGGCAGCTCATATTTAGGCTGTTCACCTTAAGCGTTGGATTAGTTCTTTTGAGAATTTAAACCGCTAAATTTTTTAAAATTTATGCTTTCAGCTCACAAAACTTTATCTCCCTTCTTCTTCTGTGAGACGCGGATTATTTTATTCAATTTCCCCTTATTTTTGTAAATCCAGATCTACCTGTTCTAAAGTAAACCTATGTCCACCCTCGCCATTGACCTTCATTACCTGCCCAATCTCGAATTCTTTTGTGCAATTTGGGAGGCTGAGGAAATTTGGCTATGTCCTGAGGATACTTATCAACGGAAATCTTGGTTTAACCGAACGCAAATTAAGCTGACCAATAAAGTAGAAACCCTTTCGGTGCCCATTGTTGGAAGAAGGCCTAGAATTGCTTTAGATGCTGTATCGATTGACTATAGCCAAAATTGGCAAAAAAATCATCTCAGGGGAATTCAAAGTGCGTATGGCAAAGCACCATTTTTTGAGTTTTTTTTTCCTTATCTGGAACATGTTTTTGAAAAAAAACCTGCCTATTTGTGGGATCTCAATATGGAATTTCTGACAATCTGTCTTAAACTTGTCCAGCGACCTGTCAAATTGCGGCTGGTCAAAAAAGAACAGATTGCAGAGGTGGATAGGGATCTTAGGGGGCTCTTTAGGCCAGGAGAGGACTTTTTGGAGCGCAAATACTATCGGGCAGTGCCTTACATGCAGCTATTTGGCTTAGACTTTGAGCCAAATCTTTCTGTGCTGGATTTGCTCTTTTGTGAAGGGCCTTCCGCAGGAGGTCTTATCCGAAAGTCAATAAAAAAAGAATGAACAATCGTTAAATTGATTGTGTTTTTAAAACAAATTCGGTAACATACGTACAGGATTATTAAACAATCAGAAAGGAATTTAATGGAAGCAAAATTTTCGAACAGAGTCAAGGAGGTGATCTCACTCAGCCGCGAGGAAGCGCTTCGCCTGGGTCACGATTATATCGGTACAGAGCACCTCTTACTGGGGATGATTCGTGAAGGAGAAGGTGTGGCTGTTTCCATTCTTAAAAAGCTTGGAGTGCCTTTGGATGAGCTTCGGTCTTCGATCGAACGAGCCGTGAAGGGTACAGCAAACCATAATGTAAAGAACATGGCAAATATTCCTCTGACCCGACAGTCAGAGAAGGTATTGAAAATAACGTATCTGGAAGCTAAAATCTTTAAAAGTCAATTGATTGGAACGGAGCATTTGCTTCTCTCTATATTGAGAGATGAAGAAAATATTGCAACGCAGATTCTTAACAAATTTGACATTAACTATGAAGCCGTGAAAGAGATGCTTGAAATGCAATCTGACCCAGGAATGAACCCAAGAGGACGTGCTGAGGCGGAGGATTCAGATGACGATGGATCCAAGCTATTTGGAAATCCAGGTAGTGGGGGAGGAGCGTCCAAAGCTGGTGCAGAAAAATCACGGACTCCAGTATTGGACAATTTCGGACGAGACCTCACCAAAATGGCTGAGGATGACAAATTGGATCCGATTATTGGCCGGGAAAAAGAAATTGAGCGGGTAGCGCAGATTCTTTCACGAAGAAAAAAGAACAACCCAATCCTCATTGGTGAACCCGGAGTAGGTAAAACGGCAATTGCTGAAGGTTTGGCTCTTCGGATTATTCAGAAAAAAGTATCTCGAGTATTGTTTAACAAGCGAGTGGTAACATTGGATTTGGCCTCACTTGTTGCAGGAACAAAATACCGGGGGCAATTTGAAGAGCGGATGAAGGCTGTCATGAACGAGCTGGAAAAGTCTCCGAATGTTATCTTATTCATAGATGAGCTGCATACCATTGTAGGTGCAGGTGGAGCTTCGGGGTCTTTGGATGCTTCTAATATGTTTAAGCCAGCACTCGCCCGTGGAGAAATCCAATGTATCGGAGCGACTACGCTAGATGAATACCGTCAATACATTGAAAAGGATGGAGCATTGGCACGAAGATTTCAAATGGTTATGGTCGACGCCACCTCTCCGGAAGAAACCATTCAAATCCTCAATAATATTAAGGATAAATACGAGGATCATCACAATGTAAATTATACGCCCGAAGCGATAGAAGCCTGTGTAAAAATGTCAGACAGGTATATCTCTGACCGATTCCTTCCGGATAAAGCCATTGATATTTTGGATGAAGCAGGGGCGCGAGTTCACATTAATAATATTCACGTTCCTGAAGATATTTTGAAGCTTGAAGAAGAAGTGGAAAATATCAAAACGGAGAAAAATCGAGTAGTCAAGTCTCAGAAATATGAGGAAGCGGCACAGTTGCGAGACAAAGAGAAAAAATTGTTAGAGCAACTTGAACAAGCCAAACTTCGCTGGGAAGAGGAAAGTAAATCGAAACGATTTACGGTGGATGAGGACAGTGTAGCCGAAGTGATCGCCATGATGACTGGAATTCCTGCCAAGCGAATCGCTCAAAATGAAGGAGCGAAATTGTTGAACATGAATACTGAGCTTTCCGATAAAGTAATTGGTCAGGATGAAGCGATTAAGAAGCTAACCAAAGCCATTCAACGAACTCGGGTTGGATTAAAAGATCCTAAAAAACCAATCGGATCCTTTATTTTCTTAGGACCAACCGGTGTAGGTAAAACCGAATTGGCAAAGATGCTGGCCACTTACCTATTCGATAAGGAGGATTCCTTGATTCGAATTGACATGTCTGAGTACATGGAGAAATTCTCAGTTTCCCGTTTGGTGGGAGCACCTCCAGGATACGTGGGTTATGAGGAAGGTGGACAGCTAACCGAGAAGGTGAGAAGAAAGCCATATTCTGTGGTTCTACTTGATGAAATCGAAAAAGCTCATCCAGATGTCTTCAATATTCTACTTCAAGTGTTGGACGACGGCATTTTAACTGATGGATTGGGTAGAAGAGTTGATTTCCGAAATACCATCATTATCATGACTTCTAATATTGGGGTTCGTGATTTAAAGGACTTTGGTGCAGGAATAGGGTTTGCAAGCAAAGCAAAGCAGGACAATCAAGATGAAATCATGAAGTCCACAATTCAGTCTGCTTTGAAAAAAGCCTTCAGTCCCGAATTTCTCAATCGATTGGATGATGTGGTAGTATTCAATTCACTGACTCAGGATCATATCTTCAAGATTATCGATATTTCCTTGAAGAAACTCTTCCATAGAATAACTGACTTGGGTTATCAAATCGAGCTGACTGAAAAAGCAAAAGCTTTCCTTGCCGAAAAAGGCTACGATCAGCAGTACGGTGCAAGACCCCTTAATCGTGCGATTCAGAAATATTTGGAGGATGCGGTAGCTGAGGAAATCCTAAAAGGCGATTTGTCCGAAGGAGATGTAATTACAGCTGACTATCCGGGAGAAGGATCTGAATTAACTATTTCTGTGAAAAAGAAAGAGAAAGCTGAGGAATAATAGTCAATTTGACAAAAGTAAAAAATCCCTAGACTGCTGAAGTTTAGGGATTTTTTCCTAATAGCCATTTCGTTGAAGGTATTCAGATTAGGACCCAATCCTTTTGGCTGCAGTTTTTATTCCTAACAACTCTTCCTTTTATTCAAATCGACAGAATAAAAAACAATAACGAAACCGCCAAAATCAAGGTCATTACTTTGGCTTTTTCTAGGGTTTCTTTGGTAATTTTTCGCTTTCGAAGCACCAATACAGCAAGACTCAGACCGATCAGTTGCAGTAAAATAGCCACTCCATTGAGGGGGCCCATGGGCGCTTGATAAAATATAAAGTGGGAATTAAGCAGGGAAATAGTTCCCAAGACAATTCCGGTAATTCCAAATAAAAAGGAGCGCTGCAATAAGATTCCTTCCGGCTGATTGGTCCATTTCATACTTGCGAGACTTAGATTAAGCCTCGAAGATAAGCAAGCCACTATCAATTCGTAGCCTTTAAAGGCGAATTCCTGATTATTTATCCCAGTTTTTTGGGTCCGATTGGGATTTGTTAATTTTTCACCAATAGCTTAACTTCAAAAAACGCTTTCATTATGTCCAGCCGCCGTCAGTTTATTCAAACCTCATCACTTATTGGATTAGCCATGAGCATTAAACCCAGTTTTATTTTACCGAATGCATCGATGATTTTAGGTCATGGTGACTTTACCTATCGAATAGATAAAAATTGGGGAGTGCTCGACTCGAGTAAATTTCCGGTAAATAATTGTCATGAAATGGTGATGGATCGAAAAAAGCGAATGATTCTTCTTACCGACGAAGCGAAAAATAATGTGATTATTTACGATCAATCTGGGAAGTACCTGGATTCTTGGACGCTGAACCTGCCTGCTGCCCACGGACTTACTTTGGTCGATGAGGGAGATGCTGAATACCTGTGGATCGCTGACAATGGAGGGAAAGTGCTCAAAACTACCCTCGGTGGGAAAGTGGTTAGCCAAATTTCTTCTCCAGTTTCGGAAGGGATTTATGAGCAGACGATGCCCTATGTGCCTACCGAAACCGCCGTCGCTCCCAATGGGGATGTGTATATCGCGGATGGTTATGGTTCCCAATACTTTTTACACTACGACTCGAATGGTCATTTTATCCGGAAGTTTGGTGGGGATGGGCATGAAGATCACCAATTTAAAACCGCTCACGGAATCACCATTGATCAGCGAGGAAAAGAGGAGCCTACTTTATTATGCACCTCGAGAGGGCATAATTCTTTCAAGCGCTTTACAATGGAAGGTAACTATTTGGAAACGATTTTTTTACCCGGTGCTTTTGTCTGTCGCCCAGTCATTGATGGGGATGAGCTCTATGCAGGCGTTTGCTGGTCCAGGCTTAAGTATTTGGAGCAAATGGATAATTCGGGATTTGTGACTATTTTAAATCAAGAAAACCAGGTGGTTTCCAATCCGGGTGGTACGCCCCCTACCTATGTAAATGGAGAATTGCAGTTAATTAAACAGGAAAACCCTGTGTTTCAGCATTGCCATGACGTTTGCATAGACCAAGACAAAAACATCTACGTTTGCCAATGGAATGCCGGTAAAACTTATCCACTAAAATTGATCAGAGTTTAATTTCGTTGAGACTATCAAAAATGATTTTTATATCTTAGTTTTAACTGTTCAAATATTTTTAATCTATGAATTTGTCAAAAATTGACTGGCCTGATTCACTACATGATTTACAAGCTAAAATATCCGAGACGTTTGCCTTGCTTGCAGGTATTTTATTGCTCTTTTTAGGAATTTCAGATTACTTTCTCGGGCTAGGAGTCTTCATTATTACCGTTAAGTTTATTCTCGCTTTTCCCTTTTTTCTAGGTTTTTTTTGGATGAAAAGAAAGGGGAGTCATAATTTGGTGATTCAGTTACTTTTAGTAGTGGGTTTATTGACGGTGACCTTAAACTATTTCAATAATGAGGGATATCAGGGACCCACGATTTACACCATTTTTATTGTGATCGTATCTGTTGGGATTTTTATCAAAGGAAAACTAGCTCAGTTTAGTTGGCTTATTGGCGCGATTTTGTTGTATTCAGCATTTTTTTATTTAGAGATCAAAAATATTATCGTCGTAGAGCAGCACTATTCCAGTCTGGAAAATTTGTTTTGGGACCATATCGTCACTTTGCTGTGGTGTGGGTTGTTTGTATTCTTTGGGGTGTATGTTTTTGTAAGTAATTATCAAAAACAAAATGTCACACTTGAAAACCTCCGCAAATCCAATGAACAGAATTTGAGAGAGCTGTCGGATATCAATCGGAAGAAAAACCAACTCTTAGCCATGCTATCCCATGATCTGAAAAATCCGATTGGGACTTTGAGCACCACCCTTGAGCTCATGGATTCTATGGAAATGGACGAAGGAGAATTGGAAATTATTTTTAAAGACCTTAAAAATCAAAGCTTTCATCTCAACAATGTTTTAAACAATACCTTAAGTTGGGTGAAAACAGAATTATCCGATTTGGAGGCGGAACTGGTTTCCACTAGTCTATTGAAGTTTAGTGAGGAACTGGTCAAAACCATGGAGACTCAAGCTAATCGCAAAAATCAACGCATTCAATTTCATCTTTCCGGTCAAGATAGGATTCTTGAATTAGAGGCAAATGAAATCAGGATTATTCTCAAAAATCTCTTAGATAATGCCATCAAGTTTTCTCCAGAGGGAAGTACAATTCAATTTCAATTGAGTGTAGAAAAGCAGCAAATCCGTTGGAATGTGATTAATAGTGGCGTAACAATTCCTAAAGAAATTCGAAAAAACCTCTTTGAATTTCAGGTAAAATCTTCCTTTGGAACCAAGCGGGAAAAAGGTACTGGCTTAGGCCTTCATTTGTGTAAAAAGATTGCCGATAGCCTGGGGATCCATCTGGGGTTTGATCTCTCTATCAAAGGCGAGAACTGTTTCTTCCTTATTCGTGAAAACCAATAATTAATCCTCGCGCCAAACAACTCGAAGACTTTTTGCACCATGGGCGCCAATGACCAAAGATTGTTCGATATCTGCAGTTTTGGAAGGTCCGGCCAAAAAGAGCCCGAAACCCGAGCTCGAATCTTGAATTCGGTTATAGGCCTCGTGCATAGTTGCCACAAGCCGCTTCCTGCTAAGGATAATGACTAGATGCTCGGTGATAAAGGGGATAGCTCTTAACTGTAAATCCTCCTCTTCCAGCCAAATAGCCCCGTTTTCTGCAGTTCCAAATTGTCCGTCCAGAATGGCTAAATTCAAAAGGGCCAAGTCATGCGCATTTGAGGGGATTGGGATAGAATTGGGGAGCTGAAAATGGTGAGATTTGCATAGTATCTGCGCAAATTCCTGACTTTTCAGCCAGTTTTCAAACTCTTGAGCCGTCATGACTTCGCCCTTATTGGCTTGGATAGCAGAGGAGAAACTTTCGACTAAATCCCCATTTTCGGGTTTGCCTTCCCAATTGGGTAAAGGTTTTTTGTCAGACTTCTTTGATGGCCTCAGCTTGTCTAAAATCAACGATCTACTGCTCATAATCTATTCTTTTTAAACCACTCACGAAAGCTTTCTTTGGGTACATTGGGGAGATCCCGCTGTTTTCCCCAACTGTTTAATGGGTGATAGAGGATAGCAGCCGGTAGCGATTTGATGGCTTTTCGCATTAAGCTTCCTGAGAATCGGTAGACAAGTGGACTTTTGAACACTCCTGCTGCCAATTTCATGCTTAGACTTTTTGCTCGATCAGGATTGGCTTTGGTGATTTCTTGCCTCCACTCATAGAGTTGCTCATGAATATTGATTTTTACAGGGCATACATCGCTACATGAACCGCAAAGGGTGGAGGCAAAGGGCAAACTGCTGTGCTTTTTAAGATCAGTGCCTGGGGACAGAATGGAACCAATAGGGCCTGGGACTGTGCTATCATAACTATACCCCCCACTTTTTCTGTAAATTGGGCAGGTATTCATACACGCTCCACAGCGAATACATTTGAGTGAGTTTCGAAACTTTTCTCTCTGGAGCTGTGCACTCCTTCCATTGTCCAAAAGGACCAAATGAATTTCCTTTCCTGATGCCGGACTTCTGAAGTGAGAACTGTAATTGGTGATGGGTTGCCCCGTGGCTGATCTGGCCAAAATCCGCATAAAGACGCCTAAATCTTTTCTGCGAGGAATGATTTTTTCAATCCCCATGCAGGCGATATGGGTATCGGCCAAGTGGACACCCATATCGGCATTTCCTTCATTGGTACAGACGACAAATTCCCCGGTTTCAGCTACTGCAAAATTGACCCCAGTAATGGCGACTTTAGCGTTGAGAAATTTTTCTCGGAGGTGAATTCTGGCCGCTTGTGTGAGGTAATAAGGGTCTTCATTTCCTTTTTCGGTTTGGAGTTTTTCGTAAAAAAGCTCAGAAATCTCTCTTTTTTTCAAATGGATTGCCGGTAAAACAATGTGACTGGGCGGTTGATTGAGAAACTGAACGATCCGCTCACCAAGATCCGTGTCCACGACTTCGATGCCGTTTTTTTCCAAATAAGGATTCAGGTGACATTCCTCGGTTAAGATCGATTTACTTTTAACGATGGATTTGCATTGATTTTTTTGGATAATATCCAGGACGATTCGATTGTGTTCTTCCGCATCTTTTGCCCAGTGTACTTGAATACCGTTTTTGCTTGCGTTTCGCTCAAATTCCTCCAAATAATCCCCTAAGTGATCTAGTACATGATCTTTGATTTGGGAGGCAGTTTCCCGCAATTCTTCCCATTCTGGAATAGTTTTGGTGATCAGGTCCCGTTTTTTTCTAACAAACCATAAGGTTTCATCATGCCACTGGGTTTTTTCGGCATCTTGGATAAATATGCTTGCTTTTTCCGAATGGCTCACAATATAGCTTGGTTTAAGATTTCAGCAATATGCATGAATTTTAGTCCTTTATTCTGTCTTTTGGCCAATCCCTCTAGGTGCATTAGGCAGGAAACATCTCCTGCTGTGATGATTTCTGCTTGATGAGAAATATGGTCTCGGAGACGATCATTGCCCATTTGCACGGATAGGGCTTCCTCGCTCACCGCGAATGTTCCCCCGAATCCACAGCATTCATCTCTACGATCCAGTTCCACCCAATCCAGCCCTTCCAGCTGACTTAATAGATTCTTAGGCTTGTTAAAATCGGCCACATTTAATTCACTGCTAGCTCCCAATCTTAAGCCCCTTAACCCATGACAGGAAGCATGATAGCCTACCCGATGAGGGAATTTTCCTTGGATCTTCACCTGCAAAACATCAGTAAGAAACTCTGTGAGTTCAAAAATCTTGTCTTTGATTTCAGGGAAAGATGGGTGAGATTTTGCAGAAACGGGAAAGTGCTCCTTGATATGGAGAACGCAGCTGCCGGATGGAGCTACGATGTAATCGAAATGCTGGAATTGTTCAATGAAATACCGGGAACCTCCTTCGGTATCACGTTCATAACCTGAATTGGCCAGGGGCTGTCCGCAGCAGGTTTGTCCCATCGGATAACCTACCTGACAGTCCAATTTTTCAAGTAATTCCAACGTAGCTATGGCCACCTGAGGATAAAACTGATCAATGTAACAGGGAATAAATAAACCAATGTTTTTGTTTTCAGGCATTTTGTGTGAGCACTAAATCTATCCTGACTTGATAAAAAGTACAGGGTTGATTACTTTAACTTTGTTTTCTTGTTCAATATCTGTTATCCAATGATTAAAGCCAATATTATTCTGTATCAAATTTGATTTTCAGGTGATAATGGGGAGATAAAGACAGGGGTCGGTAAATAAGGTTTATACCCTAAGTTGATTTAGGTTTCAGTATCTTGGCCTTTCTATTATCAAAAGCAGAGAAATTTTAATTCTTCCGATCATGTTTCGATTAATTTTAGTTTTACTTCTTAGTTTCCTTTTTTCTTGTGATTCTAAGCCAAGCTCTAAAGCTCAAGCTCAATCCAAACCCAATGTTATTTTCATTTTAGCCGATGATTTGGGTTATGGAGATGTGGGGTTTATGGGGAATGAAATCATTGAGACACCTAATATCGATCAGCTGGCTCAGGAGAGTTTGGTGTTCACCCAGCATTATAGCGGGAATACCGTCTGTGCTCCCTCAAGGTCGGCTTGGATTACAGGTTTGCATACTGGGCATACACCGATTCGGGGAAATAAAGAAGTTCAGCCCGAAGGACAATACCCTATGCCGGATACGTTGATGACCATTCCCAAATTGATGAAACAGGCAGGCTATGTCACTGGGGGTTTTGGGAAATGGGGGTTGGGATTTATCGGGACAAGTGGAGATCCGATGAGCCAGGGTTTTGATCAGTTTTATGGCTACAACTGCCAGCGCTATGCGCATCGTTATTATCCGGGACATATTTGGGATAATGATCAAAAAGTGGAACTTCCCGAAAATGGCTGGGAAAATAAAGTCACCTATGCCCCAGATCTGATTCATCAACAGTCTTTGGAGTTTATGGAAGAAAACCAGGATAATCCCTTCTTTCTTTTTCTACCGATCATTATGCCTCATGCTGAACTGGCAGCTCCACAGGATGAAATCTTTGAAAAATACCGAAGGAAGATCGGAGAAGAAAAGCCCCACCTGGGAGGGAAAGCCGCAGACTACGGTCCGGATATGAATATCGGGGCTTATCAATCCCAGCCTTATCCTCGCGCCACACATGCGGCCATGGTGGAGCGTATAGACCGCTATGTAGGTGAAGTTATTGCCAAACTTGAGGAATTGGGAGTTCGGGAAAACACGCTTATATTTTTTGCCAGCGATAATGGTCCTCATCGGGAAGGCGGCCATGATCCGGATTTTTTTAATAGTAATGGGATTTATCGAGGATACAAGCGGGATTTGTATGAAGGGGGAATTCGAACTTTTTTGATCGCCAATTGGCCTGGGGTAATCGATGGAGGAAGGGAAAGTGACCATCCGTCAGCCTTTTGGGACATGCTGCCTACTTTAGCAGAACTGACTGGCCAGGAACCTCCAAAAACAGATGGTATTTCTTTGTTGCCAACTTTAATGAATCAGGAAGGACAGAAGGGGCATGAATACCTGTATTGGGAATTTCACGAACTAGGTGGCAGGCAAGCCGTTCGACAAGGGGACTGGAAGCTGATAAAGTTGAATGTGAAAAATCCGGAGGAAACAAAGGTAGAACTATTTAATATTGCTGAAGACCCGGGAGAAGAGCGGGATTTGGCGGAGGATTTTCCGGAGAAAGTGGAGGAATTGACGGTAAAAATCAAAGAAGCCCACCTGCCCAATTCGATTTTTCCGCTTTTTGAGTCTGAGAAGGAATAAAACATCTATTTTTTGTGTATAAACCGCTAAAATATGTTGATAAGTTGTGTTTTTATAGAGGTTTATGTGGGGAAAAATTGTTAATAAAAAATTAGGTAAAAACTTGTTTTCCATGGTATTAAAGTGCAAATTTAAAATACCAAGTCAGAGATAAAAGAAAGGAGATACGACTCCTGCATCTTGGATTGAAATATGAAGTCGGACATGAAGGAAAGCTTACTCTTGAGTAAGTTTTTGAGACGGGCAACCGCAGAAATGTTATTTAGACTGGCCTGAAGTGTACTTCTCCGAAGTACTCATGATGCTAGCGAAGGGGCAAGATTGTTATGATTTTGTCTGAGAGGGGAAACCACAGAAGCACATGCAGATTGATATAACTGACGGACGTTCTCTTTTGAGATGATTTCAGTCAAAAGATGAAGAACCTGGGTAACTGGGGGAATTCATAATAACTGTAGCTTGGCGCAGTTTAGGAATTACGATTCCTGAGTTGTGAAACGGGAAGTGATCGAAAGATTGCTTCCCGTTTTTGTTTTTGGGGAGTTTTAACAATAACTCTCATCTTTCTGCTTTCAAACCAATTTCTTACCTTTTGTATGGAAATTACTGGGAGTTTTGTGTTGTTTTTAATTGCTTCTCCCATATTTTCTCAAACCCAAAATTACCATGTCAAACCTCAACCTTAAGGTCAAAAAAGAAAATACCTACGATGCCATTGTCATCGGGTCGGGTGCTAGTGGAGGATGGGCAGCGAAAGAACTCTGCGAAAAAGGATTGAAAACCCTAGTTCTTGAGCGGGGACGGATGGTTCGCCATATTGAAGATTACCCCACCGCATCCAAAGCACCTTGGGAATTTGAATTCCGAGGAACTGTACCCATTGAAAAACGCTCCGGAATCGGTGCTGCCCGCTGGGGCAGAGAAGAAACGATGCACTGGGCGTTGGCAGAAGACGAACAGCCCTACATTGAGGAAAAACCTTTCCGCTGGTTTCGTGGCTATCACGTAGGCGGGAAATCCCTACTTTGGGCGAGAGGTACTCAGCGTTGGTCGGATTATGATTTCGAGGGTCCGGCTCGGGATGGTTTTGCGGTGGATTGGCCGATTCGATACCAGGATTTGGTCCCTTGGTATGAGCATGTGGAGCGATTTGTGGGCTTTGCAGGTAGTAGGGATGGTTTGCCCGAGCTTCCCGATCAAATCGTGCAACCCGGCTTTGAGCTGAGTTGTATTGAGAAACACTACAGTGAGCAGTTAAAAAAAATATACGGTGACCGGCATTTGATTCAAGGGCGTTGTGCTCATCTCACCGACCCTCAGGATATTCACCGGGAGCAGGGAAGAAATAAATGCCAGCATCAAAATATGTGTAATCGAGGCTGTGTGTATGGCGGCTATTTTTCAGCGAATGCCTCTACTCTTCCTTGGGCTGAGAAAACCGGCAATCTCACCCTTCGACCGGACTCGGTGGTGGAGTCCATTATTTATGACGAGCAAAAAGAAAAAGCAATTGGTGTGCGTATCATCGATCGATTAAGTAATGAGCAAATCGAGTTTTATGCCAAAGTCATCTTTGTAAATGCTTCTACGATTAATTCCAACGCAATTTTGCTCAACTCCAAATCCAATCGCTTTCCCAATGGCCTGGGGAATGACAATGGCCTGATGGGTAAATTTATGGCCTCCCATAATTATCGGGGGAAAGGCTTTGCTACTTTTGAAGGATTTGAAGATAAAAAGACTGAAGGACAGCATCCAGGGCATGCCTATGTGCCGCGGTTTCGAAATGTTTTCAAACAGGATACCGATTTCCTCAGAGGCTACGCCATTGGGATGGCTGGAGGTCGCCAACTCAGATCAGATACCGATGCGATTGGGCATCAGTTGCGTGACAATCTCCTCAATCGGGAATATGGACTTTGGACCATGGCCGCTTGGATGCAAGGAGAAATGATTCCTGTCGAATCCAATCACATGCGTTTGAGTGAAAGTGAAACCGATAAATATGGCATTCCTAAAATTATCATGTCTGTCGAATGGACCGAAAATGACGATAAGATGACGCAGGATTTTATCGATCAGCAGACCGAAATGTACGAGCGAATGGGCTTTAAAAATATCAGCGTTTCGGACTCCCAGGCTCCTCCTGGATCGGATATTCACGAAATGGGCGGCGTGCGCATGGGGAAAGACCCGAAAACCTCTTTGCTCAATAAGCATAATCAGTTGCATCACTGCAAGAATGTCTTCGTCACTGACGGTGCATGCATGACGAGCACGAGTACCCAAAATCCAACGCTGATGTTTATGACTCTGACCGCCCGGGCTGCAAACTATGCAGTGGAGGAATTGAATAAGCTTAATTTGTAACTTATTCCCGCTGATTTGGTGGGAAACCAAACCCAAAAAACCTATGAAAAAGAACCTGTTATTTGCACTACTGGCCCTTGTTTGGATGATTTTACCCAACGAATCCCAAGCCCAGAAGAAAGGGGAACCTTTATTCCAAGCTCCACTTGGAATCGCTTCCTATACCTTTAGAAACCATTGGGAGCATGGAGTGGAGAAGACCCTTGATATCATTGAAGAAATGGGGTTCAAGGAATTCGAAGGAGGTACCCCTCAGGGAGTGGAGCCTGCCGCATTTAAAAGAATGCTGGCTGATCGAGGGATATCTATTCCATCAACGGGTGCAGGATTTGAACAGATCGAATCCGACCCTCAGGCGGTAGCAGATCGTGCCAAAGCCTTGGGTGCCAAATATGTGATGTGCGCCTGGATTCCTCATCAGCGAGGACAGTTTTCCAAAGAAGATGCAGATCGGGCCATTAAGGCATTTAATGAAGGGGGAAAAGTGCTCAAAGAAAACGGTATCACTTTCAAATACCATGTGCACGGCTATGAATTTCAGCCTTATGAAAATGGAACGCTATTCGATTATTTGGTGCAAAATACCGATCCCGAATACGTTTCCCTACAGATGGATGTGATGTGGACACATTTCGGTGGAGGAGATCCCGCCGGATTGCTGAAAAAATACGGAAATCGTTGGGTTTCCCTGCACTTGAAAGATTTCAAAAAAGGTGCTCCAAAGGATATGACCGGATTAACTGGGCCTGAAAATGATGTGCCGCTTGGTGAAGGGGAACTTGATTTTCCCGCTATTTTGAGAGAAGCCAATAAAATCGGGATCAAGCACATGTTTATCGAAGATGAAAGCGAGCATGAACTCGAAGCCTTACCCAAAAGTATTGCGTACTTGAAGAGTTTGAGGTATTGAGTTTTAATAGGTAAAATCCCAATAGAAAAGTAAGGTCTGGAATTCACTCCAGACCGTATTTCTTTTCTATCAAATTGTGGCCACCAACTTTACGTCCAGTTTGACTTCATCGTAAATCATTCGGTCTCCCAGATTTTCAAAGAAATTTCCTGAGCGAAACTTGATGTCATAATCGGTTCGGTCAAAAGTCAGGGCTCCGACTGCGGTAATCGTGGTGCCAGCCACAGTCACTTTTGCAGGAAAGGAAGCAGGATGACTGATTCCTTTGATGGTCAAAACTCCCGAAATAGTGTAATCCGTGCCATTACTTGTTTTTGCTTCGGTAATCTCAAAGGTGGAGGTATTGAATTTTTCTACGGAAAAGAAATCGTCAGATTTCAGATGATTGGTCAGATTGCCATTGGACTTGGGATCGGTGAGGTCTTCGACTGTAAGATTGACCATGTCCATATCGAAGGTTCCTCCGATGATTTTTCCATCCGAATAGTCTAATTCGGCATTTTTTATCGGGACGTAGCCCCAATGCGTGCCGGTGACTTTGGAAGCTTCCCAGCGGACTTGGCTTTCAGAGAGATTAACAGTCGCAGGGATTTTGGCCGTCTCTAGCGTAAAAGCTGTAGATAAAGCAATAACTAAAATGTTAAATAATTTCATAGGTGTAAGAGTTAATTTGTGAGTTTTAGGTTTAATTCAGAATCCTTTTTAAAACGTAGGAAAAAGCTATCGGTTTAATTTAATAAATAGGAGGTAGGAAAACAGGATTATTGGTGTAAAAAGCTGTTTTTCAATTGTTAATGCGGCTGCCTTAGTAAAGGCCTTCAAAAGGGTAGAACGAAATCGATTTTAATTTTTTCTAAAATAAACTTCAAAATCCTACTTATTTTTTCTTCCTATTTTGCTCAATTCCAAAATTCTTAGCTGTTTAAGGAATGAATTTATCCGGTCTGCTTCCCGTGCTTTATTTTTTCAAAAGAAAATTTTCCCAAGTCAAACTTTGGCTGTGGATCCGACTAGGCTTAGTCAAGTCGGTAATGATTCAGCCTTATTTGGGTTTTGGTAGCAAGAAAGAAATTTATCTAGCTGGAAGGGTTTTGGTGGATAGAGGGATCGCTCCGGCAAAACCTGAGGACCGGTTTTGGAGGAATTTTGGGACCATGCGAAAGCGGTTTTTTACCATTGTGATTCCCGAAGAAAAAGTCTTGGCAAAATGGGGAGAAAAAACCTTTGCAACCGAAACAGACGAGGAGGGCTATTTTGAAATTCGGATACATCCTCGAGCCATCCCAGAAGCAGGATGGCATTCTATTTTCCTTTCGCTTGAGAGAGGTGTTCTCAAAAAGCAGGCAGAGGTAACTGCCGAGGGAGTGATTTTTATTCCCACTCCTCAGGCTGATTTTGGGGTGATTTCGGATATTGACGATACGATCGTGCCCACAGGGGCCCAACGACTTTGGGATATGTTGAAGACCACATTTGCCAAAAATGCCCATTCCAGAATTCCCTTTCCGGGGGTATCAGCTTTTTATGCTGCTTTACGGAAGGGTTTGGATGGGGTGGACAGCAATCCTTTATTTTATGTGTCCAGCAGTCCATGGAATCTCTATGATTTTCTGACCGAACTCATGGAAATTCATCAGATTCCTCCCGGTCCACTGATGCTGCGGGACTTGGGCCTGTCGCGAGATCAATTGATCGCGGGAAGTCATCGAGACCACAAATTGAAGCAAATTCGCCATATTTTGGGCGTTTATCCCGACTTGAATTTTATCCTCATCGGGGATAGTGGCCAAGAAGACCCGGTGATTTATCGGGAAATAATTGAGGAGTTTCCGGGTAGAATTTTGGCAGTTTATATTCGAAATGTAGCCAATCGAGAACTCAAGCAACTCCGGGTGGATTATCAAAGGTTGGAAGTTCCTTTTGTCCTGGTCAAAGATACGATGGAGGCAAGTGCCCATGCTGCACAAAATGGGTGGATTTTGGAAACTGACAGAAGTGAAATTTACCGGCAAAAGGTGGAGGATGAAGATTAAAATCTTCTGGTTTTTTCTAACAGGGCTAAACCTTAAATTTGATAAAGTTTAAAACCCAAATGACCTTTTCAAAATCGGAAAGTCCGCTGATCAGTATTTTAATTCCGTTTAAAGACGCCGATCCTTGGATTGAAGAGTGCATGGACTCTATCTTGGCTCAGACCTCTACGGATTTTGAAGTCATAGGAATCGACGATCATTCTATAGATCAGAGTAGTGAAATCTTTGAGCGCTATGCAACCAAGGATGCTCGGTTTCAAATCTTCCAAAACCCAGGAGATGGAATTATTCCCGCGCTGGAATTTGCTTTTTCTCAATCCAAAGGAAAAATGATCACCCGCATGGATGCCGATGACACCATGCCGGAGAGGCGACTGGAGCTGATGAGCAATCGCTTGAAGCGATGTGATTTGCGTACCGTGGTAACCGGAAAGGTGCTTTACTTCTCCGAGCATGAAGTAAGTCCAGGCTATCTGGACTATCAGAGTTGGCTCAATGATATCAATATGCACGGTGATCAATACGCCAATATCTATAGGGAATGCGTAATTGCTTCGCCCAATTGGCTGACTTATCGGGAGAATATCGATTTGGTGGGGGGATTTGGGAGTTTGAATTATCCTGAGGATTACGATCTGGCGATCAAGTGGTATGAAAAAGGGGTGAAGTTTGAGGCCATTCAGGACTTGACGCTTTATTGGCGGGAGCATCCAGGTCGAACATCTAGAAATTCGAATGCCTACAGTCAAAAAGCATTTTTTGAGCTAAAAATCAACGCTTTTTTAAAACTGGACTATCGTGGAGGGCCTTTGGCCATTTGGGGAAAAAATCCCAAATCCAAGTTGATTTCCAAAATTCTAAAAAAAAGAGGAGTAGCATTTGAAATCCAGGATTTGGAAGACTATGAAAGTATCGAAAAACTGGAGAATCCCCAGCTTTTGGTGGCGGTGTATCCGGCTGAAAAAGAACGTATCGAAATCCATAAATACCTGGTGTTGATCGGGATGAAGGAAGGGACCGACTGGTGGTGGGTTTGATTCAACTAATTTCTTTAAACAAAAATACTTGCTTCTTTGAGTTCAGTGGCTAATTTGTGCAATGTCTGTTCGATTTTTTTAGCCTGTTCGAGTGAAGGATTTTTAATTCCAGATACATACTGCCTCAAAAGTCCAGGATTCATTCCTGCTTGTTGAGCCACATTAGAAATCTTTAAAAAATTAAAGCGCTGAAATAAAGCTGAAATATCAAAATGGTGCTCAAATTCAACGGCATTCGGATTTAAGTTTTCAAATTCCAGCAGCAGATTTTTGATTTTTTGTTCGAGTTCTGAAATGGTACTTCCAAAATCGGTAATCAGATTTTCTTCAAACACTACTCGGCCCCAGAGTAATTTGTCTTTGCCTCTTTCAATAATAAGCGGGATTTTAACAATTTTCATTTTTTTATACTTTCTGAATTGGCTGTTTATTATTTGAGTCCTACTTGCTTCAAAATTGAGTTTAATGTCCCAATCGGGATATCTCCGCCATGAACTGGAACAGTTATTTTTCCTTTCTTTTCGGAATGAATAAGTTGAGGGTGACTGCCTTTTTGAGCTTTGATGACCCAACCTTTTTGATGAAGTAATTTGAGCAAGTCTTTTACTTCCATTTGTTAAAAGTAGCGAATTTGCTACATGTTAAAAAGATTCAAAGAGAAAATCAATGAGTTCAAGCCATCCTCAATCCAAAAAATGAAGTAAGCATAGGATTTTTGGTGGAAGGAGGTTATTGAATGATAGTAACTTATTTTTTAAATGATTGTTTATAGCAAACTATTCAATCGTCATCGAATAGCTAATAAAGATTTATAAATATTTGAATAAATTCTTGTTCGTTTAAATTATAAAATTTAGATTACTGCCATTATTTAATCAAATTTTAATCTTATGAACAATTATACACACACGGGGCTAAATTTAGATTTTCCTTTGGTATTCAAAATTGGAGCGTAGTCAATTCAAATCTTCAAATTGACTAATACTATGAAGATTAATTTTCTAATTTTTATATTTTTAGGACTGAGCTTTGAATCCTTTGGGCAAAACCTAAGGATAGGCTTTGGTCTTGTCGATGAAACTTCGTTTAGCAATTCTGTCGTTCAGATCGATTCTGTAACTGTCTTTGAAGATCCTCGTCAAGGGTCTTCTGATTTGATGCCTTTTATCAAAATAGAATTGCCATTTTCTAAACGGTTTTATTCGAGTATTGGTGTTCAGTTTTATCAATCTTGGGTTGACCTTAGGGCAAAATATACTTCAAAATCATTCCCCGAACATATCCCATATAGTTCAAAAGGTTGGCTTGGTCCAGTCAATAATTTCGAATTTCCTGTTGGAATAAGTTATTTACTTGTACAGAAGAATCAATTCAAATTATTCTTAGAGTTATCAGCAGTTCCGGTCTGGTCGATTCAGGATTTTGAGCCCTTCGATCTCGAAGTACCACAGGGAATAGACTGGACACAGGAAATACTGGATGTAATTAATGCGGTTGAAACAATTCCAGACCCTTTCTATATGAACTATCAGTATGGAATATCGGTGGAATATAAACGCTTTGGATTGACACTCTTCCGTACGGCAAATATGAGTCGATCGATCAGTACGGATTATGAGCTTTATGGTCAGAGTTATAATTTCCAAAGAAGAATCCGATCGACGAGAATCGGCTTATATTATTTTTTTGGAATGCAAAAGAAAGAAAAGAACTAGATGGTAAAAGTCAAATTCTTACTTACTGCCTGTCTGGTTTTAATTGCCGGGCAGGCAGTCTTTTCCCAGAGTTTTAAAGTGGGTTTTGGACTCGTAGATGAGCAAAGATGGTTCGCTTCTCAAATCTCTTTGGATACTTTAATAGGATATGAACAAACAAACGGATCTACAGATTACCCTATGCCCTTCCTGAGTTATCACAACGAAGGACAAATACGACAAGGTTAACCTTGTATTATCGGTTTGATTCTGGGAAGGAAAGAGATTGAAATCATACTAAAAGTCCGGGAAATCTCGGACTTTTTCTATTCCCTTTTGGGAATCAACAATACTTCTTCCGCCTTCTGCGTCAACACATGTTCTTTGGCAAAGGGAATACCCACAAATTCATCATTGGCCCATTTAGGAAATAGGTTTTTGTAGAACGGACTTTCCGGATTGCCGGACTGACCGGGATTGTTGATCCCGATGGTTTTTTCCCAGTCTTCGGTATCCACCACGATGCGAAAGGAAGCCCCCGAAGTGTTATTGTCTCCGTAGGCATTGGCTCCCGGAGTAAAGCTGTATCCTCCCCTGGGCAAGGTTTCGGTATTAAGTTTGGCTTGCCATTCGGCATTGACCACTTCGCCCAAGGGATGACGGATTTTCGCATGTTTGTAGTCTGCCTGTCCGTATTGCCAAACTGATGGGTTTTTCCCTAGTTTTTCTTCCAAAGCTTCGATGGCCTGCTCAAAACTTTCTACCAAGAGCTGATTTCGGTTTTCGACTGGGTTTCGGTCATACATCATTTCGGGTTTGTCCATCCATTCCAAAACCCGGGTCAATTGAATACTTCCCAACCAGGGTTTCGCCTTATCAGGAATCATCAATTCGGAAATGGTCCTTCGCAATATTCGCTCCCACATGACATAAACTCCAGCTGCTACTGAGTTTTTGTCCAATACAAAATCCCAAGACTGTAGTACTTGATTTAAGGAATCTGCTCGTTCAGTTTCTAGGGATACATCCTTGAGATGGGGGATCAATTTTCTTGCGGGTAAAGCCAAATAATCATTTTGCAAAGCTCCCAATTGCTCGAGGGAGAATTTTTTATCCTGACTCAGTACCTCTTCGATCCGTTCTCCACGGAAATCATCGGCCCATTCAAAACCTAAGGCTTCAGGATATGCGTAATCATCCGGTGCCACGTTTTGATTGGCTGTAGCGATGAAGCCGGATTCGGGATTGACAGCATGTGGTCGATCGGCGATAGGCAAATAATCTTCCCATTCGTAGCGTCCGTCCCCCATGGTAGCGATCAATCCGGAAAAGCCTTTTCGGATCGGTGCGATTCCGGTTGCCTGCCAGCCGATCGTTCCGTTTTTATCTGCCCAAACCATATTTTCGGCCGGAATATTATTGTAGGTACAGGCATCTCTGAATTCCTCCCAGGTGGTGGATTGATCCATTCTTAGACTCGCCAGATAAGGCGCTGAACCGGGTTCCAACCAAGCGCATTCCACAGCAACAGCTTTATCCAGCTCTTCATCGATAAAGGTCACTGGACCATGGATGGTATAGTAATGTGTAACTACCTCGTCTTCTCGGCCTTTTACCAGGATTGTATCTTGGATGCTTTCCATCTCTAGCCATTCATCCTTGTATCGGTACTGGGATGGGTTATCGGGATTTATATCATAGACCCGCAAATCTTCATTATCAGTGGAGAAAATCGTCAGTCCCCAAGCCCCATGTTCATTATGTCCGATGGAAACTCCCGGGATAACAGGTTCGCCTGCACCCACCACGTTCCAGCCCGGCGCATTTAAATGTACCCAGTAGCGCAAGGAAGGAATGGCCTGCAGACGATGCGGATCATTGGCCATCATGGGGAATCCGCTTTCTGACTTTTCCCCGGAAACCACAAAATTATTGCTACCCTGAGCAAAAGCGTCTGACTCCAAGGTGAAGTTTAATTCCTCTTCCAAGTAGGCCGTAGCTTTTTCAAATTCTTCGGCTTCTCTTCGGAATTCTTCACGTATATCCTCAGGCTGAAAACGAATTCCTCGGCGAAAAGCCCGATAAGGCGCCAAAATATCCTTCATCAGCAATTCATCCGGAATTCCCGGATCCAAATCCAAGACGGGTTCATTGGGGTGGAAATAGTAAAGTTCTTTGGCTTTTTCGGCACCGATTTGACTGACTACCCGGCTGATGTTGAGTTCATCGCTGACATTTTCGAGCAAGCCTTGATGGCGGGAAATCACCACTTCCCAGGTCCAAGGCTCGGGTTGGATGCCCAGCATTTGAAACTCGATCGGAAGACTTTCTGGATTTTGTCGCGCTTCCTCGATGTAGGTATTGATTCCGGCGACGAAGGAATCTACGATTTCCACCCCGCGGGGATGATAATGTCTGAGTTCGGTTTCCTTGTCTCCTCGAAATTTGAAAAGTCGCACTCCCCGATCTCGTTCCAGTTCCCGCTCACCGAGAATTTCAGCAAGCGTTCCAGTAGCCTGTCTTCGCCAGAGCTCAAATTGAAATAGCCGGTCTTTCGCCGCCAAATACCCTTGAGCAAAGAAGAGATCTTCCTCGTTTTGCGCAAAAATATGATTGATGCCATTCACATCTCTGATAACTTCGACCTCCTCTTTTAGCCCTTGGATGCTGTTTTTGTTTTCTTGTTTCTGACAAGAAAAAAGCAGGAAAGAAAATATCAGAAGAGGCGTGAAGAGTAGCGATTTTGTGTTCATAGGTGATCAATTTGGTACGGAATATTTGATTTATCCAGTTCCTTTCCAAAGAAAATGTGATGGATGGGATGCTTTCTTGAAAAAAGAAAACCCCGGCTATTCCAACCGGGGCTCACTCAAACCAATTAAAAATATTACTATGAGAAATCTTGAAGTCCTTTTAGCCGACCTCGATTGCTTTTTTGTTTTCACTGACTTTCAGTGCGTTTTTTGGAAGGACGATTTTTAAGAGTCCATTTTCATAAGTGGCGTCGATCGCTTCTTGCCGGATATTTTCTGGTAGCGCAAATGCACGACGGATGCTGGAGTAAGAGAATTCTTTCTTTCGATAGTTTTCTTTTTCCTCTTCTTTTTTGTGCTCCTTTTCGGCTGAAATACTCAGTACGCCCTCGTTGACTTCTACTTTAAAGTCCTTCTTTTCAAATCCCGGTGCCGATAGTTCGAGTTTGAATTCTTTTTCATTCTCGATCACATTGGCAGAGGGAACCTCCACGGTTTTATCCGGGAACCAAAATTTCTCTTCCCAATCAAAGGGATTTTCTGCTCCAAAGAAGTCCTGAACCATTTTGGGCCAGAAACCTCCGTTTCTTTTAGCTAACGTGCCCATAGCTTTATTTCATTTTGTTGAGTTAAAGCTAAGTTGATTCCAAGGCTTTTGCTATGATAAAAGTCACATAATAAGCTGATTATTACGTGTTTTTATTATTTATTTATTTAAAATGAACCTACCAGTTGAACCTTCACTTTATGGATAGTGACAAAGCGAAATTCTTGAAGAGGAAATCATCCTATTTCATGGGTTGGAAAATTGAATTTTTGATTAAAAGCGAAAAGAATTGTATTTTCCATCTTACTGAAAATTTTCCGCCATGATTGATTTTTCCCGAAGAAATAGCCTCAAAACCATTGGTTTAGCAGCAGGTGTCACCTATTTAAATCCGATGTCTTTTATACCAGCAAAAAACAAGAAGATGAAAGATAAACTTGGGGTGGCCTTGGTCGGCTTGGGGTATTACAGCACGGATCTTTTAGCTCCTGCTTTACAAATGACCAACCATTGTTACCTGGCTGGAATAGTGACGGGCACACCGGAAAAAGAGAAAATCTGGATGGACAAATATGGGATTCCGGAGAAAAACGTGTACAACTACACCAACTTTGACACGATCAAGGACAATCCGGACATCGATGTGGTGTATGTGGTTTTGCCTCCATCCATGCACCGCGAATATGTGGAGCGTGCCGCTGCCGCAAAAAAAGAGGTATGGTGCGAAAAACCCATGGCTGTCACTGCCGAGGAATGCCAATCCATGATCGATGCCTGCCAATCCAATGGGGTGAGCTTGGCCATCGGGTATCGCTGTCAGCACGAGCCAAACACTTTGGAGTATCAGCGAATTGTCAAAAAAGGTTTGTTAGGCTCTGTAAACCGCGTAGAATGTGCCGCAGGCTATCGGGAAAATCGAACCAATCACTGGAAGCAAAAACGTGAAATGGGAGGAGGTGTAATTTATGACATGGGCGTCTATTCTATTCAAGGAGCTCGATTGGGATCAGATCTCGAGCCCATCGCAGTCAAATCCGCTAAAATTTGGACCGAACGACCAGAAATTTACCAAAATGGCTTAGGTGAAATTGTAGAAGCTGAATTGGAATTTCCCGATGGAGTGACCGCTTGGATAAAAACGAGTTTTGCAGAGAATATCAATTTCTTGAATATTCATTGTGAAAAGGGAGATATTGAAATAGCCCCTTTTCAGGCCTATGCCGGAATCAAGGGGAAAAGCCCACTCGGAGAGATCAATTTCCCCTATGAGGTGCCTTGGCAGCAAGCCAATCAGATGGATCAGGATGCGTTGTCCATCATGAACAATCAACCCATGAAGGTGCCCGGAGAAGAAGGAAAACGGGATATTCGAATTGTAGAGGCGATTCTGGAATCAGCGGAGATTGGAAAACGGGTTGTGATCTAGGATCAAATTTCAGGGTCCATTTTTACGATGACGTTTCCGATTTTCTTTCCTTGAGAAACATAGGAATAGGCTTCCTGGATTTCAGCCAATGAAATCACCCGATCAATCAAGGGATTGAACTGCTTTTTAAGCAGAAGTTCGCTCATCAGTGAAAGCGATCCTTGTAGGTCTTGCGGAATGGGGAAAATGACTTTTTTCTTGCTTAAAATGGGGGTAATCAGTGAAAGGAAAATATTTTCCCAATTAGGGCCTAACTCGGATGAAAGATAGGATCCTTTTGGAAAGAGTAAGGGCCTGCAAATCGTAAATCTACTTTTCCCTACCGAGTCCAAAATGGCGTGAAATTGTTCTCCGCATTCCAAAAAGTTTTCCTTGGATCCATCAATTACCCGATCAGCACCTAAGGCTTTCACCCGATCCGCCTGACCTAAGCTTACCGCGGTCACATGGATACGCTTGGCTTTGAGAAGCTGAATTGCAGCCGAACCAATTCCACCCGTTCCGCCGATAACCAAGGCTCTGTCCTCAGGTTGTAAGTCGAGTTTATTGATAAAATTGATGGCGTAATGGGCTCCTTCAATACACGCAGCGGCAATGATTGGATCTAGATCTGCTGGAAGTTTTTGGATATGATTAAAAGCCTTGGTGCAAAAATACTCTGCATGACTTCCTATCCCATTGTCTTTCATTCCCCAGACCATTTCGCCCTCTTCAAAGTCACTGACTAGATTTCCCACCTTAGTGACTTTACCAGTAAAATCGGTTCCCGGAATCGGGTTTCGGGGTCTGGGCCATCCTACAAAAAGCCGCATAATCCATGGCCAGCCTGTCAAAACTGCAAGGTCTGTTCGGTTTACCGAGCAGGCCAAAACTTTGATTTGAACTTCATCAGATTTCGGCTCGGGAATCGGGAGTTCTTTAATGGAGATTGCTGAAAAATCAGTGTATTCTGTCCGGTAAACAGCTTTCATAAGTAAAGTTAAAAAGAATGATCCGCTCTCAAATATGTTGATCGATCAAAATGGCATTGCCATCGGGATCAAAGAAAAGAATACTCCCTGGCCCACTGACAGTTGGATCAGTTTCTTGGGCGAGCTTGATGCCTTTGGATTGGAGTTCATTTTGGATACTTCTTATATCATCAAAGTTTTCGACTAGTCCCGCATTTTGATCCCAACCTGGATTGAAGGTGAGGATGTTTTTTTTAAACATTTCATGAAAAAGACCGATCAAGGTCTGCTCATTTTTCATGATGAGGTAGTTTTGTTTTTCGCTTCCAGCAAAAACGCTAAACCCTAGGTGTTCATAAAATTCCTTGGAGGCTTGGAGGTTTTTGACGGATAGGCTAATGGAAAAGGCGCCGAGTTTCATAAGCGTGGGGAGTTTGGGTTTTGAAATTTAAGTTATTTTAATCGAGTAACACCGTTTTCCCTTTCTCGGCACTTTCCTTAGCAGCATCCAAGATTTCCATCACGATCAGGTTATTTTCCAAGGAATAAAGGTCAAATTCAGGAAGTTGAATCTCTTTTCTGACAACAGCTTTTAGTAATAAAAAAGGATCGGGATAAGGAGGGTCGAGTTCGGGTAGTTCAACGGTTTCTTCTTGAAAACCATCATAGCCCTCTGCCAATCGAGTTCGAAGTTGATTTCGATTATCCGCGTAAAGAGCGCCTTTTTCCGCATAGATTTCCATGTCTTTTCTGCCCATGGGCCAGTTCCAAGAAGCTTGAATGATCAATTGCTTGTCCGGATAGTTGACGATGATCGTGGCATCATCCTCTACCTTAGGATTATTTTCAGGCTGGAGCTGCTGAGTGATGGCGGTGACAGACAGGGGGCGCTCCCCATTTGTAAGCCAGGTCATCAGATTTGCTCCATAGCAGCCAAAGTCCATCAAAGCACCACCACCGTTGAGTTTGGGATCGGTCAGCCATTCTAAAAACTCCGGGCCGACCCCGATTTTTTTGGGACCTCTGTGCCCGTCTCGGACGATGACTTTTATTGCTTTGCCAAATTCGCCTGATTCCAAGATTTCCTTGGCTTGGTGATTGGTTGGATACCAGCTTGTTTCGTAATTGGTGAGTAGGTGAATCTGATGTTTTTTGGCCAGATTTGCCATTTCTTGGGCATGCTCTAAACTGACTGCAAGCGGTTTTTCAACCATGACGTGAATGCCTCGTGGAGCAGCGGCTTGGACGATTTTAAGATGGTCAAAGGTATTTCCAAAGGCAGTCACCGCCTCGGGTTGGGTTTCTTTCAGCATTTTTTCCAAATCCTCAAAGACCAAATCCATTGAAAACCCGTATTGACGAGCATATTTTTCTGCTAATTCCTGATTTGATTCGGAAATTCCTACCAATTCAAAATCGCCCCGATCAATAGCTGAAAGGACCCAGCCTACATGGCCGTGGGTGAGGCCGGCAACAGCTAATTTGAGTTTTTTTTCTTGCCCTAGCGCTAAGGCAATAGGGATGTAAAACAAGAAAACAAATAGGGATAGACTTTTCTTCATGGAAAGGATTCTTTTTACAGGTTTAAGTTAGGGTATTTTGAGGTTTAATGCCCTGATTAGCCTCTGAAGTTCAACTTTTCGCCAAAAGCAGCTGAAATTCCAATGCCCCGCAGGGCTGAAATTCATCCTCGGCTAAATCCTCAAAAATCTCTTCATCAAATTCCATTTCTGTTTTTTCGATTTTCCCATCTGGATGGACGATGAGTTCGGTTCCGGTGAAATCTTCAGGGTTCACCATCACTAAAACCTGATAATCGTCAAAAATGCGCTTAAAATACTGTGCAATCGCTTTGGCCATGATTTTCTTGTAAAACTACAAATTAGCGATTGGATGTGATCGCATTATTTTGATAAATGACTGCTGTAGGGGGATTTTGGGTTTCTTGGATTCTTCGAAATAAAAACATGGCCTGAGCTAAAAAATCACTTTCCTCATAGGTTTTTGTAGGGGTAAAAGCGTGGTTTTTGACCAAAAAAACCGGTCCATAGGTTCCAGTAATTTCATACCCATTAGCTGATTTTTTTCGCTTTAATTTGATCTCCGAACCATCTTGAAACTCAATTCTCGCATTGCCAAAGAAAAACCCACCCCTTCCTCGGGCAACTTGAAGATCAGACATTTGATCCACGATACGGATATCTTTAATGAAAGGCCTATTGCGATGGTAAAAAAGACGATAATTCTTTTCTTCTGACTCCAATTCGGCATAGCGAAATCCCGGATCAACTTTTAATTTAGCCTCTTCCCCTTTAGGATTTTGATAATTAACTTCAATCATCGGGATTTCCCAAGTAGAGGAACTTTGTGCCTTTACCCAATAACAAGAGAGAAGGAGTACAGCTGTCGAGAGGATGGTTTTGGATTTCATGGTCAAAGAGTTTGGATTCAAAGTTTTTACGCAGGAGCAAATAAGAAAGTTTTCGGTGCCAAATTGAGGATTTCAAGTCCATGATTGTGGATTGAAAAAAAAATGATCAAAATATGTTGAATTTGCTTTTTCTTTTCGGTTCCCTTCCTAAATTTGCCGAAGTCTTATGAAAACAACTGCAAACAACTATTGGTGGTGGCATACTGAAACTTTCCCGGGGAAAGCACAGAAAGCCCTTGCCTAAAATTGAAAGCAAGAACTATATAATTGGCTTACTGGTTTCCCCGGTAAGCCTTTTTTTATGTCTAAAATTAACCACCCATGAACCACGTTAAATTTCCGATTCTGACCACTTACAAAAAGCGACTGGCTGATACGATCACTCCGGTGAGTATTTATCTTCAAATTCGAGATCGATTTGCCAATCCCATTTTGTTGGAAAGCTCCGATTATCATGGTCAAGAGAATAGTTACTCTTACATCTGCTTTAACCCGCTGGCGACTTTTTCTTTCAACAATGGAAAGGTCTCTGAGAAGTTGCCTAATGGAGATGAATTAGCTTATGAAGTAACTTCAGAAAAACCGCTAATGGATCATTTGAGAGCATTTGGGAATAAATTTGATCCTACTCCGGATAAATTTAAGTTTAGTACCAATGGACTTTTTGGCTACATCCAGTATGATACCGTGGGCTGGTTTGAGGATATCAAGCTAAGTAAAACTCAGCCCAATGAAATCCCGATGATGGACTACTCCATGTATCAAAATATCATTGTGGTGGATCATTACAAAAATGAATTGCATCTATTTGAGCATCGAGTAGCTGGGGCGGAAAATCCCGAATACATGCCTGAAATAGAGCAATTACTTAACAATAAAAATATTCCCGCCTATTCCTTCAAAAAAGTAGGGGAGGAAGTTTCCAACTACACCGACGAGGAGTTTCTCAAAATCCTGAATCAAGGTCGGGAACATTGTTTCCGGGGGGATGTCTTCCAAATTGTGCTTTCCAGACGCTTTACCACTGAATTTAAAGGGGATGAATTCAATGTCTATCGTGCCTTGCGTTCGGTCAATCCATCTCCTTATCTATTCTATTTTGACTATGGTTCTTTCAAGGTATTTGGAAGTTCGCCAGAAGCACAAATCGTGGTCAAAAACCGAAAGGCCACCATTTTTCCCATTGCTGGAACATTCCGACGCACAGGAAATGATGAAGATGATGCAGAATTGGCAAAAAAGCTTTTTGATGATCCCAAGGAAAATTCAGAACATGTGATGCTAGTGGATCTGGCCCGAAATGACCTTTCTCGTTCCTCAGATGTAGTTAACGTGGACGTTTTTAAAGAAATCCAATACTATTCCCATGTCATTCATTTGGTATCCAAGGTGACCGGAGAATTGCCAGAAGGAACCAATCCCCTTCAACTTGTAGCGGATACTTTTCCTGCCGGAACGCTCTCAGGTGCTCCCAAATACCGAGCAATGGAACTCATTGATGAGTTAGAAAACATCAGCCGGCAGTTTTACGGAGGAGCGATTGGTTACTTAGGTTTTAACGGTGATTTCAATCATGCCATTTTGATAAGATCCTTTGTATCAGAAAATAATCAACTGCGATTCCAGGCGGGTGCTGGCGTGGTGGCCAAATCTTCCATCCCCTCCGAGCTTCAAGAAGTAGCCAATAAATTGGAAGCATTAAGAGTAGCCCTTCGAGCTGCTGAAACTATTTGAACCTATTGAACCATGAAAATACTGGTACTTGATAATTACGACTCCTTCACTTATAACCTGGTGTATATTATTCGACAGCTGGGCTATGGAGATCACATGGATGTCTTTCGAAATGATAAAATTTCGATTGAAGACGTTGCTCATTACGATAAAATTCTACTTTCCCCCGGTCCGGGAGTCCCCTCGGAAGCGGGAATCATGCCTGAACTGCTCCAACGATATTCAGCCGAAAAATCTATCTTGGGAGTTTGCCTAGGCCATCAGGCGATTGGCGAAGCTTTTGGCGGAAGTTTGATTAATCTTTCTGAAGTTTTACATGGCGTAGCTTCTGCTGTGGAGGTGGAAAAAGATTTGCTTTTTGAGGGAATCCCCAATACTTTTCCCATTGGAAGATATCATTCTTGGGTCATCGATGAATCTACCCTTTCATCAAATTTAGAAGTGATCGCAAGAACTCCCGATCAACAAATCATGGCCGTTCGCCACAAACAGTTTGCAGTACGTGGAGTTCAGTTTCATCCGGAAAGTATCCTGACCGAAAATGGAGTTAGAATCATTCAAAACTGGTTGGAATCCTGAATTCTGCCCAAAATCATTCCTAAAATGAAAGAGATTTTAAATCAACTGATTGAGCATAAAACACTGAGTCAAGGCCAAGCCAGGGAAGTACTCAAAAACCTGGCGACGGGGGCATACAATTCCTCTCAAGTGGCTGCATTTATGACCGTATACCTGATGCGTTCGATTACGGTCGAGGAGTTGCGTGGGTTTAGGGAAGCTATGCTCGAACTCTGTGTTCCAGTCCAGATTTCTGAATATGACGCTATGGATTTATGCGGCACAGGAGGGGATGGAAAGGATACGTTTAATATCTCAACACTTTCTTCTTTTGTCGTCGCAGGTGCCGGTCAACATGTTGCCAAACATGGCAACACAGGAGTTTCTTCAATTTGCGGCTCATCAAATTTGTTGGCTTATTTTGGCTATGAGTTTACCCATGATATTAGCGAAATCAGACGTTCGCTTGACCAGGTAGGGATTTGCTTTCTGCATGCCCCGCTATTCCATCCCGCGATGAGGAATGTGGCTCCGATTCGAAAAGAACTCGGCGTCAAAACCTTTTTTAACATGCTAGGTCCAATGGTGAATCCGAGCTTTCCCAAAAAGCAATTGGTCGGCGTATTCAGTTTAGAGTTAGCCCGTCTTTATGCTTACCTCTATCAGGAAAGTGATGCGCAATTTTCCATTCTTCATGCTTTGGATGGTTATGATGAAATTTCGCTTACAGGAGATTTTAAAATGATTTCTAATTCAGGGGAAAAGCTTTTTAATCCGGAGCAGATCGGTCTTTCTAAGCTAAAGGCAGCAGAAATTAAAGGGGGAGCAACGGTTCAGGAATCTGCTAAAATTTTCGAAAACATCCTTAAAGGAAAAGGAACTAACCCTCAAAATGAAGTCGTTTTAGCCAATTCGGCAGCTGCATTAGTCACTGCAAATCCATCGTTAACCTTTGCAGAGGCAGTGGTCCGGGCAAGAGAAGTCTTGATGAGCGGTAAGGCACTTGATGTCTTTAATGGGTTAGTCAATCCAAAAACTTCTGTTTCATTTGCTTAAACATTGATTATGAATATTTTAGAAAAAATAATTACAGATAAATATCAGGAAGTAGCTGAGCGAAAGAGCTTGATTCCCGTCAAACTTCTGGAAAAAAGCGCCTTTTTTGATGGCAAGGTGGTTTCGATGAAAAAGTATGTGACTGACCCGGAGAAATCGGGAATTATTGCAGAGTTTAAGCGTAAATCACCTTCCAAAGGAATGATAAATGGCTCAGCTTCAGTGGAGCAGGTCAGTATCGGTTACATGCAGGCTGGAGCTTCGGCCTTGTCTATTTTGACCGATCAGGAATACTTCGGAGGTAGTAATGATGATTTGAAAATTGCGAGAAAATTCAATTTCTGTCCGATTCTCCGAAAAGACTTTGTGGTGGATGAATATCAAATCATCGAAGCCAAATCCATCGGTGCAGACTGCATACTATTGATTGCGGCTGCATTGGAACCGGAGAAATTAAAGTCCTTGGCCTATTTTGCCAAAAGCATGGGCATGGAGGTTTTGCTCGAAGTGCATGATGGAGAAGAATTAGAAAAAAGCTTGAATGATGGCGTGGATTTGGTGGGGGTGAATAATCGAAACCTGAAAACTTTCGAAGTCTCCATTGATACTTCATTGGAGCTGGTGACTGCGATTCCGGATTCCTTTATCAAAATTTCCGAAAGTGGTATTTCTGATCCAAAGACTTTGATCCAATTGAAAAAAGCGGGTTTTGATGGATTTTTGATTGGGGAAAACTTTATGAAATCCAGTCGTCCGGAGCAGGCCGCCTTTAACTTTATCAAGGAATTTAAACGAATGGCAGCTAGCGAACTCTCCGAATCCTAATGGAAATCAAAGTCTGTGGCATGCGTGAGTTGGGAAATATCCAAAGCTTGATCGCTGAGGTGAAGCCGGATTGGATGGGATTGATCTTTTATCCCAAATCCCCGCGCTATGTTTCCGAGGATCGAGCGACAGAATTGAAAGAAATTGCGGTGAAAAAAGTCGGGGTTTTTGTCAATGAGACTGAAGATGAAATTCTCAGAAAAGTAGGCTTATTTCAGCTTTCGGCCATTCAGCTTCATGGAAATGAATCGGCAGAATTTGTCGAAAAACTTTCGGAACGAACTTCCTGCGAGCTTTGGAAAGTAGTTTCCGTTTCGGAAAAAATTGATTGGAAAAGTTTGGTAGCTTACCTGCCTTATGTGAGTAAGTTTCTTTTCGATACAGCGACAAAAGCGCATGGCGGATCCGGGCAAAAATTTGATTGGTCTGTTTTGGAAACTTATCCCTTCGACAAAGGCTTTCTCTTGAGTGGGGGTTTGGATGAAGAATGTGTGGAGGAAATTGCAGCTTTGCGCCAGCAAATCCCTCAACTCGAAGGGGTAGATTTGAACTCAAAATTTGAAGATGTACCGGGTTTGAAAAATATTGAAAAACTGAAAAAATTTAAACAAAAGCTTCTTTCACTAGAGGCGATTTAAACGGGAGAAGATATGATCAGAGTGGACGAAAAGGGGTTTTATGGCAATTTTGGGGGTGCGTACATTCCTGAAATGCTCCATCCCAATATCGAGGAGCTGAGGGAAAATTACGAGTCTATTGTGGCTTCTGAGGAATTTCAGAAGGAGTTTCAGTTGTTGTTGCGAGATTTTGTGGGAAGGCCGACACCACTTTATTTTGCCAATCGGCTTTCAGAAAAATTCGGAGCCAAAATTTACTTAAAGCGTGAGGACCTCTGCCATACCGGAGCGCATAAAGTGAATAATACTGTGGGTCAAATCATTTTGGCCAAAAAGCTTGGGAAAAAGCGAATTATCGCTGAGACTGGAGCAGGTCAACACGGTGTGGCTACGGCTACGGTTTGTGCCTTGATGGGGATGGATTGCACGGTTTATATGGGGGAGTTAGACATTGAACGGCAAAAACCCAATGTAGAACGGATGAAGATTCTCGGTGCGAAAGTGGTACCGGCAACTTCCGGTTCGCGCACACTCAAGGATGCCACCAATGAAGCCATGCGTCAGTGGATCAATAATCCCGTGGATACGCATTACATCATTGGTTCGGTAGTAGGTCCGCATCCCTATCCGGAGATGGTGGCTCGCTTTCAATCGGTGATATCGGAGGAAATGAAATGGCAGTTGAAAGAGAAAGAAGGACGTGAAAATCCGGATTTGGTGATTGCCTGTGTCGGTGGAGGGTCCAATGCCGCAGGAGCATTTTATCATTATTACAATACCCCCGAAGTCCGATTGATTGCCGCGGAGGCTGCAGGATTGGGAGTTAGCAGTGGGAAGTCTGCGGCAACCACTATTTTGGGTACACCGGGTATTTTGCATGGTTCGAAGACGATTCTGATGCAAACCGAAGATGGACAAGTGGTCGAGCCACATTCCATTTCTGCCGGATTGGATTATCCCGGAATCGGACCGGTTCATGCGCATTTACATGAAATAGGTCGGGCAGAATTTGTGGCTGTTGAGGATGAGGATGCGATGAAAGCTGGAATCTTACTCAGCCGCACCGAGGGAATCATTCCAGCCATCGAAACCGCTCATGCTATCCATGCGCTAAATATGATTGAATACCGAAAGGACGATGTGATTGTAATCAACCTTTCCGGTCGGGGAGACAAGGATCTGGAGACGTATATTAAGTGGGGAGGATACTGATTAAAAGTCCGATGTTGGATTTCGGATGAACGATGTATACCAGTACAATATACGTCGGACATCTGACACAGGACATCAAACAAAAAATCCATGAATCGCATACACTATTTATTTAACAACAAGAAGGATCGAGTACTCTCGATCTATTTCACGGCTGGATTTCCTCATTTGGAAGATACCCTTCCTGTGATGGAAGCCATTCAGGCAGGCGGTGCCGATATTATCGAGATTGGCGTGCCTTATTCTGATCCGATTGCCGATGGTCCGACCATTCAGGATAGCAATAAGATTGCCTTAGATAATGGCATGAGCATGAGGAAGCTTTTTGAGCAACTGAAAGGCTTCCGTGCCAAAATCCATATTCCTGTGGTTTTGATGGGGTATTTGAATCCCATTATTCAGTTTGGAATGGAGGACTTTTGCAAAAAGTGCAAGGAGGTCGGGATTGATGGATTGATTCTTCCCGACTTGCCCATGCAGCAGTATTTGGATGAGTACAAAAGCGTATTTGAGGAATACGGATTGGTCAATACTTTTCTGATTTCACCTCAGACCTCCGAAAAGCGGATTCGGGAAATCGATGAAAACACCGATGGATTTATTTACATGGTTTCCTCGCATTCGATCACAGGAGCAAAAAGTGGAATCAGCGAAGAGCAAATCGCTTATTTCAAACGCGTACAGGAGATGAACCTTAAAAATCCCCGGCTGATAGGCTTTGGCATTTCCGATGCAGAGACCTTTAGCATCGCTTCAACTTATAGTCACGGAGCCATTATCGGTTCTGCGTTCATTAAGAAAATCAAAGAATCACAAAATCAATCTCAAGATATTCAGGATTACATTCAATCAGTAATTCGATAATACCTTTTCCAAAATTTTAAACTTTGGAAAAGTTCACTATCTAGTTGCAATCTCGTAATTCAAAATTCGTAACTCGTACATTTCCCCATGATTATCCAACTACAACCCGATATTTCTTCCAAGCAAAAGGAAACCCTGATCGAAAAGGTCAATGGAATCGGCTATAAAACTACCGAAGTAAAAACCCAACTGGGGGATTACATCATCGGCATCGGAAAAAAAGAATTTGATATCCGTAAAATCGGCCAGCTTGATGGTATTCGAGATATTCATATCGTCTCTGACGAATATAAACTGGTCTCCAAAAAATGGAAAGCAAAACCTACTTCCGTGGACTTGGGAGACGGAGTTTTTATCAAAGACGGAGAAATGGCCATCATCACCGGGCCCTGCTCCATTGAGTCTGAGGATCAAATTCGTAACGTAGTCAACCATTGCGTAGAAAACGGAATCCGTATGATGCGCGGCGGGGTCTTCAAACCCCGAACTTCCCCGTATGCCTTTCGGGGAATGGGTATCGATGGTTTGAAACTTTGGCATTCTATCGCCTCCGAAGCCGGGGTGAAGATCGTCACCGAAGTGATGCAAACTTCCCAAATCGAGGAAATGTATCCGTATGTAGATATCTATCAAGTAGGGGCGCGAAATTCTCAGAATTTCAACCTGCTGGACGAACTTGGAAAAGTGGACAAAGCTGTCATGATCAAGCGTGGAATTTCTGGAACAATTGAGGAATTGCTACAGTCTGCGGAGTATGTGTTCTCCGGAGGAAATGAAAAGCTGATTTTATGTGAGCGCGGCATCCGAACCTACGAAAAGGCATCTCGAAACACCTTGGATCTTAATGCTATTCCAATTCTCAAAGCCAAGTCCCATCTTCCGGTGATCGTAGACCCTTCTCATGGAATTGGGATTCGTGCCTATGTGCCACAGATGGCCTTAGCCGGAGTGATGGCTGGGGCTGATGGTATCATCTATGAATCTCATGAAATACCGGAAAAAGCCTATTCGGATGGACAGCAGACCTTAGATTTTGCGCAAAGCGCACGATTGGCTGCTTGGATTCGGGAAAGTTTTGCGATGCGGAAAGGGTTTGATTTGCTTTAAGGGCGTGATTCTATCTTTAAGGAAACTTGAATTATTTTATTTACGTACTGAATTAAGTACATTTATAAAAATATTTGGCTATGAAAGTAGTAAACTACACGGACTTGAGGGTGAACTTGAAGAAATGGTTTGATCTGGTGGTAGATGATCTGGAGGAAGTGATTATAAAAAGGAAAGACAACCGAGACTTGGTCTTGATATCCTTGGATGAATACAATGCGCTCAAAGAAACTAGCTATTTGCTCAGTGGTAAAAACAGGGATGTACTTATGAAGTCCCTTAAAGAAGCTAAAGCGGGAAAAATCATTGAAAGACCTTTGATTGAAGAATGAGAATTGTTTGGACGCTTACTGCTTGGAACGATTACCTGTATTGGCAACGAATCGACAAGAAAAAACTCAAACGTATTAATGAACTAATTAAAGCGTCTCTTAGAGATCCCTTTCATGGAATTGGAAATCCTGAACCGCTCAAACACGATTTACAGGGATTCTGGTCTAGGAGGATTGATGGTGAACACCGCCTGGTTTACTCTTATCAAAATTCAGAATTATTGATTATTGCCTGCAAGTATCATTATTAACGAAATTGAGAAAGTTCTTTCCTATCCACTCGTCTTTAGCTCTGCCAAATTTTCTAATTCAAAAAATAAATTGGAATAGTTTTTTGCCTCTTGGCTTAATTTATATTCAGCCATTGATCAATTTCTTGGCTTCCTTCAAGATTTGGTCCTTGGTACGATTGGTAAAGCCGCTATTTTCGGCTTTTTCTAATTTGGCTCTCAGCCAATCAATTTCTGCCTGTTGCTTTCTTGCCTGTCGAATCAAATCATTAACCAGTTCCCTTTTACTGCTATATTCCTGATTTTCCACTTGTGCTTTTAGCCATTCATCATTTGGTTCCGTCAGTGAAATACTTTGTCTTGCCATGGTTCTTTTATTTGATGTAAAAATCCATCAAAATTGAATCACTTTCAATATCTTAGGTTTTGATGCTGAAAGGATCAATTAAAAATCAATAGTTTTGATTACAAAACCTTCATCATTTTCTTTTTGACCTTGTATAAGTTGATAAAGGGAATTTCCTGTTGTAGTCATCAGGCAAGGACTTGCTCCCAAAATTTTATTGGATTTATAGACTTGGGTCAGGTCAAAATTATCATTTAAGACGTAGTACTTATCAAATCTATTCGAACTGTTGGTGATCCCCTTTTGAGCATCGCCTTCGTAATATCCCACTTCGGATACCAAAACCATCCCTTTATCTAAAGCGTAAATCCCCGTAACAGTGCTATTTTCATTGATGAACTTCACTGCCTGATTAAAATCCGAATTGACCATATCCACCGGGTTGGTTTTGATTTCTCCAACCTGAAATTCCTCATCTGTAAGGCTTGTTTCTTCGATAGATTGCATAGTAGTAAGGTCAAACTTGTTGATTTTAAGCTCATCCGAAGCGATGTAAATCAAATCATTGTTTTTTAAATCTATCCCTCCCGAGCAGGAAAAAATATCTAACAACACTTGTTCATTACTGACTTCACCCAGGCTTTTTTCTAATTTCCCTAAACCTAAATCATAGACTTGGATATATGAGTCCATATAGCCACCTTTGGTGTAGGCGATGAGTTTGTCTTCAAAAGGGGTAAAATTACTAATGGCTCGATCAAAAATTTTAAATTCTTCTATCGGATCACCGTCTGGAGTATAAGTGATGAGTTTTAATTGTTGACTACACCAAAGATAAATTTTCCCATTGTAGTACTTTACGATGGAGGGATTCTGAAACTGCAAAGGACCATTTCCTTCGGCCTGAATTACTTTTTCTTGATTTCCACCTTGATCGTAAATGATCATTTTGGGCGAGTTCAGATCAGTCAGGACAATCCTACCCTCCTCTATGATGTCAAAAGATAAAGGGCTTCCCAGTAAAGATAAATTATCCTGAAGTTCTGCCAGCAACTGGAAATTGGGTTGTTTTGGTGAAGATTTTTCGGTATTTTTCAATGAATTGTTTTCACAAGAATAAAATTGGAAGAAAATGTAACTTAAGAATGGTAGAAGCTTTCTCTGCATTTCTTGGAATAAAATTGTTAATTTCAATGTTAGAAATAGAATTCCTTTTTTAAAATCCAGAAAAGAAATCGCCGAGGAATTTGGGATTTTTGCTAAAACCCTGACCCGATGAATTCAAAAGGAAAACTTGTCGATTACTAGAGGTTTGATCTCCGCTAAGGAACAAGATTTGATTTATTTGAAATTTGGGATGCCTCAAAAGGCTTCCTAGTTCCCGCTTTCCAATCTCAAAACCAGAAACTTTTGGCCATTTGTAAAATAGGCTTGTGTAAGGCCATTTACATTTGTAAATTCACAGCGTGAATCCAACCCCAAGAACCTATATTCATCACTCTCACTATCCGCTTCAATGAAGGAATGGGATGAGTATGGTTTTTTGTGAACGATATCGAAGCCTATTCCAATTGCGGAATGGGCTTTTTTCGGTGTGCCCAGCATGGGCGATAGCTATAGGGTGCAAGTCCCGAACAC
>NZ_JAMWZB010000037.1:0-31112 GCF_024305035.1 Algoriphagus sp.
AATCTGAGCTTCATTATTTTTGGGTTCAAACTTATCCAAAAAATCCCACCCAGTCATTTCTGGCATATTTAAATCCAAAAACAAGTAATTTGGATTAATCTCATAAATCTCACCTAGCGCTGCTTTCGCACTTTGATATTTGTAAAACTGACAAGGTTGATTGACATTTTTGGCAATCAACTTCTCCGTCACAAATGTGCTGATCGGATCATCATCTATGAGAACTATAGTTAACATTAAATGCAATTATGTGCTACTGAAATACAATTAAGCTGTTACAAAAATAACATTCTTCCTAACATTATCAAATAGTTTGCCAAGAATCTTCGTAAAATTTAGTGCTTTAAGTTTTTGGGTGTTAACATGCCCTTACCCAGTTAGTTTTCGTGATAATTTTTTAGCCTAGACAAAACTGCATCCAGACGAATAAATTTTTTTTTGTTTGTTCTTTTTCAAGAAAAAATAGACCGATAAGTTGCCCTAATCTTAAGCGCAAATTAGCTTGAACTGGTTGAAAAGAAGTAAAAAAAATCAAGGAGCCTCCTATTCCATCACTTAGTGAGCAATCCTGAAAGGCACTTTTGCGCAACCAGACGATGCTTTGGCTTTATGGAGAAGGATTTTATTCGAGCCTAGGGCTGGGGAATTTTTCTTGGAGGGTAAAAGACTCTGGATTAGTTTTGAGTCTCCTGAATCTCCAGTAAAAATCTCTCCAAGACTTTTTCGGTTGTTTTAATTACTTTCTTTTCCTTAAATTTTGGACTACTCACCTCAGTCACTCCTGTCAAGGTCATCAAAAACTTATCTTTTTTGGGATCAATAAAATCCATAATGACCTGGAGCAGCTCATACTCACTGCTTCGAGAGCGGTTAAAATTAGGGTTGTTAAAGTAAGGATTATACATCCAAGGATCCCAAACACGGAAACCCCACATGGGAAAAGGAGTCGTGTAATTTCTGATTTCGCGTTCCCGCTGATCTTCATTGGAGGTGTAGCGGATGATTAAATCAGGGTTTACTTTTTCATAGGTGAGCCCTTGACTTTCTAGTAAAAGTCGGATTTGACCTTGGACCACTTCGTCGATTTTTGCATCCGAGAATCCACGCATACCCACTTCTTCATTGACAATAACGAAGCTTCGGTAGTTCATAGCAGGTTGGATTTCGCTATTTTCTTTAAATACCTCTATGGAGCTGCAAGCCCCAAAGACAAGGAGGACGAGTAAATAAATGGAAGGTCTAAGGATCGATTGGAGCATGGGAATAAACTTTTTAATCTAAACGGATAAAATTCGTCTCGGTTAATTTCTGGAAATATCCTTAAAATTTCGAAGGTTTTTGGTGCATTCTTATTTCCATCGAGATCAAATGCTATTTTTGAGCATAATTTAATCCATTCATCCCCTTTCCTGTTCATCAACGAGGGAAGGCTTACACGCTGTTGGAAAGTTTACCTTAAGGAAAATTAGCTCAAGGGTCTTTTGGCCGGATTGGGAAGTTGGAATTGCGGTACACGGGGAGATAATTCGAACATTTAAAATATGAGCAAACCCGATTTTGACGATATTTTTATAGAGTTAGCGGTCAACTTGGCCAAGCGCTCTCACTGCATCAAAAAACATGTGGGTGCAGTCCTTACCAAGGAAACTCGGATTATTTCGATCGGATACAACGGACCACCGGCAGGTACGCATAATTGTGACGAGGAATTTCCAGAGCAGGGTTGTGCCCGAGACAGTAAGGGAAGCTGCTCATTGGCCTTGCACGCAGAACAAAATGCCATTCTATATGCGGTTAAAAATAATACTTCGGTGGAAGGATCTACCCTTTACGTGACTTTGGCACCTTGCTTGGCTTGCGCCCGAATTATTTTTTCAATGGGGATCTCCAAAGTGGTTTATTTGTTTTCTTATGCCGAATACAAAGGTATTGGAAGGGATGAAGGGGTGGACTTCTTGCTAAAATTTGGCGTTGAGGTGGAGCGTTATTCCAAACAGATTCAGGTAAATGATCAATTGGTTTAAAGAAAATTGACCTCCGGATGGAGCATGATCCCAAACTTTTTGGCAATGGATTGTTGAATCTTCTGTGATAAGGCTTCAATATCTGAACCTTCCCCGTTTCCATAATTCACTAATACCAAAGCCTGTTTTTCATGTACGCCCACTTCTCCAAATCGTTGACCTTTCCAACCGGCCTGCTCGATCAACCAGCCTGCGGGTACTTTGATGCCTTCTTCATTGGGATAGCCGGGAATGGTTGGGAAAGCCGATTGAAGCTTTTCAAAGTGAGCCTTAGAAATTGTGGGGTTTTTAAAAAAGGAACCGGCATTGCCGATTTTGGCAGGATCGGGTAGCTTGGATTGGCGGATGTAAATTACCGCATCCGATACGGCTTTAACCGTTGGAGTTTTTACTTTGAAATCGTTTAAGGTTTCCTGAATCGCACCATAAGTGGTATTGAGTTGAGGTTTTTTGCTTAACCTAAACGTGACACTTGTAATGATATATTGATTTTTGAGTCGGTGTTTGAAAATGCTTTCCCGGTAACCAAACTCACAACTGGGATTATCGAACCGATGGAGTTCTCCACTGGCAATGTGTAGTGCCTCAAGGCTATCGAACACATCTTTGAGTTCCACTCCATAAGCTCCGATATTCTGCATGGGAGAAGCACCTACCGTACCGGGAATGAGAGACAAATTCTCGATTCCTCCCCAGTTTTTGGAAATCGCATAACCAACCAAATCATGCCAAATGACACCAGAACCGACTTTAACCCAAACAAACTCATCTGTTGAGGCGGTGACTTGAATTCCGGTCAATTCATTTTTGATCACCAGTTTATCCTGATCGGAAGTCAATAAAATATTACTTCCTCCACCAAGAATAAACAATTCAATTCCCTTTTCCTGGGCATAGGCAATGGCCTTGCGCAATTCCTCGATCGAGGATGCAATGGTGAAAAATCGGGCCTTTTTGTCAATTCCGAAGGTATTATAAGGCTTGAGAGAAATGTTTTCTTGTATCTTCATGGCGTTATTTGGCTTACGAATTAAACATGTTTTATCTGAAATTGAAATCTATTTCCATTCCCTTTCTATGCGAGAAGTACAAATAAACGGAATTAAAATCCGACCCGGTCAGGTTGTGAATATTGAATTGCCCATCGCCAAACTCCCCACGCATACTTTGATTGATTTACCGATTTTCATTCGGGCCGCCAAAGAGGAGGGTCCGGTAATTTTGGTCAGTGGCGGAGTACATGGGGATGAAATAAACGGAATAGTCACCGCCCGTCGGGTTTTGGAGGAAATCGATGCGGGCTTGGAGCTGCTCAAAGGGACTTTGATCATTATTCCTTTGGTCAATATTTACGGCTTTCTGTCTAATAGCAGAACGTTTCCAGATGGCCGCGACCTAAACCGAAGCTTTCCTGGAAGTAAAAAAGGCTCACTTGCCGGTAGAATTGCCTATATTCTTAATGAAGAAATCATTCCCCAAATTGACTATGGAATAGATTTTCATACGGGTGGAAGAATGCTGACCAATCATCCCCAGATTCGGGTTGATTTTAAAGATAAAAAGGGGGTGGAGTTGGCCAAGGCCTTTGGAACCCACTATGTCGTTAATTCAAAAATGATTGATAAGACTTTCCGTAAAGCTGCTTTTAAAGCCAAAAAGCATATTTTGGTTTTTGAGGGAGGGGAATCCATGCGAATCGATGAATTGTCAACCGAAGAGGGGGTAAATGGAACGAAGCGTCTGCTAAATTACTTGGGGATGATCGCTGAAAAACCAGAGGCTAAAGAGACGCTAATTCTTTCCCAAAGTGATTGGGTAAGATCCAGAGCATCAGGAATATTTAACTCATCAGTGAAACTTGGAGATCAAGTGAAAAAAGGCCAGATTTTAGCCCGGATTTCCGATCCTTACGGGCAGGTGAAAATTCCCGTGAAGGCCCCCTCAAATGGTTATGTAATTGGATTGAATAATCTTCCGGTGATTAATGTAGGAGAGGCCTTGGTCCATGTGGGAAAATTGTAGGTCGATTTTGAAATCAAAAAGAAAAGGCCATCCCGCGATGGCCTTTTCCAGTGGTTATCGGGATTAGGAAAAGTAACGTTTCAATCCTTCTAGTCTTTCTTCGAGTTCAGCCTCTACTTTTCGGTAGTTTGACCGATTATTCAGTGGTGCATGCACCGAAAAATAATACTTGATCTTGGGCTCGGTACCGGAAGGTCGTGCCGATATTTTACTTCCATCTTCCAAATAAAACTGCATCACATTGGAAGAATCCAAATCCAATTTTTCGGTTTTCCCGGTTAATTGATGGTAAATTTTCCCTTCTTTTACATCGATGATTTTCTCCACGGCAATCCCATTCATTGATTTTGGAGGATTCAGCCTGAAATCCATCATTAAGGCTTGAATCTGCTCTGCTCCGTCTTTTCCTTTTTTGGTGACCGATATCAGTGCTTCCTTGTAAAATTCAAATCGCTGGTAAATTTCTGCCAAAACATCAAAAACAGACTTACCCTTGGTTTTGTAATAGGCGATTAACTCTGCTACCAGTGCACAGGCACTGACTCCATCTTTGTCCCGAACAAAATCTCCAGCCAAATACCCGTACGATTCCTCACCTCCTCCAATGTAGGTTTTCTTTCCTTCCAGATCCCGGATGATAGCTGCGATATTTTTAAATCCAGTTAAAACATTAAAACATTCCACCCCAAAGCCCTTGGCGATGATATTGATCAGTTCGGTAGTAACAATGGTGTTCACCATAAATTGATTTCCATCCAATTTCCCTGCCTCTTCCCATTTGCTAAGCAAATAATAGCTAAGTAGGGTACCGGTTTGATTTCCGTTGAGCAGTTCAAATTCGCCCTTTTCATTGGGTACCACCGCAGCATAGCGATCACCATCCGGGTCACAGGCCAGGATTAAATCCGCTTTTACCTTTTTTCCCAGATCGATAGACATCGTCAGGGCTTCGGCTTCTTCAGGGTTGGGATAGATTACCGTGGGGAAATGGCCATCGGGTTCGGCTTGTTCTTTGACGATGTGAACATTTTCAAAGCCAAATTCTTTCAAAGCCATAGGAACCATTTTTCCGGAAGCACCATGGATGGGGGAAAAGACGATGGAAAGATTTTTTTGTGCTTGAATTTCATCTGGGGATAGGCTCAAACTTTTCACCTTGTCCAGATAGATGCGGTCAAAATCTGATTCAATGTATTCGATTAAATCCTCATTTTTATTCCAATTGACCAAATCAAAGGAGGTGATCTTTTGCACTTCGGCGATGATATTTTTATCATGAGGAGCCACTACTTGGGCACCATCCTCCCAATAGGCTTTGTATCCATTGTATTCCTTTGGGTTATGTGAGGCTGTGACCATGACTCCGCTTTTGCAGCCAAAGTGCCGAATGGCAAAAGAAAGCATGGGGGTGGGACGCATTTCCCGGAAATAATAAACTTTGATTCCATTGGCCGTGAATACATCGGCGGCGGTTTTGGTAAAAAGGGTGTTGTTTATTCGACAGTCATGGGTCAAGGCAACCGAGATATCCTGATTGGGGAAACAGGCCAAAAGGTAATTTGCCAATCCTTGAGTGGCCATGCCAACGGTATAAATATTCATTCGATTACTCCCGATGCCCATCAGGCCCCGAAGTCCTCCGGTGCCGAATTCCAGGTCGCGATAAAAGGAATCGATAAATTCTTCGGGCTCTTCCTGTTGGAGTCTTAAAATCTCATTTTTGGACTCTTGGTCTATTTCTCCGTCTAACCAAGTTTTTGCTTTTGCTAGAATAGATGAATCTATTGTGTTCATATGGGTTAAAAATTAAGGTTGTTCCAATATATAGAAAATGTTAAAAATAGCCATTCATTTTAATCAATTGGTCAGATTAAGTCTCGAAAAATCCAGGATGGGTGGAGTGAATTTTAAAATGCCCAGATTTCGGTTAATTTTAGAATTACTTATCTTTAATCCATGCCCTCAATCCGTACACCTTTAATTGCTTCGATTTATTTTTTGATCCTTTTTCCTTTTCTTTCCTCTACCGAGAAATCCACTAGGTATGAGAATCAAATAACGATTAGGGAATCTACCATCGATTATCAGCTTCGGGTGGGAGACCGCTTATTTGTGTTCGGAAAAAAATCAGCTGGACTGGAAAAGATAAAGGTGGGAATGCGAATGCTTGATTTTTATCAGCAATCTCATTGGGAAGGTTCTACTTATACCTTGAAATGGTTTCGCACCAAGGAAGCTTCGGTTGTTTTGCAAAAATGGTCGGGCAAAATACTCCATTCTCAATGGACCCTATTCCCTTCCGGAACTATCCAGTATGAGAAGATGAACCCGGCCGAAGATGAGTTTGATTTGGAATTTCGCTTTATCGAGGAGTCCTTGGCCGCCTATGACTGGCAGGGATTAAATCAAACCGGGTCGGCAAACCCGAAACCTATTGCTGAAATGTCTTCAAAAACCGCCCTGCGTTTTGATCAATTTGATCGCTTGAACCTGAATTTTGAAGACCTCAGTGTGATCATTACCCCTCTTGAACTGCCGGTTTTTGCCCTAGTCTTACCCAATGAGGAACGTACCCGATTCAATTCGATCAAATTCAATGTCCTTTCTGACCCTAGTCTCCCTTCAGAAACCCCAGGGCAGACCGATATTGAAACACCCCCTTCCAAGACTTTACGCGATTCATTGCTGAAACTGAATTTTGAATTTTATTAATCTTATCCTAAGCGTCTATGAAAAAGTTAGTGCTACTCCTGTTTTTACCCCTTAGTTCGTATATTTTTGCCCAGTCTCCAACCTTGAAGACAGCATGGGCTGATCAGGTAAATCCTCAACTTCCCCATTCTGAATATCCCCGCCCTCAGCTGGTCCGGGAAAATTGGCAAAACCTCAATGGACCCTGGTCCTATTCCATATTGCCCAAGGGAAGTCTGCCTGAGATGGGATTTGCCGGAGAGATACTTGTCCCATTTCCTGTTGAATCACAGCTTTCTGGTGTCCAGCAGACCGTGGGACCCGAAATGGAACTTTGGTATGAAAAAACACTAGACCTTGAGTTAAAACGGGGTAAAAATAAAGTATTACTGCATTTTGGAGCAGTGGATTGGGAAGCAGAGGTGTGGGTAAATGGCCAAACTGTAGGAATACATCAAGGTGGATTTGATGCTTTTTCTTTTGATATTACTCCTTACTTAAAAAAAGGAAACGAACAAACCATCCGAGTCAGGGTCTGGGATCCCAGCGATTCGGGGCCTCAGCCCAGAGGGAAACAAGTAAAAGAACCTCAGGGAATCTGGTATACTCCCGTGACCGGAATCTGGCAAACGGTCTGGTTGGAAACCGTGCCCCAAAATTACATTGCTACCGTTTATTCCCAGACCGATTGGGAATCTCAAACCCAGGTATTTCATACCCATGTTGATGGAGAGGATGAAAATCAAGAGGTTGAAGTTCAGGTTTTTGACCAGGATATTCTTGTAGGATCGGTACGGGGAAAAGCAAATGAGGGGCTAAAATTGCTCCTGCAGGACCCCAAACCCTGGAGTCCGGATAATCCTCAACTCTATGCTGTCAAAGTGCTGTTGTATACGGGAAAGAAACTATTGGATCAAGTCGAATCGTATATGGCCTATCGGGAGGTCCGAATGGGGAAAGATGAAAATGGATTTCAGCGGATCTTTTTGAACGGGGAAGCGCTTTTTCAATATGGACCCTTGGATCAAGGGTGGTGGCCCGATGGTCTGTATACTGCTCCGACAGAGGAAGCCTTGGTATATGATATAGAAAAGACCAAGGAAATGGGCTTTAATATGATCCGGAAGCACGTCAAAGTGGAGCCTGCAAGATGGTACTATCACACCGATAGGCTAGGAATGCTGGTTTGGCAGGACATGCCTAGCGGAGACATGGGGAATCGCTGGGAAGTTCGTCCGGGGGTAAAGCGAGAGGGAATGTATAAGGATCGGAGTCCAGAGTCGGAGGCGATTTTTAAACGCGAATGGTCTGAAATCATCAATGAATTTAAGTTTTTCCCCAGTGTGGTAGTCTGGGTGCCTTTTAATGAAGCTTGGGGACAGTTTAAAACTAAGGAGATTGTTGATTTGACCCGGACGCTCGATGATACACGATTGATCAATAGTGCCAGTGGCGGGAATTTTGAAATGCAGGGAAATGATGTGGTTGGAGATATGTTGGATCTCCATAATTATCCTGATCCGGTCATGCCTGACCCGGCTATATTTGGAGAAAACCGGATTTTGGTTTTAGGAGAATTTGGTGGACTAGGATTACCGTTGGAAGGGCATACTTGGCAAAACCGGGACAACTGGGGATATCAGAGTTTTTCTGATCAAAAAGAACTGATGGGCAGGTATTCGATGTTGCTGGATGATCTCAAGAGGATGATCCCCAAAGGACTGGCAGCAGCTATTTATACCCAAACCACCGACGTTGAGGTCGAAGTGAATGGGCTGATGACCTATGATCGAAAAGTGCTCAAATTTGACCCTTCCAAGCTGAAAGAAATTCACAGCAGTCTTTACCAGCAAGAATAATCCTTCTAAGCCATCCAAAAAAAGCCCGAGATCAATCTTGACTCGGGCTGTTGTTACTTTTAAGCGGTCTTATAAGTTACCCCTCAATTCCTGTTCACGTTCGATGGCTTCAAAAAGCGCTTTGAAATTACCCTTTCCAAACGAAGTAGCACCTTTTCGTTGAATGATCTCAATAAATAAGGTAGGTCTGTCCTGTAAAGGTTTGGTGAAAATTTGCAATAGGTAACCTTCGTCATCTCGATCCACCAGAATATTTAAGTCCTTCAGCGGTTGCAAATCCTCATCGATTTCACCTACTCGATCCAATAAGTCATCGTAATAGGTTTGGGGAACTTCCAGAAATTCGATTCCTCTTTTGCGTAGTTCCCCGACGGTATGTATGATGTCATCGGTAGCGATGGCCATGTGCTGAACACCCGCTCCATTGTAGAAATCCAGGTATTCTTCGATTTGAGATTTCTTTTTCCCTTCAGCAGGTTCATTGATCGGGAATTTGATATAGCCATTTCCATTGGAGACCACTTTGGACATTAAAGCGGAATATTCTGTGGAAATATCTTTGTCATCAAAGGTGATCAGCAATTTGAATCCCATGACATTTTCGTAGAACTGAACCCAACGGTTCATTTCTCCTAACTCCACATTTCCTACACAGTGATCGATGTATTTTAACCCGATCGAATTGCTTTGATAAGTACTTTTTCGAGCTTTAAAGCCGGGAAGGAAAATGCCCTTGTAGTTTTTTCGCTCTACGAAGGTATGAATTGTTTCCCCATAGGTTTTGATAGAGGCTACCTTAACCTCACCTTGCTCATCTGTTAGAATTCTCGGTTCTCCGGCTGATTCGGCGCCTCTTGAGGTAGTTTCTTTCCAGGATTTCTCCGCGTCATCTACCCAAAGTGCCAATACCTTGACACCATCGCCGTGTTTTTTAACATGCTCAGCAATAGGGTGATCTTCCACCATGCTGGAGGTCAAGACCAAACGGATTTTATCTTGCTTGAGAACATAAGAGGCCCGGTCTCTGATACCGGTTTCCGGTCCAGCGTATGCGATCAGCTCAAATCCAAAGGCATACTGGTAAAAAAGCGCAGACTGCTTGGCATTGCCAACATACAGTTCCACATAGTCGGTCCCATTGATGGGAAGAAAGTCTTCACTCATGACGTGTTATGTTTGGGTTTTGATTCGTAGCTCAAAGGTACACAATACTCTAAATAGTAGTTGGCATCTTCCGGACTTATTGCTGAGGATTCTCATTCCACCAAAGACTGAGGCCACCCATAATGATAAAAGTCAATGCCCAAGCAGGGAAAGGACTCGCAAAAATCAAACAGATTAAACCCAAATACCAAATAGGAGCCAGAAAGAAGCCGATCAGAAATTTGAAGGTACCTTCAAATACCCGATCCTCGATTTTGGGACTAATCCAAAGCCAAATCCAATACAGGGGGAAATGAAAAATCTTCATCACTTTGTTGGGTAGGGCAGAAGGGGTGGGAAGCTTTTGATCGACCCGATGATGGGTAAGAAAATTTTCAACGGCTAACCTGTCGGTTACATCCACTTGTGCCTCCCGAAGTTTTTCCAAGGTACGATCATATCCCTGTTCTGGAATCTGGACCACCATCTGACTCAATTTGGTTTCTACCGCTTTGGTGAGTTTGCCCGACTGGGAATGTGGCATATCCACCGGTATTGCTTTACCAAAACAGATCCTGACAAAGCTTCCCGTACGCTGATGTGCACTGTACTCAATGGCCACAGGAAGGATTACGGGACGCAGCTCGGGATGGTTCTCTTTCAATCCAAAGGCCATCCGGGTAAAGCCTTTACTCAGTGGCCTTAGATTTCTCATCAGGCTATGGCTGCCTTCGGCAAAAATGATGACGGTCCCGTTTTTTTTCAATACCTCAAAAGTTGCCTCAAAGGTTTTTTGGTTTTGTTGGATCGTAGAGAAGCCATCCCTCACCCGATAGACTGGGAGCATGCGAATAAAATGCAGGATTTTTGCAGCAACAGGGTGCTTAAAAACCGATGCCCTAGTCAAAAACCAGGGTCTAAGCCGGGTATGGGTAGCTAAAAGCAAGGGATCGAGGAGGGCATTTTGATGATTGGCTACCAAAATGATCGGAACATTTTTAGGGATATTTTCCTTGCCCGAAATCCTGATTTTGTGAAAGTAAAGGTGTATTGCGATTTTGACTAAAAATCTTAGAAATCCATTAAAAAGATTTTTCATAGTTTTTTGCTCCAAATGCCCGCTAAAAGCATTCCTGATACCAAATGCCAAATCCCCCACAAAGCCGTAATGATAGCCATTCCTCCCAAGCCCTCAAAATACGTAAAAATTAAAACCAGGCCCAAACCAGAGTTTTGAATTCCCGTCTCAAGAGTCAATGTTTTTTGATCCCAAAGTGCTAACCTTCCCAGTTTTGCTGTCAAAAAACCCGCCGACAAAGCAAAAAGGTTATGGAGAAAAACCCAGAAAAAAATCACCCCGATATAGGTTAGGAACAGGTCAAAATTACCTGCAAATGCAAGAACCACAAACGCTGCGAAAATCAAAATACTCAAGGGTTTTAACACCTTTGAAAGCCGACTCGCCAAGTTTGCTCGAAGTTTGCGGGTGAGCATACCTAAAATCAACGGAATTCCTAAAATCAGAGCCACCGTCAGAAAAATATCAAAAACATTGAGGTTGATTTCTTGAAGTAAATCCGCTGTGGGCGTATAAAATCCCGCCCATAGGGTAAAATTAAGCGGAGTGGCGAAAATGGAAAATACGGTAGAAAAAGCAGTCAAACTTACCGAAAGTGCCGTGTTTCCCTTGGCTAGGCTGGTTAGAAAATTGGATATGTTCCCTCCGGGACAGGCCGCTACCAAAAACATTCCCAAAGCTACACTGGGAGGAGGACTGAGGATCGATACTAAAACAAAAGTAAGGAATGGAAGAAGAAAGAACTGTGAAAAAATACCGAGAAAAAAACTGCTCGGATTCTTGACTAGGTACTTGAAATCCTGGAGTTTTAACTCCAACGCTACCCCATACATGATCAAGGCCAAGGCAATATTGAGTGCGAGTAAATCATTTGGGGAAAAGTTTAACCGGACTGCGTCCAATTCCTGAGCTAAAGTCATGGTGACCAAATTGAGAAAAATTTAAGGAATACAAAAACACTTTTTTTGTATCATATTCCCAGTCTGGTCCGTATAGGGAAAAGTTATCTTTTGTCAAACTCTTTTTACGTTGAAATTCAGCTGGATGTGGGAATCCTATCATAAGGATATATTCCCCGAGATTCCATCTGACCTTTGAAAATTAATTATAGACCTATGAAAAATCCTCTTTTGATTTTAGTAATGCTGTTGGTATTCGCAACCTCCTGCCAAGAAAATGAAAATCCCCGGCTAGCTTGTGGGGTTGAAAATCCAGCGGTTAACCTGACTTGGTTAAGTGAATTGATTGATGAATTGGAGGGCACAGCCTTCGATCGAAATTACTCTTACATCAATCAAGTCAATTACCAAGGGCAGGTACTCTTTGTGCAAGCAAACTGCTGTCCCAATTGCAATTCGGTTCCCATCTATTATGACTGTGAGGGAAATGTTTTTGAAGATGAAAACCTGGTCTTTTCAGAGTTGACTACCCTGGCGTTAATTTGGAAATCAGAATCAAGCCTTTGTACGGTAGGAACCTAAAGTCTTGATTTTCTACTGATCTGAATAGATCTACCAGCTGCCTCCACCTCCGCCGCCACCTCCGCCGCCGGAAAAACCACCTCCACCGGAACCTCCGCTCGAAGAGGGTTTCATGCTTGAGGCCGTTAAGGTATTACTCAGGCTGGAATTCAATGCGTGCCCAAAGCGGCCCACATTGGAAATCGGGCCATTGTACCAGGCAGGCTGGTAGCCCCTGGAAGATGGCATGGTACTGGACTGAGCAAGTTTTTGGGAAAACTTTTCTCCCCAGATTTCTTCCACATCCAAAGCAATAGCATAAGGTAACAGCTTTTCAAATCGTTCCGGAGTGATCTCAGGTGGATTGAAGTTTTGAAGCATCCGCTCCTCTGCCGCACTCAAGTACATTTTAAAGCCTTCAATATCTGCACGGAGTTGTAGTTTTTTCTTGGAGGGCTTTCGAATCAGCCATTGATAAAAAAGGAATATCAGCACATTCACTCCTAGGAACAAGATAAACCAACCTGTTCGACCTTCATAAACGAAGTAATCAATTAAGGTCACATTGAGAATGAAATAGACTATTAATAACAAAATGGGAAGGACCCAAAACTTCGCATTAAAGCCTTCGAAAATTAATGAATTCCACTGTGACTTGAGACTTTTTTGGTATTTCTGCACTGCGGCGGCAAAGCGGGAATCGTATTTCCCGTTTAAGCTCACCTCGGGGTCTTCCCTGAAAACAAACTGATGAAGAATTTTTTCCTCCTCAGGAAGGGATTGATCAGCTTCTTTTAGTTTAGTCAAGACATATTTTTGGGATTTAAAGATTCCAAAAACGTAGGAGGTGCTTTCATCATTGATTTTTAAGTAGCCTTTGGCCGCTAAACTCACCAAAGCAGGGGTAATCATATTTTTACTGTAACTCCCTGAGGCAATAAGCGCAACAGAAGCGGGTGAAAGTCCCGCAGGTGGATCAAACTGGGGAACTACCGTGGGTTTGGCCGGATCGATGCCATATCTCTTCCAGGTGAAAACATAATAGATCAAAAGGATCAAACCCAATCCAAATCCCAACAACTGAAATCCATATTTTTGAAAGAAGTTGGGAGGTGGAGCGGGAGCGACCACCCCCTGGGTAAATCCCACTGCTATGCTGAGATTTTCGCCCGGACCCAGATTGGCTGCCGAAAATTGCATCCCATGGCTAACTTTTTCAGTCATGCAGTTTTGTTCTCGACTACCCAGACTTCCCGTATAGCAAGCATATTGAAGGATATCAGCATCTGAGGGTAAATGGATTACAGCGCTTACTTCGGCCATGGGAAAGCTCCAAGCCGTTCCATTGACATTCCAAAAAAGCTCATCGTATCCTTCAAAGGCTTCAATTTGATCGGCTACCCTATAGGTTAGTTCATACTGATAGGATCCTGGATCCAGGTAAGTTGATTCTTCCCCTACATAAATGCTTAGAAAATCACCTCTTTTTTCGGTGTGATAGGGGGATTCCTCTCCTTTGTTTTTGACAGACTGCAGGTCAATCTTGGATCGGATGGTTTGCCCATTACTCATTTTTCTGCGGAGTGGAAGGGATCGAACGATTCCTCGCTTCCCATTTACTGCAGTAGTGTAGGTGATTGACTCTGTGACCTCGATAAAACCTGCCGTATTTACTCGAATTTCGGCATGAAAGCGCTCGATTTTTTCGTTTTGAGCAAAGATCCAGGTCGGAAAAAGTACTAGGTAAAAAAGGAAAAGCTTTTTCATTAGAATTTGACTTTGGGGACGGTCCGTTCGGCTTCATTGTCCAGTTCAAAGAAGGGGGATTTACCAAATCCAAAGGCATTTGCAAAAAGGTTGCTGGGGAAGGATTCCACCAGAATATTCTTATCTCTCACCGTCCCATTGTAGTACCGTCTTGCCCGTTCAATGTCCTGCTCGACCATGGATAATTGCTCCTGTAAATCCAGAAAATTGGCATTGGCTTTCAGGTCAGGATATTGCTCGGCCACAGCAAAAAGATTGACTAAAGCCTTGCCCAATTGGTTTTCAGCTGCTTGCTGCCCTTCAATGGTTTGTGCTGATTGGGCTTGGCTTCTGGCCTGCGTTACCTTTTCAAAAGTCTCGGATTCATGTTTGGCATAGCCTTTTACGGTTTCTATGAGATTGGGAATGAGATTGTAACGCTTTTTGAGTTGGACATCTATTCCACTCCAAGCTTCTTCCACTAGATTTTTGAGTTTAACCAAACGGTTGTAGATACTTACTCCGTAAAAAACCAAGAGTAGGACAATCAGTCCAATAATTAATAGGGTCATAGTATGGCTGTTTTGATTTAAAAACTGTTAAGATACTCTTTCAATGAAAATAGATCAATGCAAACTATTGAATTCCCCTTAATAATTTTGCTTGGATTCGACTTTTTCCACATTTCCAATCCCACTGACATTTCGGCGGGTGATTTCTGCATCTCCGGAGTACTTCACTTTTCCTATGCCACTCACATCCATCGCTAATGTTTCTGATGCAAAAACGGAAACATTCCCTATGCCTGAGGAGGTTAAGTCCACATTTTTGGCCGAAAATTCAGAGGCATTGATCTCTCCAATTCCATTGTTTTCTAAATGAAATTTATCGGTAGCCCCCTGAAATGTGGCCTTTCCTACAAAACTAAAAACAGCATGGACTTCATCTGCTTCAAGATTAAATTCCATTTCACCCACTCCACTACAATTAATCCGCAAGGCAGTGGTTTGAAAATAGGGTTGGATTTGGAAACTTCCCGCACCGGCAATATCTATAATTGATAAGTTTGGAACAGTTAGAATTAAATCAATGGATTCGTCATTGAGCAGGAATTCCATTTCCTCTTTGAGGTTGATTTCTAACCGTTCATCAGTCTGCTTTACCTGAACAGCTTGGATGAGTTCTTCAGGTCCTGAGAGGATCAGCTTTTCCTCTTCGCCTTGAATGATCTCAGTATCAAAATTTCCATTGAGTACCAGGTGACTGATTTGGTTAAAACTTTCTTCGCGTTCTTGATGAGGTCCAAAATCCCGAGTTTGGCAGGAAAAGATGAGTCCTGTCAGAAGAATACAAATACCAAAGGTGTACGATTTCATAACAATTGTCCGATTTTAATAGGATGCTTTTTTTAATTTGGTTCCCTTTTTTAAGAATTCAAAGAAAAAGTTATTCGAGCTGAATTATTCCAGCAAATCATCCAAAATGCCTTTAGGCTATAGTAAGCTAAAACTAAAAAAATTCCTGTTGACAAAATGATGACCTTCACGGGCTTTTTATGGTTTTTGAAATAACGTTTCGAAGACGAATTTCATTTTCATCCCCCCAATTTCCTAATACTGAAATAACAGGAATTAAGGTCAACCCAAAATCGGTTAGCGAATACTCCACTTTGGGAGGAACAACAGGATAAATGACTTTTGAAATCAATTCGTGCTCCTCTAATTCCTTTAATTGAATATTTAATACTCGTCTTGAGGCATCGGGGATTTTTCGTTGGAGCTCGCTTGGGCGTTTATGACCTTTATGAATAAACCATATTAACCGAATTTTCCATTTTCCATAGAGCACTTCACCGATTAAGTCAAGACCACAATTTAAGTTCAGGGGGATTTTTCTATTTTTCATAGGAGAAAGTTAATACCATGTTCCAAAGGGTACAATAGGGGAGAAAATTTACCCTATGCAATTCCATTTTCCGTACTTGTATAAACATTTTATATGATTGAATTTTGGTTGAAAATAAGATGTCAAATGGAACAATTTAATTTTAATATTCTTCAAAAAAAATCCATGAACTTACCACCTATAGTAATCGAACTAGTAAAAGCTCAAGACAATTTTGATAGCACTTCATATGCGAATTGTTTTACAGGTACTGCAGTAGTGGTTGACGAAGGCAAAACATACACGGGAAAAGAGGAAATAAAAAGTTGGATAGATAAGGCCAATACGGAATACCAAATCTCAATGAAGCCACTTGAATTTGAGCAAAAAGCAAAAATTCTAAAAGCAGAAATTTCAGGTAAATTCCCAGGGAGTCCTGCGATTTTATTTTATCATATGAATTTAACTCATGGTCTTATCCAATCATTAACAATAACTAGCTGACAAAATTAGCTGGCAGCCAATCCCTAGGTATAAAAGCAAAAAGGGAGTATAGGATGATTATCCAAGTTGCTTTTATTTTTAGTTCAATTTCTTGTAATCTGAAATCGATGGAATTTATTTGGATCTGTTAGTCTACCCTATGTTTTAATAGGAATGGGGTAATCTCCTTGGTACCTCAAATCTGGAAAATCAATTGATTGAATAGAAAAAAAATTAAGCCGGCAGGGATGTTAAGGTTAGCGGTTCATTGAAGCTGAAATTTAAAATCAAGAAGTTTTTGGCTGGCAAATAAAAAACCCGGCTCACTGTGCCGGGTTTTCAATTTAAAAGGTTAGGAATAGCTTATCGTTTCAGTAATCTGAGTATTTTGGTTTCCTGACCTTGATTCAAGTGTAGGTAATACATCCCTTTCTTGAAGCCTTGACCGTGAATTTCCAAACTCATTTTTCCATTGGAAAAGCTGGTATTTCCAGATTGCAGGATAGTCCCACTTTCGTCATAAATCACATAGGCGACCGCCGCATCAATGGCCTGATCCAATTCTATTGAAACCTTATCTTCTATCGGATTCGGGTAGAAAGTGATGATCTTGGCCTGAGCGAAATCATTAAGGCTGTTTGCTTTTGAATTCAAATCTTCACAGGGAGTTTGGCCACAAGCACCCAGTTTTGCCCCACGAGCTAAGAAAGAGGGAACAGCTGCTGCAGCTACGCTAAGGGTATTGGTCTTCCCTGAATTTCCGGCAGGCATGCATAAGGTTACCTTGTTTGAATTCTTTCCACTTCTCACATCCACTACACAAACGGTAACCTCATCTGTGAATGTATTGCCTACCTGATCTGTCACAGTCAGGGTATAGGTTGTAGTTTCGGTTGGGAATACCCAGATAGATTGACCAACCTGACCATCACTCCAACTGTAAGTATATGATCCGCTTCCTCCTGTTGCCTCTGCTGCGGTCAAGATCAAACCTGCTAATGGCGGATAACCCAGGTAAACCACGCCTCCTTCACCGGCATCGGAAACAATTGGATCTCCCGCTTCAAATCTGACCGAAACCGGCAAATGATCTGAGGTAGTATTTGCATAGTTTTCAATGAGTGCAAATGGCAAATACAGGAATTCAGAACCCGGTAAGTAATTGTCAAATAACTCATTGGAAATAGAAATGTGATCAATCACATTATCATTGAAAAGAAAAGAGCGTAACCCTGCCTCACTTAAAGAAAGGGTCACTCCGTCAAAATCCGGATCCGAAAGAATTACCGAATAGGTACTTTCTCCACCACCAATGGACTCATCCAAATCATCGTTGTAGTCACCCAAAAGGATGATATTTTCATGTAAATAGAAAGCATCCAAGGTATCCTTCAAAACCTGATTGTCAAATCGCTTTCTTGCCAAGTCTTCCTTACTAGACCCGGATTTACCATGGATATTGATGAAGTTGATTTTTTCATTGACTCCATTGATGTCCACCACTGCGGAAACCAACCAAGGCAATCGACCACTCGACCAGAACGAGGAGGGGGAACCGGTTGGATACTCATCCAATAGGGAATTCATTCCCAATCTCGCCTCATCATAGAGGGCCTCAAACAGGACTTTTTCTTCTTGAATCTCAACAACCGACGTATTGTAAATCAAGCAAAGCTTTTGTGGTGGAAAATTGGAGTCAGGCCCATCGAACGAACGGGAATAGCGATCCGAACAAAGCACCGCATAGCCGGGCAATTGACTGATGAGCTCAGCAAGTAATGCCTCATCACTTACTTCCTGCACGGCGATCACATCCGGTAAGGTTGCCTGGAATAATTTCAAAGCGTTATCTGCCTGCAGGGTTACATTGGATGGACCAAAACCAGAATTTGTTGCTCCAAAAAACTCCATGTTCCAGGTCATCACATCAAGAGTCTCCTCGGCTGGAATATCAGACCCAGCAGGCTCATATGCTGAGGTGCCAGGAAGGTCATCGATAAATCTGGGCAGTAGTTGAAGCGTGCCTCTAAAGCTTCCCAAAACCCCAGTTATCGTCTGCGGCTCAGTTGGGATCACTCGGCCTACCAAGCTATTGACTTGACCATCTATTCGCAATTCCAGATCTCCGTTGCCATCCGTAATGGTGTAGTTACTTTCTGGGAACAGCAGCCCTTTTGGCAACTCAAAGGAAGCATTGGGAATTTGGACCAGTTGACCCTCTAAAGTCGCATTGATTTCAGCTAGGGAAACAGTCAGTGCCTCCACTGGATTTCCTGAACTAATTAATTCAACTTCCCGTACATTGCCAAGCTGAATTTGTTGATTAAACGCTCCCAGGGTACCAAAGAATCGAAGCTCATCTCCAATTTGGAACTTTCCATTACCATGGATCTCTGAATCAAATACAGGAATACCAGCGGTCTCATCCTGGATGAAAGCAGGACCTCCAAACTCATCACTGGCAGTAAGAATCCCTTGAATCCAAACTTCAGTTCCCTGTGCTGCTTGCCTGGCTTCCGCAATCGTGATCACTACCGGATCCGGATCCGGATCCGGATCGACGACCACTCCGCCAAAGCTTTGACCGGTATTGACTTGATCATAGGTTTTAGAAATTGAGGTTTCTGACCAGGTGAAGTCAGCATAGGTGAAACCGCTGCCTTGGAGTTGAAGGGAAGTCCCGATAGTGGTAGTTCCAGGCTGAAAAACACCCACGTCTACGCTGAGGATTCCATCAGCGGGTCCACCTACGGCAATAAAGTTGCCCTCATAGCTCAAAAATTGTAGAAGTTCATCATTTGGGCTGACCAAGGCAAATCCATCCGGTGAACCGTTTTGCAGGCCCGAAATAGGGAAAAATTTGGTTCCATAGCCATGATCTTGGTCAGGAAGAATGCCAGAGAGATCTTCGGTGGCATAAGAAGATCCACCATTACCATTGTAAAGAAAGATTCGATATCCAGCCAAATCCAACCCTGCGGTTCCGGCTACTTCAATTCCTTCCTCTACATCTGACCCTGAGTTGTCGTAGTGAAATTCGTTGATAAAAAGGACAGGAGGGGAGTTAAATTCCTGTTCTTTGTTTAGATTTCCGAAGGTATCATCGGTAGGAGAGCTCCATGAAAAATCAGTGTATACCTTGCCTGTCCCTTTGAGTTGCAGGGAAAAACCGATGGGGGTACTGCTAGTCTCTTCCACGCCAATATCCACACTGCTCATTCCATCTGCTGGACCACCCACCGCAATAAAGCTGCCCTCATAGCTCAGAAATTGAACTACTGAGCCATCATTTACCAAAGCCAATCCGTCAGGAGCCCCATTTTGAATCCCATTCGATGGATAAATCTCCGACACAAAACCATAGCCATTGCCCGAATTAGGAATAGTACCACTAAGTTCTCGTGTGTTATATATAGATCCATTTGACCCATTGTAAAGAACAATCGACCATCCGGTCAAATCTGTCCCTGCCGGTCCGGCAATTTCGATTGCCTCTCCGGCGTCTGTTCCACTATTATCATAATGGATTTCATTGATGAATACTTCTTGGGCATTTGCCGCAACGGCCAGTAAACCAAAGAGTAGAAAATAAATGTTGAATAAAATTTTTTGCATAAAAGAAAGATTGTTAACAGAGCGAATATATTACCATTTCTCCCTTTTTCTTCAGTTCAAAAATTACCATTAGGTTAAATTTATTCCATACAACATTGCAAAAAAGTAATGTCCTTTTGTAAACCAACGGGGCAAACCTCAGGAAGCTATAAGGGGACGGAAAATTGAATGGTCCGGTTCATTGTCAGCAAATTAGAAGGGGTTATTCAGTTCGATGATCAGATCGAATCCCAGAATTAACATCCCCTGATCTGAGATTTATTCTCCCAAGCATTTCATGCGTCTAGAATTTGTTTTTCAGAGGTCAGATGAAATACCCTAGATCATCGTTCTCCTGTGTATCGAGTACCTGAAATGGGTATTTCCTGTGCCCTTTTCGAATCAATGTCCAATTCAAAAATTTGGACTAAAATCAATCAACTACAGGGAATAGCTTTTTGGATATCAAGGTCCATTGATAATATGCCATTTTTTCATTGTGAGTATGATTGCTCCCAACTATCTTTAAGAACCCATCATCCAGCATTTATGAGTTTTAGCCAAGTAAAAAGTACCCTTGAAATTAAACTAATTTGGGTTTGTCGTTTTGTTCTTGCTTGCTGCTTTTTCTTCCCAGCTTGTCAACCAAAAGAAGCTTCGGGTTCCGGGGAAGATAGCAGGGGAAAGCTCAGGCTTGAAGCGGAATTTACCGATCTGGACCAGCAAAAGTTCAATCTTTCTGATTTTAAAGGCAGGCCCATTGTCTTGCATTTTTGGGCGACGTGGTGTAAGCCCTGCATTGAAGAATTTCCCTCCCTGCGCGAAGCTCAACCCCGTTTGGAAAAAGAAAATGTCCAGTTCCTTATTGCTTCGGATGAAGAATTGGGTTTAATCGAAAAGTTTCAGAAGAGATTTCAAACCGGTTTGAACTTGATTCAATTAAGTAAAGGGTCGCTTTCCGAATTTGGTATTTATGCTTTGCCTACCACTTTGATTCTAAACGAAGAGGGGGAACAGATTCATCGAATTTCTGGAAAAATTGATTGGAGTAAAATCGAATCATTTGGAGACTTAAAAAGCGATCAGCCATGAAATGTAGTCAACTCATGGCATGGCTAACTCTTTTTTGTATGGTGGCCTGTCAGCCTCAAAAAGAAGAATTATCCACGCTCCAAAAGCTGTCCTTTCCTGGTACTAACCCAGCGGCTCTTCCTTCCCTTTATTCCAATGACTCTTCGCTTTTCTTATCTTGGGTGAGCAATCCAAATGACACGATTTCAGAATTGTATTTTTCGACAATAGATCATGAAATCTGGACAGAGCCCCAACTGATTACAAAAGGTTCGGATTGGTTTGTGAATTGGGCGGATTTTCCTGCCATTACTGAGAATCAGGGGAATTTGTTGATTCATCATTTGCAAAAATCTTCTCCCGCCACCTTTTCTTACGATGTTAAAATAAATGTCCTTCCTAGTAATGAAACACTATGGAAAACGAATCTCCCACTTCATGGAGACTCCACCTTAACCGAGCATGGTTTTGTTTCGGGTATTCCATTTTCAGATTCTACTTTTTTGGTGACTTGGCTTGATGGTAGAAATACCGGTGGAGGTGGCCACGGTCAGGAAGCGCATGCTGGGGCTATGAGCATCCGGGCAGCTGAAGTCGATTTTCAGGGAATTGTTCATTGGGACGAGCTTTTGGATGCAAAAACTTGTGATTGTTGCCAAACTACAGCTGCGATGACCGCGCAAGGCCCCGTTGTCTTGTACAGGAATCGATCTGACCGGGAAATTCGAGATATTGCTATCACCCGTTTGGTGAAGGGCAAGTGGAGTGAACCTAAGATTATTCATGCAGACGGCTGGGAAATCGCAGGATGTCCTGTCAATGGTCCTAAGGTAGCAGGAAATGGTGAACTGTTGGTTGTCGCTTGGTTTACAGCCGCTGACTCAAAACCTATGGTAAAGCTTGCTTTCTCAACTAATTCAGGAAAGGATTTTAGCGAAGCTCTGGTTATTTCCGATTCAAATCCCTTAGGTAGGGTTGATGTCGAACTAATTGATGATCAATCGGCATTGGTCTCTTGGATGGAAATGGAGGAAGACAGTGCTTTCTTGGTTGCACAAAAGGTGGATTTGTCTGGCAAAGCGTATCAAATACACCAAATTGCTGCCATGGATCCGAGTAGAAAAAGCGGGTTCCCTCAGATGGAAATCTTAGGAGACCGAGTATATTTTGCCTGGACAGAGGTTAAAAATAATACACCCCAACTTGCTTTAGCCGATCAATCTTTAACTTCTTTTTGAAAGTACGATATCCACTTTCAGCCTGTAGGAGTGGGTTAGATCAAGGATTTTGAAAGCTGCACCTCTTTCGATTGGCAAGTGATTTTTGAAATCCATTTTTGAGCATATGAAAAATAGTTTTGAGCAAAAAAAACACGTTATCTTGCACTTAGTCCTCTGGTTTATAACCAAAACCCAGAAGTGTGGCGAGAGCTGCGCTTTTTTTATGGTTTTTGGATGGATTACAAGCACTAATTCCATGGTCTATGAGCCATATTTCAATGGCTAGATGAAATCGAGCAAGATGTTCCCATCACACACTGGTATGAGGATCACCCTGTGAGATTCCATATGACCGCTAAATAACAATTATAAACAGATGAAATCGAGCATGACGTACTCGTCACACACCGGGATGATTAGAACCGCGAGATTCCAGATGACCTCTGAAGAACAAATTTTAAACAGATGAAATTCCCTAGAAATTCATGCCTTGGTGTGTCGACCTCTTAAGCTTGGTATTTCATCCATTATCCATATTTTGTTTTAATTTTACAAAAGGCAAGCTTGGCATCTTGATAATTTCGGAGTTAAAAATGGGGATGGAAGAAATTTCCGATAGATTTTTTTCTTGGCGTAATCAGGTCTAGAAAATTTAATCCAAAAAACAATTGAAATTCGACTACATAAAATAAAAAAAGCGTGATTTAAATCACGCTTTTAAATTATACTTATACTATCTATTACTCCACTTTAAATGGGTCAAAATTCCAATCGTTAAATATGGAAATTACTTTTGCTTCTAATTTTGATATATCTTTTAATTCTTCTACTTCAAATGCTCCAGATGCAAATCCTTGCCAAACATGCACTCCTGATTCAGCATTGGTAAAGTTTACTATGACCGTTCCAGCCTTTACCGGCACCATTTTAGTAGTCATCGATCTAGGGCCAAATCCTAAGTAATCTTGACCATTATTGAGTCGGTAAGTTCTCAATTCTGTTGGATATTCCAAAATGTGGAAGTTGACCAACATATCTGGATTATTTTCATCGTGACTAAATCCTTTCGCCTTCATTTGCATGTCAATGGCATCTTTAACGTGTTTATTTGTGGTAGAATTATTGTATACTAAAACCATGTCACCGTTAATGAGCACCTTGTCATCGGGTATACTTTCTTTAGTGTAAACCCAGTCATATGTTTTATAATTATCTAATGTTACGTTTTCTTTCTTCTCAGTGTAAGTCTTTTGTCCCAGAGTTAAAGAGGTAGACAATAAAGTTAATAGTAAAGTTGAGTTTAAAATTTTATTAAATTTCATATTTAGTCAAAATTTGGTTAACAATTACTAGAGTACACGGCTTTTATCCATTGAGGTTGTAATGTAAAATATTTAGGGTAAAATTTGATTTGGATTAAATAATATATTCAACATATTGTTTTATTTATTTTGATATTTACCTATAAATATTTACGTGGTTTAATTCTAAGTGAAATAATAATTTGAATTTATATTTTATTGATTAAAATTTCTAATCAATGACTTTTTGAATGTATATATTTTTTATCCTAGCAAGAAAATTAAAATTATAGCTCTTTTCATAAAAGAATGCTTTTTTCAGTAATTCACTCCTTTAAACCCAAAAGAAATGGATATTCGATTTGTGATTGAGTTGAATTAATCCGTATTCCGTTTCAGCCATTTTTGATTACTTAACTGGGCTGAGATACCGTTCTTTTTTCATTACTGGTTTAACTTTTTCTCAAGGAAGCAATGAAGCTTCAATTCCCCTTTGGATTAGGTATCCCTGTGATTTAGGAGAAGAGGAGTAGTCATTGATTTTCTTTGAGTCTCCCCATCGTTTTTCTCCAATTGCTGGAGAAATTCGGATCTGAGTTCAGAATCGTTTCTCAGAGTTTAAAACACGAGAATAACAAGTAGTCTATACTTGTTTCAGTCTAATTTTTGGGAAGGTTTTAGCTGGGACAAAACGAATGATTTTACGTATTTTTGACGCTCGAAATAAATAGCTCATGTAGATTTCGAATTAAATTTTCCGAGTTATAGTCTATCTTCTAATGAATCTTTCCCATACCTTCAAAGCATTTGATGAACTTAGCGTACAGGAACTTTACCACTTACTTCGACTGCGCAGTGAGGTCTTTGTAGTGGAGCAAAATTGCGTTTTTTTGGATCAGGACAATAAAGATCAAAAATGTCATCATTTACTGCTTTATGCAGATAAGCAACTGGCTGGATATTGTAGGTTGGTTCCGGCTGGGCTTTCTTATCCGGAAGTTGCCATCGGAAGAGTGGTGAGTTCCCCTGAATTCAGGGGAAAAGGAATAGGGAGAAAAGTAATGGAACTCGGGATCGAATATGGTCAGAAACTTTATGGCCCTTGTGATATCCGGCTGGGAGCCCAAACCTATGCAATGGATTTTTATAAGTCTCTGGGATTTGTATCCGAGGGAGAGACCTACGATGAGGACGGCATCGAGCATATAGAGATGGTGAAGAAGGCTTGATCGCCGTAATCAAATTTTCTTCTCCTTGAGAATTGACATAAGCAAAGATCTACCAACTCAAGCGGCCTTCTTTTTCCTACCTACATCACCAAAGGTTCCAAACTTCTATATTTAAGATCTTACTCACCTCATTTAGGCCAACTCCCTTAAATCTACCGGTACCACTCTTGATACGCCGGCCTCAATCATGGTAATCCCATAAATGATATCTGTACTAGCCATGGTGCGCTTGTTGTGGGTTACTATGATGAACTGACTCTCTTGGCTGAATTTCTGAATGATCTGATTGAATTTGTCAATGTTGGCATCGTCAAGGGGAGCATCCACTTCGTCGAAGATACAGAAGGGAGCAGGTTTCAGCAGGTAAATTGAGAACAGGAGGGAAGTGGCAGTCAGCGTTTTTTCCCCACCACTAAGCTGATTGATGGTCAGGGGACGCTTCCCTTTAGGTTTAGCCATGATTTCAATGCTGCTCTCCAATGGATTACTCGGATCGGTTAATTTTACATCGCAATCGTCCTGCTCGGTAAATAGGCTTCGGAAGACTTTGACGAAGTTTTCCTTGATCTTTTCAAAAGCCTCCAAGAAGGTTTCCTTTGCCACTTCATCAATTTCTTGAATGGTATTCAATAAGGATTCCTTGGCCTTGACCAAGTCTTCTTTTTGCCCCTGAATAAAGTTGTGGCGTTCCTTGATCTCATCGTAGGCTTCCATCGCCATGGGATTGATGGGGCCCATTTTTTCGAGCTTTTCCTTATGCTTTTGGACCAGACTACGCAACTCTTCCTCCTTGAACTCGGCAAATTCAGCATCGGGCTCGGGATTCTCCCCCATCAGTTGGTCCAGATCCAATTCAAACTCCACACTCAATCTTTCCTTCATGGAGGTCATTTTGAGTTTGATTTCATTGATATGATTTTGGAGTTCCTGCAAAATCTGATCATGGCTTTCCTTGCCTTTTTGCAGACTTCGGACCTTTTGGTCGATTTCGTCAATCATTCCACGGCTTCCGTAATAGTCTTTTTCTGCTTCATTTACCCCCAACTCGATTCCTTCCTTTTCGGAGTACAATTCCATCAATTCATCATCCTTGATTTCATTGTTTTCCAGCAAGCTCTTGATTTCAGTATCCAGTTGGGCAAGTTCGGCCTGGGATTTTTCGATCCGTTCTTTGGAAGATTCATACGCATTTTGCTTGAATTCGATCTCTTGATCTAAACTATTTACCCGGTTGAGTTGCTGATGGTATAGAATATTTTCCTGATTGAATGCCTGGGATTTTTCAGTTAGCAATTGGGATTCCTGCTCGACCTCCTCGGTCAACACTTCTAAATCCTGCCCCAATGACTCAAACTCTCCTCGCTCTTCCAGAAGCGTAGGTTGAATCTGGGTCAAGCTCTCCTCGATTTCGGCGATTTTATCCAAAATATCCTCCCGTTTATTGGCATTGGAGGAGAGCAGTTCGGCGAGTTGTTCTTTTTTGGTGCGAACCGAGACATAGGATTGATTGAGTTCGCTGATCCTTGCCTGCTTCTCTTCCATCTGCTTTTTGTAGGAAATTTCTTTCAGCTTCATCAAATCAGAAAGCTTCTGATCCAGATTGGAGCGGGTCGAGGAAACTTTTTTGTTAAGCTCTTTTATTTCTTTGTCGAGTTTTTCCAAATTCTTGGCCCTCCCGATTCGCTTTCCTTCAAAGAGTCCCACCGAACCCCCAGAAAGGGAAAATTTACGTTTAGTGTATTTGCCACTTTCTGAGATGAATACTGACTCACTATCGACCGGAAAATCCTTGTAGTCCCCCTGGACGATGTAGACATTGTCTAAAATAAAATTGATTAGACGGCTGTATTTTACATCAAATTCGATAATCTCGGTCGCCGCAATGGCATTGGAAAACAATTTGCTCTGACTGGGTTTGAAGCGCTCAAAATGCTCTAAGACGAAAAAATTGGCCTTACCCCGCGAGGAATCTGATAGCAGATGAATGGCAGCAATGGCTTGGGCTTCGGTATCGACCACATAGTAATTCATGTAGCCCTCGAGGTAATTTTCGATGGTGACACGATATTTTTCATCCGTGGTAAGCAAGTCAGAAAGTAGGGGGATATCTTTTCCCCAAGAGGAGTTTTTCTTCAAAAACTTAATCGCCTCAGGAAATCCTTCTAGATTCTCCACCAGGGATTTGGTGAGGTTGAATTCGTTTTGTTTGGAATCAAGTTTTCGCGAGGAAGTGGTCAATTCCTCCCGAATCATTTCAATGACCCGATTGGACTCTTCGATTTTCTGATCTAGGTCCTCCTGCTTGGCTTTAAGCTGGTCGTATTCGGCCGTTTCGGTATCCAACTGCGCTTTAAAGTCTACAATTTTTGCTTCAAAATCCACCAGGGAAGCTTCCTGATGAGAATCATCGGAGGAGGTTCGTTCCAATTCCTGCTTGAGTGTAGAAAGTTGAATTTGCTTGATCTCCAAGTCCTTATTAAGCTGATAAACACGCTCTTTGAGTTGCTCGTAGCGGGCTTGAAAACTTTTCTGACGCTGTTGTTTATCGGCTTGGATTAATTTTTGGGAATCAAAAGCCTCTCGAAGTTCAGAGACGATCAGCTCCTTTTCGGCCAACATTTTTTCAGCGGATTCCTTTTCCTGCTGGAGGGAACGAATGGAAAATCCGGCCCGGTCGTTGGATTTGCGATCGGCATCGATTTGTTCGCGAAGTTTCTGGGAACGGTCTTCCAGAAATCTCAGGCGTTCGTTTTTGATTTTTTTCTCCGACTCGAACGAACGGATTTTATGGACATGCTCATTGAGCGTTTTCTGCCGGGAAGCGAGTAATTTTTCTTTAGAAATCAGTTCGGTCTTGAGTTGGGAAAGCATGGCTTCCTGATCGGCAATTCGGGATTGGACTTCGAGTTTTCGGTCAGATTCTTTCTGAATTTTCTCATTGGAATCAATTAAAGACTTGGAATACTTCTCGATGCTTTTTTTAGCAAGATTTATGGACGCGGCCTTGTATTCTTTTTTAATATCAAAGTACTTGGCAGCTTGTTTAGCCTGTTTTTCAAGAGATTTGAGGTTTTTATCGATTTCATAAAGTACATCCTCGACTCGGTCCAGATCGGCATCGGTATCTTCCAATTTACGCAAGGTTTCCTTTTTGCGGGTTTTGAATTTGGAGATTCCCGCCGCCTCCTCGAAAAGCTCCCGGCGGGAGTTGTTTTTGTCATTGAGGAGTTCGTCGATCATCTTCAGTTCAATGATGGCGTAGGAATTGGAGTTGATTCCCGTATCCATAAACAGGTTGGTGATGTCTTTAAGCCGGCAGGTGACGCCGTTAATTTGGTATTCGCTTTCTCCGGATCGGTAATAGCGACGGGTTATGGTGACGTGAGTGTACTCGGTAGGAAGGAGGTTTTTGGTATTTTCAAAGGTGAGGGAAACCTCAGCCAAGTTGGAAGCTTTTCGATTTTTGGTCCCATTGAAGATGACGTTTTCCATCTTATCGGAGCGCAGCATCCGGGTTTTTTGCTCTCCGAGAACCCAGCGGATGGCATCGACGACATTGGACTTTCCACAACCATTGGGGCCCACCACGCCGGTGATTCCCTTGTCAAAATTGATGACCATTCGGTCCCCAAAACTCTTAAAGCCCTTGATCTCCAGTTTACTAAGTAGCATGTATTTTTTTCCTCCTTGTAAAAGCAAACAAAATAGTAGGAAAAATTGAAAGATTGAAGGAAAGGGTGTTTCTAAATAGGGTTTAGCGCGGATTCAGGCCCTAGCACTCCAATTTGAATTGCTTGGATCAGTCTGGAACCTTCCACCCGAAATTTGGGGCTCGAACTGTTGGAGCAAATTTTTTAATTTGTGCCACTGAAGATTTTAGAGTACTTTCAAGCATGGATTTGGGGAATATAGTTTACATCGTAGCGGTTTTGGCTTACTTTATCTATCAGGCTACTCGAAAAAAAAAGCTGCCCGAGCAGGATATGGATATTCCGGAAGGGAAACCGCAACAAGAGGTTACCTTTGAAGATTTACTTCGGGAAATTCGCGGTGAGCAAGAGCAAAAACCCAAGCCCCAACCCGTACCTGAGCCTGCGCCCAAACCAGTCTATTCCTCCCAGTACGAAGAGGCTAAAATCAAGGAATCAGAAAAACCTAAAACCCGTTATCGAAGCCTTGAAGAGCAAGATGATGAAATTCAGTACTATGAGGGCGCCTTTGAAAATATAGATTTCAAAGGAAAAAAATCTTCTCCCGGGATTCCGGACATTCAGTCGGTGGAATCAGATCCTTACCATAGGCCATCAGCGTCTCGAAAAAGTAAATATGCTTCCCTGTTAAGGAATCCAAACTCGGTCAAAGAAGCCCTGGTACTGAAAGAAATATTGGATCGAAAGCATTTCTGAGTTCACTCCACGCTCTGAAAACTCCGAATAGTTACTTTTCCTTTTTGAACGGAATCTATCAGTATAAAATCGTTCTCCAGCCATTTTTCCAAAGCAACCACATCCTTCTCTTCTTTGGGGTAGGCATGGCGATAGTACGAATAAAGCATGACCTTCAACTTTCCGGGTCCTACATTTCGCAAGGAATCTACTTTCTCAATGGCTACCCAATTATGGGTTTGATTTTTTTGAGGAAAAAGAATATCCTTACTGAAATAAACAAAATTATTAACCAATATAATCGTTTCCTTTTCAGTGCTTTGAACGCTTTTATTGAAAGTAGAAATGAAGGAATCATACTCTTTGGTTTCCTTCTGGTAGGAGATCGAAATCAAGGTGGGTAATCCCAGTAAAATGACTAAAATCGGATTTTGGAATGTACTTTTTTTGATCCATACGATAGGAATAAATGCCGCAAGAAATCCGGCATTTTTAAAGTCCTGTTGAAACAGGCTGACGCCCAAACCGAAAAGTAAGGCTAGAGTTAGGGCTTGTTTCCACCGAGTGGAAACAGTCCAAAAATTCCAACCCATACTGATCAGATAGGCGAGCGTGGGAATCAGAATTATTAGATGTCTAGGATTGAGGTAAATGGGATTGTAAAAATCCAGGGTCGAACTCATCAACCAAAAGCCCAGCATTAACAAAAGAAAACCTAATCCAATTTCGAATCCTTCTTGATCTTTTGATTTCAAGCATCGGATTAATCCAGGTAAGGCGAAAACCAACCAAGGCCAATAATTTCGCTCCACAAAGGTCAAAAAGGGTGTAATCGTCAGCCGTTCCATAATGGCCTTCCAACCCTTGTCTGCATAGGTAAATTCGGAAATGTAATGTCCTGCATTGATGGAAGATATTCGATAGAAAGGGTCTCCAAATGTTAGCCAGAAATAACTTAAATATAGGGTAAATAGTACTATTCCACTTAAAGCTAAACTCTGATAAAAGCCCCAATTTATTTTTTTTGACTTTAAGTCAAAATAGAATAAAAGAAAAGGAAGGGGGAAAAGGAAAACAATGGTTTCTTTGGTGACAAACCCTAGAAATAGAGCTAAACTCAACAAAACTCCATTCCATGGGGAATGGTTTATTCTTTTGGAAACCGAAAAAAGGGCTAGGGAAATGCAAGCAACCAAAAGACTATCTGGGTATACCTTGGTCAAAAAATGAAGGAAATATACCTGTGTAACAAACCAACATGTTAAGATCAAGGGAGATTGTCCCTTGGGTAAGATTTTTAAAAGTAAAATCAAGGAAATTCCATAACTGAGAAGAGAAACTAAGGACATGGCTTGAGGTGAAAATCCAAAGATTAGCCCCATTAATCCAGCAGGGATATAGGCTCCCCATCGACTGGAAAAGTGATGAGCATTGACTTGAAAATCCCCTGTCCAGAATTCCTTTCCCGCCAGCATGTAATAAACATCATCCGAGAAGGTAATCCCGTCAAATCCAAGCCACCAATACAGGCCTAAAAATGCAAGCCCAAGCAGGCCAAAAGTCCAGCTTTTCTGCTGATTTTTCATCTGTTTATAATTGTTTTTTAGCGGCCATATGGAATCTCGCAATTCTAATCATCCCGGTGTGTGACGGGTACGTCATGCTCGATTTCATCTGTTTATAATTTGCTTTTTAGCCATCAGATGGAATCTCGCAATTCTAATCATCCCAGTGTGTGACGGGTACATCATGCTCGATTTCATCTGTTTATAATTGTTTTTTAGCGGTCATATGGAATCTTCGCGTTTATTATGATCATCCCTCTGTGTGTCTCTTTAGTCATGCTCGATTTCATCTAATTATAATTTGCTTTTTAGCCATCAGATGGAATCTCGCAATTCTAATCATCCCAGTGGTGTGAC
>NZ_JAMWZB010000037.1:31201-50322 GCF_024305035.1 Algoriphagus sp.
GTGTGTGACGGGTACGTCATGCTCGATTTCAGGTGCTTGTTAGTTTTTTCAATGGTGGATGGAATGCCCGAATAATCGGCCCCCTGTTTGAGATGTATTTTCGTGAGTATTTCATTTGTTCTTTCAATGAGTTTGGTGGGATTTTCATGAAAGGAACTCTTCTAATTTAGAATTATCTAGTGGCAATTGACAAACCTTATTTTTTACTTCGCCACCCTCTATTCACTCTGAATTTAGTCTGAAACCGAGATCTTATTGCTGTACTCTGGCGATTCGTTTTTCATTTACTGCTATAAGCCTGGATTTAGCGTATTTTCTTCGATGGAAGCCTTGAGCTTTTTGATTTTAATCTTACCGGTTTTCATTTTCTGATCAGGCCTAGGCTCACTTAGCATTATAATTTGACAATTACTGTCAAAAATGAATTTTGTTTTCGAAATTTGGCTTACTTTTGAATTCATTCATCCTCAAAACTATGGCTATTTCAGGAAAAGTCGAGCAACAAAAAATTTTACGAGTTTTTAAGTTGATCAATTTACTTCAGGGAACTATCGGAAAACCCGTTCATCGCTTGGCTGAAATGCTGGAAACAGACGAGCGTACGATTTATCGTTACTTCAAACTCTTGGAGGCTTTGGGATTTGAAATCATCAAAGAATACAGTAAATACAAGTTACGGCAGAGTCTTGGACAGGAAGCCACGCTGAATTACGGCACTTTTTCCCCTGAAGAAAGTCAATGGCTCAAAAGTCTGATTGAGTCGCAGGGCAAAAAGAATCTGCTTAGGGATTCTGTATTGCAAAAACTCCACCTCAGATCTGAACTTAAGGTAGGGACAGAGGAATTATTCAAAGCTAATTTAGGCCGTTTGGTAGATTTGATTGGTCAGGGAATTCAAAACCGGAATCAAATTTGGCTCAAAGAGTATTATTCTTTGAGTTCAGACACCACCTCGAATCGATTGGTTGAGCCGGTAGCCTTTAGTGCCAATTATGAATCCATCCACGCTTTCGAACCCGAAAGCCAATCCATGAAGATCTTTAAAATTGAACGGATAGGAGAGGTGGTCCTGACAGATCAGGATTGGAAATTTGCTAAAAAACATGAAATTCCCGAATCCTCGCTCTTTGGGTTTTCGGGAAAAGGACGCTTCCCGGTCAAATTAAAAATGAGTAAAAAAGCCTACCAATTGATGCAGGAAGAATACCCCAATGCCAGGCCTTTTATGTTTATCAAAAATAGGAATCAATACTTTTTTAAGGGTGAAATTCCTCATTTGCCCGGTTTGGGCAGGTTTATACTGGGCTTGCCAGGTGAAATCAAACTGGAAGAAGGAGAGGAAATGCGGAGTTATTTAAAAGAAGAATTGGCGAAGGCAATTTTTTAATTACAAGGTATCCTTATATAGCTTTAGGATTTTTTATAGTTTGAACTTACCCAAAGAGACTTTTGTCTTTTTGAACGGCTTACTTGCAATTCGCTTTTTGTGGGTGAAGAATGGATGATATAAACAAAGGCCTAAGGGATTTTGATATTCTCCTTAGGCCTTTGTTATTTTTTTCGTTGGGAGGTGGATTACATCATTTCCACCAAACCCTCAATTTTTGTGGCCAAATCCAAAATAGCAGCCGCATAGCGCTCATCCCATTCTTCCAATTTCGAGGTTCGTTTAATCGCAACCTCGTATTGTATGCCCGGTAAAATCCAAGAAGCATAACCTGAAAAAGGATCATTGCAAACATAGAGCGACTTGTACCAATCTCCATAATACATGCCTTGTGGGTCGATCCAGCTTTTCTCCAGGCCAATCAAACCTTGATTGATTGCTTGTAATTTATCTTCATTCAACGGATTGGAGTTTAGGGTCTTTATCAATGCCTCCCGATAAGCCGAAGAACTTCTATCCAATTTGACCAAGGCTTCTTTGACCAGGTCAAATTCGTTGAAATCCGGAGCCATACTTTTGACTTTTTCGGTCACATTGTCGAAATGGCCTTTTAAATCCTGCGCATAGCGTGGCACATCGTAAGGAATCACATCTCCGTTGGCTAGTCGTAAGGTAACTAAGCCGAAAAGCTGAGCCACGGCTCCTCCCATTTTAAAACTGGGGTCAACAAATTTGCTGTAGTAGTTGAAGTTGTCATAATTGGAATGATAGGCTGTTACTCCGCCAGAACCCCCACTCAAGCTGGGAACTCCCACGTGCATGTAAAAGGCAATATGGTCAGACCCTCCACCCAAATTTCCGATTCCGGGTTCGGGTTTTTCACCCGCCCAAATTTCAAAAACCGTTTTTGCTGAATCCGGATACATGACTTCTTTGGAAGCATCAATGATCAATTTTTTCAAGGTAGGGGCAGCAGATGCTCCGAAATTTCTTCCTGAAACCCCTGCATCAAAATTCATATAAGTCACCGCTTTGGCACTCAATTCCTCACCGAAATGTTCCACCCATTCGGTGGAACCGATGACTCCCTGCTCCTCAGCATCCCAATGTCCAATTAGAATTGACCGATCAGGACGGATTCCCTTTTTAGCCAATTCTCCAAGAGCCTCAGCCAAGGTCAACAGCATGGCCGTACCCGAATTGGGATCTGTCGCCCCAAAGCTCCACGCATCATAATGAGAACCCAAAATGATCCATTCATCGGGGTATTTGGCCCCTTCGAAGGTTCCGATAACATTATTGGCACGGATAAAATCAATGGGCTGATCGACCATCACACGGACGTGGAGTTGGGGGCCACCCTCGATTTTGTAGTCGATGGGCAAGCCTCCCTTCCAGGCTTCCGGTGCATCTTGACCAGTCATCCGAGAAAGAATTTCTTTGGCAGCCCCATAGCCGATGGGAGTGACCGGTATTTGATGAAGCGCCACTTCGGCGGGGTCCAATCGTTGCACTTGTTCGGCTCCATCCAAAGGAAGCGCAGGCTCATAAGGGGTAAGCGGATCTCCGGTCCAATCCAGGGTTAACATGGATCCCCGTTGAATGGTGGTTTCATTGTAATAAGGCCCGTCTGGATATACCTCTCCGCGCGTAAATCCATTGTCTTTAGGGTCGGTATATACAATCAAACCCACTGCTCCGTATTGCTCGGCATATTTGGCTTTGAAGCCTCGAAAATTACCTCCATAGCGGGCAATGGCCACCTTACCAGTCAGGTCCACACCCATTTGTTCGAGTAATTGAAAGTCTTCCCGTGTTCCGTAATTTACATACACTACCTCAGCGGTTACATCATCACTTCCGGAGAAGGCATTGAATCCCAAATGAAGCCGAGAGTCCCGGGTAAAGGGATCTTCATCCAATTCCTTTTCTTGCTGTGAAAGTGTCATTTGAACTGGAGAGGTGATCTGCAGCAGGGATTCCCCAGGATGATTGGGAAGATAGACATCGTAAGGATACACCTTGACCTCCATTCCCGCCTCTTCCATAATTTTAGCCATGTATTGTTGAACCAATTCGTTTTCAGCAGTACCGGCGATATGTGGATTTTTGGTGAGTTCCTGATGGTGAATTTTAAATCGGTCGTAATTTACCGATTCCAGAAACTCAGTTTCGACTTTCTTTTGCTTGGATTGATTTTGGATAAAAAATCCATCTTGTGCCAAGCTTTCGGCAAAGGAAAATACCGAAAATGCCAAGGTCGAAACGAAGACTAAGGTAGCGTGTTTCATCATTTACTGGGTTGGATAATATCAGATACAGACAGGACTCCGTCTGATTTTTGGTTGACAATTCGTTGGGTTCTGAGGTAGCGATTGAGCTCGTATTCGTCGTAATTGGGACTCTGAGGATCAAAACTGGAAATCCTTACCCGGCCTCTGGAGTGGATAAACTCATTATTTCCAATCCACATGCCTACATGGACCACACGCTCAGCACGCTCGGAGGTGGCTTTCTCTCCGAAAAACAGCAGATCACCCACTTGCAGGTTTTCCCAATTTTTGTCCGTATCCACTTGCTCCCCTTCCTTAATCTGCTGGGAAGCATCTCGGGGAATTACCTGTCCGTTAAGGTAGAAAATGGTTTTGGTAAAGCCGCTACAATCCATTCCTTTAATGGAGGTGCCTCCCCAGAGGTAGGGGACCCCCAGCATGGATTTGGCAGTGGTAATTAAGTTTTCCACGCTCGTTTCCCTACTGCTGATCCATTCGTCCCAGGGCAAGAGTTGGGAAGCATCTACATACCCACCCCGTCGGTCTGGCAGCTGTACCTGGATCCAATCCCCATCTCTTCCCAAACCGGTCAAAATATCCCCGGCCACTAAATCAGAGACCATTTCTTCCTGTTGAGGATTGTTCCAAACATGACCGGTCAGGGGCGTAAATACTACTTTATTCTGAGCATGCCAGTTTTCCAATTCCTGCTCGGTCATCAACTGAATTCCTGCTTGATCCACCCAGGAAATGTACTGATCGGGAGTTTGCACCAAATACCAACTCCCATCTCCTTTTAATACGGTGAGTGGAGTACCCATCAGCGCCTGAGTCCCCAATTCGGCCGAATGCCTGGGCTGGGATCGGATATTGGCCACCGAGATGGTCACCACCGCTTTTGTTTTACCGCCTAAGGCTTCCTCAGGAAGACGCGTTACTGCATCGGTAAATTGAATTTCATGGTCAGCTAGCTTTTTAATTAATTCTTCCAAGGCAGCTAAACGATCCGTTTCTCCCTTGAGGGAATCGTTTTCAAATGTCAAGTCCCAAAGCGCAACACGTTTATCAGGTGCTACTTGGCTTTGAAAATCAGCGATCCATTGATTCACTTCCTCCGAAGGGTCAGGGGCTGAACAGGCAATCATGACTAAGGCCAACAGGCTATAAATTCCAAAAAGAGTCTTCTTCATGCCTTAAATATAAAGCAAAAGAAAACCACAAGAAACCCTTTGATTCCGGGAATTCTTGTGGTTTTTTGATTCCTGTTCAACTGAAATTAGTTTGCCTTCAAATCTGGAGATCTCTCCAAAAATTCTTGATACAATCTAATATGTCTGTTGGAGAGTGGAATACGGTATCCATTGATGAAAACGTGCATGATTTGAGCACGGGTTTCGAATGGATCCTCAGTGGCTACGATCAGGTTTGCTATTTTTCCTTCCTCAATCGAACCCAGTTGATCAGCTACCCCAAGTATTTCTGCGGCATTAATCGTAACAGCTTTCCATGCTTCTTCCTTACCCATTCCATAGGCAGCGGCGTAGGCCGCATGGAAAGGTAGATTTCTGACGTTTTCTGCCTCATTTGTCCTGATGGCAACTTTTACACCCGCTTTGGACATCTTTCCGGCATTGGCATAAGGTGTATCATATCGATCGGACTGTCGAGTAGGTAAAGCCTGTACCGGACCGGTGATCACCGAAATGCCTGCCTCTGCAAGTTCATCGGCTACTCTCCAGCCTTCACTGACACCACTGAAGAAAAACTTCACGTCTTTATCTTCCATCCACTTAATGGCATTTTGGATATCCTTGGCAGCGTTTACCTCAACCATGAGTGGGAGTTCACCGGAAATCACTTTTGCAAGCTGTTCCATTTCTGGATAATACTCCAGTTCCGCACCTTTTGCCTTGAGTTCATGGTAGGTCTTAGCCTTCTGCCAAAGGTCATTGGCATCTTTTAGGGCTTTTTCTGTTTCCTTTTTGATCTCCTCATCGGAGCGCCGGTCCCAGCGACCTCTACGACCTGAATTAGGAAAATTCATGACTACAGCCTTTGCCCCAGCGTACATTTGATCGGGAGTATATCCCACTAAATTGATTAAGGCTGCCGTTCCGGGGAATAATCCTCCCTGAGGAACCGCCATCACGGTAGTGACACCTGAAACCCGGGTAACGGGAATCGCTTCTGAATTCGGATTGACCGTGGTCAATGCCTGCATATTGGGGGTGACATTTCCGATTTCTGCATAATCCACCGTTTCGGCCACGGAACTGACTTCGACTAAGCCCAAAGTGGTGCCTCCGTCAATCATTCCAGGATAAATGACCATTCCCTTGCAATCAATCACTTCGGCACCATCTGCGGAAACCGAAGTTCCCACTTGCAGGATTTTTCCTCCTTCGATTAGCACCGAGGCATTTTCCATCACGCCATTGGTGATGGTGTGAACGGTAGCATTTTGTAATAAAAACTTCCCGCTACGAGGCTTAATAAATTCCCCGTCGATCTGAGCCATCGCAAAAAGCGGCATCATGGCCATCAGGAAGATGAGAAAGGTTTGATTTAATCTTTTCATTTCTTCGTTGTTTCGGGGTGATTAATGTTGGGTATGGAATAGGGCATTTGCCGTCTCAAAAAGATGCTCGGTATCCTGCATGCAGCGATGATTCTCATGGCCTAAGTAAATAGGTTCCACCGTTTCGGTTGCACTGATTCGCTGCCGCTGATCGTCCTTGTCTTTTGTGATGTCAAAATACTTGACACCATCCACAAAGGTCATTTGCGGAACTGCATAGGTAGATAAGGGATGTCCTTCGAAAATGGCAATATCGGCCTGCTTTCCTTCTTCGAGTGAGCCTACTTTGTCATCAATTCCCAATTGTTTGGCCGGATTGATGGTGATCATCGCCAAAGCCTCATCGTCGGTCAAGCCACCATAGCGTTGTGTTTTACCCGCTTCATGGTACAGGTGGCGAATCAGTTCAGCTGAATCTGAGTTGATTGAAGTCAATGCTCCGTTTTTTTGCAAAATGGCCGCATTGAAAGCCGTGGAATAATATACTTCAAATTTGTAGGCCCACCAATCGGCAAAAACAGAAGCTCCCATAGTGTATTCGGCAATTTCCGGAGCTACTTTAAAGCCTTCATTGGTATGTTGGAAAACCAGCTTTTTGATTCCAAAATCCCGAGCCACATTAATGAGCATGTAAATTTCATCCGCGCGATAGGAATGACAATGGATGATGATTTTTCCGTCCAAAATATCCACTAAAGTCTGAAGCCGCTCATTGTACTGAGGTGCCACGGCGGTACTTCCTTTCTCATTTTTGGTCGCCTCGAAGCTTTCCCATGCTTTTTTATACTGCAAGGCTTCACTAAATCCATTTCGCAAGATTGCTTCTACACCCATTCTACTTCTGGGCTGAATGCCATTGCCACGGCCGTGAACCCGAGTGGGGTTTTCACCCAAAGCAAATTTGATGGTTCGAGGAGCATCCTGCATGATGATATCTGCCGGGTCGGTAGATCCCCATCGATGCTTGAGAGTCGCATTTTGTCCACCAATTACATTGGCCGAACCGTGCATCGCATGAGAGATGGTCACCCCACCGGCTAAAGCTCGATAGATTCCGATCTCGTAGGGATTAACCACATCTTTCATGCGTACTTCGGCCACGATTGGGTTGGTGGCTTCATTCACCACATCCAAAGCCACATGGGAGTGGGCGTCAATAATGCCAGGCATTACATATTTTCCTGTGGCATCAATGGTTTCTACCCCTTTGGGGGCTGAAATATCGGGTGCGATTCGTTTGATCAACCCATCCTGCACCAGTACGTCGGTGTTTTCTAAGGTTCCGTTTGTCACCGTTAAGACGGTTGCATTTTTAATTAAGACACTGCCCTTTGGAGTTTGGGCAAAGGCAAACTGCATGCTTAGCCCCAAAAGCGCGGTCAGAATGTAATTTATTTTTTTCATAGCCTTACTTTTTTGCGATTTGGGAAGGGGTTCGGTTAGCGGTAATCGTAAAAGATCCAAAATCAGCAATAACCATATTGCCATTCATCGTATCCCCGTTGATATCTCCCGAAACTTTGACATCAAGAGCCATTCCTCCGGCATTGACCCCGAAGCGAAAACTTAATTTGTTACCAGAAACTTCAATATCCTGTAGGGAGGAAGATGTTTCTCCACCGCCCTGAGGATCATCATAAGTGATTTCACCTGAAAAATCACCTTCACTTTTTTCGATGGTAAAATTCCCTCCGGAGCTTCCAGCAGGGGTCTCTGAGGTATAATTCCAGTTTCCTGAAGGATCTACTGCTTCTCCTTTATCTTTCCCATTTTTCTTTTTAGAAACCTCGTAGTCGTAAATTTTTCCATCTACAATTACATGTTTGATTTGAGAGTCTTCTTCGAAAATTGGTCCTGTGCTGATGACCATATTGGCCATTTTTCCATTATCTAAGGTTCCGGCAATTCGTTCAATGCCCAGTATTGCTGCTGCATTGGTGGTTAAAGCGGCCAAGGCGGCTTCCTTGGAAAGTCCTGCTTCCATCATATTGGTCATGGCCTTGGAGACTTCGGAGACTTTCACACCCAAAGTAGTAAAGGCAAATGGAACTCCTGCTTTTTCCAATTTGCCCGCTTGGGCAATGGCCCGGTCATAGGCTTCTTTAACTCGTTCATATTGAGCCTTGACATCCTCGCTGACCTCTTCTTTTTGTGCTTTGATGGCTTTATCGTCAGGAACTTCAAGTTTAATCAATACTGGGGTTCTTGTGGATTTGATCAAATCAATGACCGCATCATATTCTTCCAGACCAGTCAAGACCAGTTTGAATCCCAGTTCCTGCTGCAGGGAAATCGCTCTTCGGACTTCCAGGTCATTTCCAACAGTAAAGATCACAGGAACCTTTCCATCTACCACGTCTGACATGCCCAGGTAGGTAGCGTTCATCTCAGGGCGGCTGACTCCAGTGGAACTGGTGAACTTTGCGATTCGATCTTGAGTCAGCTCGGTGTTTTTGTACACATCGCGGAACTTGGCCATCACACCTACCGCAGTTCCGGGGTACATTCCACGCGAACCCTGTAAGCTGGCCGCCAAGCCCGTATTTTCTTTCAGTAAATTGGTGGAGTTTTCATCACCCAACACTACAATAGCGGATTTTCCCGCGATCATTCCCCCCTCTGGCAGGATTTGAGCAAGGGTAAATCCAGCTTTTCGGAGTTCGTCTACCTGGCTAGATTGAATGGAAAACTGATCCAAGGCATTTCTCCAAGGAGTAATTCCTGCAATTTCGTCCGGTGGATTCGAGGAAACAAAATTATCCGGACGTTTGGGATCTTCGGGTCGGGTGATTCCTGCCCGGCTCGCTCCATCGATAAATCCCGGATAAATAAATAAGGAGTCACCTTTGATCTGTTGAGCCTCTGCCGGCAACGAAATATTGCTTCCAATGGCTTTGATAACTCCATCCTTGATCAGTACCGTTGCCTTGCTTCCCGAACTGGAAGCATTCGCAAATACGGTTGCATTGGTAATGGCGTAGGTGGAAGTTACTGGCTTTTTTCCGCTTGGGTCGCTTTGGCCGTAAGCCTGACTCCAACCCAATAATCCACCTAACATCATTGCCAAGACACTTGCTTTCAAAAGTGTTCTTTTCATGTGTTGATTAATTGTTTTAATGGTCATCTCGAAACAAATCGAGCAAACCTAACCTAATCAATGGCAAGCTTGCATCAGCAGGCATCGATTGGGTAGGTTTCATTTAATTTGATGGTTTTTCATTTTGAAAGCAAGCTAATAAAAGCTTCTCCAGAATCCAGTAAGTTTTATTTGGTTCAATTTTATTTTTGATCAATGGCAGATTAGGTGAGGTAAAATCATTTTTTTTTAATTTAAAAGCCCTTTCTTAAAAATGACTCTGCGTTGAATGGTTTATTACTTTGCTGAAAATTTTTTACGCTGTTATATTTAGAAATAAAATACTGTAGGGTAATCCTTCCAAATATGTTATTATTGTATTCAATCACCCCTTAAGATGAAAAAAATCCTAATTATTGAGGATGACTTGCTGATTTCTAGCTTGGTTCAGTTTCGTCTGAAAAAAGACGGCTATGAAACTTTAATTTTAAAAGATGGGAATGAAGGCATTAAAGCAATTAATGAGGAAAACCCTGATTTGATTATCACCGATGTAATGATGCCCTTTCGAAGTGGAATAGAAATCATCCATCACGCCCGAAAAGAAAAACCAGATGTACCCATCATCGTCTTAAGTTCCCTGGGAGAGGAAGAAGAGGTGGTTTTGGAAGCCTTCAATCTGGGGGTTTCAGATTTTATCCCTAAGCCGTTTAATCCAAATGAATTGGCTATTCGGGTAAAACGTGCTTTGCGATGATGCGAAGAGTCCAGTTACTATCCGCGTTGTTTTTTTTGTTTTTTGCCGCTAAGGGGCAGGAATTGGATAGTTTATTCGGTGACTCTCTTCAACTTCAACAGGAATTGATCCGTCAGCAAACTGTTGCTAATCTTTCTTTTCAATTTCGACTCCTGGAGGAACCCGACTCCGGATTGGATTCCTTATTTCATTTTCAGCAGACTGACTCGGGTTGGGTAAGTGAAAAGGAATTAAACTGGGCAAAATTGGATAGTGTTTACGGGATTTTGGCCGATTATAATCCCCGCTTGGAGTATGTTATATATCAGGAGATTGCCGGTCAAAACGGGTTGAAGAATTACTTGAAAACCCTGATTCGAACAGGGGATTTTGTACCCGGCTATTATCCCGATGCCAATACAGTGGACCTAGTTTTAGAGGCTTCTAAGGATGTTTTTCAGCCCCTTCACGAATATAAGCTTAGAATTTTGGCTGATTACAAACTGTTTTGGGTCACTGTAATTGTCCTTTTTTTTCTCATCACGGCAGCTTTGATGATTACCTCCATGTTGATTTTCAAATCCCGACGCAACAAGCGGGAGCAACTTAAAAAGGAATACGATGAATTGATTATTGAACCCTTGACTTCATTGCTTTTTGAAAAGGACTTGGAAGAAATCAAACAAATCACTAAGTCGGATATCATCGATTTATTTCCGGAAAAACTTTTTGCTAAACCCCTCTTCAAGCAGGTCATGATTGAGCGGATTATTGGATTAAATAAAAAAATGAAGGGGGACTTCAAAGATAAGCTCAAGGCCTTTTACAAAACAGCCGGATTAATGGAGATTACAAGGAGAAATCTTGAAAGCAACCGATGGGACCTTATTACCACCGGCCTGGTTCAGGTCAATGAAATGGATTTGTCAGAACTTCTTCAAGAAGTAAAAAAGCATACCAATTCTTCAAATTTTCACGTTCGTTCCCAGTCTGGAGCTACCTTGTTGAATGTGTCCTCAACGGTGAATTTGGATTTTTTAAGGGATCAGAAATATCCGCTTTCTGAATGGCAACAGCTGAATTATCTAAGAATCATCAAGTTTGTCCACAACACAAAATCCTTAGAATTGGATAAGCTCTTTGCCTCGGAGAACCCAAGTGTGAGACTATTTGGAATCAAACTGGTCCGGATGCTTGGAAGATTGGATTTGTTAGCGGGATTAAGGGAATTGTCAGAAAAGGCATCTGATGAGGAAAAAATAGAGCTTTTGGAGACTTATGGGACCACCGGAGCTCATATGGAGGTAGATTTTATCAATGCATGTATTCAATCGGCCAACCCGGAAGTGCAATTAGCCGCGGTGAAAGTCGCTGGACAATTGGGCGATGAACGGTCTTTGCAGCTGATTATAGAGTTGTTTGCCCAAAACCCTGATTTTGAACTCAAAAAGTCCTTAATGCGAAGTATGAAATTACTGGATTCGGAGACATTTGATCGCTACACTCAGGATCAATATTCCGAAGAGATTATCCAACTCAGAGCTCACATCTTAGATCCTTTGCTGACTCATGTATAACTTTCTGTTTTATTTCCTGATCGAGGTATTTGGAGTCTTGTTTATGATTCTGAGCTTTGGCACCGTCCTTATTTATTTTATTATCATGGTGTTGAGTGCTTTGGAGATGAGGGATTTTAGGCGAAAAAACCGATTTGCAGATTATCAGGATATCATTACCTCACCCATTGCTCCGGGAGTAAGTATCATTGCCCCTGCATTTAATGAGCAGGCCAACATTGTACAAAATGCCCAAAGTTTATTGAGTTTACACTATGGGAAGTTTGAGGTGATTATTGTCAATGACGGTTCCAAAGACAGCACCTTACAGCAATTAGTCGATTCCTTTGAATTGGTCAAGACTGCCTTTGCTTATCATCCTGAAATCGAAACACAAGCTGTCAGAGGAGTCTATCGATCTTCCAATACCTCTTTTCGCAGGTTGATCGTGATAGATAAGGAAAATGGAGGGAAAGCCGATGCCTTGAATGCCGGAATCAATGTGGCTTCCATGGAATTATTGGCCTGCATTGATGTGGATTGTATTTTGGCCAATGATTCGATCACCCGTATGGTTCGGCCATTTATGGAAGAAACCAATCGCAAAGTAATTGCGGTGGGAGGAGTGATTGGGATTGCCAATAACTGTGATGTGAAGGATGGAACAGTGACCCAATACCGCATACCGGAGTCTACTTTGGGTCGTTTTCAGGTTATTGAATATTTCCGAGCCTTTCTCATGGGAAGGATGGCTTGGTCCCGGGTCAATGGCTTAATGTTGATTTCAGGTGCATTTGGATTTTTCAAAAAGGATTTGGTGAAAGCGGTGGGAGGTTATTTTCCCAAAACAGTAGGAGAGGATATGGAGCTGGTCGTCCGAATGAGACGGTACATGGAGGAAAAAAACCAAAAATACCGAGTGGCTTTTGTTCCTGATCCGCTTTGCTGGACTGAGGTTCCCGAGGATGAGGCCGTTTTGAGCAGACAGCGGAACCGGTGGATGCGCGGTACGATTGAAACCCTACAACTGCATCGGAAAATTGGCCTGAATCCCCGTTACGGTTTCTTTGGAATGATTTCTTTTTCGTTCTGGACCATTTATGAAAAGCTGGCTCCCATATTGGAGCTCTTGGGGATTGCCTACACCTTGGTATTGGTAATTATCGGAGATTTTTCTGCGGTCTATTTCTTTGCGTTATTGACCATGATCTACCTGCTTTCTTTGCTGATTTCGGTATTTAGTATTTTATACGAGCAGATTTCCTACAATAATTACAAGGATAAAAAGGATCTGAGACGATTGATTTGGATCATTTTGATCGAGCCTTTTGTATTGCATCCAAAAGTGGTCTTTTGGGGACTTCAAGGTCACCTGGACTTTATCATGGGTAAAGGGGGCTGGGGTAAAATGATTCGAACCGGATTTAAAAGTGCTGAAGACAAAAAAAATATTCAAACCCAAACAGGCGCATGAAAAAGCTGACATTTTTCCTAGGACTGTTAGGATTGGCTTGCATCAGTCCCCCCTTACTCGCCCAAGATTCATTTGATCCCGATGTGCTGTATCAAGAAGCTCGAACCCTCATTTTGGACGGAAAATATCCCGAAGGAAGAAAAATACTTTTTCGGGCCTTGGAAAAATACCCCACCTATGCTGATTTGTTGATTTTACTGGGTAGGAGCTACGCCTGGGATGGTAAGAATGATTCTGCGGCGATTTATTTGGATCGGGCAATTGAGGCTTCCCCTACGTATACGGATGCGTATGCGGCTAATTTGGATAACCTTTTCTGGGCTGACCGATTGGATCGGGCCGAAGAAGTAATTGCTTATGCCAAATCGAAATTTGATCAAAATCTTCCCAATGAAATTGCTTACCGGGAATCGAGACTTTACTACTATCGGGAAGATTACGATCAAGCCTATTCCCAAGTCATGGACCTTTTTGAAAAAGGGTATAAAAGTGAGGGGGTCCTGCGCTACATCCAAAATTTACAACGCCTGAGAAGAAATAATGCCATCGGAACCACTTACGATTACGATACCTTCAGGGGAGAATTGACTCCTTGGCACACCTGGTCGGTTTATGGGAGAACTCGAACGGATTTAACCGGTTCACTGATTGCCAGGGTCACTCAAAGTTCCCGTTTTGATGGTTTTGGGACACTTTACGAGCTGGACGCCTATCCTTCCTTGGGTGAGAACTCCTATGCCTACCTTAACATTGGAGGCTCAAGCGCTTCCTTTTTTCCAAATTTTAGAATTGGAGGGTCCATTTATTTTAACCTTAAAAATGCCTGGGAAATTGATGGGGGATATCGTTATTTGAATTTTGGTTCCAACACGCATATTTACACCGCTTCGCTTGGAAAATACGTAGGCAGCTGGTGGTTAAACCTTCGTCTCAATGTCATTCCCACCGGGACCGGGGGGGTGAGCACCTCAGGGAATTTTCAAGCCAGATACTACTTCAAGTCTGCGGAGGATTTCTTTTCCGTGCAGCTCAGTACAGGGGTTTCCCCAGATGAGGAAAATCGGGATTTGAGCCAGCTTCTAAACTCATATCGTTTCCGGTTAGGGTATCAGCAACTGATCACAGACCGAGTTATGATTTTTGGTTATTCGGGATACAGTTGGGATGAGTTATCGGTCGATCGTATCCGAAACAATTTCAATCTTTCAGTTGGTGCAGAATATCGCTTTTAATCCATGTCAGAAGAATTAAAAATATTTCTCAAAAACTTATGGCCACTTTACCTGATCGTGTTGGTCATACCCAGTTTAAGTTACGGGGCTTGGCATATTTGGCCTGAGAAAAAGATGGAGATTGTCGTGATCGACAAAACGGTACCCAATTCAGAATATCGTGAGCATCAGGGTTTATTTTTCACCCTAAATTATTATAAATACACCAAAAAAGACGGTGATTTTTACCAAACAGCGACTGATTATTTTGGATTTGTACCCAACGGCCAAGATGATTTCGGGACCATACGGGATTATCCGGGCCAAACAGAAGCGGATATTCAAAACTGGGTGGCTTCAAAAGATCTAATTTATCTCGCAGATACCTATGGCGTTTATACCCGCAATTTTAAGGATTTCAAAAGTGGCGAATTGAGTCAGAAAGTTTATGGAGGACTGGATGCCAAAGATTTGGAAGTTTTGACCGAGGCAAAAAATCAGGAAAAAACGATCATTGCCGAATACAATAGCATGGCATCCCCCACGCCAAAATTCTACCGGACCTCTTTCGAAAACCTGATGGGCTTGAAGTGGACGGGCTGGATTGCACGGTATTTTGAGGAGTTGGATACTTTAGTCAATGATGAATTACCGGATTGGTTGATCACTAATTATACCGAGCAACATGGTCCCTGGAGCTTGAAAGGGGACGGGATGATTTTTGTCAATGAAAGTGGTGAAATCCAAGTGTTAAACGCAGGCTTGGATTATTTGAATAAAACTCCGCTGATCCGTACCCCACGGTTAAATAAAGGAGGCTTTAATCTCCCCGATGTAGTGCCCTACCCAGATTGGTTTGATATTGTATTAATTGAGCGGGATTACGAAGTTATTTCCTATTTTGATCTCAATCCCACCAATGAGGGATTGAGTAAATTGCGAAAAATGGGTTTGCCAAGGTTTTTTCCGGCTGCGGTTTCCAAAAATAATGGTGCCGGATATCTCTATTATTTCTCAGGGGATTTTTCTGATTTTGGTGGGGAAGTGGGGTCTCCCAAATTTAAAGGAATATCTTATCTCTGGAGGGGTTTTTATGTCGTTGCAGATTACCGGGATAGACAAGGTTTCTTTTGGAATTACTACATGCCGTTAATTTCCCAAGTTTTGGAACGAGCCGAAACCCAAAATTGATTTCGGTAAGGATAGTTTTCTAGCTTACCAAGTCGGAAATTTTCGATCAGTTCTTTTCTTTCGGAGGCAATAATTTCCTGGTTTGTACCATATAGGTATTTCTATTTTTGAAATCTTCAAATTCACCGGTCAATTTGGTGAGCATGTCGGGGGATTGGATAGGCTCGATATCCAGGCCTTCGTTGATGACAAAAAGCTCACCATCGGAAAGAAAAAACTCCCCGTGGATGTATTCGACCAATTGGTTTTTATTCCGCATGAGTGGCATGGCAATTCTGGACTGAAAATTCCGTGTGGTATCAAAAACCTGTCCCTGCCAGGTGACTATTTCTGGTAATTCCACAAAATTTTGCTTTTCTAAAAATGCCAAAATGCTGGGCGTAATTTCATAGTGACTGGTCATTGCTTTGAAATAATCAGGACGCTTTAAAAGTGGTGAATAAATGATCAGGGGCACATGAAACCTGTCCAGCCGGGTCGACATGGGGATCTCGGGAAGTCTATGATCTCCGGTGATGATGAAAATGGTATGTTCAAATTCTGGCCGTTTTTTATATTCCTCTATGAAAAATTTCACCGCATCATCGGCATAAAGTACGGTCATGTAGATATCCTGATAGGCCCGGTAATCCGGCTTCTCCTCTTCTGCCAAGTTGAGGTAATTTTCTAAGTGAGATTCAAACTTTTGGCTGTAGTATTCCCGTTCCGGCACCAGGTAGGGGTCATGGGAGGTTTGAGTTTGGAAAGTAATGACCTGTGGGGCAGAGTAAGCCGGGGGAAGTTTTTCCAATCCATTGGTGAACAGCTCCAAATCGGCATATCCCCAAGAAAATTCACTGGATGAGGGACCTTTCTTGAATCGGGAATCAAAGCCTCTTTCGTCAATAAATTGATCGGGTTTCTGATATTCAACAAAGGAGCCCACTTGGTCAAAATTCTTATCCGCTCCAATAAAATATCGGATTTGATAGCCATTATCCCCCAAAATACTGAGCAATGTTTGATGATAGGGATATTCATCGGAAAGTTCTAAAAAGCCTTTACTGCCAAAAGGCAATCCCCCAAAAACGCCGGGCTGAAGACCAAAAGTCCGTCCTGTGGAAGAAATGGCATTTAACCAGACCAGGCTATGCTGCTCCAGGGAATCCAAAAAAGGGCTGAAGCTTCCCAAATAGGCCTCTTTTCCAGAATAAGCTCTTCCAAAACTTTCTAAGAAAATGAACACAATATCCGGAGCCTGAGGTAGGGTATCAAAGAACGGAGTCAAGACATCTGGATAATTTGCCTTGTGGGCAAAAGGATATTCATCTCCCAGGTATTCTTTGGAAATGAGCAGGTCATCAGAAGTAGACCTGAGGTAAAAATCAAAATAATATTCCCCCCCGTACACCAACTCTTCAAACGCCTGCTCGGTTAGAAACCGCGATTTGTTTAAGGTGATGTTAACTTTGTTTTCATTGGCACCGGCGATTTGTTCTTGAGGATAAAGCGTAAAGGCTAAGATTAGAACTAAGAATGAAAGTGTTAAGACAAGGTAGCCTTTCAAGGATAAGGAAAAAAATTTGGCACCTAAGTTTAGCAGTATCACTACTGCAGCCAGGCCTAATCCCCCTCCAGAAATGGTCCAGAAATTAAGCTGGCCGGAGCTACTGATCGTGAGTAGCAAGTCGTCTATACTATAGGCAAAGAGGTCTTTGCCGAGTGGAACCAGGGTTTTCATAAAATAAAAAACCAGCCCGACTTGAACGATAGTTAAAAAAGTCAAAATAATCAGGACCAGAACTTTTCCAATTTTGGCAGATAAGAAGCTGATCGGCAGGTATACCATTAACAATAAGCCGGTTAAATAAAATAACCATCCGATATCCTGCCGCAAGCTGAATAGAAAGATGTCTGAAATGGAAAAGTCAAGCACATGGTTTTCAAAAACCAAAAACAATTCTAGGCCCCTGAGCAAAATCATCAAGACGATAAACATCAGGACAACTCCCCAGAAATTTTTGAAAATTACGCGTAGTCTATAAGGTAAAGTAGAACGTATTGCTGCCTTTTGGGCCATAAAATTTTCTGAGTTTTTACAATTTTGATGGAAAATATAGGCTAAAATCGGGTATCTTCAAGCCCTATTTAGAAATTTATGAGCAAATCTAATCTTCTGATTGAATTATACAGCAATCTCAGTACTACAGGCGCAGTTACCTTTAGTTCGAAGTCTTTAGTAAACAAAATGATTTCCCGTTCTGATTTATCTCAGGCCCAATTGATTATCGAAATGGGAGGGGGAGATGGGAGCATCACCCAGGGAATTATCGAACAAATGAATCCTACGGCAAGACTACTGGTTTTTGAAATCAACGCCCCTTTTTGCGAAGCAATGAAAAAGCAGTTTCCACAAAAGAATGTGGAAATCATCAATGATTCGGCCGGAAATCTGGATAAATACCTGAACGGTGAAAAAGTGGACTACATCTTTTCCTCCCTGCCGTTTTCTTTGATTCCTAAAGATGCCACTGATGAGATTCTCCGAAAGTCCAACTTGGCCCTATCCCAGAGTGGCGCTTTTATTCAAATCTGTTATTCCTATTTGTTGAAAAAACTGTTTAAAAAATATTTCAAGGAAGTGGATGCCAGTTTTACCCTAAAAAATTTACCGCCAGCTTTTGTGATGGTTTGTAAGTAAACTGATGCGACATGGAGGTTTTGAAGACAGCCCTATTAGAAATGTGTCGCAAAAGAGGAGATTCGTCTTTTTGCCCCTCTGAAGTAGCCCGGCAACTTTACCCTGAAGATTGGAGAAATTTTATGGATGAAATCCTTGCTGAAGCGATGAAGCTTTATCGGTCGGGTGAAATACGCATTACTCAGTCGGGTAAAAATATTGATCCCCATCAGGAGGTGAAAGGCCCCATACGGATTTCCAAACCAAAATAGGATCGAGGGTGTTTCAAAAAGAAAAACTAACTCATGGTGCAAAATCTTCCTCGGACTGAACTTTCTATCCCCGATAATCTTGAGCTTTTAACTTTAGCAGGAGGCTGTTTCTGGTGTACAGAGGCCGTTTTCCAGCGAATCAATGGTGTAAAAAAAGTCATTTCAGGGTATGCGGGCGGTTTAATAGAGAACCCCACTTATCGCCAAATCTGTACAGGAACTACCGGTCATGCCGAAGCGATTCAAGTGTATTACGATCCCAATAGCATTTCAACAGAAAAACTGTTGGAAATTTTTTGGGCTACCCATGATCCCACTACACTGAATCGCCAAGGAGCCGATGTGGGGCCACAGTATCGATCGGCTATATTTTACCATACCGACCAACTCAGAGCAATCGCTGAAAACCTAAAATCAAGTCTCGATAAATCCGGAGTTTTTGATCATCCGATCGTCACAGAGATCAGTCCATTTACCAGTTTTTATCCCGCAGAAGATGATCATCAGGATTATTTCAATCTCCATGGAAATCAGCCTTATTGTCAATTTGTGGTGAGACCAAAGGTTGAAAAGCTGAAAAAATTCTTTGAAGAATATCTTTCTGAAAATCCCTGAATTTTAATTTAAAAATAACGATGCGTAAACCAAAACCGTCAGGGAAATCGCTTTTAGATTTTCAGGACTTTAGATCGGTACTCATCATCCAGA
>NZ_JAMWZB010000038.1 GCF_024305035.1 Algoriphagus sp.
ACGTGTTTGAGTTTCCGGTGGCCCGATCGTATCAGCTGCCCGGAAGGATCCATGAATTTACAGCAGTGTTTAGTCTGTTTGGCAGAGACGAACGGGAAAAGCGGGATATTTTGCCGATTTGGTAATTTAGATTGAAATTCATCCATATTCTATATTTTTTGGCTTCAATGAAGAAGGAGACCGTTTTTCTTTTTAATCTCGTTTTTAATTAATTCTCTTGTTTGAAGAATACAGATCCTACCATCCTATCAATATTGTTTTTTTGTCTAAAAGAGTTGGGTATGGTACGGGGGCTAAAATTGATTATTATTTTTATAAAATAGGAATTCTTAATTTGAAAGAAATCCAAATACAACGCTATTAAAATGTTGAAATTCCCAATTTTATACTGATATAGTTTTTTTTCTTGAAATGATTGGGGTCTTTTTCTAAAATTCACTCTCTTGGTAGTATAGAGGCTTACCTACCCTCCATTATGAACAATAAACCCAATAGAACCACCGAAAATTTGGAAGTGATGTATCGTCATCAGGAGACGGTCAAGCTCTTTGCTTCAAAAAATGATGCTGAGATTTGGGCTGCTTTTAATCGCGGTGATGAAATGGCATTTAATTATCTGTTTCGAATCTATACTCCTTTATTATTTCGTTATGGATGCCAGTTTCGGGTGGAGCAGCATTTGGTTCAGGATGCAATACAAAACTTATTTATCTACTTGAGGAGAAAAAGAGGAGCACTTTCGGAAGTACATTCCATTAAGGGGTATTTATTCCGAAGTCTTCAACGAGAACTGCTAAAGCAAATAAAACTGGATCAAAATAAAGTAAGATTGGGTGATTTTGAACTTGAGGGGCTTTTTCCAATTCAAACATCGGTAGAAAATACCCTTATCGAGTCAGAAGTGACTGAGGAGCAAGAAAAAATGTTGAAAGTAGGGATGGAAAACTTGACCCCAAGGCAGCGACAGGCGATTTTACTGCTATATGAAGAGGGAATGAGTTATAAAGAAATTGCTGAGATAATGGATTTTTCAGAGGCAAAATCTGCTCGAAAGTTAGTTTATCGTGCACTAGCAACTTTAAGGTCCCTGATGACTGGTGATCAACAAAAGAAATGAACCTGAATATAGAAAATATGAAATATGATGAATATCAGTTGGAAGATTTTTTAACTGATGAATTTTTCATCGAATGGGTGAAAAATCCCAATGAGAACAATACCCACTTTTGGGAGAGATGGATAGCTGAGCATTCGGAAAAAAGAGAATTGGTAGTCCAAGCTAGCAATTGGATTAAGAGATTCAATTATGCTAATTCAGTCGAATTGAGTGATCGGGACTATGTGGAAATCTTTGAAAATGTGGTCAGGTTGGAACCAAAAAAGGACCACAATCATATCCAATCCAAGCAGTCAATTCGCACTTGGTTTCTTTCCTTTCGCCAGGTCGCAGCATTACTTGTTTTTGGGCTTTTTATAGGCTGGCTATGGATGGACTGGGGTTCTTCAAGGCAAGTGCCTGAGAAAATGGAAACCGTGGCCGAGCTGGTAAAAAGAAATACTCCTTTAGGGGCTAAATCCACTTTTATTTTAGAGGATGGCTCAAAGATCTATTTAAATGCAGGCAGTGAAATTGAGTTTCCCAAATCTTTTCCGAAGGAAGAGCGGAAGGTTTACCTAAAAGGTGAAGCTTTTTTTGAAATAAAACAGGAAAGTAGACCTTTTATAGTCAGTACCGACCAGGTAGAAGTGAAAGTGCTAGGGACCTCATTTAATGTGAAAGAAAGCAGTCAGGGGAGATTATCGGTTGCCTTAGTTAGCGGAAAGGTTAAAATAAATGATCGAAATGGTAACCAACTCATGTTGGAGCCCAATGAGATGATGACTTTCACTCAACAAGGAGAATTTTTTAAAAGCGGTTTTGATCCTCTGGAGGTAGCGGGCTGGAAAGATAAAATGCTAGTATTCAAAAACAGCTCAATCTATCAGGTCAAAGAGAAACTGGAGTCTTGGTATGGAGTGAAGGTGAATTTACGAGGAATTTATCCTTCAACTTGGGCTTATTCTGGTGTTTATCAGGATGAAAGTCTTGAAAATGTACTTCAGGGGATTTCAAAAACTTCTAGTATTCAAGTCACCTTAGAAGGGAAAAATGCAACAATTATCCATCAATAAACCCAATTAATTATGAAAATTAAAGATTACGACAGCAGCTAATTAAAAAAGCAGCCTTTCTAGGAAAAGCTGCTTTACGCTTGCCTGACAGAATTGCGACCTCTACAGGCAAGTGGTCAAGTCCTAATCAATAAACTTTAACCATTACAATAGTATGAAAAAACCACTACTGAGGCAACTTATTATGCTGTCCAAAAGACTCTTATACGCCTTTACCATTCAATTGATTTTTTGTTCTGTATTGCTCGCCAATTCAGGCAATGCGCAAAGAAAAACCATTGATCAGGTACAGGTTTCGGTAAACGCACATGAAGTGGCCCTGAGCCATGTGTTTGGTCAAATTGAGCGGCAGACCGACTTTCGGTTCACCTATAATCCAAATGCGGTTCCGCTGAAACAATTGGTCAATTTAAACATTGAGCAAGGGACTGTTTATCAGGTTTTAGAAGGCCTAATTCGGCAGACAGATCTTTCTTTTGTTCAAATAAATAACAATATCCACGTCAAACCTTTAGTAAAAAGTGATGAGGGAATTTCTATTCAGGAAGTTCTTTTTGTTGATATTAAAGGGAAAGTGACCGACCCATCTGGTCAGGTTTTGCCTGGCGTTACAGTGATCATTGAGGGAACTACAACCGGAACGGTAACCGATGTGGATGGGAATTACAGTATTTCAGCATCAGAGGGTGATGTACTGGTTTTTAGTTTTGTAGGTTTTGAGTCCCGTAAGGTAACCGTAGGGAATCAAACAGTGATTGATGTGCAAATGACCGAAGATGCTCAAGCCTTGGAAGAGGTGGTGGTAGTGGGGTATGGAACACAAAAGCGAAAAAATTTGACCGGGAGCATCAGTTCGATTGATCAAAAATCTTTAAAAGAGTTTCCTGTTTCTTCTGTAGAGCAAGCTCTTCAGGGAAATGCCGCTGGGGTTTTGGTTTCCCAAACGGGCGGATCACCGGGAGCTGCGGTATCTGTACGAGTTCGAGGAGTTGGCTCTATTAATGGGTCGGTGGAACCTCTCTACGTGATTGACGGTGTCCCTGTCGAAAATGCGGCTTTTGGGGGGAGTGGAGATGCAACTAATCCTCAACCGGGAAATTCTCCATTGGCCATGTTGAATCCTGGGGATATTGAAAGTATAGAAGTACTTAAGGATGCTTCAGCAACAGCAATTTATGGGGCCAGGGGAGCAAATGGAGTTGTATTAATTACCACAAAAAGAGGTGAATCGGGCAAATCAACAGTCACCTATGATGGGTATGTGGGTCTTCAAGAACCCACAAATACATTTGATGTGCTGAATGCCAGGGAGTACATGGAACTTCAAAATGAGTTTGCTTTAAATGACAATGAGGAGATTCCTTATCCAAACATTGATCAAATTGTTTCACAAGTAGGGGAAGGAACAAATTGGCAAGAGGAATTTTATCGAGTTGCTGTTATCCAAAATCACCAACTTAGTGTCAGTGGGGGATCGGATAAAACAAAATTCTTTATTTCAGGAAACTATTTCAATCAGCAAGGAATAGTGCCTAATAACGGCTTTGAACGAATCAGTTTCAGAACTAATCTGGACCACCAGATAAGCAATAAGTTTACAACTGGATTCAGCCTGACACTCTCTAATTTTAAAAACAACAACCTTCCTGGCGGAGGGGCTGGTGCAAGTCCCTTAAGAAATGTGTTAACCTACAGTCCTCTTGTTCCAGTTAGAAATGAGGAGGGACTTTTTGAGGATTTTATAGATCCTAATTCCGGGGCATTTATCAGCAATCCCATTGGAATGGTAAATGAAGTGACCAATACGACCAATACCTTTAGGCCAATTGGAAATTTGTATCTGGATTATTTTATCACAGAAAACATCAAGTTTAAAACTAGTCTTGGATTGGACTTTCGTTTTCAAAATGGAGAGTTTTACCTCCCTCGCACAGTCCAACGTGGTCGCGAACTTGGGGGTAGAGCTGCAATATCCTATGATAACCGGACTAATTCAGTTTGGGAAAATACGCTCAACTATACTAAGGTCATTAATAATAAACACCAATTTGACTTATTGCTGGGACAAATGGTACAAACCTCCAGTCGCACGAGCCGAAGTTTTGGAGCGCAAAATTTTCCAAATGATGTCCTCGGGTCAAATGTGATTGAAAATGCCGAAGTGTTTGAACGACCCAGCTCTAACATTATCAAATGGGCAATTATCTCCTACCTGGGAAGAATCAATTATGGGTTTGATGATCGATACTTAGTTACGCTTACGATGAGAGCTGATGGATCTTCCCGGTTTGGGATAAATAAAAGGTTTGGATATTTTCCTTCTGGAGCCTTTGCTTGGCGATTCATCAATGAGGATTTCATTTCAACTAATGGAATCTTAAGTGATGGAAAACTTAGGGTTTCATACGGAGTAAATGGAAATCAAGATGGAATTGGTGCCTATGATCGATTTGCTCGACTTGCTTCTAGAGATTTTGCCTATGCCATTGGTGAGGGGAATTCCTTTGTTCAAGGATTCGCACCAGTTTCTATTGCCAATGTGAATTTAGGTTGGGAAGAAACTCGGCAATTAAATATTGGAGCTAATATTGGCTTATGGAATAATCGAGTCAGTCTTGAAGCCGATTACTTTATAAAAAATACTTCCGACTTACTTTTCGCTGTCCCACTTCCTACCTCAGCTTTTGTGGGTTCGGATGTGATCAGAAATATTGGAGAACTCAGAAACTCAGGTTTTGAATTTTTGATCAATTCAGACCTGATCCAAAAGCAAGATTTTAACTGGAATGTAAATTTTAATATCTCCACTATTTCAAATGAAATCATATCGCTACCTAATGGAAATGATATTACTTACTTTAGTTTGCTTGGTGCCAGCAATATTGGAATACTCAGAGAAGGGGCATCTTTCCCCTCCTTTTATGGATGGATTGCCGAGGGGGTTTTTGCCAGTCAAGAAGAAGTAAATGATCATTTTTTTGTCAATGAATCCGGGGATCGAGTTTTAATACAGCCTAATGCGCAAGCCGGAGATGTTAAATACAGAGATATCTCCGGACCTGACGGGGTTCCTGATGGCCAGATCGGTACAGAGGACCGAACAATCATAGGATCTAGCCTTCCTAATTTATTTGGTGGTATCAGAAATCAATTGTCCTATAAAAATTTCACGCTAAGTTTTTTTATGAATTTCTCCGTGGGTAACGATGTGGTCAACTACAACAGATGGCAATTAGCCAATGTAAACAGGGGAATTAATCAGCTTGCCGAGGTTAAAGATAGGTGGACTCCACAGAATACTGATACCTCTATCCCTGCAGCAAGGGCTCAACGATCGGCTGAAAATGCGATAGACTCCAGGTTTATAGAAGACGGATCTTTCCTGAGATTAAGGGATGTAACAGTTAACTATCGATTGAATGGAAATACTCTTACTAAAATTGGAGCCCAAAGTGCAAATTTATACTTAAAGGGGAGTAATCTGTTGACTTTTACTCGATATAAAGGAATAGATCCAGAAGCTAACTCCTTCAATCCAAATAGCAGTAATCTTGCTGGAATTGAGGTCTCAGCCTATCCTATGGTAAGAATGTTTACCGCTGGAATCACTGTCCAATTTTAATTTCGATAACCATGAAAAACTCATATAAAAAACTAAGTATTCTATTTATTTTGATCAGTTGTCTTGCCTGTCATGACCTGTTGGATCAAAATCCTCAAATTAATTTTGCACCAGAAAATTACTTCTCAACCGAGAATGAATTGTTAACCGGCATAAATGCGACCTATGATCCCTTATCATCAGGTGGGGGTAGGAATAATTTGTATTGGGCAGGGCTACCACTTTTTTTAGATTTCTTGTCAGATGATACCCGTTTTGGGGGAGGAGGAGGCTTCGGTGAAGGCGAACGAGTGGAAATTACTGCCAATAACCCATTTGTCCGGAGAGCCTACTTGGGTTATTTTGAAATTGTCAATCGGGCTAACTTAATGTTGGAAAATATTCCCAATGTTAATTTGGCGGAAGACCGAAGGAATCGATACACAGCAGAAGTTAGGTTTTTGAGAGCCTTTGCAAATTATCATTTAACGATTTTGTGGGGAGATGTCCCATTGAGAACCTCCTCAATCAAAACTTTTGAGGATGGACCTATAGGGGCTAGCAGTCAGGAAGAAATTTTTCAGTCTATCAGCGAGGATCTAGAATTTGCAAAGACCCATCTCCCCTGGACTTATGAAGCAGAAGATCTTGGGAGGGCTTCAAAGGGAGCCGCATGGATGCTAGAGGCAAAAATGCACCTTTTTAGAAAGAATTGGTCAGATGCCATTTTAGCCTTGGAACAATTGATAAACGGGGAAGAAAGTCCACATCATCTAGTCCCAAATTACAGAGATGTTTTTCGGGTTGAATTCAAAAACCATCCCGAGCATATTTTTAGTGCTCGGTTTGCAGGGGGGATGCAAGCCCAAAACGAAGGTTTCATCCTGGAGGAAAGGTATGGTCCGCCGAATAATCTTGCTCCCGAAGGTTTTTTGCCGGGTAATTCCAATGCGATCGCCCGGCCCACCTATGATGATGGGAATACGCCCTATGTGGGTGGCCTCATTAACGAATATCTGGCGTTTAAAGACCCACGACTGATCCATGCCTATGTCAACTTTAGCGAGGGAGATCCGGCAAATTATTTCTGCGATAAGTTTAGAGATACCTCAGAGCATGTTCCTGGCAATGCCAGTACGATTTTTCCAATTTTCAGATTTGCAGATGCTTTGTTAATGTACGCCGAAGCATTAAACGAGCAAAATAATGGACCCAATCTGCAAGCTTATCAGGCAATCAATCAAGTTAGAATGAGAGCTAATTTAGATGCACCTCTTGAAAATCAACTCGATCCATTAGCCGGATTGGATTATCAATCATTTAAAGAAGCAGTTTATCATGAACGGAGAATGGAATTGGCCCATGAAGGGCATCGATGGATTGATTTGGTACGAACTGGTCAAATGGAGGTAGTAATGGGGGCTCATCTGCAAAGATCTATTGAGCCGTTTCGTACCATTTGGCCTATCCCAAATGATGAAATAGATGCAAATCCACAGATGACGCAAAACCCAGGGTATTGATTTTATTTAATCAGGCATTTTTGGAAATGTTCAAGAAAATCGTTTTGACAGGATGGTGTTGTTTGGGGCTTTATGTTGGAGAAATTAAGGCCCAGCACTATGATCTAAAGACTCATGTTGGCCTTTTGGAAAAAGGGCCCGCAGCGGCATATGTTGAGAATTTCTGGGAAAAGTTTGCTGAAAATGACAAAGCTAATTTTCCAGGGTGGGAATCTATGGATTCGAGAGGGGAATTGGTTTCCCCTTTAAATAAGTTCAATCAGGTTTCTTTTAGGATCGAGTCTTCAGCAGATTGGGCAGATCAAAGAGACTGGATTAAATCCCAATTTCAAAAGTGGATTTTAGGAAGTTTGCCCAATGATCCACCGTACTTTGAATACGAGATTTTAAAGGACTCCTTGGCTCCAAATCAGGTTCGCCATCAACTTGTACTGTTGAAATTTGGACCTGATAGGAAGGCCCGGATGCACTTCAAGTTGTTTATTCCGCCAGCAGAGAAACCACTTCCGGTGTTTATGACACAATGGACCCACGAGAGATGGGCTTACATTGCGGTCAGAAGGGGATATATCGGTTGTGTTTATGCAGGCGCGGATTCAAGAGACGATACAAAAAATTATCGGGAGATCTATCCTGAAAATGATTTTAGTTTATTGATGACAAGAGCATGGGGGGCGATGCGAGTAGTAGATTACCTGCATACGCGCTCTGAGGTAGATACCACTAAAATTGCGATCACTGGACATTCTCGAAATGGCAAGCAGGCTCTGATAGCAGCTGCTTTTGATGAGCGAATAGATGCAGTTTTAGCCAGTACTGGAGCTATTGGAGGAGGTTTGCCTTATCGATTTACAGATTCCAAGTTTGATTCTGAATCTATAGAGGATGTATTTGCAAACTTTCCGGATTGGTTTCATCCCCGTCTTCTCTATTTCATGGGGAATGAAGATAAATTACCAGTTGATCAACATCATCTGGCCGCTCTTGTTGCTCCGAGGTCCTTGGCTTTTGCAAGTGGATATTTAGAAGCGACATCCAATATGGTAGGGCTCGAACAACTGGTAAAAAAGCTAGGCCCTGTTTATGAATTATTGGGAGAGGAACCTGAGGAAAAATTAGGCTTATTGACAAGAAACGGCTTGCATGGTATTGCCGCAAGGGACGTTGAACGATATGTGGATTTTTTTGATCGAACATTTGGAATTAAGGAGGTTGCCAATCCGCTGACTTCATACTATGGCTTTGATAGCTCAAAAGAAAGTTCGATAAGTGTTCAAGAGTCAATACCAGTACTTAAGGATTTAATGAACTCCACTGGAGAGGAGAGGGAATTGTATACTCAAAAACTAAAAAGCTATCTTGGAGAGGAGCCTCCTGGAATAAAAAATAAGGGTCCAGGCGATTTATCACTTACTCGAAATTATGAGGATTGGGTGGCTAAGTTAATGGCAGCCCAAGATAAAATCGAAGGAAATGGTATCGGTAAAATGCTCATCTGTCCCTATAATTCTATGGGAGATTATCTTTTTGCCAACTTATATTATCCTGAAAATTCGGTAAAAGAAAACCAAAAAATTCCAGTGGTCATTTTTCTTCATACTTATTCAACTGCCACAGGATTTAGATGGAGAATCGCTCCTTTTATTCAATCCTTGGTACAAGAAGGTGTGGCGGTTTTGGCCTTTGATCAAATTGGGTTTGGGACTAGGATGGAAGAGGGGACTCCATTTGAACAACGCTATCCCACTTGGAGTAGAATGGGTAAAATGGTTTCTGACGTCAAAGGGGGAATGGATGCATTGGAGAATTTTTCCTTTATAGATGCTCATCAAATCTATTTAGCTGGAAATAATATGGGAAGCCAACTAGCAGTGATTACATCGGCCCTTGATTCTAGGGTAAAGGGGTTCATGGCCTATGGAGGTTTAGGTTCATTACAGCACAATGATCATTTATTATCGGAGTTAACTCATGAGTTTGGTTTGATTCCTGCCTTAAAAAAGGTGGATGCAGGACTTTCCTTGGATTGGCCTTTTATTTTGACTTTGAATAAAGAAAAGAAGATTTTACTCATTGATCCTAAGTATGATCGGCACAATCGGCTGGGAAGGGAGGGTTTTAATTTAGTATTTGAGTATCTCGAAAAAAATGCCCTTTATTTTAATAGAGTTCAACCTGCGGATTGGAATCGGTTTAGAGAGCACCAGCAGATCCAAGCAGCCCATTTAATGTTACAATTAATCAAGCATTCATGAGTCTCAAATGTTCCCTCTTTATTTGGTTTATTTTGCATGCAAGCTTGAAGGAAGTAAATGCTCAACGGATTGATCGCAATCGAAGCGTTTATTCAAACTTGGTTGCCCTATGGGATTTTGACAAGCCAATCCAGAAAGGCTGGAATTCAAGTATCTCCAAGAACCATTTTTTAGCTTTTGGGGGGATGCCGGTAGATCAAGTTTTTGATTCAGATTTGAAGCGAAAAGTAGCAGATTTTAAGGATAGTACTTGGTTGAAACTGCCAAGAGAAAATTTAGGTGAACTCAATATTTTTGGGAAAGATGCAAAACTCACGGTTATGGCTTTAGTCAACAAGAGGTCTGAAAAAACTTGGCAAGCCATAGCAGGGGTTTGGGATGAAAGCAGAAGCAAAAGACAATATTATATGTTTTTGAATGCTTCGTCTAAAACTCATCAAGATGAAATGAAGCGGTACCCTAGTCAAGGAAGACTTCATGGTCATATTTCGGCTTTGGGAGGAAAAACTCCGGGTGAAGTGGCTTGGATTTCATACGCCAGTTCCAAGGAGTCAATTCCAGAAAAAACCTGGGTTTGGATAAGTATGACCTATGATGGAAAAGAAATTAAGGTATATGTCAATGGGAAGCTTGACAAGGACCCATTAACCAATCCATTTAACTATGAAGCGGGAATATATGATGGAGGAGTTGATGGTGCTGATTTTACAGTAGGAGCCAATTCAGTGGCTAATAGGATGACAAACCAATTCATTGGAAGAATGGCATATTTGGCTGTGTTTAAAAAGGATCTGACGGGAAAAGAAATTCAAGGATTTCAAGAAAATTTGTTTTCAATCCAACAGGATGATAGATGAAAGTACAAATCGATATCATTTACTTCTTATTTCTTTGGAGTGTCAGCACAATGGTTTCGGGCTGTAGTAAGCAAACTGGCAAGGATCAAGCACCTAATATTATTCTCATTTACACAGATGACTTGGGTTATGGTGATATTTCGCCTTTTGCCGATAAAGCTACGGTTACTCCGAATCTCGAAGAACTTGCCAAAAATGGAGTTACATTAACCAATTTCTATGTAGCTTCTTCGGTTTGCTCACCTTCCAGAGCATCACTATTGACCGCTTCTTACCCGATCCGGGTCGGTGTACCAAAAGTTTTGGCACCCCATGGAATATCCTGGGCAAAGGATAGCTGGAGGACTGGACTGAACCCGGATGAAGAGACGCTAGCCGAGCTCCTCAAGGAACAAGGGTATAGAACAGCTTTATTTGGAAAATGGCATTTGGGACATGCTAAAGAACAATTGCCAACGGCGCATGGCTTTGATGAGTTTTTTGGAATCCCCTATTCTAACGACATGATTCCCTCGGTAAACCCATCCTATCCACCACTCCCGCTCATTGAAAACCTATCTGTCATCGAGGAAAATCCAGATCAACGATTTTTCACCAAAAGATTTACAGAGAAAACGATTGAGAATATTTCTAAAAATAAAAATACACCCTTCTTTATCCTTTTAACCCATCCTTTACCCCATATTCCTTTGAGTACTTCACCAGAGTTTGAAAACAAAACGAATGAGGGAATTTACCAGGATGTCATCCAGGAAATCGATTGGTCAGTTGGCCAAATCAAGAGCAAACTTCAAGAGTTGGGCTTGGAAGAAAATACTATTTTGATTTTTACTTCGGATAATGGGCCTTGGCTGGCCTATCAATCGCATGCCGGTTCGGCAGGAAATCTCCGAGAAGGGAAAAACACGGTATTTGAAGGCGGGCATAAAGTGCCGATTATTATCTCTTGGCCGGATCAATTGCCCAAAGGCAAGAAGCTGCATGGTTTAGTAACAAATATGGATTTACTACCTACACTAGTCTCCTGGGTAGGCGGGACAAAACCTAAATTGGAAATTGATGGACTCTCGGTAAGTGATTATTTAAAGGGTATTTCAGATCAATCTCCAAGAGAGGAATTTTTATACTTCCATAATGAAAACTTAAGAGGACTAAGAGATGTCAGATATAAGCTTTTATTAGCTCATCGATATCAAAGACCTGCCGGTGATTCAATAAATCCCGGGCAACAAGACCGATTGGCGACTGATTCTATTCCTTTGTCTCTATTTGACCTGTGGGAAGACCCTGGAGAAAGAAATAATATCGCAGAGGACATGCCCGAAAAGGTAAAAGAACTTCTACAAAAAATGGAAAAAGGATATCAAAAGATCATGAAGGGGAAAAGAACTTCGGGAATTTATGAAGGTCCAGAGCCTCCAACGGGTAAGCTTTGGATTGATGATCATTGATTAGATAGATTGGGTTAATGTAGATTGAAAAGCAGATCCTTTAGGGTCTGTTTTTTTGCCTAAAAATCGTATGTTCAAGAAAAATTAAAAGCGTTTTGAAACGGAGAGATTTTATCCAAAAAGCGGGAGCAGTTGCGGTTGTTTCTAGTTTCCCGCTCGGAGTAGGAGCAAGTGTCCTAAAAACTAAACAAGCTGAAATTTTTAAGGTTGGGATCATCGGATATGGCGATCGGGGATCTGGACTTCACCGAGTGCTCAACGGTATGCCAGAAAAGTTTTCAGTCCGGGCAATTGCAGAGGTATTGCCTTTCCGGGCAGAAACTGCATCCAAAAATTATCCTCGAATACCCGTCTTTGAGGATTACCGAAGAATACTGGAGAACCAGGATATTGATACAGTAATAGTTGCCACACCCTTAAATGCTCATTTCGAACATGCCCAAGCAGCTTTGGAGGCTGGAAAAAACCTTTACTTGGAAAAGACCATGCTTTTTACTTTGGAAGAAATTGAGGCTTTCCAGAAGCTGGTGGAAAATTATCCTAAACAGACCATTCAAATCGGGCATCAGTATCGTTATTCTCCGATTTATTTTAAAGTAAAGGAATATATCCAAAAAGGATGGTTAGGTAAGGTGACTCAAGTTTCTGCACGTTGGGATAGAAATAACAGTTGGAGAAGACCGGTGCCCTCTCCAGAATTTGAGCGACAGGTTAATTGGCGGATGTATAAAGAATATTCTGGAGGATTGGTCGCGGAGCTTTTGTCCCATCAGATGGATTTCATTAATTGGGCTTTTGATACTGTTCCAGATCGGATCTATGGTACGGGAGGAATAGATTTTTTCAAAGATGGGCGAGAGACCTTCGACAATGTGCAGTTGACACTGCGTTATGATAAGATTGGAATGGTTGGTAGTTTTGGAGCTACCTGTGGAAATCAGCATGAGGGATATGTCTTTAAAATCAAGGGAACTGAAGGGACCATTTCGCTTTTGACCAATGAGGGGATTTTTTATCCAGAGCCACAAACAAAGGAGAAACTTCTGGAAGTAGATGGCGTATCAGGCGCAACTCCGATCACATGGACTCAAAACCGAAACGGGATCAATCTAGTCAACCAACCTACCAAAGACGGGACAATTTATGCGTTGGAAGATTTTTATCGTTGCTTAGTGGAAAAAACAGACCCTTTAAGCAATGTTCGTACCGGAGGCAATACAGCTAAACTTGTGGCATGGGCAAACCAGTCTATTTATGGTGGTGCAGTACTCTACAGTACGTTTTAATTGGGAGGACTATTGGATCGAAAAATTTGAATATTGCCTACATGGAATTCAATATTGAAAATCTCAAACACGATCAATTCCCAATCAAAAATCCTCATATTCTACCTTGTTTTTTTCATTTCATCCCAAAAAATACTATAAAACTCCCCATTTGATGGACCAAAAGTTGGAGATGTTAAGTTAAGGAATTTGGTTTATGCAGCTCTTTGGGCTGGTTTTTCTTGATAGAGTTCATTGGGTTTTCTTTTGGTTGTATGATGGACTTTTAGGTTGTAATACTCGATGTGGTTTTGATGGCCCTCAGCCAATTCAAAACCATCATCGCAAGGATTTAGATAGACGTAGTCATACTTAATTGACTTCCTGAACCGTTCGATCCAGACGTTGTCCAAAGCGCGTCCTTTGCCGTCCATTGAGATACTGATCTGATTTTCTTTAAGGTAAGCTGTCCAGATGGCTGAAGTGTATTGGGAGCCCTGGTCGGAATTCACGATTTCTGGTTTGCCGTACTTGCGGACAGCTTCCTGTAGGACCTGCTTGCACCACGCGGCATCTTGGCTATTGGACAGTCCCCAAGAAAGGATTTTTCTGCTGTACACATCCATCACCGCGGTCAGGTACATAAAGCCTTTGGCCATGGGAATCTAAGTGATGTCTGTCGCCCATACTTGGTTGGGACGCTCCACGCTGAGGTTTCTGAGCAGGTAGGGGTGAATATGTTCACGTTGTCCTGCTTTGGTTAAATTCCTACGGCGATACATCGTCTCCCTGCCCATGATGCGAAAGAGTCTGCGGATGCGTTTGGGGTTGACAAAGAAGCCGAAATCGGCTAGAAAATACACCATGGACATTACCCCTTCTGTATGATGTTCCAGCAGGTGTTTATCCATCAGCCGCATTATTTCCAGGTTTTCGGGCTTCTCTTCTCTTGGCTGGTCGTAAAACGAACTGCGAGGAATGGAAAGCAATCCACATTGCTGACGGATAGAAAGCTTCGTGGATTTGAGTTCTATGAGTTTGTAGCGGCTTTTCATATCCCCAGTTTCTTGCAGCTTTTTTTAAAAATTCGTTCTCCACTTTCAGCTTGCCGATCTGGGAATAGAGCTGCTCCACATCGGGACCTTGGTCTTCTTTCTTTTTGCCGTCTTTTTTTTTACGCTGGCCATGTTTTCCAACAGTTCATTTTTCCACTTGGAAATGACCACTGGACTCAATTCGTATTTCAACCCGATCTCTGCTAGGGTTTGTTGATTTCTTACTGCTTCCAAAGCCACTTTGGCCTTGAATTCTGAATTAAATTTTCGTCTGGTTTGCTTGCTCATAGAAAAGAAAGTTAAGATGTTTTTTTTAATCTAACCTCCGGTCTAGATTTTGGGGAGTGTTATAGGAAGATCAGCCTTATTTGATTTGTAAATAGGAAATTTCCAGGTTTAATTTTTGGATTGGGATAATTATCCAATTACTACTTAGTCTCCATTACCCTCAACTTTCTTTGAATATCCACCAATTGTCCGCCCTCCATATTTCCAAGAATCCTCATTCTCCTTTTGGATCAGATTTCCAATTCCATCTTTGGGAGTGAAATCAGACTCTGCTGCTTGGGCGAGTTCACTGAGTTTTTTGATAGCTTGTTGCTGATCGGTGGAAGAGATTTTGGCCTTTTCAACGGCTGTTTTCAACGTTGAGATGGTTTCGTCGTAGACTTTTGTAGGTACTGGAAACGGCTTTCCACCCTTACTCCCGTGGGCAAATGAGAATCTTGCCGGATCGGTAAATCTGGAATGCGTACCATGAATCACTTCACTCACCAAAGCCAAAGATTGGAGCGTTCTTGGCCCAAGTCCTTTGAGAAGAAGAAGCTCATCGAAAGTTTGGGTTTGGGACTCTTGGGCCAACCAAAGGATAGAACCCATGCGTTTTATGTCTACATCCTGATCCTTGACATCGAAGTAGTTGGGGAGCTTCATATGGGGAATTTCTGCAAGGATTTTGTCAGGATCTTCTTGGGCGATATTGAGCATGGAGATTTGGGTTGGTTTGGCTTTTCGGTCCACCAAATTCAAAATATCCCCCTGATGATCACCACAAATTGCGGTATGCGGCTCCTCCACAAATGACTTCAGGCTGCTGGAGTTCCAATGGTAACGCCGCGCCCTTCCGTCTTCAGGCTTCATGCCTTGCTGGACGACAGACCAATCTGCTTCGTCGCTGACTAGGAAATAGTGCATATAAACCTGAAAGCCATCTTGAATTGCGGTGCTGTCCACTTTGGCGGAAAGTCGACTTGAACGAGAAAGATCATTTCCATCCAGTCCAGTGATGTCCCCCACTCGAAGGAGTTCGGTGGGTGTTTGTAGGGAATCTTTTCCTTTTCCGCCGCAGACAAAAATCCCTAACTCCTGAGCATGGGGATTTAGGGATTTTTTCAAGGCACTCATCACCGTAGTGGTGACACCGGACGAATTCCAATCCATTCCAATGACCGCTCCGAAGCTCTGAAACCAGAAAGGGTCTGAGATTCTCTTTAGAAACTCTTTTTTCCCGTATTCCATCAGGATTGTCTCCACGATAGGTAAGCTTAATCGGGTCATCCGATCAAACAACCAGGTGGGAATACTTCCTCCCATGAGTTTCAGGTCAGCTGTTCCGGAGCGTTTCATTTGATTAGGATTTAGCCTTCGAGAGGCTCGCTAAGAAATTTCGCAAAAGGCAGGGTAAGTTGGTACAAACCCATGATTTGTTCAACAAAGTTTGGCTTGGTGATTTCAGTAGCCGGAAGTTTTGTAATTGCCAAAAACGAGGTGTGGTACAACAAGGGTTGATGGGTTGCCGCTTCTTTAAACTCTTCCGGAATCCTTTTGATTTTGTCTCCCTGAATTTCTCCAAAGGCCTGCTTGAACTTTGGCTCTTGGATAATCTCCTCCAATTGCTCAGAATGCTGGGCTATATGATGCCGAACTTCAAGCAGTTCTTCCTTCTCTAGCATTTTTAATCCAGCAGCAACGGTTACTTCCTCTGCACCGAGGCTGAGGTATAGGCCTGGACAAGGATTGCTTTTCTTTCCTTTCTTGGAAATCACGGCAGACATTTCTGTTTTATACGGGGACTTGTCTGCACTGAACCGAATGTCTTTGTTGATTCGGAAAATCGCTTCCGAAGGAGAAATGGTGATCTCGGGCGTCAAGGTGTTCATCTCAAAAATCAATTTCGAAATAAAGGCTTCGAAAGGCTTTTTGACGTCCTTTTCATAGTCTTTTTTATGAGTGGTAAACCAATCTTTGTTGTTGTTTTCGCTGAGTTGAGCGAAAAAGGATAGGTAATTGGAAGTGAACATGGTCGTGGATTTTAAGAGAGAAAAGACCTTCTCCCTTCGGTTAAAAAAACCACAGGAAGGAGGCTGAAATGGGAAGATTAGTTTTTCATCCGATAGCCTTTGGCCAAAAATCGGGATGAGGCCTCGTCTCGCTTGGCGTCATATTCGATCCCAAAACCGGTGACCATGCGGTTGGCAAAGCCAAAAAGTGCGCATACAAAAACCACGTCTTCGTAGTGCTTTTCGGTGTAGCCCAAATTCAAAAAGGAAAGGATATCTTCCTCTGTTACGGCGTTTGCGACTACTTTGTCAGCTAAGGCAAAAATTGGTTTCAACTCCTCGGAAGGATGATCCACTAGACTTCTTACTTCTTTACCTCCAATTGCGAAAGCAGTTTCTAAATGTCCGAAATGGCAGAATGAACAGCCAAATTGCTTGGAAACATACGCTCCCAAAAGCTCTCGGATGAGTGGTGTGAAGGCACTCTCCGGATGCATGACCTCATGGGCGAGGTTGAGAAATGCATCAAAGACGGTTGGTTTACGCTTTGCAATGGAGAAGATTCCAAACTTCGTGGCGGTTTCAAATAGGGTAACTTCTTTCATTTCCATAGATGTACGATAGTTATTGTTTTGGATTTAATAGGACAGATTATCTGCCTCGATCCAATAACTGAACGTTATTCATTTATGTTTTTAGAGAAGTAAAAAAAATCAATTTATTTTTTCAATGATCTGATTATCATTTCAATATAAGATGAAAAAAAGACATCTGTATTTTTGTTTAGCTGTTGTTGGATGATGCTTGACTTTACATCAATGAGTTGGATGACTCCCACTGCTGAGGCCCAAAGCAGGAATGAAAATTCCGATTCATCGATATCCGGATGGATTGATCCTTGGGCTTTTCCCGATTGGATGACCTCAATAACATAATTGGTGATTTTTCGGCTGGCCATCAGGAGTTCCTCGGGTTCTTCCAGTCCGGCATTGGTTTCGTAAAAGGATACCAACTGATGGTAAAATGGATGCTCTTTGTAGAAGTTGAGATAGGCCCAAAGCATCATGCGGACTTTTTTCAAAGCGTCTGAATTCGAATCACCACTTTCTATGAATTTTTGCAAAAGAATCTCTCTCGATTTGATCGTCAGATGAGCGATGATGTCTTCTTTTTTTGGAAAATACAGGTAAATCGTGCCTACAGCCAAGCCAACCTTTTTTGCTACTTGGGCTATGCTCAGGCTTTCCAATCCACTTTCTTGAATGATTTCTTCCGCGCAGTTTAGGATGTCTTGTTTGCGGTCACCTTTTGCTTGTTCGTTTCGAGCCCTTTTCATTTTTTTTACTCCTTCTATCTAAGATTTCTGCTTATCTCAAAATTCTTTAGGCCTTGCTACATTTACGGTCAATTATTCTAATATTAACGCAATTCTTGACAAGTTCTTTGAGTTGGTATCCCGTAGGCAAGTTAATATTTAAAGAAAGTAGTGGGTTGAGCTGAATTCCCCAAGGTCAATTCTCATTTGGAAACAAATATTCAGGTAATCAAGAGAGATAAATATCTGTGTCATCCAGAATATATTCTGATTGAGTATTTTCTATCCTCCCTTCCCTTTCCTTCCTCCTGCCTCCTTCGGGAAAAGAAGGGAGGACAAACCGATCAGTAAAAGCCCTTTCCTTCTCCTACCACCGGCTGGCGCCAACTGCCGTAGGAGGAAAAGGCTATTTTGATTTTTGGAACCCATACTAGGGGAATTAGTTTGAGAGCAATTTAAAATTGCCTGTCTCTGATCGGTAAGCTCCTTCAATTCCTGGATTGGTTTATTTTTTAGATTTCACCTTACTATTTTAATTCTGAGGCCAAGTAACCCTGAATTCAATAAATTCAGATATCGGGCAATAATTAGCTTGCTTTTTTTTTCCAGTGGGCCTGTTATGTCTGAGCTGCTTGGCGGTTTATGACCAAAACTTTATCACTTGGAGCCTATATTAGATATTAAAGCTTTTCCTTGATTCCAGCCAGGAACGCTTCTAAAATCAATAGCGTATATTCAAGTGGTTGGTCAAGTTTTACCGCCCATTCCTTTGCTATAGTTGACTTATAGTTGTTATTGATGTTGTTTTCAAGGACAGCTATTGTTCGATTCTTTAGTGTCTTGGATTGTTTTAAATATTTTGCAGCTTCTCGACCCAATACTCTTGAAGAGAGTATTCGTTGACTTAGCTCGCCATCTTCTTCCAACAGTTCAAGAAGGTCTGAATGATGATCGATAATGAAGTCACTCATGAGCCAATAATATTCAGAAATGATTCATAGGATATCTCCCAAATCATTTTGTCTCTCCTCAGGGCGGTCTGACCATGCAACTAATTTTAAAATGATCATTCCCGGCAGCGTTGGAATATTTACAAGAGTATCATCAATTTTAACCTTTGCAGGATCTGACATTACTTCTTTTAGCCCCAGAAGGTGTAGGTCGGTATGTCTTTGATTAAAATTCTCCGTGTAGTTTTCTTCAATTTTTCCGAAAGGCAGAATATCGACTACTATATCATAGCCAGGGTGTCTGAATGACCAAGGAGCTGCAACTTTTACAAATCCCTTTTTCTGAAGTTCTTCCGAGAATTCTTCATATTCGGTTTTGGAGCTAATCATGATGGCAAAATCAATATCCTTGGTTCCCCTGGGCGGTTTGATTCCATCTTTTAACAATTCCAAAGAAATGGCAGTCGCCCCCAGAAGGTAGTAGGGTATTTCCCTTTCCTTAAACGTTTGGTCCAATAAATTGAATACCTCCTTGAAGAAGGGGACTCCCAATTGTTTATAGCTCTCCGAGGTATTTCTCATAAATCATGTTCGCTGTTTCCAAGCTTCTTTTATCTCCATTGATCATCAAGTCGGCATAGACTAATAGGGGAGGGGCACACTTTTCAATTTCGCTATCTTTCTCCCAAAATGTTTCATAAACCTCTACCTCACCATTTTTGTCAGGCATCATCCGAGTTGCTTTGATGAATTCTGGTTTGTTTAGTTCTGTAAACAAGGTTAAGTGCTCCGGTCTGAGGTAATTGGTAAGAATATCACCTCCAGGTTCCCCTCCCCATTTCGTCTTTGAGGTAGGAAGTTGTATCTCCATCCAAGGGGTATCTTTGGGTAGGCGATATCTACCTTGGTATAAAGAAGGCTTAAGCGTATTTCTGTATCCGCTAATCCAAGTGGCTATGGCTTCCTCTTTATTTACCCATCTATAACCATTGGTATATGTCTTTACCAATAGTCCGGCTTCCTTGAGGTTATTCAAGACTAAGGGAACATTTCCCAAAGCGACTCCTGCCTGATGGGCCAGGTCACGTTGGTTGGTTTCTAAATTTTTGTCATCAATTAGTAGCTGGAAAAATACCCGTAATCCTGTTTTAGTAAAAGCCCGAGCTGTATCCTTGGTTTCATCTTTTAATGGAGTAAACTTGTCGATCAAGATGTATACTCCGTTTTTTTGAATGAAAGCATTTCCGCTGGCCTCCAAGTAGTTAATTCTCATTTCTTGAAGCAATTGCCTGTATTTTGGATAGATTCTGTAAGCCACCAGTAAAAAATTGGGATAAGTATCATTCAGATTCTGGATGTTCCTAATTGTATTTTCTCGTACTTCTTTTTTAAGCAATGCGTCAAAGTGGAATTCACCAATTGGGAAGATTATGGTTACCAAGGCATCCATTTCCTTATTGGCATGTTTTTCCCAGTTTCCTGTGCAATTGAGAATAGGAAAAACGCTTTGGAACGTTTTGTCTAATATTTCATAGTCCTTCATGTTCACAAATATATAAAGTTCACGAATCGTGAACAATAAAAATTTATGAACAATTGTTCTATCCAGTAGTTTTCTGTCATTGGCTATTAGTCAGGATATACAGTCTGATTAGGTTTTTTTCTATCCTCCCTTCCCTTTCCCTCCTCCTGCCTCCTTCGGGAAAAAGAAGGGAGGACAAACCGATCAGTAAAAGCCCTTTCATTCCCGTCGCTCCGGCTATTGCCGACAGCTGTGAACGGAAAAGGCTTTTTTGATTTTTAGAAGGTGTTGGATGTACATTTTCTCGAATTCTGATTTTTAAAAAGGGGATGTCGTGACCTGAATTCCGGAGTAAGCTAGCTCAGAATTTTCGGAGCGGCCAAGAGCTTCCGGCATAAAGATCTCCCGCAAATTCCCGCGCTGGTTTATTCCTTTTCCTCTTGGCCTTGCTCCATTCTGAGCTGGTGGTCCTCCATAATTCATGTTCAACAAAATCAAGGAAATTATGGAAGCGTTAAGAGAAAAATTCGAATTGGGAACAGTTGCTGAAATTACCATCGGATACAGCAGTAAGGTTAGAGCCAGCCTGAGGCCGAAGGTAACCTGTTCGCGTCAGGTTTATCAGGTGCTGTTGGATTTTTGGAATAAGGATCGTATTGAATTGGTAGAGGATTTCCATTTGATGTTGCTGAGCCGGGCCAACCGGGTATTGGGTATCTGCACTATCAGTAGGGGTGGAACATCGGGGACCGTTGTGGATGCCAAGATGGTGTTTGCAACTGCATTGAAGGCAAATGCCTCATCCATGATTGTAGCTCATAATCATCCATCTGGAAACTTGGGTCCTTCAGAGGAAGATTCTGTTGGAGAAAATGAATTGAAATTGTAATCGAGAAAAATATTTATAGAAGAATTCTCCCCCGTTTTGCCCACTCCATTCGCTTCGATTCATTCGCGCCATTTTCCAAATGATATCCCTTTCTCTCCACTGCAGGAAAGGGCTTTCACTCCCCACGTCTACCACGTCACTCCACTTTACCTTCTCGGAAGTCCCGGCAAGCCTGGGACTCGGGAAGGCCGTTTCGTGAAGTCGTAGCCTCCTTTAGGGGGCAAGCCGTTTCCGAATTTTTTTCCGAGGACTGCGATTTTTGTCTGTTTCGGTCGGTTTTCAAAGGAGGTTAAGTCTCTCAAATCCAAGGTGAGTTGAATAGATAGTGGGAGAAGTATTACGGATTGGTAATAACTCCTGTAATAGTGGGGCACAGTCCGTCACAAATTTTGATAAGATTTGTGACAACTTGGAATGCCCGCTGTAACAAATAGCTACTCTTTTTGTTAGGGGGGAAATGATTAATCTGTCGCAAAAAAATACTATATTTGCGACATATTACGCCAAATAATATGACTCAAAGTATTGATGATAAGGTTATTGCAAAGATAAAAAAAGCGGCAAGGGGTTCGCTATTTTTTGTCGATGACTTCTTGTCAATAGGCAATGCAAAATCGGTGTCAAAAGCATTAGAGCGTCTGGTGCAGCGTCAAGAATTGAATCGGGTAGCAAGAGGTCTCTATGCTCGCTTGGCTGAAGACCCGATTTTAGGGCCGTTAAAACCAAGCACGGAAGATATTGCAGAAGCCATCAGGCGAAGAGATAAGGCCAGGATAGTGCCTACTGGTAGCTTGGCATTGAATGCATTGGGACTATCTACACAAGTACCTATGAATGCGGTTTACTACACAGATGGCTCTGCAAGGAAAATTGACCTTGGCAAAAGAAAGATAATTTTTAAGAAAACAAGCCCAAGAAATTTAGCCACCATTGGAAAAATCAGCACATTGGTGATGCAGGCATTGAAAGAGATTGGGAAAGGCAAGGTGACTGAGGAGGAAGAGAATATCATCATAGGCCATTTGGCAAAAGAAGATCCCTACCGCTTGGAACATGATATCAAGCTGGCTCCGGAGTGGGTCAGGATCATCATGCGAAAAGCCCTAAAAACAAGAAATAATGATTAAGTGGCTCAATGTACCCGATAGTACCAAACGCAATGCCTATGTACAAGTCGCAGAGCAAATGGGGATGTCAGCCTTTGCCGTAGAAAAAGACTGGTGGGTTAGCCGAACGCTGGAAATCATCTTTCAGATGCCGATTGCTGCGCACTTGGTATTCAAAGGCGGAACTTCCCTCAGTAAAGCCTGGAAACTCATCAACCGGTTTTCGGAGGATATTGATTTAGCAATCGACAAGGAGTTTTTTGAAGGTTACAAAGGAGAAGTTTCAAAGACAAAAATCACTAAGCTAAGGAAAGAAGCAGGAGCCTATACCACAGGGACTTTCTTCGAAGAGCTGCAAGAAAGGTTTCGTGAAAACGGATTTACTGATCTTGAATTCAAAGTAATAGAAGCTAAAGACAGCGATTAGGATCCAAGGGTTCTGGAAATTTATTATCCGAATCTCATTGTTTCAAGTTCTGAATATGTTCTGCCAAGAGTACAACTAGAGGTAAGTTGCCGTTTGTTGAGAGAGCCGTTTACTATTCAGCCATTTGGGGCATTAGTAGATGAAGTGTACGCAGAAAGAGATTTTGCGGCACCTTTATTCGAAGTTCCCACAGTAAATCCAGAACGGACATTTTTGGAAAAGCTTTTTCTCTTACATGAGGAGTTTCACCGCCCGGCAGACAAAATGCGAGTGGATAGGCTAAGTCGCCATCTCTACGATGTACACCAATTAGCCCGAGCAGGAATTGTAGAATCGGCGTTCGGCGATAAGGAGTTGTATGAAACGATTGTATCCCATCGCTACAAATTTTCCAGAGTAGGGGAGGTGGATTATAATCACCACAACCCTATAACATTGAATCCCATTCCCCCTGCTGAAGTGATAAGCGAGTGGGAGTCTGATTATGCTAAAATGAAAGAGGATATGATCTACGATGAGGATAAGCCCTCATTTGAAGATTTAATCAATAATTTGAAGGGATTAAAGGCGAAGCTTCAGGCAGTTGCTTGGGATTTCGATTGTAAGTTTCCCAATCCGTCACAATAAATAATAGTTTGAAATTCAGGGGTTGGACAATGCCTTAAAAACTTTTAGAATACGGCGAATTCTAACCTACTGCCTCCTATTTTAATTTTCTTAGAAAGCCTTTTTCAAGGTTAACCATCAAAGGATAAAACAGTTGAAACGATTAATACACTGCCAAAAAAGAAGTAATTGATTATCGATGTTTTTATATAAAAATGTTTTTCAATAATCAGTTCAACTGGCTTGGGTTGATGGGCTTGTCTTAACTTGAAGCCAGATAAATACCTAGTATTTTTTTCATTTGCTCTTTTGGTTTGGTAAGCTGAGAAAATCTGGAAGAGCCATCCAAGCTGAATATTCTGTCATTTAAATCGAAGTTGAGCTCAGCAAGGCTCTTGTAGTACTCAGGATGCTGATGAAATTCTATGATATACAAGAGCTGGTTGATAAGAGCAGTAGCGCTTCGATCAGCATCTGTGGGGTGGAAATTAATTTCATCCAAGAGCCAATTGACTTGCGCTTGGGTTGCATCGATGCCATCTACAATTAGCTGAAGTTGGAACTTTTCGGCGATCATCTCCCTAATATTAGGTAAGTCTTTCGCCGAGAGGTTTTCCAAAATCAGGGAATAGTGAGTTTTTGGATTGTAGACTAACCAATTTTTTCTTCGATTGGTATAAAAGACAGTAGCATTCCATTTTCCTAAGATTCCTGTGGTTTCAGTCGAACCAGAAGGAGTAACGTACTTTTTGATCAGTTTTTCCAGCTTTTTGCTGACATGGATAGGTGTAGACATAGTGGATTTAATTGAGGGTAAAGGTCGGAATTTTTCATATTAATATAGATTTATAGAGGCTTCCTTTCGGTCAGACTCTACGCTAATTATCTTTCTCTTTAGCTGAGAAAGGAATTCCACTACTATCCTTAAGCCATTTCCCTCCGTTTCGCACACTCCTTTCGTTCCGATTCATTTGCGCTATTTTTCAAAATGACAGCTCTTTTCTTTCCACTCTTGGAAAGGGCTTTCACTCCCCACGGCTACTGTTTCACTACACATACCCTTCTCGGAAGTCCTGGCAAGCCTGGGACTCAGGAAGGCCGTTTCGTGAAGCCTAGCTCGAACCTCCTTTAGGGGGGCAAGCCTTTTTCGATTTTCTTCGGAGTACATCGAGATTTTTGCCCGTTTCGGTCGGTGAGCGAAACGTTCCATTTTTTCCTTCTCAATCCCCCTGTCTTCGGTCAGAACCACTTTCTCCTTTTTATTTTCAGGAAATAGGCTTTCCCTCGAAGGGGAAAATCCTGAACCGTCACTTCATCAAAAAACCTTTTGAAATCAACTTGACACCCTGCAGATGTTCAGGATGAATATTGAGCTCCTCCAGATAAATATGATAAGCATTGTCCTTTAGGACTGCTGAAGTAACCTTAAAAAATTCCAAAAGCCCCTGAGGCAAAAGCAAACCTAGGTAAACCTTTTCTTCCAATTCTTTTTTGCAACAAAGGAAATCTATTGACCCAACTCCCCAACTTTTAGGACTGATCTAGGATCGCTACTTAATTCGCTACCGATTATAAAAAAATAAACCCTAACTATTAAGATTTCAGATAGTTAGGGTTTTTCCTTGCAGAGAGTGGGGGATTCGAACCCCCGGTACGGTTTGACCCGTACGACAGTTTAGCAAACTGCTGGTTTAAGCCACTCACCCAACTCTCTTTAATTTCGCTTTTCAATTGGGCTTGTACGAAATTTCAGAGAGAATTTCACCTGCGTACCCAATTGCCTAAAGCGTTGCAAATATAAAGGAATTGATCAGATTTTACCAAAGGCTGAAGTCTTCGATTACCCCACTTTTTTATTGATTTTATAATTGGTTGAGTATCAATGTCAATTTATGTCAGGAAATATTTCAGTTTTTTTAAAAATACCCAGTACTGGGTATTTTTTCATTCTCTACAAGTTTTAATTTTGATTTTCAATTGTATTTCCTATGATTATTCAAACCAATGCTGGGACATTTCTTATCCAAAACTGTCAAACGAAAAATGATCGAATTGCGATCAAATCTGATTCTGAGGTAGAAATCCTCCGTTTTTTTGGTTCTACTCCAATTTCTAAAACAGGGGATTATAATTTTCCCTATCAGGTCAGCGTCTGTAAACAGGTGTTTTCTGATGCACTTATTTTGATGATTAAAGAAATCGATTATATGGATTTTAAGAACAATTCTGACCTGGTACAATAATTTTAAAAAAATATGTGATTTTTTTCTTAACCGATTACAGGACGAAAAGCATTTTTTGTTCTGAGTTTTACTTTTTACTGAATTCAAAAAATTTTGTTTTGGCCATGGGTTGAAAATCACCAATTTAGCTATAATTTCTTCATTTTTTTTACCAATATTTTTAATAATATTTGGATTGAAAAAGGATAAAATACTCCTGTTTGAGGAGCTTAATCATGATCAAGGTCCAAAACTCCGAACAATTATTGCCTGATTTCCTGATGGAGTCTAGCCATTTCTATTTTGCATTGCTGGATGTGGAAGGGTTGCTTTTGGATGCCAATGACTTATTGCTAAACAAGAGTAATCTCAAACTCAATGACAACTTTTTTAGTGGATTGGATCAAGAGTCTTCCGTTGATTTTTCGGAACTTTTGGATCAGATGATTTCCCGTCCGCAAGATGCTCGAAATATTGTGCTCAATTTCCCCGTAGGCGATAAAAGTCATTCCGTCTGGTGGGAGTTTTCCATGGTTCTCAACAGTGAAATGGATATTGTCGGGCTTGTCGGTTTAGGCGTGAGTTTGAAGTTTTTGGAGCAAGAACTTCCTTGGGAGAGGATGGCTGAAATTTTACATTTTGGAAAAATAGAAATCGATTCTGAATTCAAAATCAAGCACCTAGATAAAAAAGTGATCAAATGGCTGGACTCTTCGTCCGACACTTTCCTCAATCAATCTATTTTAAATTCAACTACCTTCGCATTTACCCCTTCTGAGCAAGAGAAAATCCAAAATCTTGAAATCAACGATCAGCCTTTGTTTCTGAAAATACCTGCCCAATTTCCCAATCGGGTAGCTTTGGCAGGCTTACTGAGTAAACATTCTAATGGATTTACCTTTCTGTTGTCCCCTTCGAAAAGAATTCATAAGTCTCAACCTTCCATTGCGCCCTTTTCTGCCAGTCAACTTGCCGCCATTCAGGGAGCTGTTTGGGTGGTGGATCGCCAATTTACCATTGTCCAGCAAAATCAGGCGGCTGTTGATTTTTCTAAAAACATTGATTTGGACGAATTAAAAACAGGGACTCCATTTTCAAGTCAATGGGCAGGAAAAAGGCAAGATCAGGTCAATAAAGCCATTGTTCAGGCCTTTGAGGGAAATGAGCGGACGGTGGATGTACGAATTGATTTTAAAAAAGACATCAGTTTTTGGAATGTTCGAACCAGCCCGATTTTAGATGATTATGGTCAAACTGAAGGGATTTTGATCCAAGTAATCGATGTGACGAAATTTTACAGTCGCATCAGGCAGCTAGAGGTTGAAACCCATGAATTGAAGGAGCTGGCATTGAAGCCATCCCATATTTTACGGTCACCACTTTCTTCCATGTTGGGTTTGCTTGATCTGATTGATCATCATAAGCTGGATGAAGAAAATAAAAAGTACTTCTCTTATTTAAAGCCTTTGGCTCAAGAGCTTGATGAGGTTATCCGAAGTAACGCAAAAAAAATGGCTTCTTTGGATTAAAAAAGTCCTTCTAATCCTACTATTCCGATTTGTGGGGGGATGTTATACACTCCTTCTAAAACAAAGCGTTCTGAGCTGATCCAAATGTTCCCCTTTTCCCAAAAGGCAATTCCTTCAGGAAAGCCCCTATGTGGAATGATCCCTATTTTGGTTTTTCGCACCTCTCCTTGGACATGGGTTTCAGAAAGACCTCGATAGAACCAAAGCCATTGCTCCAAGGGATTGCTTCCCAAACGGCGAAATCCCATTAAAATCAATTGTCCTGAAACGGGGTCGAGGTCTGCTGCTGTGAGTAACCCGGTTAGTGGTAAATTCTCTAAAAATTCGGCAGTGTAATTTCCTTTCTCTGAAGGTAAAACGTAGTGGTCAGTGCTTTCAGAGACCCAATTTTTTGTAAAAAGATGGAGCTTGTCATTCTGGAAAACCATGGCCTCGCAATCAAATTCATGGTTCATGTTATTGGGACTAAAGTCGGTCTGATTGGGATAGTTAAAACTAATTTTCTCTGCTTGAACAGCGTCTTGATTGAGTAGGTCTGAGATCAATACTTTATAGATGCTAAGATCCTTACGGTTTCCCATATTGTTTCCAAAATCTCCGATAAAAAGATGAGTGGAACTTTGAGCTAAATCTTCCCAATCCACATTGGTTGCATTGGCCACTTCGATACTGCGGACTACTTCACCTGAAAAAGGATCGATTTGATGAATTTCATTCGTGTTTTCGCCGTCATTGATGGAAAAAAGGTTTCCAGCTATCCAGGCAAGTCCGGAAGTCTCATTCTGAGATTCTTCCAAATGACTTACTGTTGTAGGTATAAGTGTGAGGGGCCATTTATTTTCATCCAGTTTGATTGAATTTTCATAAAAATCATTGTTTTCTGGCCATGCTACCTGATACCTCGTTGACAGGGGGGCTGTATTTCCAAGATGAAACTGTGTCAAAAATCCCTGAGATTCCGGTAAGGGTATACTGATTTTAAGTAGATCTGCGGTATTGTAATAAAGGTAGTAGTCACTATTCAGTGAATAGAAATCAATGAGCTGGGGTTCGGCTAATTTAGGGGGGGATGAATCATAATCCAATTGAATAACTATTCCTTTGCTTTTTGCCACTCCGGTTAAGTTGACGGGTTGATTGGGGGTTTCGGCTTCAAATTCTCCTGCTAGTTTGACAGGGAGATAGTCCGAAAAAGTAGGGGCAGAGGCTGACTCAAAGCTGTAGCGGTAAGTTCCTTTTTTTACCTCAATTCGTTCTGGTATGGGAGAACTGTTGGGGTTTATCAGGAAGGTAATCGGTGAACTCCCATCAGCGTGTTGAAGATTAAGGCTCCAGCTTTCTTCAAATTTTAGTTCAGATCCAACTGTCCAATCTTGAAGTGATATTGAATTGATCTGCAAGCTAACTTCCTCATCCTCGGCCGGATTGGGAGTTGGGTCATTCTTTTTATCACAGGAGCCCAGAACAAAAAGTCCCACCATAAGAATAAAAGTCATGGTTCGCATAGGTTCAAAAGTACAAAAAAGAACAGCTTTGGTTTTTATTATTTTACTTTTCTGAACAATGACTTTCTACATTGAGTTGACTTTCAAATGGGGATTACTAATGAATGAATTAATTGAAAGTGTTCGAAAAAATGGTAACGGAAAGGTGGAGAAAGCAATGAGCATCAAGAAACCTTCCGACCTATTAATACGGGACTCGATCTTTGTCCGTCACGATGGATCACTGGTCAAAATTAAATATCAGGAGATTCTTTGGCTTAAGGGAGATGGTAATTACACGACGTTGGTGACCAAGGAGTTTGAACTTTCCATTCGAAATATTCTAAAGGAATTTGAAGAAACGTTGCCAGGAAACGAATTTATGCGGATTCACAAAAGTTACATCGTGCGATTGGATGAAATTCTTGCGATCAATACGCGGGAGCTTCGAGTGGGAAATGAATTTATCCCTATCGGAAGGACCTATTACCAGAAACTGATCGAAGGGATTCAAAAATTGGGTGGGGAATAAATCAAATCCAAAGTAAACTGCTGTCGCCGTAGCTCAAAAACCGATAGTTTTGATCCAAGGCTTCTTGGTACACTTTTTTCCAGTCTTCGCCCAAAATTGCAGCAATTAACAGAACCAACGTGGATCCAGGCTGGTGGAAATTGGTAATCAATCCTTCAATCATTTGAAAGGGATATCCCGGGAAAATGAAAATCTCGGTGGACCCCATAATTTCAGTTTGATTTTCACGATCCATTTGATCTAATACCGCTTGCAACGCTTGTTTTTTAGGGGGTAGTTTCGTTCGTTCTTTGTAGGGAAAAAGTTTTTCGATAAAAAAAGCCGGATTGTTTTCCTCCAAAATTTTCACTCCAAACCAATAAAGGCTTTCCAGACTCCGGACCGAGGTCGTCCCGACGGCGATCGTTTTTCCTTTCTGCTCAAGTAGTTGTTGTATGGTTTCACGCTGAATGTGAATCTGCTCGCTGTGCATGGCGTGCTCGGTGATATTGGCCACTTTGATTGGCTGAAAAGTACCTGCGCTAACGTGTAGGGTTAGCTCTGCCTCTTTTATTCCTTTTCTCCGAAGCTGATCAAAAACCTCTTCGGTAAAATGCAATCCAGCTGTCGGTGCAGCAACTGCCCCCTCTTTTTTAGAATACACGGTTTGATACCGGGATTTGTCCTCAGCCACGGGTTTTCTGTTCAGATAGGGAGGAAGGGGGACTTCACCGCTCGCTTCGACCAGGGACACAAAGGAAATGTCATCGCTTTCCCAGTGAAAAGATACGAGTTGCTTCTGCCGGTTTTCAAGCCGGGCTTCCAAGACCACTCTTTGACCTTGATAGCTGATTTGACCCTTTAAAACTTCGCCATCTTTCCATTTTTTTGCATTACCGATCATGACTTCCCAGCTAACATCTTGAGTGGAAAGCATGATTTCGGGGATCACTGTGCTTGGGGCTATGGGCTGCAATAAAAAAATTTCGATCCGGGCTCCAGTTTCTCGCTGAAAAATCAATCGGGCTGGAATTACTTTCGTGTTATTGTAAACTAAAAGCGAATCTGAATCCAATAAGTCCGGCAAATTATAAAAATGATGGTGACTGATTTTGCCATTCTGAACATGGAGCAATTTGGATTGGTCTCGCTCTACCAAGGGAAACTTTGCGATTCGTTCTTCAGGGAGGATGTATTGGTAATCTTTAAGTTCTATTTTTGGATCAAACATTTTCGACGGCTTTTGCTTTGCAAATATAGCGTCAATCGTTGTTTAGCTCCAATTTTGAAATAAAACCCATGAAATCCACCAGATTAAAATTTGACTTAATTGATCGTACACTTCGCTTCCGGTTTGAGGCAGGGACTTCCAGAGGGATATTGAATTCACGAAAAATTTGGTGGATTCGTGCCAGAGAATCCTCCAGTTCGGTAGAGGGGTGGGGAGAGGCAGCTCCTCTGGTTAATTTGAGTATTGATGATCGACCGGATTTTGAGCAGAAACTCCAGGAGATTCTTTCGATAGCAGAACAAATACACTGGTCATCCCAGGAAAATAAAGTACTTGACCAGGTTGAGCAATTGGTTTCTTGGGAGTTTCCCTCCATTCGATTTGGATTGGAAATGGCCGTTTTGGACTGGAATTCGGGAGGGAGGAAGCAATTTTTTGAGAATGATTTTCGGGATGAGTTTAAACCTATTCCTATCAATGGGTTGATTTGGATGGGAGATCGGCAGTTTATGTTGGATCAAATCGAACAAAAACTCGATGAGGGTTTTAACTGCATCAAAATGAAAATTGGCGCGATTGATTTTGATCAGGAGCTGGAATTGCTCTCCCACATCAGAAAGACCTATTCTTCGGATCAAATTATACTGCGAGTGGATGCCAATGGGGCATTTCGGTTCGAGGAAGCGATGGTGAAATTAAAAAAATTAGCCGAGTTGGATATTCATAGCATCGAACAACCCATCCCCTCGGGGCAATGGAGGGAGATGGCCCAACTTTGCAGCAGTACACCTATTCCCATCGCACTCGATGAGGAACTGATTGGAGTTCGGGACAAGGAGAACCTATTGGATAGTATCCAACCTCAGCACATTATTTTAAAACCAACGCTCTTGGGAGGGTTCCGGGAAACTTCCGAATGGATTCGACTAGCTAAAGCTCGAAATATAGGTTGGTGGATGACTTCCGCGCTGGAAAGTAATGTCGGATTAAATGCCATTGCCCAGTTGGCAAGCTTTCATCGTAGTGAAATTCATCAGGGGTTAGGAACAGGGAAGCTGTATCATAATAATCTTCAATCTCCATTGCTGGTCAAAAATGGTTTGATTTACTATCAGTCCTCAGAATCCTGGGAGACACCTGATAAGGATTCCAAAGCAAATAAATAAACCGGTTGGTGTGCTTGAATCGACCAAGGGGTCGAACTTAACTTACCAGTTTGCTGATCTCGCTCAAAAACCACGATATCATGACTCTTTTGATGGACTGCGATCAGGTACTTGCCATCCTGAGTGAGGTTAAAATTTCTGGGCATAATTCCCCCAGAAGGAATATGCTCAGTAACTGAAAAGTCTCCATTTTCATTTTTTGTGAAAACAGAAAGCGTATTGGCATCGCCACGATTGGATGCATAGAGGTGTTGTCCATCAGTCGAAATCCGAATTTCTGCGGCCCCCACATTTCCCTCAAAATTAGGAGGGGTCAAGTCCAGTCGCTGTCGAGAAGTAAGTATTCCTTCTTGAAAATCAAAAACTTCCACTACAGCGGTCAATTCCTGAACTACAAAAACCTGCCTTCCATCCGGTGAGAACGTCAAGTGTCTGGGACCGTCTCCAGCTGTCATCTGCTTGTCGACTAGGTGTTCAATGGGTTGCTCCAAAGCAGCATCAAAGCGATAAGTAGCCACCACATCCTTGCCTAAATCGGCAACCAACAGGTAGTTGCCCGAGGGGTCAAAGGTGGCGCTATGGACATGCGCTCCTTCTTGCCGCTCTGGATTGATACTGCCTCCGGTATGCTGAATAACTTGTTTCTGCTCCAACTGCCCATTTTCGAGTATTTTAAATACCGTAAAATTCCCACCGCTATAATTACTCACAATTAAAAAACGCTCATCGGGAGAAAGCGCCAAATGGCAAGGATGATTTCCTTGAGATGGAACTGAATAAAGCGGAGTGAGCTTATCCTCATTTTCGTTTCGCTCAAAAACCCATACTTTCCCACCTTCATCTCCTGCGGTTTCCTCTACTGCATAGATTAAATTCCCGCTTTTGGTTGCAATGACAAAAGAGGGGTTTTTAATTCCGGTGGCTACCGTTTTAACGGTAAACCGGTTTTGAGTTGGGTTGAATTCCAAGAGGTCAATTCCTTGATTTTCTGTTTCGGTATAGCTACCAAGTAAAAAGCGATAAGTCATTTCATTTTCATGTTGATTTGGACTAGAACAGGCCATTGCAAGGAATAGGAAAAGAAAGTAAATTGGGTTTTTCATGCCAAAAGATAGTGAATTTAAGCATTCGAAGTCTTGGGGATGTGGATAAATAAAAGTGCGTTTGGCTCTGTAAAATAGTAAAAGAAACATTCTTTTTTTTAATGAATTTGTAGATTATTCGCTAAAAATTAACAAAATTAGTAATTTGCTAGGCTAAAAAATATTAATTGGAATGTATAAAACCTACGATACGGAAGTCGCTAAACGCTTTACGATTTACAACTCTTTATTTTTAGATCTCCCTTTTGACCACATTTTCAGGACAGGGACCATGCTTCCCTTGTTATCCACGGCTTGTCAAAAAGGGTTTGAATCCAAGAAGACGCCCCGGGAAATAATTGAGGGATTTTTTGAGGAAATGCTTCCGGAGAATCCGGATAAAGAGCGAACAGATTTACTTTTTCAGATGATCCAATACGTGGAACGGCAGGTCGTACTCTTTGACTCGATCGAAGACGCGGCTTATGAAAAAATCAATGATTTAGGAGGGAAAGGTTCGATTCGGGCGATGATCAATCGGGCAGAAAGTGACCATAAAAAAGCTGAATTGATCGAAAAGCTGAAAACTTTTTCCGTTCGATTGACCTTAACTGCCCACCCCACCCAGTTTTACCCAGGAAATGTTTTAGGGATCATCACAGACCTGGAAGATGCCATTCGAAAAGATGACATTGGCCGGATCAATTTATTGCTTCAGCAGTTGGGTAAAACTGGATTTATCAATCGGGAAAAGCCAAGTCCCTACGAAGAGGCTGTAAGTTTGATTTGGTATTTGGAAAATGTTTTTTACCAAAGTATTTCTGACATTACGATTCGTTTGCTTTCCAGCTTGAATATCCCGCTAAACGAATGGGAGAATCCCGGCTTGCTTAAGGTAGGATTTTGGCCGGGAGGAGACCGTGATGGCAATCCTTTTGTTACCCATCAGACTACACTTCAGGTAGCTGAGCGACTTAAAAAATGGGTACTGAGGTGTTACTACCGAGATTTGCGCAAGCTGCGACGCAGACTTACGTTCAAGCATGTCGAAGAGGTGATTTTGAAAGTGGAAAAAGGCATTTATTCCACCTTATTTGAAGAAGTATCGGTCTATGAAAACTTGGATCAACTGCTTGCTGATTTAAAGGAGGCCCGGGCAGCTTTAGTTACTCACCACGAAGGATTATTCCTGGAGCTTTTGGATGAATTTATCTTGAAGGTCAGAATTTTTGGTTTTCACTTTGCCTACATGGATATGCGTCAGGACAGTCGTAAACATGATGGTCTTTGGGAGGAAATATTCAAATTAAAAGGGATTGAATTTGCTGAAACAGAACACGAACAAATTGAACAAATTTTAAGTTGTTCGAGTCTTCCAGATGTGGCGTATTTCAAGGAAGAGTTTCATTGTGAGATGCTGCAATCCTTTGGTGCCATTGAAACCATTCAAGAAAAAAATGGGGAAGCGGCTCTTCATCGCTACATCATTTCCAATTGCCAATCGGCCAAACACCTGCTAGAGGTCTATCAACTCGCAAAATTGACTTTGGGAGAAGGAAAGGAGCAGCTTCCTTTGGATGTTGTTCCGCTATTTGAGACTATCGATGATTTGGCTGAGGCTCCCCAAATCATGGATTGGCTTTATAAGCTGCCGGAATATCGGAAACATCTTTCCACCCGTGGAGACAAACAAACGATCATGTTGGGTTTTTCGGATGGGACTAAAGACGGGGGATACCTCAAGGCAAACTGGTCAATTCTTCGTGCAAAAGAAGAAATGACCAGAGTGTCTCGTGAAAATGGAATTCAAGTGGTCTTTTTTGATGGGAGAGGAGGACCTCCCGCACGCGGAGGTGGAAATATGCATAATTTCTACGCTTCCCTGGGGGAGAACGTGGAAAATGCTGAGATTCAGGTTACCATTCAAGGACAGACAATTTCAGCAAATTATGGTAAACAAGCTTCGTGTACCTACAATTTCGAACAATTACTCAGTGCGGGTTTGGAGAATCATCTTTATGCCGATGCTGAGCGAAACCTAAATCAAGCCCAGCGGGATTTGATTGAGGAGCTGGCCAATCTAGGATATGAATCTTACAAAGAATTTAAAAATCATCCCAAGTTTGTGCCATACTTGGAGCATGTGACCCCCTTGAAATACTTCGGTATGACCAATATTGGTTCTAGACCATTGAAAAGAGGGAAGGGAGAAGGGCTGAAGTTTGAAGACTTGAGAGCCATCCCATTCGTGGGCTCTTGGGCTCAAATGAAGCAAAATATCCCCGGGTTTTATGGCGTGGGATCCGCGATTTCTCAAATGGAGAAAAAGAAAGGGTTGAAGGAATTAAAAAATCTGTATCAGGAAAGTTTATTTTTCCGAACGCTGCTTGGAAATTCCATGCAATCGCTCAATAAGTGCTTTTATCCGGCGACTTCCTACTTAAAAAACAACGAGGCTTACGGTGACTTTTGGCAATTGATGTTTGAGGAATATGGGCGGTCGGTGGATCAGCTTAAAAAGGTTTCTCAACTCGAAGAGCTGATGGGAGATAATTTGGTGAGCAAAGCATCGATTTCAATTCGGGAGCGAATTGTATTGCCTTTGATCACGATCCAACAATATGCTATTCAGAAAATGCTTGAAGATGGAAAGCCTTCTGAAGTGTTGCAGCGGTTGGTGCTTAGAAGTATGTTTGGGATTATCAATGCGGCCCGGAATGCGGCGTAGTATTCATTAAAAATTGAGTTAAAGGCCTTCGGATTTCCGGAGGCCTTTTTTATAAGTTGAATTCAACTGTATTCCTTTTTCAAAAAATCCGCAATTTGTGATTCGAATTTAGAATAGGGTGGAAAAACGGTACTTAAAAAGCCAATCAATCCGGATAGCAAAAGGTTTGGGCAACAGGCATCCACTAAGATTTGGTGATTATGAAGGCTTACCTGTGCACCTAGGGTGCCAGATTTTTTTACCAAAATACTTTTTTGGGGGAAGGAATTCAAAGGATAGACCAAGTAATCGGAAAATTGATTTTTTAAATTCAAAAGTAACTCATTGAATTCCAGTGTTTTTATTGGTTTTACGATCATAGCTTGTTGATTGCTTTGCAAGGTAGTAAACGGGAACTAGTGGGATCGGTTGTCTTGGGAACAGTTGGATGAGATCTGCTGGTAGTTACCTTAATATTTTTTTCAGCAGTTCCCGTTTGACAAAAACCACAAAAAACCAGGAAATCCAAGCCGCCATAGTTCCGATTAGTGCCCCAATCAAAATATCAGCTGGATAATGAACTCCAAGATAAATCCGCGTATAGCTCACCAAAAAGGCATAAAGGTAAAGCCAGCGAAGATAGGGAAGTTTTCCTTTGAGTTTTCGGTTTAAAAATACGGCTAATCCAACCGTATTTGCCGCATGCGAAGATGCAAAACCATACAATCCCCCACATCTGCCATAGTTGTGAATGATCCCATCCCATCGCGGGTCATGACAGGGACGAAGTCGCTCAAAAAAGGGTTTCATAAAGCCTGATGTGCTCTGATCGGCAATTAAAATAGTCAGCGCCACCCCTCCAAAAACCCACCAGCTGTTTTTGGGATCGATTTTGTAAATCAAATAGATGAGTAACAAGTAAAGGGGGATCCAAGTGCTCGTCTCAGTGGCACGGTATACTACCGGGTCGAGCCAGTCCCAATGAAATCCATTAAGCCATATAAAAAGGCGTTCATCCCAAGCTTTAATCTGCTCTATCATCGTGAAATCTCCAGCCAATCAATTCCTTTTTTTAAATGGTTCAAGGTGAATTCTTCCGGACTACCCGGCTCAGGTTGGAACATATAGGTCCAGTTGGCTTGTGGAGGCATACTCATGAGTATACTTTCTGTTCGACCATTGGTGTCCAGTCCAAATTTGGTTCCTGCATCCCAAACCAAATTGAATTCAACATATCGTCCGCGACGATAGTTTTGCCATTGCTGTTCCTTTTCCCCAAATGGAATTTGGGCATTTCTTTTCATAAAATAGCCATAAACCGCTGGGAAAAGCTTTCCTAAAGCCAAACTAAATGCTAAAATCTGGGCAAAACTTGAGTCGTCATGGGCACTTAAGCGATCGTAAAAAATACCGCCAACTCCCCGGGTTTCATTTCTGTGTTTGAGATAAAAATACTCATCAGCCCAGGCCTTGAATCTAGGGTAATAGGAGGTGTCAAAACGGTCACAGGTTTTTTTGACTTCCTGATGGAAATACGCCGCATCTTCAGCTACTATGTAATGTGGGGTAAGATCGATCCCACCCCCAAACCAATGCGTGCCGTTATCCATTTCAAAATAGCGAATGTTCATGTGGATAATGGGTACCATGGGACTTTTTGGGTGAAGGACAATGGATACTCCGGTGGCAAAAAAATTGGCTTGTTCCAGATTTAACTTTTGAAGAATTTTCTTAGGCGTAGGGCCATGGACTGCTGAAAATGCTACTCCTCCTTTTTCAATGACTTTCCCCTCCTTGAAGATTCGAGTTCTGCCTCCACCACCTTCTTCGCGGTGCCATAGATCTTCGTGAAATTTTCCCTGCCCATCCTGGCGCTCTAGTTCTCCACAAATATAATCTTGCATATTTTGGTAGATCTGGGCTATTTCTTCTTTACTTTTTCTGCTCATGCTGTTAAAATGGATATCCTATTCCGAAATTGAGAACAGTCTGCCCTCTGACTCCGAAAGGATTTTTAAATGATACATTGTCCAAAATCCATCGCTCACCTTCGGGTTGCGCAGGATCAATGGCTTTGGTTGCCAAATCAAGCCGGATAATCAAAAAATCAAAGTCCATCCGCAGGCCAATTCCAGAACCTACTGCCAGTTCCTTGTAAAACCGATCAAACCTGAAATCACCTCCAGGACGCGAAGGGTCGGCCCCGATATCCCAAGCATTACCCACGTCAATGAATAAAGCCATGTCAAAATACCCATAAATTTTTCGACGGTATTCCAGCATTGTTTCAAAGATCATTTCGGCAGGCTGCTCAAAAGTATAATCAAATAACCCATCCGATCCCCTGTCAGGAGTAAAACTTCCGGGTCCCAAACGCCTAGCTTGCCAAGCTCGAATGCTTGTCCCTCCTCCGGCAAAAAAGTATTTTTCGTAAGGCAAAATTCCTGAACTGACCCCGTAAGGCTGGGCAATTCCAAAATTTGCGCGATAGGCTAGAGTCTGCTTGTTGTCAAGAGGATAATATCGTCTAAAATCAGCTTGCAATTTTAACCATTGGAAATTAGCAAATTCTCGACCCTCCTCGGCATTATTGGGCACATCGATGAAGTTTAGGGTGGTACCCCCACTTTCCAAATACAATCGCAATAAAGAGGCCTGACTGCTTCGCCAATTTCCATATTGATTGAAATTAATGGTGGACTGTACCGAAACGGAACTGACAAATGAGGGTAAGAAAGAAAAAATCAGATTATTTCCCTGGTCAGCCAAATCAGTCAGAACATTAAAGAAATCCTCAGTAATATTTGGGGTACGTACATAACTGATATCAGTCAAGTTTACTGTGAATTGCTGGCGTTGATTTCGAGTAGCCCAAGTGTAAGCCAATTGCCCGTTTAAACTGTTTCGGGTATACTCTGGTCTGTTGGTATGGTTGAAACTCAACTGGGTTCGGGTATTGGGATTGTATCGGCCAAACTTATCCAAGGTCCAAGGGGCAAAGGGAACCAAAAATCTAGGAAAAATTACCGCAGTAGATGCGCCTACTTCCCGGCTTTGATAGACCCCCTGGTCGGTTGCGGAAGCAACCCCTTCTAATCCTGCCCGAAAGCTAAATTCCAATATTTCCCCGGCTCGAAAGAAGTTTCTATTTCGAAGAGAAGTACTGAAAAAAGGTCCGGGAAGTTGCTCAGTGACACTTAATCCCACCTGGTTAGTAAGCTGATATTTCTGATTGGGTTGGGTATAGATATTTGCCGTGAGGCTTGTTCCTAAGGTGTCAAAAGTAATATTCACAAATCGGAATAAATCCAAATTGCTAATTTGCCGTTGGCTCTCAATCACGTCTTGACGGTTGTAAGGACTCCCTTTTTCAAGAAAAATACGAGAAGCTAGAATTTTTTCTGAATAGCGATCCCGGTAAAAGCGAAACTGAATGTCTCGATAGCTTCGTTGAGTTTGCCGATCGGAAAATTCATCCGAGGGTGGATTAATCCTGAAATTGATCGAATCGATGCTGTAAATTTCATGTTTTTCGGCAAAAGTCGGTTTTCGGATCAATTGTTCAATCCGTACATTTTTTGCTGCGGTATCCTGGTAGACATTATACTCCACGTAAGATTTGGAAAACATGTAAAACCCACTGTTTTTGAGTAAGTCTTCCAGCCGATCCCGTTCAGATACAATGTCATTTTGATCGTATATTTTTCCTTCTTTTAGATTTGAATTCTGCTGATGCCGTTCGAGGACCTTATAGATATTTTCGTTTTCACTTCGGGTAAATATGGAATCAATCACATAGGGCTTTTTTTCATCGATTCGATACGTCAGAAAGGCTTTCTGTTTTTCTGTTTTCACCTCAAACGTGACCTTAGAATCAAAAAAACCATGGTTTTTAAGGTAGCCCTCCATGTTTTTTTGGGAGCTTTCGATTTTTGCGGTATCTAATTTTGTCACCGGATTCCCTGTCCGCATCAAGGAATTTCCAAACTCTTCTTTTTCCTTCAGACTTTCGATTTGTGATCGGAGCTTATCGGCCCGGTTAAGAAGTTTTCGTTCATTTCCCAAACTGTCCAAGGCCGCATTGATCCGCTCAAGTTCATCTTGTTTTTCTTCAAGCTTTTCTTTGACTTGAGTGCTATCATAAAACATCTGACCAATTCGGTAAACCGATACGCCCACAGAGCGGTTGATGAGGGGGATTCTTAGATTGGGCTCCAATTGATTTAGAGCACTTAACTCCTCCTCATTTGCTTTTTCAATCCCCTCTAACTCGACCTCAAACAAGGCATATTCATTTTCCTGAAGTTTTTTGGTCAGGGAGCAGCCAAAGGAGAGTCCCAGGAGCGAAAGAAAAAGTATATATTTGGTGAATTTCAAAATGTAAGATCGTCCTAATGTTTAGCAAAAATACAGCTAAGTTTATAAAATCCTTACATCAAAAGAAATACCGCATCGAAAGTGGGATGTTCTTTGTAGAAGGCGAAAAAAGTGTAATCGAAGTTTTGGATTCAGATTTTACCATTGAATCCATTTTTGGCACGAACACATTTTTAGCTCACTATGATCCCTTGATCCAGACTAAAGGGGTTGTGGCAGAGGAAGTAAGTCAAAAACAACTTGAGTCCATCGGTCACTACCAAAGTAATAATTCGGCTTTGGCTGTAGTAAAAATGAAAGGAAATGAACCATTTGAGGTATCGGATAAGGAGTTGATTTTAGCCTTGGATGAGGTGAGGGATCCGGGAAATCTGGGAACCATTATCCGGATTGCTGATTGGTATGGCATCCGAAAATTGGTGTTTTCACCCCACACTGCCGACTTCTATAATCCCAAGGTAATCCAGTCCAGCATGGGATCGTTTACTCGGGTATCCTTTTTTTATTCCGATTTATCCCAAGTATTGGAGCAATGGAAGTTGCCCATATACGGTGCTTTTCTCGGGGGAGAATCCGTTCATGAGTTGGAAGTAATTCAGCCGGGTGTTTTAGTGATGGGCAATGAGTCGAACGGGATTTCACCTCAAATCGAAAAGCTCGTCAATCGAAAATTGACCATCCCTTCTTTTGGGGATGCAGAATCCTTAAACGTGGCCATTGCGACTGCTGTACTTTGTGATAATTTTAAGCGTTTGATGAATTGATGAGCAAAATCCTTCAACTCGCTCAAAAAGTAGGACTTAACGGGTTTTTAGCAGGCCTTTTGATGGCTATTTGTTTCGCTTGGCTTTTTCCTGCTTTTGGGGCGGAGGATTCATTTGTACCGTGGAAACCGATCATCAATATTGGTATTGCTGTCGTTTTTTTTATGTATGGGGTCAAGCTTGATCCTGCACAAATCAGAGCAGGACTGGTTAATTGGAAACTTCATGTTTTGATTCAGGGGTTTACGTTTTTAATTTTCCCTGTTGTGATTCTTGTAGTTTTGAATTGGATGCCTTGGATCGCTCCTGATTTCAAACTTGGAGTGACGTATTTATCTGCTTTACCGTCCACGGTAAGCGCTTCGGTTGTGATGGTTTCCATAGCAGGAGGCAATATTCCCGCAGCAATTTTCAATGCCAGTATTTCGAGTCTGCTGGGGGTGTTGATCACCCCAGCTTGGATGGGTTTCTTGGGTGGAACTGACCGAGAGTTTTCTGTTGATTTTTTGCCGACTTTCTTGGAATTGACTTATAAAGTGATGTTGCCGGTAGTAGTTGGGGTACTAATGCACCGCTATTTGTTTCCCAGGTTACAACCCTTTTTGAAGCAACTAAAGTACATCGATCAATCGGTGATCATGGTTATTGTATTCACCGCGTTTGCTCAGTCTTTTAAGGAGCAGGTATTTTCCAGTTATTCCCTTTCGACGATTATTTCCCTATCAGCCAGTATGTTGGGGTTATTTCTTCTACTTTGGGGAGTGATTCATTTTTCTACCTCCTTACTCAATTTCAATTTACAAGACAAAATCACCGCTCTTTTTTGTGGTTCCAAAAAATCTTTAGTACACGGGGTGGTCATTGGAAAGGTGATTTTCCCGGATCCTGCACTGCTTGGATTGGTCCTTCTGCCCGTAATGCTTTATCATATTCAGCAATTGATGATCGGATCGGCGATTGCCTCTTGGTTTGCTACCAAAAACAAAACCTGAGATAGTTCTCAGGTCTGTTCGTTAAATTCGAGTTGGTTATTTGTTCAAATGTGGGTTTTGGCAAGTTGCTCGACTAAAGAGATGTACATGGCTTCAGCTTCCTCCTTGGATTTGCCTTTGAATTTTAGCCAGCTATTATGTTTAGCGGCAGCTTTAAAATCAAATCCACCGGGTCTTTCTTCGGTGTTGTCACCTGCGGTGGCTTGTTTGTAGAGCCCATAGAGCTTTAGAAGGTCCTCATTGCCGGGTCTACGCGTGAATTTTTTGGTAAGCTCAAAGGCTTCAGCGATACTAGTTGGTTTCATTTCAGAGTTTGTTTGGGCTTTCCATTTTTCAAATATTAAACCAAATCTGCTGATTTGGTTTTTTTCCCATAAAAAAAGCCGACAGGAAAGTCGGCTTTTGATGTGTGCCGTGCATGGCAATCGACTAGGTGGTGTAAGTCCACTGTGGGGGTAT
>NZ_JAMWZB010000039.1 GCF_024305035.1 Algoriphagus sp.
TTTTTTGGTGTACCTCTATTTTCTTAAAGTTATGCATTGTTGCTTTCTGGTAACAAAGGAGTTAAAAATTTAAACTTTATGAAAACAGCAAACAGCAAACAGCAAACATTTTCTTCTAATTTGTACAGTTTTTTTGATCTTTTACAAATTGACCTCTTGTGTTCCATTTGAAGATGATATAAAAGAAATATCAATAACAGAAAGTTCAGTTAATGAAATTTTAAAAAAGTATGATTTCCAATTGGAGGATATCAGAACCAATGAAAGCAGTGGGATAAAAATAGTTAGTCTCGCAGAATTTGAGTCGGTTATCCAAGTTCTTAAAGAAAAAAAATTGGATGAAACAGTTTTAAGAAATGTATTGGATAGGAATAATTTAGAATCTATTCCCATCATCAAGTCTTCAGAAGCCTCTTTTTTTATAGAAGACAGGTTAAAAACCCAAGAATTTAAGATTAGGTGTTTGGAGAATTGGAGGAATGTTTATGGAAGAATTGGCATTAGTTCACAGACCTACATTGATATTTCATTTCAAACAGGAAATGGAGATGGACTGATTTCAAACTTTGATGCTTCACTTGGTGGATTAACTTTTATGACTGCCTTAGGAAAAAACACCTTTAATAATGAACAATATGCGTCAAGTTCAAACAATTATCAATATTCAGGAATTTACACCTACTCAATTCGATATGTTCTATTTGTTGAAGGAGTAGGAGATATTTGGACAAGTGAAATAAGAAATGTTCGGATAAGAGTTGATGGATGTACTGGTCAAGTTTCCTATACTGAAATTATCCCTTAAATTTTTAATTTATGAAGTTGCTCAAATTCTTAAGTTACGATATAGAGATGCCGAATTCAGGGATTCTAGCCTGGCAAATTTTTGGGGTTTTGTTTATTGGTTTAATTATTTATTTAGTGCTTAGAAGAAGAAAAAAATCTTAAGCCGATTTCTTAAGCGCTGCGAGCCAATGAGGAAATTTTAGAGACCTCGGTCTTTTGGTTAAATGTTGAAATATCAAATACGTACGATTGTGAACAAAAAACTTGTCTTTTTGATCCTCCTTTTGCTGGGAATTTTTGGGTTATCTAATGCCCAAACCGAAAAAGAACTCCGCCTAAATATCATAAATCCTGGGATTGCCTGGGAAAACCCTATCGGAAAAATAACAACAATAGAATACAATATCGGAATAGGATATAATTACTCTTATCCAGATTTAAATACCATCTATGGTGAACCAGGTTTTCAGGGCCAGATTGCACCATTTGTGGATATCCAAGGTAGGAGGTATTACAATCTTGACCGAGTGGAAAGCGGGAAGCGGAAAAGTAAAAAATTTCTGGCATTACGCTACTTGTTCTATGGTCCTCGAATTGCCGGAAATGTAAGAACAGACGAAAATTACAGCATGGCCATAGGTCCGACCTGGGGATTCAAGAGAAATTATGAGCGATGGACCCTACTGGGAAGTTTGGGCCCGACCTACTATTTTGATTTGACAGGAACTGGGAATGTTTTTCCACTTAATTTCGAAATTAACTTCGGGTATCGCTTAAAAGGGAATCTTTAAAATAGGAGTTTAATGAATCAAAGGTCAGAATATCCCACTCGGGAATGTTCTGGCCTTTTTTATGAAAGTTTACCAAGAATACCCAAAAACATCCCCACCCCCGTCTCAATTAATTCATCCGGGAAATCATAGGTTCCTTCGTGGAGCTGAGGGTGTTTTTCTCCGGCTCCCAAACCAAATAAAAAAGAAGGGCAATGCTGGCTAAACAGTCCAAAGTCCTCTGACCAGGTAAAGGGTTCGGGTTTGTCTACGGTAGAAAGCGCCAATTTCTCTGCAGCAGTTTTTACCAAACTGTACAATTCCGGGTCATTGTGCGAAACGGCAAATTTCTCGACAAATTCTACCTCCAATTTCAAACGCTCCTGGTTTACTATTTTTTGAGCCAAGGCTTGTGCCTTTTCAATTAGCAAATCCAAATCTTCCTGATCAAAGGCTCTCAGGGTCATACTTAAGCTGCCCTTGCCTGCACTCGTTCCAAAGGCCAAAGTTCCCAGTTCAGCATGGATAAGCGTGAGCAAGGAAAAGCCGGGGATTTCCTTGGGTAATTGGGGTAGCTGCTGCATCAGTTGAGCAAGGGCCTGAGCGGGATTGATTCCAGCATCGGGATGGGCAGAGTGGGAGGTTTTCCCGGTGAAATGCAGTCGCATTCCAGTACTTCCCGCGGCAAATGTTCCTTTTCGCAGCACCACCTGATGAAGCGGAAAGCCGGGTAAATTATGGAGTGCAAAGGCGTAATCGGGTCTGATTTCCTCAAAGCGGGAGTCGTTTAAAATTGCCTGAGCTCCTTCTCCAGTTTCCTCTGCAGGCTGAAAGAGAAGAACCACTTCTCCACTTACCGGCCGCTTCTGGGATAGTTTTTCTCCCAAGCCACAGATAATCGCCATGTGGCCATCATGCCCACATAGGTGCCCCTTGCCTGGAACTTGACTTTGATGCTTACTTTCCTTTAGATCGGCTATGGGAAGCGCATCAAGCTCACAGCGAAACAGCAATCGTTTGCCGGGCTTTTTCCCTTGGAATACAAAGGCTAAACCTGTTCCACCGAGCTTTTCAAGGGTTTGATCGGCTTGTAGTGGTTTAAAAAAATCCAAAATCCGCTTTGCAGTTTCGGTTTCTTCCAAAGCTATTTCTGGGTGTTGATGCAGGCTGTGTCGAAGTTGGATTAGGGAGTTCATAAAATTTGAAAGGTTAAAACTCAAAATAAGAAAATTTGAATTATTAATGGGTAGCTACTACTCCGTTTTCCACCCCAAAGAAAAACACTTCCGAATTCAATTTTGTAAGAATAGAATGGGATCGCTCCGGACGGGCATCGGTCAGGAAGATCTGCCCAAAGGTGTGGTTGGAAATCAATTGCATCAACTGGGCGATACGGATATCGTCCAGCTTGTCAAAAATATCATCCAGCAGGAGCAGCGGTTTTTCTCCTTTATCCTGCTCAAAAATCTGAAACTGGGCGAGTTTCAGGGAGATAATAAAGGATTTTTGCTGGCCTTGGCTCCCTATTTTTCGGATCGGATGCTCCCCGATGAGAAATTGAAAGTCGTCCTTGTGGATTCCGGCATTGGAGTTTTTGGTGATAAAATCTTTTTTGCGCAGCGAATGAAAATAAGAATCGAACTCATCACGCAGGGCTTCGGTCTCATAGTTTACGGTGACAGTTTCTTGCCCTTGGGAAATTTCTGCATAGTGTTCCTGGAGCATAGGGGCGAGCTCGGTCATGAGCTCCAAACGCCTTTGGGCGATGAGCCGGCTGAGTTGAATCATCTCCTGATCATAACTGTCCAAGAGCGTCAAGTCACGGCGGCCTGTTTCTGCAAATTGCTTGAGCAGGGCATTTCGCTGCTTGAGAAAATGATGGTAGCGGATCAGCTGATTGAGGTAGTTTCGGTCCAACTGAGAAAGCAAGCCATCGAAAAACTTTCTGCGTCCCTCGCTTCCTCCTTTGATCAGTTCAGTGTCATCTGGGGCGATCAGCACGAGCGGAATCAAGCCCACATGCTCCGAAATCTTATCCAACGCCTTTCCGTTTTGCCAGATCTGCTTTTTTTTGCCTAATTCAAAGGTGCAACGAACCTCCAGTGGTTTTGCTTCAATTTCGAATTGTCCCTTGATGGCAAAAAAACCGTGCTCATGCTGCACATTCAGCGAATCACTGGACTGTACGGCACTTTTGGTCAGGGAGAGGTAGTGGATTCCGTCGAGAATATTGGTTTTGCCACTCCCATTGAGTCCGGTAAAACAGTTGATTTGGGGGGAAAAGTCCATCCGGGTTTTCTCGTGGTTTTTAAATTGTAAGAGTTCCAAGGACTTTAGATACATCTGAATCGGGAATTATTTGGGCGGCAGCCTGATTTTTAGGAGAGGTTGGTTATATTTGAGGCCTAAATTAGCATATTTTGATCATTACGATATGGCAAAGAAGACAACAGCGACCAAGTCTAAAGTAAACTATTCGAAAGAAACCTACGCTTTTTGGTACGAAAGCATGCTCCTGATGAGACGCTTCGAGGAAAAAGCCGGTCAACTTTACGGTCAACAAAAAATACGGGGTTTTTGTCACTTGTACATTGGCCAAGAAGCCTGTGCTGCCGGTGCGATTACTGCTTTGGAAAAAGACGATAAATGGATCACTGCCTACCGGGATCATGCACATCCATTGGGATTGGGAACTGATCCGGGAGCAGTAATGGCTGAACTTTATGGCAAGGCTACAGGCACCACCAAAGGAAAGGGTGGTTCCATGCACATTTTTGACAAGGAGCGCAACTTCATGGGTGGTCACGGCATCGTGGGTGCTCAGGTGCCCATGGGCTTGGGAATTGGCTTTGCCGAAAAATACAAAGGCACTAAAAACCTCTGCATTTGCCACATGGGAGATGGAGCCGTCCGTCAGGGTGCGGTTCACGAAGCATTCAATTTGGCCATGCTTTACAAAACTCCGGTGATTTTCGTAATCGAGAACAACGGCTATGCGATGGGAACTTCTGTAGCTCGAACTTCCAATGTCACGGAGTTGTATCAAATCGGCGAATCCTATGATATGCCGGCATTTCCTGTAGACGGAATGAATGTAGAAGCCATTCATGAAGCGGTCGCTGAGGCGGCTGAGCGTGCTAGAAAAGGGGATGGACCTACCCTTTTGGAATTCAGAACTTATCGATACAAAGGACACTCCATGTCTGATCCTCAGAAATACCGGACCAAGGAAGAGGTGGAGGAATACAAAATGAAAGATCCGATCGAACAGGTATTGAAAACGATCAAAGACCATAACATCCTGAGCGAGGAGGAAATTGAAAAAATCATCGCCAAAGTGAAAAAGCAAGTAGCCGATGCGGTGAAATTTGCAGAAGAATCCCCATGGCCTGATGGTCAGGATGCCTTCAAGGATGTATACATCCAGGAGGACTATCCATTTGTCATGGAATAAAAAAGCAAAACCTGAATTACAAAGGCCATGAAAACGAGATGGATTCATGGCTTTTTTATTGGGCTTTGTGGGAATCATAAAAAACGTATATTTGCGCCTGAAAATTGAGTAACATGGCAAAGAAACTGAGCAAAAAAGCACAACAAGAAGAAAATGAATTGCTGGAAAATCCGGCAGCTCTAGCCGAAACGCTTGGACGAGGTGAGGCTTTTTTGAAAAAGAATAGTAAAATTTTGGGCGGGGTGCTCATTGCAGCCATCCTTTTAATCGGAGGAATTTTATTTTTCCAGATTAATACCCAGAATCAGAATGAGAAAGCACAGGAAGAAATGTTCCAAGCGGTCTACTTCTATGAGCAAGATAGTGTGGACTTTGCCTTAAATGGAGATGGAATCAACCCCGGTTTTCTTCAAATCGTGGACGAGTATCCAAGAACTGATGCGGCCAATTTGGCTAACTTCTACATTGGGTCCATTTATCTTTCTGAGAAAAACTTCAGTGATGCGATTTCTTATTTGGGAAAGTTTAGCTCAGACGATTATTTGGTTCAAGCCAAAGCTTATGCCCTTTTAGGGGATGCATACTTGGATTCAGGAAATTTGGATGAAGCAATTTCCAACTATCAAAAAGCAGCTAACCATAAGCCAAATGAGTACTTCACTCCAAAGTACCTTTTCAAATTGGCGGTAGCTTATGAGGAAAATGGTCAAATTGAGGAGGCCATCAATACCTACACTGAAATCGAAGAAAAATACTACGAGTCCTTTGAATACACTGGCGCTCGAAAACATAAAGCTCGCTTAGAAGGCCTTGCCGCTAAGTAGTGCTTTGCTGTAAGCATCTTTTAGAAGAGTAAGGTCGATGGGATCTTACTCTTTTTTCGTTTAAAAACTTCAAAATTATCCAATCATGGCTACTTCAACTAAAAGCCTGAGCGAATTCAGCTCCAAAAATATCACCGATATCAGTTCTAAAAAATTTGCAATTGTCGTGTCCGAATGGAATGAGGATGTCACGGAGGCGCTTTATTCTGGCGCTTTTCAAACTTTGATTCAGCATGGGGCCAAAAAGGAAAACATTAGTCGAAAAAATGTTCCCGGCTCTTTTGAACTTTCATTGGGTGCCCAGTGGTGTGCTCAAGATGAAACGATTGACGCGGTAATTTGCCTGGGTTGTGTGATTCAGGGAGAAACCCGCCATTTTGATTTTATCTGTGATGCAGTAGCTCAAGGAATCACTCAGGTAGGATTGAAGTATAACAAACCGGTGATTTTTGGGGTTTTGACACCCGATAATCAGCAGCAAGCCCTTGATCGAGCGGGAGGCAAACATGGCAATAAAGGCGACGAAGCGGCAATCACCGCCGTGAAAATGCTGGGCTTCTAATCTTGAGGTCGTAATTAAGACACCCTACTGAAGAAAAAAGAATCAAAACACCGAAGAGTAGATTTTGACTGCTCAAGAATCCTTATCAAACCTATCAATAAAACTATGAAAGTAATGAAATTCGGGGGCACCTCTGTGGGTAAACCTGAGCGCATGCATCAAGTAAAAGACTTGGTAACGGCTAACGAAGAACCTACCATTGTGGTACTTTCCGCCCTTTCCGGCACCACCAATGCATTGGTCGGTATTGGAGAGGCTTTGTCAAATGCAGACCGCATCCTAGCCAAAGAGCGGATTGATGCGCTTCATGCCCATTATTTGGATTTTTATCCTCAGCTATTAAAAACAGAAAAAGCGCGCTCCAAAGCGGAGTCAATCATTAAAGAGCATTTTGAGTTTTTGAATATCATTCTGAAAATTTCCTTTAATGAAGCCATCAATCGGGATATCTTGGCTCAGGGTGAATTGCTTTCTACCAAGCTATTCCACACTCTTTTGGAGGAATTGGAGATTCCGGCTGTCTTTCTGATTGCACTTGATTTTATGAGCATTGATGAAAACTCTGAACCGGAGTTGGGGAAAATTTCTGAGAAGCTCAAATCGATTTTGGCGCAGCATCCAGCTCAAAAACTCTTTGTGACACAAGGGTACATCTGCAAAAACCACCGAAATGAAGTGGATAATCTCAAACGTGGAGGATCTGATTATACCGCTTCCCTGATTGCTGCAGCCATCAATGCCTCAGTCTGTGAAATCTGGACGGATATCGATGGGATGCATAATAATGACCCGAGAGTCGTCGACCGAACTCGTCCTATTGCTGAATTATCCTTTGATGAGGCGGCCGAGTTAGCATACTTTGGGGCCAAAATTCTTCATCCCGCATCCATTTGGCCAGCCCAACTTTACAATGTTCCGGTCCGATTGCTCAATACCATGGATCCTCAAGCACAGGGTACGCTGATCAAAGCCAATGTAGAGACCAAAGGAGTGAAGGCTATTGCGGCAAAAGATGGAATTACAGCGGTAAAGATAAAATCCAGCCGAATGCTGTTGGCTTACGGGTTTTTAAGACGCGTATTTGAGATTTTTGAAAAATACAAAACCCCGATCGATATGATTACCACTTCGGAAGTGGCAGTTTCGGTGACCATTGACGATGTAAGTCAGTTGGAAGCCATCCGAAAAGAACTGGAAATTCTCGGTTCGGTTGAGGTAGACCAAAACCAGAGCATTGTCTGCATCGTGGGAAATATGGTTTCTGAAACTCGAGGAGCCGTTAAATCAGTTATGGACAGTTTGGTGGATATTCCGATTCGGATGGTTTCCTACGGGGGTAGCCGACACAATGTTTCTTTGCTGATTGATTCCAAATTCAAAAATGAAGCGCTCCAAAAATTAAATGATGGAGTATTTGTGTGGTAAATTATTAACGGAAGCCAAACCTTTCAACACCAAAAGAAAATCATGACGGAAAAAAAACCAGGATTCCTCAAACGACTTCAGGCTAAATGGAAACTTGAAAGCTTATTTCAGGTGATCCTGGTCCTGATTGTTTTTGCCTGTACGGGATTCACGATTTTATTGATCAAAAATCCGGTATTGGATTTCTTTGGAGTGGAAAAAGGAGGATTTATCAATACAGTTCTTTACCTGCTGCTAGTTTTACCACTCTATCAGATTTTCCTTTTGATCTATGGGTTTATCTTTGGGCAGTTTCGGTTTTTTTGGGAAAAGGAAAAGCAAATCATGAGGCGAATTGCTGGAGTTTTTTCAAAGAAAAAATCCTGATTTAAAGAACCAAAGCCGATTTAAATTCCTTCTAGTAGTGAAATCAATTTTTAACTAAAAATCTTTAAACTATGATTAGAAAAGCAACCGCCGTTTGGAACGGAAGTGGAAAAGAAGGCAAAGGACAGGTCAGTACGGAAAGTACTGTTTTGGACAAAGCCCAATATTCATTCAAAACCCGATTTGAAGATGGGAAAGGAACCAATCCAGAAGAACTAATCGCTGCAGCACATGCGGGATGTTTTGCCATGAAACTGAGCTTCAACCTCAGTGCGGAAGATCATGCCCCTGAGGAGCTAGAAGTGACCAGCAATATCACCTTTGAGGAAGGGACCCTTAAAAAATCGCACCTTGTCCTCAAGGCAAAAGTGGAAGGGATCAGTGAAGATAAATTTGCAGCACTCGTCAAAGATGCCGAAGAAAACTGCCCGATCTCCAAAGCGTTAAACATGGAAATCTCAGTTGAATACACGCTAAACTAATTTTAGTAAATTTTAATAAAAGTAAAGATCCTTCGGGATCTTTTTTTTAGAACCTAATGGAATGTAAATCCGTTAGGAATCTGCTACGAGTACTAGACCAACTATTTTCCGATTTATGAATACCATATCAGTAAGGCGATTGACCTTTGATTCCAATCGCATGATTTTTGCTAAAAATGCAGTTTTTGCAGCCCTTATTTTATTGGTCATCCTAAATTTAGAGGGGATGTTTACAGCTCAAAATATCAAGGCATTATTTTTCTATTTTACCTTTACCCCCATAGCGGCGGGGATATCTGGGATTATTTTCAAAAATACAGTGGGGCTGAGACAATCCTCTGGGGCGAAAAAAGCGCTGGGATGGACCATAGGGCTTTTAGCTTATGCGATACTAATTCCTTTGTCTCTATCCTTAGTTTGAACAGCTTTAGTCTACTTCGAAAATCAATTTCATGGTAATTGAAGCAGTTTTATTTTTTGCACTGGTATTGAATACTCCTCCCCAGGAATAATCTTCACCTGAGTTTTGACCCGTGATCTGAAATACGCCCATATTGGCTGAAATCAGATTCCCCAAATTTGCATTGGAGTTCTGAGCGATACGCTCGGCTCGGATTCGGGCATCTTCGGTCGCTTTGGCGATCATTTCCAACTTGAGCGATTCCAGTTCAGTATAGTAATACCGGGGCTGCTGGGAGTAAAAGGCAATTCCCTGATTGAGTAATTCGGTGATTTCTCGGCTGATTTTCTCTACTTTTTCGACCTCTTCTGATTCAATGACCAGCGATTGATTCAGCTGATAGCCTGTAAAGGTTTGGCCCATGTATCGGCCGTCATTCGAATAGTTTTGCTGATATTGAGGGTTGGTGGTGACGGCATTAAATACCAGTTGTTCTTCAGGGATTCCCTTGGAGACCAAATATGCGGTAACTGATGCTCGGTCTTTTTCCAGATTGGCGTAGGCGCTCTGGATATTTGAGCTTTCTCTAGTAAAATTTCCTTCCCATACGATCAGGTCGGAGGTGAAATTTTGTTCTCCGAGGCCCGTGACGTTAATGGTCCCTTGGGGATTATTTCGATTGATGACCGCATAGCCAAAAATAATGGCCGAAGCGACAATGGCTAGGGAAAAAATAATTGCGTTTGTCTTCATATCAGTGGTAATGCATGTTCCAATATATCAAATTTAATTCAAAGAATGACCTGTTCTTCAGTAGGTCCGTTGGTTAAATTGCTGATCTTTTGGGTTTTTTAGGTCGATCAGGTAGCCATTGACGATGGCATGGGTCAATTCCCCTTCTTTTTCTAAAAAGAAATTGGCAGCATTGCCAGTCATCCAGCCTGAGGGAAAGTCCTCCCGGGTATTCAGCACCAAAATCGGCAAATCATGCAGTTCATTCTTTTCGGCATTTTTCACCTTCACTGCCAAATATCCCTTTCTGAGTAGCTCCAGAGCCTTGGATTGGTCCATGGCAGCGATCGTTTCAAATTCCTGCTCATAAACTTTTCCCGCAACCCATTGATGACCGGTGGCATCGAATTCATCAAACCCAAAATAAACCTGCATGTCTCCCACATCCTCGATGGATCCATTAACAAAATAGGAATCTTCTGCATTGGATTCCCGTCTACGGATAGCCATATCGATAGGATAGCGATTTCCTTCCACTTCAACTAGTACTTCTTTTAGGATCAAATCCATGAGTTGAAAGCCATTGTCAGGGATTTCAAAATATTGATCGGTAGTATATTTTTCGTAGCCCTTGGTAGCAATTTGATGCAAGGCATCGAGAATAATCATAAAATTGAGCTTTCTGATAAACTGCTTTTCCGGGTCACCGACATAGCCTCCAGACTCAATTAAAATGGTGCTGGTCCCCCATTTTTGAATGTTGTCCCCAAACGCCCTCGGTTCAAATCCATCGTCATATTTTCCGACTTGCCCAGGAATGACCTGCTGGAGAACTTCGTTCATTCCCACGATCGTTTGCATGGCTCGCTCACGCACCTGGTTGATCTCTCGCTCATAATTATAGCCTGGCGCCAGAACGGATATGGTGGCTTGTTTGGGTGTGTTGACCACGTTGTAATAAATCTGCTGGTCATGGAGGTTAAATCCAAAGTCAGGCTCAAATTCATCTCTGGCGGTTTTTAGGATAACTGCCTCTGGGGAAATCTGAGAAATCGCATCCCGATTCAGGTCGATGTCCAGTGCATTTCGGCGCTTGAATGCCTCTGCCCCATCAGGATTAATCATCGGGATAAATTTTATTCGAAGCTGATTTTTCAAGGTATTTCTTAACTCCTCGTACTCATCCCCACTTCCTTCCAAAAAGTTAAAAAGATCAAATAGCGCCATGGTCGCTGTACTTTCATTGCCGTGCATCTGAGACCAAAGCATGACTTTGGTTTCCCCTTTTCCCCAGTCCATGGCGGTGATGCTTCGGCCTTCGATGGATTGGCCCAGTTCCTTGAGCTCAAACTGTTCCTTGTGTTTTTTGATCAAAGGCTGTAAATCAGCATGCTTGAATCTCCTGTGTGTAATCGAAGGCTCTAAAAATTGCTGATGTGCATTTTCCAGCATACTTACCTGAAGAGAAGTACTTTCGGGTTCATTTGCGGTTTTACATCCAATTACTAAAAACAAAAACAGCAAAAACAGGCTAAATTGATTTCTGTTGATTAATTTCATATTCTGATTTTTGGCAAAGTGATGTAAGTAAAGCTACACATCTTTAGGCTAAAATTCAGGCTCTCACAGCGCATTTATCAAAATTTTGACCATGAAACTTTCTTACCAAGTGGTAGATCTACCACTAAAACACAGATTTACCATCGCTCATCAAAGTAGGGATGTTCAAGATACCTTGATTGTCAAGTTGGAAGATGCAGGTTTTTACGGCTTGGGCGAATCCACCACCAATCCGTTTTATGGAATGACCATCGAGAATATGACCGAGCGGCTGGAGTCAGCGAGAGTTTTGATCGAGCGTAATGACTGGAATCATCCGGAGGAGCTTTGGGAAATGACCCGGGAGATTTTTGCCCAAAACCCTTTTGCCCAATGTGCCCTTGATATGGCGGCATGGGATATTTTCACTAAGAAGCAGGGGAAGAAACTGTATGAATTCTTGGGTTTAAATCCCAAAAACATTCCCTTGACCAATTTCACCATAGGAATAGACAGTTTGGATAAGATGGTGTCCAAAATGAAAGAAGTAGACTGGCCTATCTATAAAATCAAGTTGGGGACGGCGAATGATTTGGAGATTGTCCGTGAACTTCGAAAGCATTCACAGGCAATTTTTAGAATCGATGCGAATTGCGCTTGGACCGCAGAGCAGGCCATTCATAATTCAGCAGTTTTGGCCCAGCTTGGAGTGGAATTTATGGAGCAGCCACTGGCTAAAGAGGACTGGGAGGGAATGAAGGAAGTTTATCAGCATTCCAAACTCCCGGTGATGGCCGATGAAAGCTGCATTGTGGAAAGCGATGTCAAAAAATGTCAAGGCTTTTTTCATGCAATCAATGTCAAACTGGTCAAAGCGGGAGGAATCACTCCTGGACTTCGTATGATTGAAGAGGCAACGTCACTGGGTATGAAAACTATGGTAGGCTGCATGACTGAATCATCAGTTGGGATTTCAGCTATTGCTCACATTGCACCACTGTTGGATTACGTGGATATGGATGGGGCGATGCTTTTGGCCAAAGATCCAGCGAGGGGTGTAGAGATTACTCCGGAAAAAGTGACCTTTCCTGATCGTCCTGGAATAGGAGCTGAGCTGGTTGAAGAATAACGAAAGGCAGCTAAAATTGCTGCCTTATTTTTTTAATTATCGCTTACGATCAGTTTAAACCCTTCTCCGTGGACGGTGATGATTTGTACCGAGGGGTCGTCTTTGAGTAGTTTTCTGATTTTGCTCAGGTAAACATCCATGCTTCTGGCATTGAAGTAACTATCATCTCCCCAAATTTGCTTGAGTGCATGGCTTCGGTTGACCAACTTATTCATCTCGGCAGCCAGGATACGAAGGAGTTCGTTTTCCTTGGAGGTCAGTTTGTTTTTTCCTTTGGGGCCTTCAAGAATCTGCTCATCGTAATGGAGTTTAAATCCACCAAATTCATAAACCTTCAATTGATTGATTTCGCCTGTTTTTTGGGTTCTTCGCAGGATCGCATTTACCCGTAGCAGTAACTCTTCCATACTGAACGGCTTGGTGAGGTAGTCGTCGGCACCGATTTTCAATCCCTCAATGATGTCGTCCTTTTGGTTTTTGGCTGTTAAAAAGAGAATCGGTAAGTCATCTTGTACTTTTTTGATTTCTTTAGCCAGCGTAAAACCGTCCTTTTTTGGCATCATGATATCTAAAAGACAAAGGTCGTATTTGTCTTTTTTGAATTTATTCCAACCTTCTTCTCCATCCCGACAGAGCGTAGGCTCATATCCTTTCATTTCGAGGTATTCTTTGAGGATATCACCCAAGTTTGGGTCATCTTCTACTACTAATAGTTTGGCTTTGCTCATTGTGTTTTGGGTAATTGAATGGTGAATTTACTTCCTTTACCGAGTTCACTTTGGACTGAAATACTTCCTTTATGTGCCTCTAGCATTGTTTTGACATAAGAAAGTCCCAAGCCAAAGCCTTTCACATCATGGATATTTCCTGTGGGGACTCGGTAAAATTTATCGAATATTTTTCGCTGAGCTTCTCGGCTCATTCCGATTCCTTGATCCTGGATACTGACAAAAACCTGATCATTTTCTTCCCAGGCCTTAATTTCAATTTCTGGATTTTCAGGCGAATATTTATTGGCATTATCCAAGAGGTTATTGATAATATGAGTCAGGTGAAAACGATCTCCTTCAATAATTGCTTTCTTCAAGTCATTTTCAAAGACTATTTGTCCCTTTCGTTTTTCGATTTGCAAACTGATATGACTGAGCGTGTCTTCCAAAAGGTCGGATAGGTTGATTTTTTCTAGTTTCAGCTTGAAATCCTTCTTATCTAACGCAGCAGCTTGCAATACGTTTTCCACTTGTGAGACGAGTCGCTTGTTTTCATCCTTAATGATGCCCAAATAGCGATCCCGGAATCGTTCTTGAGATGAAAGCTCCGGGTCCTGAAGCGCTTCCACGGCCAAGCTCACGGTTGCCAATGGAGTCTTGAACTCGTGCGTCATATTATTGATGAAATCGTTTTTGGTGTCTGATAGGGCTTTTTGTCTTAAAATCACCCGAATCGCATAGACGAAACACCAAATAATCACTCCGATAAAAATCAAGGAAGAAGAAATGGGAAGCCAAACTTGCCGGATGACATGGTTGGCTTTTTCGGGAAAGAAAATATAAAGGTAGTTCTCCTTTCCAAATACATCATTGGGAAAAAGTTTGGCCTGTATGCCATATTGAACCAGTCGAAAGGGCTCACTTACCTGTCCAACGGCCATCAAAAGCCCATCATCCTTGAGAATTCCTAATTCAAAATCCTCTAAAATCCCCCGCTCAAGCAGGTGATTTTTTACTAATTTTCGTACCTGAGCTGTATCTAAACGATCTAAAATGGCCATTTGACCAGCAGCTATTTCCTCCCAAGATTTGTTGATAAGATCAATTTTCATGTTTGCCCGACGGATTTTTTCCAACGCATCATCGGAGATTTTGATTTCATTTTCAAACTCGGATTCTGGAATCAAAGAAGGCGAACTATTGAACTGCAGGCTTTCAACCTGGCTAAGAAATTGCAGCTGTCGCTCCTTTTCTTCCAAAAGCACGGCCATTTCATCTGGGGTAAAAATAGTGGACGCTACCTCCGGAGTCATGCGGGCAAAGAACGTTTCCAGTTCGCCCAAAATGGATAGGTCTATTCCTCGGGATTCAAGTATTCTTCGAAACGTATTGCTTACCTCGGGAACTTGCACCATTTTCAGAGTATCCACGATTGATGGTCCTGAGCGGTATTTGGGACGCTGGCGCACTTCAAAATCTATCGGATCGATTTTTTCAAAAACGGATTCTTGCAATGCAGGGTCTCGCATCAATTGGCTTAGAATAACATCGCTGGTTTCTCCTTTTTCCAACTGGTCCACCGTGCTGGCTAGAGCCTGATAGACATCCTGATCAAATCGCTCCTGATTGATTCGGATGGCATTCTTCACCCAATAGTACTGAAAACCCATCAAGCCTAGGCTGGCGATGGACATCAGGACGACGATTAAGGTGATTTTATTTTTGGACATGATACAAATTTACAGCCTTTGGGGGCTAGGCATGGGGGGTTAACAATATTTAACGGGCTGAGGGCAAGGGCCTTGATGTGAATAGGGATACCATAGCCCGTTTTTTCGATTTTTTGAAAGGGGAAAAAGCCAGAAAAGTACTCCATTTGATTCCTTTCGGGGCTATTTTCCTATCTTTGTAAGCAAAATTGAGACCATGTCAGACCAATCAAGACCTACTGCCATCCAAGGCCTTCCTTTAGAAAAAATAGCCCAAGAATTCGGTACCCCACTCTATGTCTACGATGGGCAAAAGATCATAAATCAGGTGAACTCGCTCCAAAATGCTTTTAAGGGAATTCCCTTAAAAATCAAGTATGCCACCAAAGCACTTTCGAACATCAGTATTCTCAAACTGATCAAAAAAGCAGGTGCAGGAGTAGATGCGGTATCCATCGAAGAGGTGCGCTTGGGAATGATGGCTGGGTTTTCACCAGGTGAAATCATGTACACGCCCAGCGGAGTTGGGTTTGATGAAATCAAGGAAGCGGTTAATCTGGGAGTCATGGTCAATCTGGATAGTATTCCCCTGATTCGACAGTTTGGAAAAGAATATGGCGATACCGTGCCGGCTTGTATCCGGATCAATCCGCATATTATGGCCGGTGGAAATATTAAAATTTCTGTGGGTCACAAGGCCAGTAAATTTGGGGTTTCCATCGAATTATTGCCGGAAATTTTGGATGCGGTTCATGAATCTAAAGTCCGGATTGTAGGCCTTCATGTACATACCGGCTCTGATATTTTGGATGCTGAGGTATTTTTAAAAGGGGCAAATGTACTTTTTGACGCGGCTAAAAACTTTCCAGACCTTCAGTTTATTGACTGTGGAGGCGGGTTTAAAGTAGCCTATAAAGCCGGAGACCCTCAAACCGATATCAACGAGGTCGGCGAGAAAGTTTCCAAAGCATTTGAGGAGTTTTGCAGCACCTATGGTAGGCAATTGGAGCTTTGGCTGGAGCCCGGGAAATTTATCGTAAGTGAAAGTGGCTACCTGATTGTACAGGCCAATGTGGTCAAGGAAGCACCAACGGTAACCTTTGTGGGAGTGGACTCTGGGCTGAATCACCTGCTCCGCCCTATGCTTTATGATGCCTATCATGATGTGTACAATCTCAGTAATCCAGAAGGGAAAGAAAGCACGTATTCTGTGGTGGGATATATCTGCGAAACCGATACGATTGCAGCCAATCGTTCGTTGGGAGAAGTAAATCAAGGGGACCTGTTGGTTATCAAAAATGCAGGAGCCTATGGATTTAGTATGGCCTCAAATTACAATTCAAGGTTGAGACCTGCCGAGGTATTGGTTTTTGAGGGGAAAGTTCATTTGATCCGAAAGCGGGAGAATTTTGAAGACTTAATTAAAAATCAAGTAATAATCGATTTATAAGTGGATTTTGCCCCGTATTTATTGCCTTTGGTATAGTTATTGATTTCGTAGGCGAAGCGATAAGGCTTTGCCAGTAAAAGGCGGGTTTTTCGCTAGGTATGAAACCGATCCGATTGTCTCCCCAATCCTAAGCCCTAGTAGTTTCAAAACCTTAAATTCATGTTTAATTTCCTCTAAAGAGGGATAAAAATTATACCTTCGCTAGAGGAAGAGGGGAAAAGCTATGTTGAGGAAAATACTCGGTATGCTACTTATATTGGGCATTGGATTGCAGTCTAAGGCACAGGATGTGCAGTATTCGCAATTCTATGCTGCTCCTTTATACCTCAACCCTGCACTTACCGGAGCGTCTGAACTCACCCGAATAGGAGTTAATTACCGAAATCAATGGCCTGGCTTGGATTACAGTTTCAATTCCTACTCCGCCTACATTGATCATTATAGTTTTGATTATAATTCGGGGATAGGCTTGATTTTTAATGGTAACCGAGAGGGCTTGGCCAATTTATCCACCAATGAAATAGGCTTAAATTATGCCTATCAACTTCAAATTTCAGAAGAAACGTATTTTAGATTAGGTGGCCAAGTTAGTTATATGCAGCGGGATGCTTTTTTCTCAGACCTGGTTTTTGGTACCCAGATTGATATTGTCAACGGAGGAATTGGTGTAATCACCGATGAGTTGGATGGGATTCCCATTGATAGCCGGTATAATTTTGTTGATTTTGCCTTAGGGGGGATGTTTTATACCAAAAATATATGGCTAGGTGCATCCGCCCATCATTTGACTGAGCCTAATGTTTCTTTTGTAGAAGGGCAAATTTCAACACTACCCATGAAGTTGTCTATGCAAGGGGGAATAAAGTTTGACCTAACCGGTGGCCGAAGAGATTATTTTACCCATGCTTATCAAGAGCGGGCGATTTCTTTTGCCTTTAATTACAAACAGCAAGACCCCTTTAATCAGCTTGACATCGGAACCCAAATTTACTTGGACCCCTTGGTTCTTGGTCTTTGGTACCGGGGCCTTCCCACCAAAAACGAACTTCCCAATAATGAATCAGTTATTGGTCTTGTCGGAGTTTCCTTGCCCACTGGACTAGACATTGGTTACTCCTATGATGTGACGGTTTCCAAGCTCAATCAGCGAAATTCCGGTGGGGCCCACGAAATTTCGGTAACCTATTCATTTTTATGGGGTGGGGATCCCAATAAACGTAACCGAAAAGCCCGGCAAATCCCCTGTTTCCGCTATTAATTTGCTGCTTAGCAAAATTTTTTTTGGCGCATCAACTCACAAACAACTAGTTTGAAATCATTTTATCCCTAGAAAAAAGCCGATTCAAGTCAGCATTTTGAAAATGGTTTTTTTTGAGATCAAAAGTCCATTTCCTCATCTTCCTATATGATTTTTATCACAATATAAAATTTTGCTTATTGAAAATTATTCCTGTTATTTTGTTATCAAATAAGGCAAATATCTGATTTTAACAATTAATATTCTGTTTTGACGATACATTATGATGTATTTCAAATACAGTATTAATAGGATAAAAAGAAGATGTTATAGCGACTGGAAAAATGAAAACCCGGGACTACTTCAGAAAATTTCAAATCGCAGCTTTGCTTCTGATTGGAGCATTGTCTTTTGATGCCTTTTCCCAAAAATTAGAAACTCCCGCGAATGCCACCCATCGAGATGGCAATTACGGGGGGATTCAGGTGCAGGTCAGCGGAAAGCTGGCGCTATGTTCTCACTCGGAAAAGGGATTTATTATTTTGGATGTCACCGGCGGGAAAGCTCCCTATACCTTTAAGTGGAATACCAATGAAACTACTCAGAATCGCGACAATCTTAATGCGGGAACCTATACGGTAGAAATCAAGGATTCTAATGGCTTGGTTCATATAGAACGAATTGTGGTTCAGCCTCCCTTTCCTTTGATTTTGGAATCTGTTCAAACTCGAGATGCCTCCTGTGGTTCAGCTAAGGACGGCTATGCCAAAGTTGGAGTAAAAATTGGGAGAGGAGAGCCTTACAAGGTGGTCTGGAGTCATGGACCAGAAGACGTTTGGGAGCTATCAGACCTGAGCGCGGGAACCTATACAGTGGTGGTTTATGATCGGTACAATTGTGATGTGTCCGTATCCTTCGAAATCAAGTCACCAGAAGGGGGTATTAATGTCTCAGAAACGATTGAGGGGATTTCCTGTTCGGCAGAAAATGACGGAAAGATCAACTTAGCCGTCACTGGTGGTGTTGCTCCTTACACCTACAAGTGGAATACCGGAGCCACAAGCAAAGATATTTCTAACTTAAGTGCCGGGAATTATGAGGTAATCATATCTGATTCCCAAGGCTGTTCCTTCTTTGGTTCGTATTCCCTAACGGCTGTAAACCCGCTGGAAATTACCGGCAGTACACTGCCACCGCTATGTAACTCAGCGGATGGGAGCATCAGCCTTTCGGTTTCAGGTGGAACGGCTCCATTTAGTTATTCTTGGAATACTGGCGCGTCTTCTTCGATTTTGGAAAACCTGAGCGCTGGAACTTACACGGTAGTGGTGACCGATGCCAATGGCTGCTCGGTCAGCAATTCCTATTCCCTTTGGGACTCTTCTGATCTCAAAGTGGAAGGCGTGGTTGAGGATGCCAGTTGCCAAGGAAATCCCGATGGTAGGATTGAACTATCCGTCAGTGGGGGCGCTGCCCCTTATACATTTGATTGGTTGCATGGCTCTTCTGATTCCAATTTGACTGAACTCGAACCAGGAGACTATGAGGTGACCGTTCAGGATGCCAAGGGATGTCAGCAAATCCAATCATTTACTGTAGGGGCCAAAACCAGCTTAAAAGCAACTGTCCTCAGCCAGCAAAATCCTTCTTGCTTTGGGGCTTCGGATGGGCAAGCAGAACTGGAAGTGAGTGGAGCAATCGGGGAAATTAAAGTAATTTGGTCGGACGGTGTTGAGGGACCTCTGAAGCGAACCGACCTGAAAGCTGGATCCTATTTAGTTCAAATTTTGGATGAGAACAGTTGTACACTCAATCAATCCTTGAATATTACAAATCCGGTACCCATCCAAGCTCGAATCAGCACTGTATTTGAGACAGATTGCGAGCTAGGGCTAGTCAAAGGAAAAGCGGTACTCACCATTATTGGAGGGAAAGAACCCTATAAAATTAATTGGAATACCGGGGACAAAGACTTGAGAGAAATCCCTGTTTATCAATCCGGAATTTTGCAAGTAAGTATCACAGACCATGCAGGCTGTCAGGCAGAATCGTCCATTAATTTGGATATGCCTGCACAAAGCACCAATCGAGCAAGAGTTTTGGATTTTGAATACCGTAAAGTAGAATTTTCCAATGAACCGAAAGTATTGGTAGGAGAGGAACTGGAGTTTATTTCAGAAATTTCTGAAGATCTGAGAGATTGGACCTGGGATTTTGGAGACGGGATAGTATCCAATGAACGTAATCCGGTTCACGTATTTGACCAAGAGGGGGAATTCCAAGTTACCTTAACTGCCTTTGACCCGCTGGGCTGTCCCATATCTGAAGTTAACGCGGTGCTCGTGACTAATGAGGAAGCCATGATGGTTGTACCCAATGCATTCACCCCAAATGGAGATGCATTGAATGATACGTTTATTCCAAAAATGAAAAGTGTAAATACCTTTAGCTTGGAAATATTCAATATGTGGGGTGAAAAGTTGTTTATCACGACAGATATGGAAAGCAAAGGCTGGGATGGCACTTATCAGGGCAAGCTTGTTCAGCCTGGAAATTATGTCTATCGGATTTTCTACTCAGACCTTAAAGGGCAAGAGTTTACCCTCTCAGGAGGGGTCACCTTAGTCCGGTAAAATTCAATTTGATTCCCCTAAATTAAGCTACTATGAGCTAGCTTTTTTTGTATAAATTATCCAGATTTCGGATAAGGACAGGATTGGATTAAGGTTTTGGTATTCTAGCTTTGTCAAACAGGTTGGAGTCTTGACAGGGTTGAGCTAAGTTTGAAACGCCCATGTTAAGTGCTTGGATTAAATCCAATTGCCTTATCCTAGCTTAAGGTATGGAAGGAAGCTCGAATAAAATTCATAAATTATTCATTTTGAGAGTTTTTGCTTCGTTAAACGTATTCTTGAGGTTCTAAGAACGATTGAGCAGGAAACTTATATACTTATAAAAATGCGTTTGAAATAAATTTTTATATACGTTATTTTCAGCCTAGTTTTTTGAATCATAAGGCGCTTCCTTTTTAGATTTTGTGAGTAAAAAAAAATTAGAAAAATTCAATTTTTTTAAAAAAAAATATTTTAGGCCAATTGATTTTTATAATACCAAATATGTAACTCCTATTTTATTTTTTGTGGAACCTACCAAAAGTATGTTTTCGTAATCAGTCTACTCATTTTCAACAGGTTAATAAGTGATTTTTATCATTTGTAAATCCAAATAATAGTTGCTATTTAACATTGTCAGCTTGGATTATAAGAAGATCATTTTGCTGATTTCATGATGCATAAAATTATATTTCAAAATACAAAGAGCAAAATAAACAATATAAAAATCAAAATAAGGAGTTGTAAATAGAGTATAAAGTCCGCAAAGAAATAAATTATGAAAAAGGTCGTCTTCATATTGATTTTAGTCCTCCTGGGTTTCCAAGGGTACGGTCAGGACGCCCAATATTCACAATTTTATGCAGCCCCGATTTATCTCAATCCGGCGATGACCGGATCTACCGAGATGACTCAGATCGGTGTAAACTTTAGAAATCAGTGGCCGGGCTTGGATCAATCCATAACTTCTTACTCCGCGTATGCTGATCATTATATTTTTGGAGCAAACAGCGGAATTGGAGTGATCGTAAACCGATCTGAGCAAAGCATGGCTAACCTGAGTGTCTCCGAAATCGGGCTGTCTTATGCTTATCGAGCTCGATTAGGTTTCCGTTCTTTCTTGAGATTTGGTGGGCAAGTAAGTTATATGGATCGGGATGCCTATTTTGGAAATATGGTCTTTGGTAGTCAAATCGATGATCAAAATGGTTCGATTGGTGATTTCAGCGGAGAAAATCTCGCCACAGATATGCGTCATCAGTTTGTAGATTACAGCTTCGGAGTACTTTATAACAATGAACATGCTTGGCTTGGGGTTTCAGCTCATCATATTACGCAACCCAATATCTCATTTTTAGAAGGGGATTTCAGTGAATTGCCGATGAAACTTTCCGCGCATGGCGGAGTGAAATTTGATCTTTCCGGCGGAGCTTTCAAGTCTTATTATAATCAAACTTCCGGGGTTCGAGAATTGGCTTTGGCTTTTAATTATAAAAATCAGGGTCCTTTTCAACAATTAGATTTGGGCGCTCAGCTGAATATTCAGCCGTTGGTCTTGGGCCTTTGGTACCGTGGCTTACCCATTTCAGATACGATGGGAACCAATCATGAATCCTTGGTTTCCCTGGTTGGGATTTCATTAGGCAATGGCCTAAATATCGGTTACAGTTACGATTATGTGGTTTCGTCCTTAGCTTCTGCTCAGGTCAGTGGAGCCCACGAAATCAGTATTCGCTTCAGCTTTTTGGCAGGAGATGCTGCAGGAGCTGGAAGAAAATCTTCCATGCCTTGCTTCAAATATTAATTTCTCATAAACAATGATTTCAAAAAGGGGCTTTATCAAGTAAAGTCCTTTTTTTATGGCGAAAATTCTACGTTTGATTTTAGGTGATCAGCTCAACAGCAATCACCCTTGGTTTCGGGAAAAAAATGAGGAAGTAATCTATTTGATGGCTGAAATGCGTCAGGAAACTGATTATGTAACTCATCACATCCAAAAGGTGCTCGCTTTTTTTCTTTCCATGCGGAATTTTGCAGCGCAGCTCCAAGCGGATGGCCACCAGGTCAACTACGTTAAAATCGATGATAAGCACAACCCGCAAGATCTGACGAAATTGATCCATAATTGGATCGAAGAGCTGGAAATTGAGACCTTTGAGTACCAACTTCCTGATGAGTACCGACTTGATCAGCAGCTACAGGAAATTTGCTCCCAGTTGAAAATTAAATTCAAAGCCTACGACACGGAACATTTCCTAACCGACCGGGAATATTTGGCCCAATTTTTCAAAGGAAAAAAGACCTACCTAATGGAATCTTTCTATCGGGAAATGAGACGAAAGTTCAAGATCCTGATGGACGGGAAAGAACCCGTGGAGGGCAAGTGGAATTTTGATCAAGAAAACCGTTCTGCACTCAAGGACAGGCGCCTTCTGTTGAAGCCAAAAACCCATCCCAAATCTGTACAAAGCCTATTTCAAACCCTGAAGGATGCACAACTAAAAACAATTGGAAGCCTCGATCCAGAGCAGTTTGATTGGCCAACCAGCCGAGAGGAGTGCTTGGAGGTTCTGGATTACTTCTGTGAAAAGCTTTTGGTCCATTTTGGAGATTATCAAGATGCTTTAACGACCTGGGATCCCTTTCTTTTTCATTCTCGCCTGAGTTTTGCGATGAATAGTAAAATGCTCTCTCCACTGGAAGTGGTAGAAACGGTCGAAAAATATTGGGAAGGCCATAAAGAGGAAATTTCCATCTCCCAAGTGGAGGGTTTTATTCGGCAAATCATCGGATGGCGAGAATACATGCGCGGCGTATATTGGGCCAAAATGCCTGACTATTCGGAGATGAATTTTTTTGGGCATGAGCGAAAGCTCCCCGAGTGGTTCTGGACAGGGAAAACAAAGATGAAGTGCCTTTCCCATTCCATTGGCCAATCTTTGGATAGGGCCTATGCGCATCATATTCAGCGGCTGATGGTGACAGGAAATTTTGCCTTACTGTCAGGGATTCATCCCGATGAGGTGGATCAATGGTATTTGGGAATATACATCGATGCCATTGAATGGGTAGAAATCACCAATACGCGAGGCATGTCCCAATTTGCAGATGGTGGGATTGTCGGAACCAAACCTTATGTCTCCTCGGCAAATTACATCAAAAAACAGGGTAACTATTGTGATCACTGCGCTTACAACCCTAAGGAAAAGGTCGGTGAAAAAGCTTGTCCATTCAATAGTTTGTATTGGCATTTTTACGATCGAAATCGGGATAAATTGGAAAATAACCCCCGTATCGGCATGGCTTATCGTACTTGGGATAAAATGAAAAATAAGCAGGAAATCCTTGATCAGGCAGAAAAGTATCTCAATGATATCGATTCCCTCTAAGCTGGATGATGCCTAAAAATCTACAGTGAGCATTCTAGGCGAAATTAAATCAAGCCACTGATGAGGGAGGCATCACGCCCTTGCAGCGATTGAGCTAACAGCAGCAAAACAATTCATTTTGAAGCGGTTTGGGCTTGTCATAGGAAGTCCCATGCCTCGTTTTGGTTTAATCAATTTTAAAAGCAAGCGAGCCGAGTAAAAAGTAATTTTCTGAATTTCCATCACCCATGCCCAGTTCCGGACCGGTCAACCAGCGTCCTTCCAAGCGAAAAGTTGCGGTTTTGAAGGCTTTCCAGTCTCCATTCAGCGAAAAGCCGCTAGTTTTGATTCCCTGATCGGTTAGACTCATAGAAATCGCTTGAAAGGGATCGTTGTAATGCTCAACCCGAAAAGCTGAGGCGAATTTTTCGGAAAACTGCTTTTGCAGGATTGCGGAGCCTCCCCACCAGTTTCGATCAAAGTCGAAGGGGAGTGTACGTCTTCCTCCATCCAATCCAGCAATCAAGCGCCAACCTTTTCCTAGTGTAAAATCTCCGTAGAAATTAGTAAAATAGAGCATCGTTTCCGTTTCCAAAGGCTGGTCGGTTCCCAAAAATGTGCTCCAGTTTAAGGTGGTGTTTTCCGAGGGTGAGTAGGTAGCCTGAGTCCCAAATGAAGGGATATTTCGGCCAGGGATCGCTCGGATTCGTTGCCATCCATTCAGGTATAAAATGGCAAAATACCAATGTTCATTCTTCTCCCAACTCAAGCGAAGGCCCGTTTCAAAGTAGGGGCTATTTTCTGCAATAATGGATCGGGAAAGACTGAGGTTTTCCGTGGAAACAGCATTTTCAAATCCTATGTGAGAAGGCAGGACGCCTGCATCTAGCCAAAGGGTTTTATTTCGGTCAATGGCCAGGCCTACATTGGCCTGATGAATCCATTTTAAAAGTGCCGGTTCGTTGGCGTAATTGTCTCTGGGGTAAGTGCCTTGCTGTATACCCAGATTCGCCCGAAGAAAATCCGATCTCAGGTTTACCGAGAACAGCGCTAAATTAACTCCCAGCCTATTTTGCTTCGTATGATTATAAAGAAAAGGGAGTCTTTGTTCTAGACCCATGCGATCCACAAAATCGTATCCATAATACAGATCCAAAAATCCGGAAAACTCAACTTCAAAGGTGTTTTTTTCTTCTTGGCCAAAAGAGGGGACCGCCCAAAAAAAGAGGGAAATCCAGATTAGTTTTCTCATGATTTTTGTTCTCCTTCCAAGATAATGCGGGTTCGAGGAAGTGCTTCGGGATAACTTTTTTGTAAAAATTCAATCATTTTTTCCCGTACATGTACACGCAGGTCCCAAGCCGTCGGGGAATTTCTGGCTGAGACCAAAATACGGATTTCCACTGTTCGCTCTTTAGCGTCAGTGACTTGAAGAACTTTTGTTTTCTTGTCCCATAAGGTAGTATTTGCCAAGATTTGATCAAGCTGCTGGCGAAGTGCATCAAAAGGCACGCTGTAATCGGTGTACAAAAATACCGAGCCAATGATATCGGCCGAGGTCCGTGTCCAGTTTTGAAAGGGGTTCTCCAAAAAATAGGTGGTGGGTAAAACAAGACGGCGCTGATCCCAAATGCGGACCACCACATAGGTCAAGTTAATTTCTTCGATCCAGCCCCATTCTCCTTCCACTACTACCGCGTCGTCTAATCTAAAGGGCTGTGCAAAAGCGATCTGAATCCCAGCAATCAGAGCTCCAATGGCTTTTTGGGCAGAAAAACCAATGATAATCCCAGCTACGCCCGCAGAGGCAAAAACGCCAACTCCGATTTTTCGAATGGGTTCAAAAGAGATTAATATCAATCCAATTCCCAATACGACAAGGATGAAATTGATAATTTTTTGAAGGATATTGATTTGAGTATAGATTTTTCTAGCCCGGAGGTTATCCTCTTTGCTGATGTCATATTGTTTGAGAAAAATTGCTTTCAATATTCCGGTAAAGGCCAGAAGACACCAAGTAAAACCAGAGATAATCAAGATCGTATTGGCATGGGGCAACCAAGCCCAAACCCCCTGCCAAGCGGCCGAATCTTCTTTAAAGTAAAGTTTGGCAATCACCAAACAAACCGTCACCACAAGTGGAAGGATCAATCGCCGATAAATTTTCATAGAAAAAATGATTAGAAAGAACTTAAGGTACTAAAGGAATGGATTTAAACAAAAAAAGGCAGATTAGGGCATTGGTCTTTTTCCTAACCCCAAATCTTAATTTCTACACAGGACTAACTAAAACCGGGTTTTTCACCTTTAGGATTAAGCCCCACCTGAGCCCAATTGAAAAAAGTGAGGGTCCATTCCCTCACTTTTGGGTTGGTGGTACATGGAATAGATGACAGACCATTAGTCCTTACTAGCAAAATCCGGATAAGCTCGCATCCCGTGTTCATTTATATCGAGCCCTTCGATTTCTTCTTTTTGATCAACCCGAATGCCGATTGACTTTTTGAGTGTAAACAGGATGATTCCCGCGAACAGAAAGCAGAAAACTCCCACTGCTCCTACGCCGATTAATTGGGAAATAAATTGATTCCACCCGGCTAATTCCCCAAAAATCCCTACCGCAAGTGTTCCCCAAATACCTCCGATCAGGTGAACTGAGATCGCACCTACCGGGTCATCAATTTTGATTTTGTCAAACAGAACCACTCCAAAGACAATTAATCCCCCACCGATGAATCCGATGATCGCTGACTCCCCGACACCCATCTGATCTGCCCCAGCTGTTATTCCAACTAATCCTGCTAGGATGCCATTGAGGACCATCGTAATGTCATAGGATTTGAACTTGAGATAGGAAACCATCAAAGCGCCAAAAGCTCCTGCTGAGGCTGCAATGGAAGTGGTTACAAATACCCTCGAGACTGCACCTGGATTTGCGCTGAGGACCGAGCCCCCATTGAATCCAAACCAACCAAACCAAAGTAAAAACACTCCAAAGGTGGCCAAAGGTAGATTATGTCCAGGAATCGCATTCATGCCGCGCTCGGTATATTTTCCGATTCTCGGACCCAATAAATAAGCTCCGATCAAAGCACCCCAACCGCCGACCGAGTGGACGATGGTGGATCCGGCAAAATCATAAAATGGGGTGTCCAGGGTATTGAGAAATCCTCCTCCCCATTTCCACATGCCTACAATGGGATAGCAGATCGAAACGTAGAGAATTGAAAAGAAGATAAAAGGTCCTAATTTGATCCGTTCTGCTACTGCTCCCGAAACGATTGTGGCTGCCGTTGCAGCAAACATAGCCTGGAAAATGAAATCGGTGAAATAGGTATATCCCGCGTTGTAATTGGAGGAATCCCAGCCCTCAGGCAGATGTAAACCAAATCCGGCAAAGCCAACAAAAGATCCCTCAAATCCTGCTCCTGGATACATGAGGTTGAAGCCTACCAGTGCGTAGGTTAAAATCCCGATGGCTGGAATGATGGTGTTTTTAAAAAGAATGTTGACCGTATTTTTGGCACGAGTCAGGCCGGCTTCCAGACTGGCGAAGCCCAAATGCATGATGAAGACCAGAATTGTGGCAACCATCATCCATAAATTATTGACAGTAAATAGTTCTTGCATGGGTGTAAATAGGTTCGGTAGTTTGAGCGATTAAAGGGCCTTTTCTCCAGTATCCTGATTTCGGATTCGATAGGCTTCTAAGACGTCGAAGACAAAGATTTTCCCATCTCCTATTTCGCCGGTTTTCCCTTCTTTTAGAATGCATTGGATGACAGCGTCTTTGAGTTCGTCTGGTACGACAATCTCCAGTTTGGTTCTGGGGATATAAGCTGGTTCATACGATACTCCCCGATACATTTCCTGCCGGGCATGTTCAAATCCCATCCCTTTAATCTCATAAAAAGAGAGGAATTTGACACCCAAGCCGGAGATGCAAGCATGGATCTGTTCAAAGCGCGATGTTCTGATAATCGCTTCAATTTTTTTCATTTTGTCAATCAGGTTTGAGAATTGTTGGGAATTTGGCATGAAAGTAATTCAAAAAATGAAGAAATTTCAAATTATGGGTAAAAAAATATCCTGCTTCGCATCATAGTATCTAATATTTGAGGAAACTAGGTGTTTTTTGAAGCCATATTTTGATTCAAAGGACTCATAAAAGTAGAATATAGGTTAAAAAATAAAGTGAATAGATGGAGAATGAAATTTGTCTTGCCTTGTACCCCGAATCATTTCGATTAATTTTGCTTCGTTTTCAAAAAATAATTTCATGATTCAAAAACCAACACTACTCGTTTTAGCTGCCGGAATGGGAAGCCGCTATGGCGGCAACAAGCAAATAGACGGCTTTGGCCCCAATGGAGAGACGATTTTAGAATACTCGATATACGATGCGATCCGAGCGGGCTTTGGCAAGGTGGTTTTTATTGTTCGTGAGGAAATTTTGGAAGTAGCCAAAGAAAAGTTTTTACCCAAGCTCGAGGGGAAAATCGAGGTGGATTGGGTAATACAATCCTTAGATAGTTTTGTTCCCGCTGAGCTGAAACAAGCCGATCGGAAGAAACCCTTTGGTACTGCTCATGCGGTTCTTTGTGCCAAAGATGCGGTGAACGAACCTTTTGCGGTGATTAATGCGGATGATTTTTATGGAAAAGAAGCATTTGAGGTACAGGCAAAATTTCTGACCCATGAGGTAAAACCGGAACTGCATTCCATGGTCGGATATGCAATTCAAAATGTCCTTTCTGAAAACGGAACAGTTAGCCGGGGAGTCTGTACAACCAACTCTAAAGGACAGCTGATCGGAATGGTGGAGCGCACTTCCATTGCTCGTGAAGGAGATAAAATCATTAGCCGAGGAGAGGGAGAAACAATTGAGATTGCTGAAAATACGCCCGTATCTATGAATTTCTGGGGTTTTCATCCAGGGGTTTTTGCCGATATTGAGCAGATGTGGAAGGAATTCCTTCCTGCCAACCTGGAAAATCTCAAATCCGAATTTTATATTCCTACCGTAGCCAATAATCTCATTCAGGAAAATAAAGCAGCTTTTGAAATATTACCGGGAGGGAAAACCTGGTTTGGGGTAACCTATACCGAAGATAAGCCTATTGTCATCGACTCCTTGAAAAGGATGCATGCATCGGGAGAATATCCTGAAAAACTTTGGAATTGATCAAAGAGGCTTCGGCCTCTTTTTTTTGGACTCATTGAATGGACTTGGTTTCCAAAGGGTTTGAAATTGGAATTATTTTTGTCGAATTTTTAACAGAAAAAGAGGAACTTCTTTTCCTTTCTTCCTATTTTGAATGTTCAATCCCTTTAACCCTTAAATCATGTTTTTATGAGCGAAGTACAACTGAAGGAACTCGAATCCCAGATTGCCGAATTGAAAAGCCAATTGACAGGCGACATGTTTCAGGACATGGATGTACGGGATCAAATCCACAATCTTGAAATGAAACTCAAGGGCGTCAAGCCCATGGATTCCAGCATCGATTGTGTAGGCTGCGGAAGTTAATTTAAGTTTTGGCACAGTACTTTATGAGTTACAAACCCTACGGGGTCTTGAGCCAATTCAGCGGGGAGGGGCAGACACTGGCCTCTCTTTTTCATTTTCCCAAGACGGTTTATCCCGTTGGTCGTCTGGACAAGGACAGCGAGGGACTGTTGATTCTTACCGATGACAAATGGCTTAATAACCAACTTTTGAATCCAAGATTCGGTCATGAGCGAACTTACCTGGTTCAGGTGGAAGGAACTCCCAATCAGGAAGGCCTAGGGCAACTTCAAAAAGGGGTGCAAATCAAGGTGGATGGAAAAATGTACCGGACCAAACCTGCGATTGCTAAAATCCCTGAGTCTATCCCTGCTTTGCCCGATCGAGATCCGCCGATTCGCTATCGCAAGAATGTTCCCGATACGTGGATCAGCCTGACCTTGATTGAGGGGAAAAACCGTCAAGTCCGGAAAATGACCGCAGCAGTAGGATATCCAACGTTGCGTCTGGTTAGATGGTCCATTGGGCGATTGACAATTGAGGGTTTTCAAGCCGGTGAAGTGCGAGAGATGGCCCAGGAGGAGATTTACAAGCTAGTGGGATTGAGTGGATTTCGAAGAAAGTAAGGTCTTCGCTCAAAATCAGAGATAGGAAAAAAGAATGGATTGTTTTTGATTTCAGGTCTGCAGGCCTACCTCATAGCCAACTTAGCCAAACCAGATTTAGCCCTTCCTTCTTAAAAATTCCTAAAAAACCATCTGACCTTCGGGCATTACCGCTTCTAAGAATTAAGATTGTGATCGGGATAAAATATCCTATTTTAGGAGGATTAAAAGCTAAAAAAAAGCTCCATGCATCAGGAAAAAATCGCAACCGTAATAGAGGAAGTCAGAAAAGTTGTTGTCGGACAGGAACGAATGGTCAACCGATTGTTGATCGGACTTTTCACCAATGGCCATATTTTATTGGAAGGTGTTCCGGGTTTGGCGAAAACACTGACGGTCAATACGCTGGCCAAAGTCCTCCATTTGGATTTTAACCGAATTCAGTTTACGCCGGATTTGCTTCCTTCTGACTTGATCGGAACGATGATTTACAATCAGCAAAACGGGGATTTTGAGGTAAAGAAAGGACCCATTTTCTCCAATTTGATTTTAGCAGATGAGGTTAACCGATCTCCGGCTAAGGTGCAGTCAGCACTTTTGGAAGCAATGCAGGAGAAGCAAGTCACCATCGGTGAGACTACCTTTCCCCTCGATCGTCCATTTTTGGTGTTGGCTACCCAAAATCCGGTGGACCAAGAAGGAACGTATCCTTTGCCCGAAGCGCAAGTCGATCGATTTATGATGAAAGTACACATCGAATATCCAAGCAAAGCCGATGAAATGGAAGTCATGCGCCGAATGGCCAATATGTCCTTCAGCTCGGAAGTCAATGCGATTTTATCCAAGCAGGACATTTTTGATATTCGAAATCAAATCAACGAAATCAAAATCGCAGAGCCACTCGAAGAATACATCATCGAATTGGTTTTTGCCACTCGTTTTCCGGAGCAATATGGATTAAAGAATGAGGCGAAGTATATCCAGTTTGGAGTTTCTCCAAGAGCCAGTATTAATTTGAATTTGGCTTCAAAGGCGGTAGCCTACATGGATGGAAGAGATTATGTATTGCCTGAAGACATCAAAGAAATCGCAGAAGACGTACTTAATCACCGGATTATTTTGAATTATGAAGCGGAAGCTGACAATATTAACACCCGTGATCTGGTAAAAATTTTATTGGAAAAAGTACCAATTAATAAGTCGGTAACATTCAAATAACATTAAAACGAGTAAAATGAGGCTTTCGGTAAGGGAAGCCTTTTTTTTTGTTCATTTTGTTAATTCAGTATTAAATTCTGAATTGAATTTTAAAAAAAGCATAATTCGAATAATTCTCTTGTGGGTTAAAATTGAGTCAGTTTTGTAGCGTCGATAAAGGCAAAACCATAACTCAATTTATAAACCATGAAAAAGTTTAATTACCTATTCTTACTTTTCGCAGCCATTACCCTTGGCTTCACGAGCTGTGAAGATGATCCCGAGCCAGATAATGGTGTGACCATTTCTGGAATTCCTGCTACTGCTTCTATCGAAGCTGGAGGGACATTGGGGCCCGTAACCGCTACTGCAACTGCTCCTGATGGATTAGCACAATTGGTAATCACGAAAGACGGAGCAAATTTCGCTACCGTTCCCTTGACTGGAACTACCGCTTCTCAGGAATTTTCTTATACCGCAGAAGAAGCTGATGCTGGAAATAGCGTTGTTTTCGAATTCACTGTAACCGATGTGGATGGAGACCAAGCAACTGCCACTCACGTGTTGAACGTAGGTGTGGATCAAACTGAATTCAGAATTGAATCCAACATTACAGAAGATCAAACTTGGGAAACTGGAAACACTTACATTCTTGGCGGTAGAATTGCAGTAGAGGCTGGTGCTACGCTTACCATCGAAGAAGGTGTCGTAGTAAAAGGTGAAGTAGGAACTGGTGCGAACGCAACTGCTCTTATCATCGCTAGAGGTGCTACTTTAAATGCAAACGGAACAGCTAACGCGCCTATCATTTTTACTTCGATTGCCGATGAGATTCAACCCGGTGAAATTGTTTCTCCAAACTTGGATCCAGATCTTTCTGGGCTATGGGGTGGATTGTTGATCTTGGGTAATGCACCAGGCTCATTCGGAGGAGACGTTTCTGAACTTCAAATCGAAGGTATCCCACCCTCTGACGCAAATGGTCTTTATGGAGGTGATGTAGCTGATGACAACTCCGGAACGATCTCTTACATCTCTATCCGTCACGGTGGTGCTAACATCGGTGAAGGAAATGAAATCAACGGTTTAACTCTTGGTGGAGTAGGTTCTGGAACCACCATCGAAAACGTAGAAGTTATTGCTAACCAAGATGATGGAATCGAGTGGTTTGGCGGTACAGTAAATGTAACCAACGCAGTGGTTTGGAATTCTGGTGACGATGCGCTTGACACAGACCAAGCTTGGGCTGGAACTATGGATAACTTTATCCTTATCTGTGGAGGCGAAACGGATCACGCAATGGAAATTGATGGACCTGAAGGTTCTTTCAATGCAGCTCACACCCTAACCAATGGTTCGGTAAAAGGGAATGATGTTTCTGAATTAGGTGACTTCAGAGATGGAGCGAGAGGTACATTCTCTAATATTTACTTCTTCGGATTTGCAAATCCTGCCGATACTGAAGGCCGTGGAGATCTATCAATCAGCGGAGATGTTTCGCTTGCCAACTTCCAAGGTGGTGTTTTGAATTTTGCAAACCTTGAAATTACTTTGGCTGAAGGAACCTCCTTGACCGATGTATTCAAAAGTGGTACAGACGCTGAAGCTTCTGCGGTAGCAGCTGGAGCCAATACAGTAGGAGCTGACAAAGCACCATTTGCTGGATGGTCTTGGGCTGATGTCGCCGGAGAATTGGCTGACTTCTAATCATGATTTAAGCTAAATAAAAGGAAGGAAGGTCTTGCAAGGAACTTCCTTCCTTTTCTTATAAAATTGAATCACTCATTTGCTGTATGAAAAATCAAACAACCCATTCGTTCATGAAACGAATTTTCATCTTTGGCCTGCTTCTGATTTCCCAATTGATGGCGGGCTATTCCTTCGCTCAAAAAGGCACCCTTCGCGGAGCTATTTACGAAGAGGCTACTGGAGAGCCCTTATTTGGTGTCTCCGTACTGGTCAAAGAACTCGGTATCGGAGCCGTCACTGATTTTGACGGGAAATTTGAAATCCAAGCCGAACCGGGAACTTACACCTTACAGATATCTTACCTCTCTTATTCGACTGTAGAATTGACTGCCGTAGAGATCAAAGGAGGGGAAGTAACAGTACTAAATGATGTTTTGATGGCTGAAGAAGCCTCCGAATTGGAAACAGTAACCATCGCAGCAGCGGCAATTCGAACTACCGAAAATGCTTTGATGTCCGTCAAGCGAAATGCTCCAAACCTAATGGATGGGATTTCGGCCAGTACGTTTAGACAAATTGGTGACGGTGATGCAGCTGGCGCAGTAAAACGAGTAACCGGAGTTTCCATTGAAGGGGGTAAGTATGTCTATGTTCGTGGTCTGGGAGACCGATACACCAAAACCGTCCTCAATGGCGTGGATGTTCCAGGGCTTGATCCGGACAGAAACACCATTCAAATGGATATTTTTCCAACTAATGTGATCGATAATATCATTGTTTCCAAGTCATTTTCTGCGGATCTACCTGCTGACTTTACAGGGGGTGTAGTCGATATTGCTACCAAAGATTTTCCTGAGGAGCGATCCATGAAATTAGGTGTATCCGGAGGATTTAACCCTTCGATGCACTTCAACAGCAACTATATCAAATACGATGGAGGTAAAAATGACTGGCTGGGATTTGACGATGGGTCAAGGGCTATTCCTACGGGAGGAAGAACAGACATTCCTTCTTATGGGGATGTGGTAGGGAATCCAAACAGCGCTGCTGGTGCAGAATACCAATCCATTTTGGGATCTTTCAACAAAACGTTGGCAGGATACCGTACCAATAGCTTGATGGATATGGGATTAAGCTTTTCCCTAGGAGATCAGCTGGCTAGAGAGAAAGTAACCTGGGGATATAACTTTGCCCTGACTTACAAAAACGAAACGGAATTTTACCAAGACGCTGAATTTAATCTCTATGCCAAACCCCGTGAATCGACTGAACGAGAACTAGAGCCACTCGAAAGACAAATGGGTGACTATGGCGTTAACAATGTAATGCTGGGCGGAATGGCCGGGATCGCTATGAAAACTGATGCCTCTAAGTTTCGATTAACCTATCTGCACTTGCAAAATGGAGAATCCAAAGCCGGGGAATTTGATTTTGTCAATACCAACTTGGGAGCCAATTTTGAAGCCAAGCAGTATAATATTGAATACAGTGAGCGGTCGTTAAGAAGTATTTTGTTGGGAGGGTCTCATTACTTGAAAGGAAATCAGTGGGAAATTGACTGGAAAGTTGCTCCTACTTTATCCACCATGGATGATCCGGATATTCGATTTACTCGATTCCGGTTGCCAAACAACACAGTTTCTACCGAGGTAGGCTTGCCCACCAGAATTTGGAGAGAGCTCGAAGAAATGAATTTGGTAAGCAAGGTAGATTTGACTCGCCGAATTACAGCATTCCAGTCTGAAGGGAAACTTCGATTCGGAGGTAGCTATGTCATGAAGGATCGAGATTTCAATATTCAGACCTTCCAGTTTGCTACAGGAAATACCGATTTATCCGCTGGAGACCCCAATGCTATTTTGGATCCTGAAAATCTTTTCTCAGCTAATAACAGAAACGGTGTTCGCTACAATCCGGACTTTATTCCAATTAACCCGAATGAATACCAGTCTGATTTGACAAATGTGGCGGGTTATGTTTCTGCCGAATTAAACCCGATTGATCGGTTAAAAGCTATCGCTGGAGTTCGGGTAGAAAAGTACACGCAATATTATACTGGAACCAACCAGGGAGCGACCATCGTTTTTGATAATGAGAAAGTATTGGATGATTTGGATTTCTTCCCTACCCTGAATTTGGTATATGGATTAAAAGACAATCAAAACCTTCGTCTTTCTGCTACTCGCACCATCGCTAGACCTTCATTTAAGGAGCTATCTTATGCTGAGATTTTGGATCCAATTACCGGCAGAACCTTCATCGGGGGCTTATTCCCTGAGACTACGAATGGGGGAACGGAAATCCTTTGGGATGGTAATTTGACTGCCACGCGAATCAATAACTTTGACTTAAGATGGGAATCTTTCCAAGAAAGGGCTCAGATGGTTTCTGTCAGTGCCTTCTACAAATCCTTTGATAAGCCAATCGAAATCGTTCAGTTTCTCTCCGATCCGGGATCCTTCCAGCCTCGTAACGTAGGTCGGGGTACGGTGATGGGAGTAGAGCTCGAGTTAAGAAAATCCTTGGCTTTCCTCGCTCCAGCTTTGGAAAATTTCATGTGGAATACCAACTTGACGGTGACCGAATCTCAAATCAAAATGTCTGAATCAGAGTTTAGGTCCAGATCTTTGACGGCTAGAGAAGGCGAAACTGTATCCGATACACGGGATATGGCTGGTCAAGCACCTTACATCATCAATACTGGATTGTCTTACCTAAATTACCTTACTGGATTTGAGGCAGGCGTGTTCTACAATGTGCAGGGACCTACCTTGAACTTTGTAGGGTTTGGAAATAGAACTGATACTTACACCGTTCCTTTCCACAGTTTGAACTTGAACATCAACAAGTCTTTTGGAGCTGATGAGCGGATCCAAGCCAACCTGGGAGTAGAGAACTTATTGAATGACAAGCGGGAAGTGGTCTTCAGTAGCTACGAAGCTCAGGACCAAATTTTCACCCGACTGGCACCAGGAACCCGAGTGAAATTTGGATTTACCTTCTCATTCTAAAGAAAGAATAAATCTAGCATCTAAGCCTCCAAATGTTAATTTGGAGGCTTTTTTGGTGTGTGCCGTGCATGGCAATCGACTAGGTGGTGTAAGTCCACTGTGGGGGTATGT
>NZ_JAMWZB010000004.1 GCF_024305035.1 Algoriphagus sp.
CGGACAGCGGATCCCGCTCCAGGCTATTGCGGACCAGACCGCTCAACCCGTCAAAACCTTTGCGCATGTCCACTGCCCCGCCGTAAAGAAAGAACCGGTGCGAAGATCCTAAGGCAAACATCTTACAGTTTGACCAGCAGCTGAAGCAGTGGAAGGTCCTGGATCCCCCGTACCCTCACGCCATTGGGATAGACTACTTCAAGGCCACTGGAAGGCAAAGAAGGGGTTACTTCAGTAAAACCGGATGATGCGGGTGTGGCTCCTGCACCTACTTTCCTGTACCAGTAGGAGAAAGTGGGAAGTTTGATATTCTCCCGCAGACAGAATTCACGTTGGGTTAGACCACTGGATTTGAAGGAAGCTATCATCGCCTCCATTTCTTGTTGACTCGCTCTTTTCATAGGTTTGTTTTTGGTGCAAACCTAGCGGGGCAAAATAATTCAAAAAATATGGGGTTGCTCGGGGGGATACAAATCAAGATTGGGCTTCAGGGCTCAAGTGGCTCCGGAAAGTCCTATTCCTCCCTGTTGTTGGCCTACGGATTGGTAGGCGATTGGTCTAAGATTGTAGTGATAGACTCTGAGAATAACTCAGCAGATCTTTACGCACATCTTGGTGAGTATAACGTAATTCCCATCTCAGCTCCATTTTCTCCAGAAAAGTATGTGGAGGCTATAGCTTTGGCAGTTCAGCAGGGCATGGAAGCTATTATTATGGATAGCATATCCCACGAATGGGAGTATTTGGTGGACTATCATTCCAATATGCAGGGTAATTCTTTCCAAAACTGGGCTAAAGTTACGCCTCGCCACAATGCCTTTGTGAATGCTATCCTTCAAGCCAATGCCCATGTGATTGCTACCATACGGAGTAAGCAAGACTATGTAATGTCAGAAAAGAATGGAAAGATGATTCCTGAGAAGGTGGGTCTTAAAGGGGTAACCCGGGATGGTATGGACTACGAGCTGACTTTGGTGTTTGATGTAGATTCCAGGCATTTGGCTAAAGCCTCTAAAGATAGGACTAACCTATTTGTAGATAAGCCAGACTTTCAAATTACGGTGGACACTGGAATAGCTATAAAGAATTGGTGTGCTATGAAGAAGTCTGATAATCAAGTAGATAGTTTATCTGATTTACTTTCTACCAAACCTGTTGAAATAGAAAGCAGGATTCATGCCTGTCGTACGCTGGAAGAATTGATTGATTTATATAAAACTTCATCAGAATTCCAGGAATCCCACAAGGATGACTTTATCAACCAACGCGAAAAAATTGAATTTAACCAAAAATTTACATCAAATGGAAAACTTAATATTGAATCCTAACGGGGTTTATGAGGTACCCAAAAAGAAAAACCTCAACTCTAAGTTTTTAGAGGCAAATACACTGGAAATTAATCTAAATGAAATCAGGGATAAGCACATTATCCCTGTTTTTTTGAAGGATAATGAGCCAGCCATTTCACAGGTAGATTTTGTGGAGGTAGTGGCTGAAGCTGCTAGATCCCATTTCAATATACCCTTTACGCCTGATGCCAGAGTGAGAGTTTCGCACCCTATCAAGGGAAGAGTCTACGAAGCCAGAAATAAAAAGGCTAATGAACTTCTGGCGCATGAAAAGACCATTTATTTTGAACGAATGGCCTTTATGCTGGAAATTTCAGGAATTACCTCAGATATAGGTGGAAATCCTGTGGAATTGACAGTAGGTGGTGTGAAAGCCTATAATTTAGATAATCTGAATACCTCAAAAGGTGGTTTGGAGCACTTCAAGGTTTTTATTGGATTTAAAAATACAGTGTGTACCAATCTCTGTATTTCTACTGATGGGGCAAAACTGGACTTAACAGCAAATTCATTAGAAGATTTATACCGCAAGGTATTAGTTCTTATATCTTCCTATGATGATTCTGCTCATTTGAAAAAAATGAATCAGTTTCAGGAGTATGAGTTGTCGGAAAATCAGTTTGCTCAAATTCTCGGGAAAGGTAGGTTGTACCAATATCTGCCTAAGGATGAAAAGAAGGAAATTCCAGAGCTATTGATTAATGATACTCAAATCTCCAGGATTGCAGAGTACTATTATTCTGACCCCAATTTCAAGCGTCAGCGCAATGGTAGTATTGACTTGTGGAGATTTTACAACTTGCTCACAGGGGCTGTAAAAAGCTCCTACATTGACAAATTCCTCGAAAGGGAGGTGAATAGCTTTGATTTCACCACGCAGATCCAAGAAGCCTTGGACAGAGGTCCAGATAATTTCTGGTATTTGAATTAATCAATTACAGCCCGCCAGATTTTGGTGGGCTTTTTCAATTTCAATCATATTTATAATGACTAATACCGTAAACGAAATTCAGCTGAGCTATAAACCCAATCGGGATTTCACTGAAAACTATAAAATCACCAGCTCCAGAGATGCATTCCTTCTATTGGAAAGAGTATTTAATCCTGATACCATCTGCCTCAGGGAAGAATTTGTAATCATTTACCTTAACAGGGCAAATCGTGTTTTAGGCTATTACAAAGCCTTTACGGGAGGGTTGGCCAGTGTTGTATGTGACACCAAACTAATTCTAGCTGTGGCCCTGAAATCTATGGCATCAGGGATTATATTGGCTCATAATCATCCCTCTGGAAGTTTAGAACCATCCGAACAGGATAAATCCCTTACCAGAAGAGTTAAAGCAGCCTGTCAAAATTTGGATGTTGAGCTATTAGACCACCTTATTTTAGGAGCTGATGGAGGATATTTCAGCTTTAGTGATGAAAGTTTGATCTAATGGATTAATTTCATTCATATTTATAACTTAAATCAATGTTTCACTAGGTTTAGCCACTGCATTGCCACTGAAAAAATCTCATTAAAACACAAAGCCCTGTAAAACAGAATCTTACAGGGCTAAATTTGTCGAAGTTGTGGAGCTGGCGAGATTCGAACTCGCGTCCAGATAAGGAAACACCGTACCGTCTACATGCTTAGTCACCTGTTGGTTTTTCGACTAGACTATGCTGGGAGACACACCTGAGTCTAGCTTAGCGATTGGGACTTAAGCTTGCTTAATCGCATCACAAGCCGCAGTCTGACCTGATCGACACCTCGGATCCGCCCGGATCAGACCACAGGCGGTGAGATGTGGCCGGGGAATTACGGTTTGTAACTCAACCCTTTAAGCATTCTATCCTGTTAAGGTTAGATTAGGCAGCCATGGCGTAAGAAGTTTCGCCATTTATGGTTCGTATGAATCTTTCAAGGCCGTACATACTCCAGCCTGCATGCGAGCCCGATCTTTACACTTACTGTCAAAACCGGTCAGCCCCATCTTCACTTCAGAAGACAAAAGTAAGTCAATTTTGGTTCCCAATTTTGAAATTCCTTATTTTTCATTTTTCAGTTTTACTGGAGTCAGAATTCCTAATTTTTCGATCTTCTAATTCACGAATGAGGAGATTTTTATATCTTGCAGCGATGGAAAATTTCGTTGTTTCGGCAAGAAAATACAGACCGGCAGATTTTAAAAGTGTGGTAGGCCAAGAGCATATCACGACTACACTTCAGAATGCGATCAAAAACAATCATTTAGCTCAGGCATTCCTTTTTTGTGGGCCCCGGGGTGTGGGAAAAACCACTTGTGCGAGGATTTTAGCCAAGACCATCAATTGTGAAAATCGGGCTGAAGATCAGGAAGCCTGTAATCAGTGTGAGTCCTGTATTTCCTTTAAAAACAATTCCTCTTTTAATATTTACGAACTTGATGCCGCCTCTAATAACTCTGTAGACGACATTAGAAATCTCGTGGATCAAGTCCGTTATGCTCCGCAGAAAGGCCAGTACAAAGTTTATATAATTGATGAGGTTCACATGCTGTCGAATGCAGCATTTAATGCTTTTCTGAAAACGCTGGAAGAACCTCCCAAGTATGCCATTTTTATCCTCGCAACCACTGAGAAACATAAAATCATTCCAACCATCCTTTCACGATGCCAGATCTTTGATTTCAACCGTATTCAAATCAAACACATCGCTGAACATTTAAAATACATCGCAGACAAGGAAACGGTAGAATATGAAGAAGAAGCCCTCCGGTTAATTGCGGCCAAGGCTGATGGTGCGCTACGGGATGCGCTTTCGATTTTTGATTTAATAGTTACGTATTCGGCTGGAAAGAAAGTCACCTATCAAGAGACGATCTCCAATCTTCATATTTTGGACTACGATTATTATTTCAAAGTAGTCGATGCTTTATTGGATGGGGACATTTCTCAAGCTTTGTTGATTTATGATGAGATCTTGAAAAAGGGATTTGACGGACATAATTTTATCGTCGGTTTAAGCGATCATTTTCGGGATCTTTTGGTTTCACAAGATCAAGCTACCCTTGGTTTGATTGAGGTTTCTGATTCCGTGAAAGAGCGGTATTTGAAGCAAACTCAACGGACAAATCAATCCTTTTTGCTATCTGCATTACACATAGCCAATCAATGTGACATCCATTTCAAAGCCAGCAAAAATCAGCGGCTTCACGTCGAGTTAGCTTTGATGAAAATGGCAAAACTTCCAGAAGCATTAAGTTTGGCAGCTTTAGCTGCAGAAGAAGCTAAAAAAAAAAGTTAACCGATTCCTCTAAAAACGCGGTCGGAGCCAGTGTGGTACCCTCGGTAGCGAATATAGGTACAAAAATAACACCTGTACAAAAGACCATTTCGATTCCCTCGAGTCTTTCGGCTACCAAAAAAATCCTTAAGAATCAGACTCAAAAGCCTCAGGAAGAAAAAAAGGAAGAAATACAGCCTGTTGAATTTGTCTCTGCCACAGAGGAATTAAATTCTCTGACTCAAGAATTGCTTGATCAGATCCTTCCCGAGGTGAAGAATTATTTTAAAGAAGCGGGGAAGAATCTTGAATTGGCTGTATTAAACCAGGCGGTTCGCGTAGAAGGAGAAGAGGTGATTCTGGAGATTATGGGGCATGTGCAAGAAGAGATTGCCCTGAAAATGACCCCTGAATTAATTCAACTCATTCGATCCAAAGCCTCAGTAGGGAAAGTCTCCATTCGCTTGGATACCAAAGAGGAAATTGAATCTCACTCCGCTAAATTATATACCGATTCGGATAAGTTTCGTTTTTTAACCGAAAAACATCCGGCATTCAAGGAGCTTTCCAAGCGTTTTGGTTTGGAAGCAGACTATTAAAAATCCAGTGATATCCCGAAGTTAATTAGGTTTTGCAATTGAACCGCCTGTTTTGAACTTCCATCATCCTGACGGATTAACACCTCCTCGTCATAGATGATACTCGTTTCAATTCGGGTAGAAATGTATTGGTTTACCTTCATTTGAATGACTGAATTGAAATTGACCACTAGGTTTCCAAAGCGCTCGTAATTGGAAAATAGGTTCAAATCAGCCTTCCAAGAGATATTGTCCATGAGTTGAATGTCTGAAACTGATGTGGCAAATGACATCCCTGCTTCGGCTCGGACATTTTCTCCAGGTGTTACTCCAAATGCTCCCACATTGCTTAGTGAGTCATTCATCACTATAGTGAATCGACCTGTAAAGGGGGATAAGATCATCGAGATTTTCCCCTTGTTTTCATAGGTCTTCCGATAGTTTAGACCTGTGGAAGATTGGATGTAACCGGGAGAAAGGAGGTCTGAAATTTTTTGTCGGACATCGTTTTCACTACCTGATGGACGGGAATATTTGTATCCTTCCAAAAGCTGTGTACGGGCATCTATTTGGGTGGAAAGGTAAAAGAATTCAGAAAGCTCTCGTCCATAGTTGCTGGAAAAATTGAAATTGTCATTGGTTTTTCGCGTTCGAAAATCACGCTCGGATTGTCTGTTAAATCCCAAATTGATGTTCAGTTGGGTATCCCATACTTTTTTGTCTTTTTTATAGTTGGCAAAAAGCGAAACGCCGGTATTAAGAGCAAAAGAACTCGCTCCCCCTGCAGCCCAATTAGTCAAGGTCACCTGCTGGATATTTAGGTTATAATTGCCTCCTGTTTTCCAAAAAATTTCCTTGACCGGCTCATCGATTAATAAAGAATCGCCCAACATTAAAAGTGTATCCCCCCCAATCAAAACGGTATCTGGAATGATTTGTCTGTCCTGAGCCCTGGACTCATAGGATAGGCAAAAGTACATCAGCCCTACCAATATCAGAAAATAACGCATAGAAATTGGGTATGAAATCAGGGCCTGAAGATAGTTAATTTCTGACCAACACTGATGATGTTTTGGCTCCCGATTTGGTTCCAGTTTTTGATTTGATCAACACTGACCCCATATTTTCGGCTGATCGAATAAAGAGTTTCTCTGGGAGAAACGGTGTGAATGAGTTGATTTGTAGGTTTACTTGAAGCGCTTTGTTCTACAGATTGGGTAGGTTTTGAAACCTGAGAAGAAGCCGGTGTTGCGGCTGTGTTTTGGGTTAATCTGCTCCCTGAATTGACCGGGACAAACTTAATCTCTTCTCCTCTTTTTCGATGCTCTTGAAGGTTTAAAACCATTCCGGCTTTCAGGTCCCGATCCTTTCGGATTCTATTTTTTGCTTTTAAAGAAGAAAGTTTGATGCCGTATTTTTGGGAAATACTCCAAAGTGTCTCTCCGGGCTGTACAACATGAGTTTCTACCACTGCCCGAGGTTTCTTTTTCTGGGTGTAGTAATAGTTGCCGGCTTTGATCCGCTCATCGGAATCGAGATCGTTGAGACGTCGAAGTTTCCGCTCTTTTATCCCAACTTGATCAGCAAATTGCTCTATAGTTGTTGTTTTAGCGGCTTGAACCCCATCCAGGTTGTTGATGGTGATCTGATTGGGTTGAGTAGCTTTGCCTGTGTTACCTGCAATTTTTGGAAAAGCAGAAGTTGATTTTGTCGTGGTTGATGCTGCTTTTGGGCTAGGTTTGGGTTGAGCTTTAGCTTCAGTTTTGATCACAGCAGGCTGGTAATCCGGACTTACTTCTTCTACATAAAATAGCGAAAAAGTTCCTGCCGGGATTCGTCCATTTGACGTCCACTTATTCATTTCTTTGAGATGATCTTCGCTTACCGCATATTTTTTTGCCAAAGCTGACAGGGTGGTTGGTCCTTGGACTCTTGTTTCGACCAATCGCTGACTCGACGAAGTCAAGACCCCGATCTGATTTTCAAAAGCTATTTTATGAGCCAAAAACTTCTTGAAATACCAATGACTATTTCGGTCAATATCCATGACGCGTTGACCATTATATCGATTTCCAAAATAGGATTTTGCTCCTCCCAAACCCATTTGATACGAAATCAGGGCACATACCCAATTGTCAAAGGAGTTGTTGTGTTTTTTTAAATAAAGTCCGGCACCTCGACTGGAAGTGGCAATGTTTTTTCGCTCATCGATTTGTCCATCCACTCTTAAAAAAACTTCCTCTGCCGTTCCTTGCTTAAATTGCCAAAATCCAACTGCATTGGAGGTTGAAACGGCATCTGAAATCAATCCGCTTTCTTGAATCACCAAATATTTCAAATCTTCCGGGACGCCGACAGCCCGAAGTTCGCGCTCCACATAGGGCATGTAAAGATTGACACGATCTAGTTTTACTTTGAAGTAGGCAGGGTTTCGATAAAGGGCGTCGACATCCAGTTGGATTTCGCGCCTAGCCTGTGGGTTGATCCGGATAATCATATCCGCAAATTCCAATTCTGCAGGCACCTGAGGGATAGGGCCTTGGGCAAAGGCAGGGATTGAAATAAAAGTAAAAAATGTAAAAATTAGGATACTTGTGTGTTTCATATTTTTTGGCTACAAACTTTTGCTTGAATCACGCAAAAATGATTCCTAAATTTTAAAAATCAGCGTTTTCTAATCATCATCAACCCATCGCGAAGGGGAAGCAGGCAGGTTTCGACTCGAGGGTCTTGGGCAACTTTGCGATTGAATTCCAAAATTGCTGCGGTATCCTTGTCTATTTTTTGACCATCTTGGATGATTACTTTACCCGACCAAAGGACATTATCCGCCAAAATTATCCCGCCAGAAGGCATTCGTTCAATAATCAGATCATAATAGGCGGCATTGTTTTTTTTGTCCGCGTCGATAAACACAAAATCAAATTCACCCTCAAGTTCAGGGATAAGGTCGAGTGCATTTCCCAGGCGGTACTCGATTTTTTTGGCTAATCCGCTTTCCATGAAAAATCCACGAACCATTTTTTCCAGTTCGTCATTTTTATCCAGGGTGATTAATCTTCCATTTTCGGCTAATCCCCGAGCCATGCAGACTGCAGAATAACCGGTATAGGTGCCAATTTCCAATATGGTTTTGGGACGGTACATGTTGACCAAAAACTCTAGAAATTTTCCTTGAAGATGCCCAGAAAGCATTCTGGGCATGAGAACTTTTGCCTGAGTTTCTCGCACAATTTTTTTCAATAAACCGTCCTCTTCACTTGTATGCGCTTCACAATAGGCAAGGAGGTTCGTATCGATGAATTCCATAATTAGTTAGGTAAGTAGGTTAGGTAGCTTAACTGTTCGGGGTCAAAGATTTCATTGGAAATCTCGAGGAGTTCTTCGGCTGTAGTTTTTCTGATTTGCTCAAAAATACGCTCCAAAGGATCGATTTTCCCATGATCAATGAGACTTTTTCCGAATACCAACATCAAGGCTGCGTAGTTTTCCTCGGCCATCGCCATTTGTCCGATCGCTTGCTCTTTGGCCATATGAAGCTGCATGGTTCCAAGTTTTTTGAACCGCAGTTTTTGGAGCTCTCGTTGGACGATTTGTTTGGACTTTGCTAGGGTTTTTTCCTCTGTACCAAAAAATATCCCAAAAAAACCAGTGTCAGAAAATGGTTGATAGGTGGATTCAATGCTGTAAACGTAGCCATATTTTTCGCGAAGTGCGAGATTCAATCGACTATTCATCGATGGTCCACCAAGAATATTATTGAGTAAGAATAACTTGTAGCGCTTGGAATGAAATTGGGAATAGGCTGGCCTTCCCATGGCAGAAAGAGCTTGGGAGATTTCCCGATGGATGATTTTTGAGGTAGGTTTAAAATGTTTGAATTCACTTCTGGTGTACAAGGTTCTTTTGGATGGGATTTGACTGAGAGAACCTTCGATTGCCCGTAAAGCTTTGGCAAAGGAAATGTTTCCAATGATGGAAAATACCACTTGGTTGGTATCGAGTCTACTGGAAATAAAATCGAAGAAATCCTGCTGTGAAAAGCCTCGCACTGTTTCTTCATTTCCCAAGATATTCCTGCCTAAAGCATGGTTTTCAAACACCAACTCATCCAATTCATCCTGAATTGAATCGTCAGGAGAGTCTCGGTACATGGCCATTTCCTCAAGAATTACCTGGCGCTCTTTTTCAATTTCCTTGAGTGGAAACGTGGAGTTAAAAGTGATGTCAAAAAGCAAGTCCGCGGCTTTGGTGTAATGCTCCTTCAATACCGATGCGTAAAAGCAGATTTTCTCCTTGGTTGTGTAAGCGTTGAGTTCCCCACCAAGCGATTCGAGACGGTTGATAATGTGGAAGGTTTTCCTTCGCTTGGTGCCTTTGAATGCCATGTGTTCCCAGAAATGTGCTAAACCTTCCTGCTCTTTGGATTCATCTCTACTTCCAATGTTGAGGACAAATCCACAATGCACCAATCGGGTGTGGGTGACTTCTTGGTGTACGATGCGGATACCGTTTGCCAGCTCTTTAATTTGAATCATATCTGCAGTTTAATTCAAAAATGGGTCTTTTTTGGAGAAAAACGGCCCTTTAAATTTCTTTAAATCTAATCGGAAATTTGAATAGTTAAGCCATCTAACACCTTCTGCGGTGAATTAGTTTAAGATTAAAAAGTAAGACATGCTGCTTGAAATTTATGTGGAGTGAAAAGAATAAATTCCCAAAATATGCCCGGCACTGCTCCTTTTCTTTTTATTTTCGAGTTCAATTACGCTAGTTTAGGAAAATCAACTTCTCGTTAATATTATTTTCATGAAATATCAACCGCTCTCGGCCTCACTTTATCAAAAAAACCGTCAAAAGCTTGCCGAAAAGCTTGGGAAAAATTCAGTTGCCATTTTTAATTCCAATGATATTTTGCCGACCAATGCAGATGGTACGATGAAATTTCGACAAAATAATGACTTGTTTTATCTCTGTGGGATTGATCAAGAGGAAACTATTTTGCTGTTGGCCCCGGATTGTCCCAATCCAAAATTCCGTGAGGTGCTTTTCTTGCGAGAAACCAATGAGCATATTGCGATTTGGGAAGGACATAAATACACCAAGGAAGAGGCAAAATTGACTTCTGGAATTGATAATATTCAGTGGTTGGATGCTTTTGATCAAATTTTTAATACCGTAATGGCTTTGTCCCAACGGGTGTACTTGAATACCAATGAGCATCTTCGTGCGGGAGTTGTTGTCCAGACCCGGGATGCACGATTTATCCAAAGCTGCCGGGAGCGCTATCCCCTTCATCAATACGATCGGGTAGCTCCGATTATGCATGAGCTTCGAGGAGTCAAAGAGCAGGAAGAAATTGATCAATTGCAGATTGCATGTGATATCACTGAAAAGGGATTTCGTCGAATTTTGAAATTTGTCAAACCTGGTGTCACTGAATATGAAATAGAAGCTGAATACCTACATGAATTCGTTAGAAACCGAAGTAAAGGCTTTGCTTATGAACCCATTATTGCTTCGGGTTCTGCTGCCTGTGTGCTTCACTACATCGAGAACAAAAAAGCGTGTCAAGACGGAGAACTGCTTTTGATGGATGTGGGAGCGGAATATGGCAATTACAATGCGGATATGACACGAACCATTCCGGTCAATGGCAAATTTACCGATCGGCAAAAGGCCGTGTACAATGCTGTCCTCCGTGTACAACGAGAGGCCATGAAAATCCTTTTGCCAGGTACGAATATTCAGGATTATCACCGGGAAGTTGGGCTCATTATGCAGGCTGAATTAGTAGGCTTAGGATTGATCGATCGAACAGATATCAAGAATCAAGACCCTGAGTGGCCTGCCTATAAAAAGTACTTTATGCATGGGACTTCTCATCACCTAGGATTGGATGTACATGATGTGGGAACGATGTATGGGCCGATCACACCGGGCATGGTCTTTACCGTTGAGCCGGGGATTTATATTCAAGAAGAAGGGCTTGGAGTTCGCTTGGAAAATAACATTGTCATCCAATCTAACGGCTATTTTGATCTGATGCGGAATATCCCTATCGAAGCAGATGAGATTGAGGATTTGATGAATTGAAACCTGGGAGAATAGAAAATAACTGTCTTTCCGTTCAATAGGAAAATTGTTGGTTCGTCTGCTAGCGGTTTTGCCCTAATTTATTTTATATAAAGAAAAAGGCATAGCTATTTTCTAGCGCATCAAATGATGAAATTCCGGCTTTGGTTTAGTTCTTAAGGCTAAAATGTTACCCTCGGGTTGATTTTCAAATGAACCCCAACTCATTTTCAAAAGATTCCTTTTCAAGCTCGAAATATGGACCAGGCTTCCTGTCATGATCCCAAGGTGCTTGAGAATCAATTGAACTGTCGCATTTAACTCAATCACTGTAGGGGCTTAGGTAGCATTCTGTCATTGCTTGACTTATTGAGGTTCGGATTCTGTCACGGACCGTAATAGCAAATCGGGGTTAAAACTCAATTTCTACCAAGACGGGGAAATGATCGGAAGGGTATTTTTTTCCGTAATTATCAGTTAAGATGCCATGTCTGATTACCTGAATATCGCCCTTGATAAAAATGTGGTCAATGATACCCCGTGGCATTTTCTCCCAATCAAAACCTGTAAAGGTTCCTCCGGGGCCATAGGCAGGAATTTCGGAGATTAATCGGGCATCTTGCCAGTCTTCAGAGTCGGTTATGATAGTGTAAGCAGGGTTATCTGGGGTGACATTGAAATCTCCCAGTAAAATTACGGGTAATTCTTCAGTGTTAATTTCCTCAATTTTTTTGATGATCAGCTTACTACTTTCTTCCCTAGCTTGCTGGCCTATGTGGTCATAGTGACTATTAAAAACATAGAATGTTTGGTCTTCCTGACTTTTGAATTTTCCCCAAGAGCAGATTCTATTCAATGCAGCATCCCAGCCTTTACTGGGTTTTTCTGGTGTTGGAGAAAGCCAAAATGTCCCCTGATCGAGCAAATTGTATTTTTTCGGGTCAAAAATAATGGCTGTAAATTCCCCTTTTTCGGCGCCGTTATCCCGGCCGACACCGAGGTATTCAAAATCTAATGCGGTGCTTAACTCTTGAATTTGATGTTGAAGCCCCTCTTGCGTACCCAATAGCCCGACTTGATGAAACTGGATTAATGAAGAGACATGCGGTGCCCGATCTTTCCAAAGGTTCCCTTCATCACCGGGATTATCAAATCGGATATTAAATGTGGCGATTCGATGACTTTGCTGTGCATAAGAGGTTTCGAAAGACAGGATTATGCTAAAGACTATCGAAGTAAATTTTAGATTTTTTAGAAGGTTCATCGGAGAACTAATTGGTCTGATTTTGTTAATAAATTAAAATTGCGTTATAATTTGCTTAAAAGAAACCGGTTTCCTTCTTCTTTTGGATAAAAACCGAAGATTTCACATTAACATCATAGAATGAAAACCATTTTCCCCAAAGACTTACCCATACCCCAATTTCACGCCTTACTTCAGGGAAGTGTGGCACCCAGACCGATAGCTTTTGCCAGCACCATCGATAGGGAAGGAAATGTAAATTTGAGCCCATTTAGTTTTTTCAATCTTTTTGGTACCAATCCGCCTATTTTGATTTTTTCACCCTCGCGAAGAGTACGCGATAATACGACTAAGCATACCTTGGAAAATGTTTTGGAAATTCCTGAAGTCGTCATTCATACGGTCCATTTTGGAATGGTTGAGCAAATGTCTCTAGCCAGTACTGAATATCCTAAAGGAGTCAATGAATTTGAAAAAGCCGGATTTACCGCAGTGGAATCGAACGTGGTTAAACCTCCGCGAATAAGAGAAGCTAAAGTTGCTTTTGAATGTCAGGTGAATGAAGTGAAGCCTTTGGGAGAAAGTGGAGGGGCTGGGAATCTAGTGATTTGTGAAGTCAAATGTGTCCATGTGGACGAAGAAATTTTTGATCAAGATGGAGTAATTGATCCGAATAAAATTGATTTAGTCGCTCGATTGGGAGGCAACTGGTATTCTCGAACCATCGGGAAATCACTTTTTGAAATACCAAAACCTCTTCGGACAATGGGGATTGGGGTGGATCAGATTCCGGATAAAATCAGAAATAGTTTGATTTTAACTGGAAATAACTTAGGTCGTTTGGGCAATGTGGAAAGTTTGCCAGACGAGGAAGCGGTGAAAAATTTTAGTAAAAATCCAGAACTAGAAGAGATGCGAATTCGATTTCAACATGATCCCCTCAGCTGGTCAGATCACCTTCATTTTTGGGCTAAGGATGAACTAGACGCCGGCAATGTTGAAAAGGCTTGGCTAATTTTACTTCAAGAAGAGTGAACTTCACCAGATCCTATTGGCCAGTATATCCTCTCTCAAGGTTAGTCGCTTACATCCCACAGAAAAAAGACCTGTTTATTTTACGCTTTGTTATATAAAAAGAGGCCTCAGGTTTTAGCTGAGGCCTTTATTAATTTAATTTATCTAATTTTAAACTCCTGAGGCATTCGGGCTTGAACACCTTGAAGATTTTTCAATTGTTCGATTTTTTCTAAGAGTTTGTATTCCTCTCCGAGTTGGTTTCTCAAGAGTTTGAGTTTTACGTTATTTCCAAAATCACTCATTAGCGTTTCGAACCATGGTTTTTGCTCGGGATAATAAATAATTCGGTAATCATCTCCGGCCTCAATTTTTTCAACAGCTATTTCAATTGCTTTATCCAATCCCCCCAATTCATCTACCAAGCCTCGTTCTATGGCTTGATTTCCAGTCCAGACTCTGCCTGAAGCCACTTCTTTCACTGCCTCTGGTTCCATTCCTCTTCCTTCGGCTACCCGACTAATAAAGGTATCATATCCATCTTCAATTTGTCGCTGGATAATGGATCTTTCCACTTCGGTCAGCGGTCGAGAAGGGTTCATAAAATCTGAAAGTTCACCAGTAGCCACAACATCAGTGGTTACCCCTAATTTATCGTTGATCAACTCTTGAACATTAAACCAAAGCCCGAAAATACCAATCGAACCGGTTATTGTATTAGGCTGAGCCACGATGACATCTGCTGGAGCAGAAATGTAGTATCCTCCTGAAGCCGCTACTTCGCCCATGGAAACCACTACCGGTTTTGCCGCTTTCGCTTCTTTCATTTCTCGCCAGATTACCTCAGAGGCTAAAATGGAACCACCTGGAGAATTTACCCGGAGGACTATGGCTTTGATATTCTCATTTTTTCTTGCCTCTCTAATTTCTTGGGCAAATTTTTCTGAACTGATTACTCCTTCAGCACTTCCACCGACAATTTCTCCTTCGGCAATAATTACTGCAATTCTATTTTTGGAGCTGAGATTTTTTGATTTTGCAAGGGAACCCAATTGGGTGGCATTGATAGTCGGGATTTCTTCATCCTCCCCCAAGCCCAGTTTTTCTCGAAGTTTGGCATGTACCTCATCCTCATAAGTTAGGGCATCAACTAAGTGAAAATTCACCGCGTCTTCGGGTTTTCTGACCAACATTTGATTGTTAATGGTCAATGTGCTGTCAAAAGAAATTCCTCTGGAATCGCTCACCGCAGTAATCATTTGCTCATTGATGTCATCGAGGAAATATTGAGTTTGGAGTCTGTTTTCTGGACTCATTTTGTCCAAAATAAAAGGTTCCACCGCACTTTTAAATTCGCCAACTCGAAATACTTCCGGTTTGATGCCTACTTTTTCGAAAAAGCCCTTGAGGAAAACCCCTTCAGAGGAAAGTCCATTGAAGTCGATTCCGCCAATTGGATTGAGGTAAATTTCGTCTGCTACGGAAGCTAAATAGTAGCCTCCTTCAGAGTAAATTTCATCATAGGCCACGATGAATTTTCCGGAGGATTTAAAATCTTCCAGCACCTCTCTCAATTCGAGTAGATTGGCCTGTCCTGCTAAAATCATTCCGGTGTTTAGGTAGATTCCCTTGATGTTTTCATTGGATTTAGCTTCTCGAATCGCTTTTTTGAGATTGAGGAGTCCAGCCGAAAAATCTTGCCCAAATGGATTGGCAAATCCCCCAAGCTCAAAATCATCCTCTGCAGTTCGCTCCACAAGGGTACGTCCGTTTAGATTGAGATGGAGTACAGTGTTTTTTTCGAGTGTCACTTCCTCGTCCGAGGATGCAGCTATGATACCAATCAAGCCGAAAAAGAGTAAAAAACTCAAAATACTGAATACAAATAGGCCTACGATTACAGCCAAAACATTTCCTAAGAACTTCATAATTAGATAAATTTGACTGTAAAAATAGACTATTTCAGGCAATGAATAAAAAAATGTTTTTCTTACATGATGGTAAATGAAGTCACCCTGATTTTAGGCGGAAATAAAGGGGATCGCATGCAGTTAATTGAGCGGGCTACTATCCTGCTTTCCGAATTCGCTACTATCCTAAAAAAATCCTCCATATATCAATCCGAATCATGGGGTGGTGTTGCAGATCAGGATTTTTTAAATCAGGCAATGGTGGTTCACACCGAGGCTACACCGATGGCTTTTTTGGCACAAATCCAATCCGTTGAACTCACTCTTGGGCGAAGAAGGGAAGTGATCTGGGGAAACCGGACAATGGATATCGATATTTTGTATTGGGGAGAGGAGATTATCCAGCTGCCAGAATTGAAAGTTCCGCACCCATTACTGGATCAAAGGCGCTTTGTTTTGGTGCCTTTGGTAGAAATCATGCCTGAATTTGTTCATCCGATTAGCAAAAAAAGTCAACGTAACTTGTTGGAATGTTGTGAGGATCAATCTAGGGTTGAGATTTTTGACCATTTGTAAGAAAAAAGGCTGTCCTTTTTTGACAGCCTTCAGGAAATGTCACAAACCCGAAACTTGAGCTTCGGTATGAATTTTTTTAATCAATCCTTGCAGGACTTTACCCGGGCCACACTCAATGAATTCGAGTGCCCCATCTTTTACCATCTGTTGAATAGATTGAGTCCATTTTACCGGAGCGGTTAATTGTGCAATTAGGTTTGCCTTGATTTCTGCAATATCTATTACCGCCGTAGTGCTGACATTTTGATAAACTGGACAACTGGGTTCATTGAAGGTGGTGTTTTCGATAGCTGTCTGGAGTTTTTCACGAGCTGGTTCCATCAGAGGCGAATGAAACGCTCCACCAACAGGGAGGGGTAATGCACGTTTTGCTCCTGCTGCTTTCATTTTTTCGCAAGCGATTTCGATTCCTTTATTGCTACCTGAAATGACCAATTGGCCCGGACAGTTGTAATTGGCCGGCACGACGATTTCATTCTCAATTTCGGCACAGATTTCCTCTACTTTTTCATCAGCTAAACCCAAAATAGCCGCCATCGTGGAGGGATTGATCTCACAAGCTTCCTGCATTGCCATAGCACGCTGATAAACCAATCGGAGTCCGTCTTCGAAAGCCAATGCTCCATTGGCAACCAAAGCAGAAAACTCACCCAAAGAATGTCCTGCCACCATATCTGGTTTAAAGCCAGGTGTCGTTTTGGCCAAAATTACCGAGTGCAAAAAAATAGCCGGCTGAGTAACGTTGGTCTGCTTAAGTGCTTGGTCTGTTCCCTCAAACATGATGTCTGTAATCCGAAAACCCAGGATTTGATTTGCTTTTTCAAAGAGTTCTTTGGCTTCAGAATTTGACTCGTACAATGACTTTCCCATTCCCGGGAATTGGGCACCTTGGCCCGGAAAAACAACTGCCTTCATGAAATTTTGATTGGTTTTGGGGCAAATATAAGTCTTTTTTTTAGGGATGGGTTTTCAGGAAAGTTGCTAGAGCTGTTCGAAATGGTCATTGAAAACCTTCTCTTTATATTCGGAAATCCATCTAATGAATGCTAATACAGCAGGTGGATGTTTTTTTTGCTTTAGCCAAATGAGTTTCCACTTGGCAGCCAAAGGAAGACCATCAAGCGGTAAGAGTTTGATCCGGCCATCCTTGACTTCTTTGCTCATGGAGAAATTGGACAAAAGTGATATGCCTAGACCTGCCATGATGGCCTGTTTGACCGCTTCGTTAGTCGCAAGCTCCATTTTACTTTGAATGTGAATATCCCGCTCCCGGAAAAATTTCTCCATCATTACCCGTGTACCGGAGCCCTGTTCTCTTAAGATAAATGGGATTTTTTGCCAATTTCCCTCTTCGATCAGTTTTTGATAACGGGCTGCATGTTCAGGGCTGCTGGCCAAGTGCCAGTGGTTTTCTGCCAAAATAATATTTTCCAAATCCAAATCGTCAGGACTGATTGAAACCAAGGCCAAATCTGTGCTATTTTCCTCCACATGAGACAATACTTTATACCGGTTTGATACTTCAAGACTGACTTCAACGTGGGGATGGATTTTCAAAAAATCGGCGACTAAATAAGGGATAATGTATTTTCCTGTGGAAACGGCCGAAATCCTGATCTTGCCTGCCAAAAGGCCTTTTAGCTCCAGCATTCGTTGCTCGATTTGATCCATTTCTGAAAAAATCCGATCTGCCATTCCCACGATTTCCTGGCCAAATTCGGTGATGTGGATTTGTTTTCCGATGATTTCTGTGAGCGGTACATCAAATTGTTCCTGGAGGTTTTTTAATTGCATCGAAACAGCTGGCTGGGTCATATTAAGCATTTTGGCAGCCTTGGTGATACTTTGGTATTTTTCAATAGCCTGCAGGGCGCGAAGCTGTGTAAAGGAAATATTCATAAGGAAATCTAATTATTATACCATATACGATAATAAAAAATTATGTTTTTGTTTTTTTTGAGATTTTTATCGCGAATATTTGCGTCATGGATTTTCAGATTCTAATAAATAACCTCACCAACCCAAGCTTATTATTCTTTGTGTTGGGGATTTTGGCAGTTAGGTTCAAGAGTGATTTAGAGATTCCGGGCACTTCGGCCAAATTTATAGCTCTTTATCTGATGCTTTCTATTGGATTTAAAGGAGGGCAAGAATTGTCTCACAGTGAATTTGAAATGTCCATTGTCTGGGCATTGCTCTTTGGGTTGGTGTTGTCCGCAGTGGTGCCATTTTATACCTTTTTTATCCTAAAAGGAAAATTGGGGACCGCCAATGCTTCAGCAATTTCGGCATCTTATGGGTCAATTTCTGCGGTGACTTTTGTGGCGGCTGTTTCGTTCCTAGAAAACCAAGGAATAAGTTTTGGCGGGCATATGGTTGCGGTGATGGCGCTTATGGAGGCGCCTGCGATTATTTCCGGCGTGATTTTATTGCGCAAATTTTCCGAAGAGAAGCAGTCCAGTGGAATGAAAAAAACGATCATTCATGCATTTACCAATGGATCAGTATTGTTGATTTTGGGGAGTTTGGTCATAGGTCTGATTGCAGATGAAAAACAAGCAGAAGGAATCAAGCCCTTTGTGACCGATATATTTAAAGGATTTTTGGCTGTATTTCTGTTGGATATGGGAATAAATAGTGGTCGAAAATTGAAGACTTTTTTCAAAAATGGATACTTCTCCACGCTATTTGCGATTTTGGTTCCGCTTTTCAATGGATCTGTGGTAGCCCTATTGAGTTATTGGATAGCAACTGAACCCGGAGATCGGTTTATATTTTCGATACTTGCCGCGAGTGCTTCTTACATTGCCGTACCTGCAGCTATGAAATTGGCAAACCCCACTGCTGATGAAGGGCTTTATATTCCCATGGCCCTGGCAATTACTTTTCCATTTAATATAACCTTAGGTATGCCCATTTATTGGATAATCATTCAACTGTTTTGAGTGAAAAAGTTTCCTTATTCAAGAATTTAGCTTGTTCTTCAGGACACGGTAGACGGCAAGTGTTCTTTTTGCCAAACCAGCGATAGCGATTTCTTCCGATCCAATCGTAAATGGGGTCTCTGAGCCAAGAAGGCAATAAAATCAAAGGATATAAAACAGGCCAAAGTCCCGAAAGCGCTTTGGCTATTCGTAATGCGGCTGTGCTTTTGTAATAAACCTTATCGTTTTCCAAAAGCACCAAAGAATCCAAATAGTCTTCTTTAACCTGGTAGTGCCGGAGCACTTTTTTGCTAAAGTCATCTTGCAAAGCCCCTACCAGAAACCGCTCCTTATGATCCCTTTTCATGATAAAATCTATGGAAGCATTGCAAAGATTACACACCCCATCAAAGAAAATGATGGACTTTTCTGGACTCATCGAAGGATTTGGATTGTTCCTTTCAAATCCTGGCTTTGTTCATTTGGGTCAAGCACATCGAAGAATACGGTGCCCGAATAGAAATAGGTTCCAGCAGGTAAGTCACTGCCGCTCTGGTCTCTACCATCCCATCGAATGAAAATATCGTTTTCATTTGATTCCAGGCTATTGTAGCTAAATACTTCAGCGCCCCATCGGTTTACAATTATGATTTCTACACCTGTCACAAATCTAGGACATTGGGAGAATGGATTGTCAAAGGCAATAAAGGTGTCATTTAGGCCGTCTCCGTTTGGAGTAAAGGTATTGGGTAATTCATAATTCGGACAATTTTCCACGCAGACGATATTGCTGGGTTCGCTTTCATTTCCGGATCGATCGACAGCGGTGATGTAGTAGCATCCACGATAAGTTGTCAATTCTGAAACTCTGGTGGACAACTCCAAGGCAGATAATTCCTCAATGAATTCAAATTGGCTATCTTCTCCTTCATCGGTAAAATAGAGGCGATAACCTGCTAATTCATCGTCACATTCTCCGGAAAAATCGGGTTCCCAGCTCAAATCATGGAAATATGTGCTTGAATTACAAGGAAGCTCGGCTACATATTCACTACACGCTGGCCCCTCAAAAGTCAACACAGGGGGACAAGGCAAGCGATTATCATCGGGTTTAGCACAGACGATTTGAGATTTGTTTTCTAAGGGATAGACCAAGCCGTCAACATTGTAGGATCCTTTGGTAATCACATAATAGCAGTATTCAATTTCTTTTTCCAAAGGTTGTCCATTGAAGCTGCCGTCATCTAAAAACTGGAAGCCATCCTGAGTGACATCTACCTCGGCAATAAGCTCGAAGGTATCCTCATCCTGAGCAGCTGCGTCAGTTCGGTTTCGATAAACTTCATGCCTAAATTCTCCAACCGCATTATTCCAAGGAACATTGAATTCCCAGCTTAGCTCTATTGCCTCATTGATAATGGTTGGCTCTAGCCAAACCGAAGAAGCAGCGGAAGAGGTATCGATTTTAGTTCCCTGATCCAAAAGAATTACCTCATAATTATACACAAGATTTTCGGTGTTCAATCCCGTGTCGGTAAATAAGGTGTCGGAAGTGACTGTCAAAGAAGTTCTATTTTCATCCCCGGTAAACCCGGTGCTTCGGACCAATTCATAGGTAAATGGCCCGGGAAATTGGGTTCGATCGATGTCATATGGGGGGGTCCACTTGACAAAAATCTCTCCATCATTTTCGGCGGTCTGCTCTACGCTGACATTGGTGATGATGGGAACATCCACATCAATGGTGATACAAATTTCTTCAGATACAATACTTTCGCCAAGTCTAGGTTCTGGGAAAGCGGCTACTAATCGATAGCAATAGGTGTTTCCCGGAGCTAGTCCCTGTCCACCGTTGAGGTCATCGAAGCTGAAGGTTTCCATATCGGTGGTCCCAATCAACTCATAACCCGGTCTGATGCCTGTTTCACAGCTGTCAGGTAGGTATGGGTCAGCATTAATTCTTCGCCAAATTTGCATTTCATCCGCCGAACTCGCACAAGAATAGGGGTCCCAGTTGAGTTCAACGCTGCGTCCGGGCATCTGCTCAAGATCGTTCCAGACCGGAGGAGGTCCGATCACCTTGATTCGCCAGGTTTGGATATCAACCAATGCTGGCCCGGATCGGGGTTGATCGGTGATCCGAACCCGGATGTCATACTCCCTGGCTCGGACATGGTTACAAACTGTCTGCCAATCAAAGTTTACAATCCCTGGGGTAGGCTGAAATTCGGACTCGGGATCATAGCTAGCCGGGGAGGTGGTAATTTCGAGGGGTTCGCCAAAGACCTCAATTTTAATTGGGTCGCCGTCTGGGTCTTGACCCTGGATGATTTCTTCGATTAAGGTGCCAGCCTCAACACAAAGGTCTGGAGGGAGAATCAACTCCGGCCTCCGATTATTCGAATTTTCAATAATGATCTGCATGTCTCGTACCACATAGCCGATCTGCACCCATTCTCCATCTAGTTTACGATATTCTTTGATCCGAAAAGCGACATTAAATTGTCCCGCAGTTCCGGGTGCATCCCAAATTAAATCTCCAAAAATCGGGTCTAGTTCAAGAAATGCAGGAGAAGTCCCATCCTCCTGATTAAAGCTGAACTCTGCGTTGGCGGGGCTTCTATAGTTATTTACCGGACGCTGGAAAAATTGTTTTGGGATGTCCATCTCATAAGCCAAACTATCCCCATCCGGATCGTAAGCCCCGGGATTGTGTATGTATCGGACATTGACTGCGCCATTATCTACGGGAGGAATGGTTAGTATGGGTGAATTGTTGACTCCGATAAATGGGTCAATGGTGATTTGAGTCTCAACATAAAATGGCGTATCCACTGAATTATCCATATTCAGTGTTAAATCATTCCTGTTAAACTCCTGAAATCGGATGGTATATGTTCCAGGACCCTGAAAGGTGTGTTCGATAACAAAGGTGTTTTTTTCGATTTGATTTCCTAAGCTCTCTACGGTTGAAAAACTGCTTTCGGTATTCAATTGCTCCTCACGCCCATCACCAAAATTGATGGTTCCCGGACCGAAGACTACATTGGAGCGGGTATCGGTGTAACCCACTACCGTGATCCGGTAAGTTAATGTCTGTACAGAAATCCGCTCAGCGATAATTTCACCTGCTCGAATATGGGTCGCCCATGCGGATGATATTCCGAGAAGAAAGAAAATGGTAAAAAGTCCTGTGGAAAGTTTGAGTTTCATGTTGTGCACCTTTAATCTCTTATTTATCCCAAAACACTTCTCAAGTCCAAAAGTTATTGACCTGAGATTTAATCTTCGGATTTTAATCTATACGAAATAAACGGAAGAAAGTAGAAAATATAACTAAAATCAAACAATAAAATTAAACAGGATGTTAAAAATTCGAATTTGAGAAGGAATTCAACAGATTAGAATCAATTTATTTAGAACCTTTTAAAATAAGAGTGAGCGGACTGAATGGATTGTTTGCTAGCTGTACCAAATGTAAATTTGACCACAGTTTCAGAAAACATTCGTTTTAAACCAATCCTAAAAAAATCGTATGAGTTGGGTTACCAAAACCTTAAGTAGCACACTGGGAAGAAAGCTGATCATGGCCTTGACAGGTCTCTTCCTTATCCTGTTTTTAATGGGACACGTCTCCGGCAATTTACTGTTGCTGAAAGGAGATGAAGGCAAATCATTTAACATCTATGCAGAATTTATGACAACGAATCCTGCAGTAAAATTATTATCCTACCTGACCTATATTTCGGTTATCGGTCATGTAATTTATTCCATCCTCCTGAGCCGAAAGAATAAGGCTGCCCGACCAATCGGTTATGCAGAGTCTAGAGCTTCAACCAATTCCTCCTTTTCGTCAAGAAATATGGGGATTCTAGGTACCCTAATTTTAATCTTCCTAGTCGTTCATTTACAGAATTTCTGGTACCAAATGCACTGGGGGGAAATTCCAACGGTGACCTATGACGGGGAAACCTACAAAGATTTATTCTCCATCGTTTCTTTTTCTTTCCAAAACGAATTATTGGTCATAGGTTATGTGGTAGCGATGGGGTTTTTGGCATTTCACCTTTCTCATGGGTTTGCCAGTGCGTTCCAGACTTTGGGTCTAAACCATAAGAAATACTCTCCGGCTATTCAGACCGTGGGAAAAATTTATTGTGTGGCAGTTCCGGCATTGTTTGCCTTTATGCCTCTTTACATCTATTTCACAAGCTAATTAAAGTCCCGTATGATACTAGATTCCAAAATACCTGCTGGTCCTTTGTCAGAAAAATGGACTCAGCATAAGTTTAACAGCAAGCTGGTTAATCCGGCGAACAAAAGAAAATACGAAGTCATCGTAGTGGGTACAGGTTTGGCGGGAGCATCTGCGGCTGCTTCGCTTGCAGAGTTGGGTTACAATGTCAAAGCCTTTTGTTTCCAGGATAGTCCACGCCGGGCGCATTCTATCGCTGCCCAAGGTGGAATTAATGCTGCCAAAAACTACCAAAACGACGGGGATTCAGTATTTAGGCTATTTTACGATACGATCAAAGGAGGAGACTATCGTGCACGAGAGGCAAATGTCTATCGGTTAGCCGAGGTTTCAGTAAATATCATTGATCAATGTGTCGCCCAAGGTGTGCCTTTTGCCAGAGAATATGGGGGGCTTTTGGCTAACCGATCTTTTGGTGGTGCACAAGTTTCAAGGACTTTTTATGCCCGAGGCCAAACCGGGCAGCAATTGCTACTTGGAGCCTATTCGGCATTAAGCCGTCAGGTTGCCAATGGTAAAGTGAAGCTTTATCCACGTACTGAAATGATGGATTTGGTCGTTGTGGATGGCCACGCTCGCGGTATCGTGACTAGAAACTTAATCACCGGAGCTGTAGAAAGTCATGCTGCCCATGCAGTACTCCTATGTACAGGGGGATATGGCAACGTGTTCTTTTTATCAACTAATGCGATGGGTTCCAATGTAACAGCGGCTTGGAGAGCTCACAAGCGCGGTGCTTACTTTGCGAATCCTTGTTATACTCAGATTCACCCAACTTGTATTCCAGTTTCAGGTGACCATCAGTCAAAGCTGACCTTGATGTCTGAATCACTTCGAAATGACGGTCGAGTTTGGGTTCCGGCCACAAAAGAAACTGCCGAAAAGCTTCGTAAAGGTGAAATTAAGGCCAATGATATCGCGGATAAAGATCGAGATTATTATTTGGAGCGAAAGTATCCGAGCTTTGGAAATTTGGTTCCCCGTGACGTGGCGTCCAGAAATGCAAAATACGTTTGCGATGAAGGTCGTGGGGTAAATGAAACTGGTGAAGCGGTATTCTTAGATTTCCGTGATGCGATCAAGCGAGATGGAGAAGAGACAATCCGAGCCAAATATGGAAACCTATTTGACATGTACCAGCAAATCACTGGCGAGAACCCCTACCAAGTGCCGATGATGATTTATCCTGCGGTTCACTACACGATGGGTGGGCTCTGGGTAGATTACAATTTGATGACTACTGTTCCCGGCTTGTACGCTTTGGGCGAGGCTAATTTCTCAGATCATGGCGCAAATAGACTTGGAGCTTCGGCATTGATGCAGGGGTTGGCAGATGGATATTTTGTCATTCCTTACACCATTGGAGATTATTTGGCACAGATAGGGCCAAAGCCAGTAGATGCCAATCATCCAGAGTTTCAGAAAGCCACTAATCAAGTAAAAGACAGGATCAACCAATTGCTTAACATCAAAGGCTCTAAGTCCGTCGATTATTTCCACAAAAAGCTGGGTAAGATTATGTGGGATGAGTGCGGAATGGCCAGAACAGCAGAAGGCTTGAAAAAGGCAAAAGCCGAAATTAAAGCGCTTAGAGTTGAATTCTGGAAAGATGTAAGAGTTTTGGGAGATAATGAAGAACTCAATCAATCGTTGGAGAAAGCGCATCGAGTAGCGGATTTCTTGGAGTTGGGTGAGTTGATGATTGATGATGCGTTGAACAGAGAGGAGTCTTGTGGGGGTCACTTTCGCGAAGAATACCAAACTCCGGAGGGAGAGGCCCTGCGAGATGATGAAAACTTCGCTTATGTGGCAGCTTGGAAATACACGGGTGAAAATCAAGAAGAAGAGCTTCACAAAGAGCCTTTGGAGTTTGAAAATGTGAAGTTAACCCAGCGTTCATACAAATAATCTTGAATTAAAATTCATAGCTATATGAAATTGACATTAAAAATATGGAGACAAAAAAATAATGCTGATCAAGGCGGTTTTGTCTCATATCCCATAGATGGAATATCCAAGGACATGTCCTTTTTGGAAATGTTGGATGTGTTGAATGAAGAATTATCAAATCAGGGTGAAGATCCGGTGCATTTTGATCATGATTGCCGTGAAGGTATCTGCGGGATGTGTTCCCTTTACATCAACGGGAAGCCGCATGGTCCACAACAGACCACGACTTGTCAGTTGCACATGAGATCCTTCCATGATGGAGATACCATTACCATCGAACCCTGGAGAGCAAAGGCTTTTCCTGTTGTCAAAGATTTGGTTGTAGATCGGTCAGCTTTTGACCGAATCATACAAGCCGGAGGGTATGTGTCTGTAAATACAGGTGGAGTTCCCGACGCTAACGAGATTCCGATTCCAAAACGAATTGCTGATGAGGCGTTTGATGCGGCTACTTGCATTGGTTGTGGAGCCTGTGTTGCAGCTTGTAAAAATGCTTCTGCCATGCTATTTGTATCTGCGAAAATTTCTCAACTAGCCATGTTGCCACAGGGTCAAGTGGAGCGTAAAGAGCGTGCCGAGAAAATGATTGCCCAGATGGACTCCGAAGGTTTTGGTGCATGTACCAACACAGGAGCTTGCTCAGCTGAGTGTCCGAAGGGAATTTCTTTAACCAATATAGCGCGAATGAACAGAGAGTATTTCTCTGCGGTAGTAAGTAGCGAAAATGTTTAAAAAAACGCGATTGTAAAAAGAAAAGCCGGCAAACCCGGCTTTTTTTGTGCTTATCTAGGATAAGATAGGACTGAAATATCAAAATTTAGAATAAAACCTCATTTTATTTCAGTTTAGGGGTAGTTTTTGTAACTTTAAAAAATTATATTCTCTAGAAGTTTGATACAAATCTTAAGACATAATGCAATTGATCGATCTGCTGATCTTTTTTATATACATGATAATAATGCTGGGTGTGGGCTTTTTTTTCATGCGAAAAAACACCAATCAAGAGGATTATTATGTTGGAGGTAGGTCAATCGGAAGTATTCATATTGGGCTCTCGGTCGTAGCCACAGATGTAGGTGGTGGGTTTTCAATCGGATTGGGGGGATTGGGTTTCGCCATGGGTATTTCTGGGTCATGGATGCTTTTTACCGGGCTTTTGGGAGCATGGATGGCAGCTGTATTGTTGATTCCCCGGGTAAAGTCAGATCCGGCCTTTGCCCGATTTTTTACCTTCCCTCAGATTATTGGCTATTTATATAATTCCACCACTGCTAAAGTAGCAGCCATAATTTGTTTTTTGGGTTATGTGGGATTTACCTCTTCCCAATTGTTAGCAGGAGCAAAACTCGCATCCGGAACATTTGAGGTGTTGGACCTGCAAACTGCCTTGTTGATTATGGGAGCGATAGCGGTGATATACACGGTGATGGGAGGATTGAAAGCGGTGATTTATACCGATACCGTGCAATGGATTATTTTAATGCTGGGATTGATGTTTATTGGGATACCCATTGCGTATCATTTTGTGGGTGGATGGGAAGGAATTCATTCCACCCTTCCAGCCGAATTTTTCTCTTTATCTAATTTAAGTTGGCAGGATCTATTCAATTGGGGGATTACAATTATTCCAATATGGTTTGTTGGAATGACTCTTTATCAGCGGATATTTGCTGCCAGAGATGAAAAAACAGCACGAAAAGCATGGTTTATTGCTGGATTATTTGAATGGCCGATCATGGCATTTATGGGAGTATCACTTGGATTACTTTCTAGGGTAGCCGTAGAGCAAGGAGCCTTAGAAGGGTTTTCTACGGCGATGGATCCCGAAATGGGATTACCGGTTTTACTCAGTCAGATTTTGCCAGCAGGTATTTTGGGCTTGATGATGTCGGCTTATTTTTCTGCAGTCCTTTCCACCGCTGATTCCTGTCTGATGGCTGCCTCGGGTAATTTGACCACCGATTTACTTGGAAGATTTCTTAAAAATAAATCTCACCAGACCGAAATGAGAGTTTCGCAACTTTTAACTTTAGGAATAGGAATTGTAGCAATTTTCATTGCTTGGCAAATGACGGAAGTACTCAGCTTGATGCTTTACTCCTATGCATTTATGGTTTCAGGTCTGCTGGTGCCCGTGGTTGCTGGGTTATTCTTTAAAGTAAGGGATCCGGATGCAGCCATTTCAGCCATGGTAGTCGGTGGATCTGTTACAGCCGGTTTGACATTTCTTAAGTTATCCCTTCCCTTAGGATTGGATGGTAATTTATTCGGATTGACAGCTTCTTTGCTGACTTTTCTGATCGTTTATAAATTAGACTTCACCACACGAAAAAAACATACCGTATGATAAAATTAGAAGCACTTTCGGCGATAGATTCTGCCACATTTCTCCAAAAAAATGAAATAGCAGATTTCCTATTTGAACACCTTGGGAAATATGGTGACCCAAAAGAGGATATTATGAAATGCTTGGACTACGCTCTTGACAGTGGGATTAGGGCTGGCGGTTTCGTGGTTTTGGCTCGAGATAAGGGAGAGTTAGTTGGAGCACTTGTAATGAATAAAACAGGAATGTCGGGGTATATTCCTGAAAATATCCTTGTTTATATCGCAGTGGATGCGGGGCAACGAGGAAAAGGAATCGGGAAGAAAATCATGGATATGGCGATCAAAATGGCAAATGGAGCCATTGCGCTTCATGTTGAACCAGATAATCCGGCAAAGAAACTCTATGAAAGACTCGGGTTTACGAACAAATACCTCGAAATGAGATTAACTAAATAGGATGGCTTATTTAACATTAAATCGAACCAAGCTGAAGGATAATTTTGAATTTCTGAAAGCAACATTCAATGAAAGTAAAGTAGCCTGGGGAGTAGTGTCCAAGCTACTTTGTGGTAACCGACTTTTTTTGCAGGAATTGATCAACCTGGGGGTGGATGAAATTCACGATAGCCGAATCAGTAATTTGGCAATGATTAAAAAATTGAACCCAGAGGTTCAAACTGTTTACATTAAACCTGTGTCCAAGCGTAATGTGGGCAAAATGGTCGAGTTTGCTGATGTTAGTTTGAATAGTGAGCTGGAAACTATTCACTGGATTAGTGAGGAGGCGGTGCGGCAGGATAAAAAGCACAAAATCATCATCATGGTTGAAACTGGTGATTTGCGAGAAGGCGTAATGGGCGAACAATTGCTTGATTTCTACTCAGAGGTGTTTAACCTTCCCAATATTGAGATTATTGGTTTGGGCACAAACCTAAACTGCCTCAACGGGGTCATGCCGTCAACGGACAAACTGATCCAACTTTCCCTTTATAAACAGATTATTGAATTAAAGTTTACTAAAGAAATTCCATGGGTATCTGCGGGAACCTCGGTGACAATCCCATTGATGCTAACTCAGCAACTTCCTAAAGGCATAAATCACTTTAGGGTAGGGGAGACCTTGTTTTTTGGGGTGGATCTTTTTGAAGAGAAATTAATTGAAGGAATGCATGGGGATGTATTTGAGTTACATGCGGAGATTATTGAAATGCAGGAAAAACCGCTTTTACCAGTAGGTACGCTTGCAGCAAATCCACAAGGTGAGGTTCTGGAAATTGATGAATCGCTGTACGGACAAACATCCTATCGGGCCATCGTCGATATCGGATTATTGGATGTAGATCCGAAATACCTGATCCCTTCTGATCAAGATATTGAGATCTTAGGAGCTAGTTCAGATATGTTGATTATTAATTTGGGTAAAAATCCCAATGCCTATAAGGTAGGGGATATCATGTCATTTCAGCTTAAATACATGGGGGCCCTAAGTATTCTCAACTCAAATTATGTGGATAAAAAATTGATCGATTAATCGATTAAGTCTCCGTTAATTTCTGGATTGCTGTTTTGTTCCGCCCACGGATTGATCCAATTTGGAATCAGTTTTACCCCTTCATTGTCCACCTTCCTTATTTCGATTTCGGACAGGGCCATTCCCACTTGGTATTTTGATGCAAAAGGAGAAATTCTTGGGTAGCCTATCCAAGGAGAAATTTTCTGCGCCTATTCCAGCCCCAACGGGTGTAGTTCGAATGCCCAATTTTAGAGGAATACATCCGCCATATTTCAACAAGAGGGCTGTAGTCCTTGCCGGACTTCCCACTACGTGGCCAAAAAGATTTTGAGAATGGTGTATTCTAATCGACTGCCTTAGATTCCCTCTTCTTGGAAAAGAGAGGCAAGGTATGGATCAACTATACCATTTTGAAAGGGAGCTGATAGGTTGCTTATGTACCGTGTTTGTATTTACCCCCCCCCCCCCCCCCCCCCCCCCCTGAATCCAGCTGACCTTGGGGAAAATTGAGCTATCGGTAGGTTGGGATTGGATCCCATCTCCTGACGGTTTTTTTATGCTGAAGGCCTGCACGAGGATATTTTTTCGACTAGTTTACTCCCTGTTAGGCTCTCTATTGGGTTTCCATAGAAAAGGATACGTTGTTCCACTCTTTCAACTTTAATCCTTACATTTTCTTATTAGTCAATGGTAATGGTGCCTTTAAGCCATAAAATCCGAATGGGATCTTGGTTGAAGTCCATCTTCGGGAAGAATAAAATCTCCAATTAATTGCACGACTTGTAAATACTTAGTTCGTGGGAGTTGCGAAGAATCAAAAAAATGCAAAGCAGTAGCTTACCTATAAGAGGAAGAGAGAAAAAATTAGAAACGGAAAGAGCAGGATTGGGTAGTCTACCTTGACAGGGCTTTGCCAATAGTTTACAAATTGAATGCTCTTTTACCAAAAGAAATGGAGTCATGAAATCCCTATCAGGATCAACCTCACGCAGAGCGATGATTATCTGGGGGCATTTCATGTGACTTTTGAAAATCAATTATAGACATCTAAAATCGAGCACGATGCAGTCAACACACAGTTGGAGGATTGTAAAATGTGCGAGATTCCATCTGACGGCTGAAAAACAAATTATAAACAGATAAAAGTCAACTTCTAAATTTTTGCTCGAATTCGGCTGAGGGTTTCTATCGTCATGTCTAAAAATGAGGCAATTTGCCCCACCGAAGCTTTTTGTATGATTTTAGGTTTATTATCCATCAATTCAAGATACCGGCTTCTGGCTGATTTGAATTTTGAAAAAATCTGTTGCTCCTCCAGGGCAATGTAGTATTTCTCCAAAATCATCCGGTAAGCTCTTTCCATCTCCGGGAATTTTTCAAAACATTCCTGTAGATCGCTGTGAGAAATTCGATATAGCAATGATTTTTCCAGAGTTTCGATCGTTTCATAACTGGGTTTTCGGGTGATAAAAGAATGCATAGCAGTCACAAATTCCCCTTCTAAGGAAAATGAAACAGTGATATCCCGATTTTCACGAATATAAAAACTCCGAGCTGAGCCCTCTGAAATGTAATATAAATAATTGCTCACTTGACCTTCTCGCTCCATTTTGAAGCCTTTTTCAGCTTTGATTTCTTCCAATTTGGCGATAAAAGCCAACCTCGCCGCCTCACTAACGGTGGTAATGTTTTCAAAAAGGCCCGATGATTGTTTCATATTTTTTGAGTAAAAAAAAGGAGAGTATTCAAGCGGATTAACGTAGATCTGCTAGTTTTAATGGAAATTTAAAACATTAAGCACATATGAGAAAGATTTTAATCTTATTCTTCGTCCTAAGCTTCTATTTTACAGCAGAGGCTCAATTTGGAATTCGGGCTGGATTTTCTTCGTCCAATTTTTCAAATACAAATTTCAATGCCAATCCGGGTGTCCATTTTGGAGGATATTACACCATCCTGGCTTCAGAATTTATCAGTGTAGAACCCGGAATTCAATTTTCCCAGAAGGGATTTGAGACGGTGGATCCCCCTACAGCCAATGATATAGACGAGCGCCTGAATTATTTAGATGTTCCCCTTTTGCTGAGATTAAACTTTTTGCCAGCGGTGAATGTTTTTGCCGGACCTCAGTTTGGGGCATTGATTTCGAGAAAACGAACAGAAGAAGGCAATAATCAAACCTCCACCGAACCCGTTCGCGGATATGATATCAGTGGAGTAGTGGGGTTGCAAGCACTTTTTCCTGCAGGGATTAATCTACAAGTTAGTTATGATTTGGGCTTGACCAGTGTCAATTATTTTGGACAAGATGCCAATAATCAGGTTTTAAAGCTTTCCATCGCTTATGATTTTAATTAAGAATAAAGGCTTGATCATTCAAGCCTTTATTTTTTTATCCGATCGGGATTTTCGTCGATAAAGGATTTCCAGCCAGCATTTCTTCCCCGAGTCTGCACCCGTCCTTCGTGAAAATGATGGCAAAGTGCAACGGCAAGGGCATCAGTGGCGTCAAGGAGTTTGGGGATTTCGGTCAGATTAAATAAGGTTTGCAGCATGGCGGCAACTTGCTCTTTTGAAGCATTCCCGTTTCCGGTAACCGATTGTTTCACTTTTTTGGGAGAATACTCGGTAATTGGAATTTCACGTGCCAATGCCGCTGCCATCGCTACCCCCTGTGCTCTTCCCAGTTTTAGCATAGATTGGATATTAACTCCGTAAAAGGGAGCTTCCAAAGCTACTGTATCGGGCAAAAATTCATCAATTATTCCCGTGATTCGTTCAAAAATCTTCTTTAACTTAAGTTCGTGGGTTCCGTATTTTTTGAGATGGATGACTCCGTATTGAAGGAATTTGTATTTTTTACCTTCAGTGAGAATCAATCCATAACCCATTACGGTGGTGCCTGGATCGATACCTAAGATGATTTTTTCCTTTGTCTCTTTTTTTGCTTCTTTACTCACCTTTGCAAGTTAGTCGAAAAGATGATCAATTTTTACCTGTTTTGGCTCTTATTCTATGTCCTGTTTCTTTGCATGATGGCCAGAAAGTGGTCGTCTCAAAAAACCGGGAATGTTCAAAATTTGAATGGAGATCAAGTTTCCCTGATCATTCCTTTTCGAAATGAATCCCATAATGCAGAAGAACTTTTCAGGCAACTAGCAAAAGTTACTGAAGATGTAAGTGAAATCTTACTGATCAATGATCAAAGTGAGGACGATTCTCGGGATATTTTCCTAAGGCAAGCCGAAAAGAATGAACGAATAAAAATATGGGATAGTCCAGGTATAGGAAAAAAGGCAGCGGTAGAATTCGGAGTGGCCAAGGCGAAGGGTTTGATTATTTTAGTTTCGGATGCAGATTGTTTTTTATCGGAAACCTGGATTAAGAAAATGCTGGAGCCTTTTTCCGATGCGAAGGTTCAACTCGTCGCTGGTCCGGTACTTTCGAAAGTCGAACGAATTGGATTTTTTGATTGCTTTCAGCAGATTGAATGGGCCAGTATCCTGCTGATGACCCAGTTTTTTTTTCGAATTCATAGACCGCTCATGTGTAGTGCCGCCAATCTGGCTTACCGAAAAAAGGCTTTTGTATCATTGGGGGGGTATTCAGGCAATGCTGATATCGCCTCTGGCGATGATGAGTTCTTACTAAAAAAAATCGTAAAAAAATATGGAGCAGCCGCTTGCCACTATCAGATTGATCGAAGCGCTTTGGTTTTGACTCGTCCGCAAGAGGATTTTTTTGCCTTGATTAATCAGCGGATGCGATGGGCTGGAAAGTGGAGACAAAAATCATCTATTTTGCACTGGATAACCCCGGTGGTATTTGCTTTATTTCAAGCAATTTGGATTTCAAGTATGTGTCTGCCTTTTTTTGGGGGAATTTATATCCTGCTTTTTTTGGGAGTGTGGGGAGTAAAAGTTGGAGGGGAAAGCTTGGTGCTGGGTAAGGTCCTGCGAAGTCTTGGGAAAAAGTTACCAATCAGCGACTTTATAAAAACCAGTTTTTTTCATCCATTTTATGTAATTAGTACGGTTTCTGGGGTCTTTTTTTGGAAATTTGTCTGGAAAGGGAGAAGCGATTGATTTTGCTTAATTTAGCATCAAGAAAAATAAATTATGAGTGACGAGGAATTTGATTTACTGGACGAGTTGTATTTCGTTCAGTCCTTTTCTTATTTGAAAGAAAGTTTGGGTTGGGAGGAGTCACTCTTGTTGGAAACACTGGATTCCTTGTATCAGAAATCGTTTATTAAGTGTCTTTCAGCTCCTGATCTAGAGCGATTTGACCAGGTTCAACTTAAAATTGAGGGAAAAAATTTATACTTCCTTGCAACCAAAAAAGGCCTAATGGCCCACAATGCCCTTTGAATTTGATATCAGAAAATCATAAATATCAACGGAAAGAACTGGAATTGAAGGCACTGCTTGAGATCACCCAAGCCATCAACGAAAACCAGTCTGAGTCCGTACTTGTCAATATATTTAAATTCACCTGTCTGGTGCATCTCAACATCAACTCGCTTGTTTTGTATGTGCTCAAAGAAGGTGGTTTTGAAAAAAAGATTGCGCATGGACTCAAAGGGTCCGTGCCTGAATTTATTCGGGAGGCGGAAGTATCGGATAAAGGGAAAAAAAACCAGTTTCGTCTGGATTTTGAAGAACGAAGGGACTTTTTGGAGTTTGAAACGGCTCTGCCAGTTTACCATAAAGAAAAGATGCTGGCTATTTTGTTTTTGCGTAGTAAAGATCCTGAATTGGAATTGAATTTAGACTTTACCCAGGCAATAGCTAATATTTTGGTGGTGGCTTTGGAAAATAAACGTTTTGCCCGAAAGCAAGTAGAGCAGGAAATCCTAAACAGGGAAGTAGCGATTGCCTCACAAGTGCAGCAGATGCTTTTTCCGTCGATTTTGCCCAATCAAGAAAATTTAAAAGCAAAAGTGACTTATATCCCTCATAGCATGGTGGGGGGAGATTACTATGATTTTGTTCAACAATCTGAGGATGTAATTTATTTTTGCGTGGCCGATGTTTCGGGAAAAGGGATATCAGCGGCACTATTGATGTCTAATTTCCAGGCCGCTCTTCGGACCTTACTCCGCAGTAATGCCGACATGGAGACCATGGTGCATCAGCTGAATTATACGCTTTTCGAAAATACTAAAGGTGAGCGGTTTATTACTTTTTTTCTGGGGAGGTTTAATTTGAAAACCCGACAGCTTCACTATGTAAATGCAGGTCACAACCCTCCAATACTGTGTTGGGAGTCAGAGAGAAGGAGTGAATTATTGGAGGCTGGAACCACTATTCTCGGTGCATTTGAGCGGTTGCCTTTTTTAGAAATCGGTACTCGGAATATCCCTTTCAATTTCACGATTCATCTATATACCGATGGCTTGACTGAAACTTTGGATGAGTCTGAACAGGAGTTTGGAGAACAGCGACTGCAGGATTTTGTGAGAGGACATTTTTGTATAAATCCGGAAGACTTTCATCAGGAATTTCTGGAGGTGTTATCTCAGTTTTCCGGAAAGGTGCCCTTACGAGACGATTTGACTTTATTTAGTATCCGAGTCAGATGAAACGCTATTTTCATCGGACCCCAGCTTTGTTTTCGGCGCTTTTTCCGAAACGAATTTGGACGATGCCTGCAGATAGACGGTCTGTTTTTTTAACCTTTGATGATGGGCCTGTTCCTGGTGTGACGGATTATGTTTTAAATGAATTGGAAAAGCGAGGGCAAAAAGCCACCTTCTTTGTGGTGGGGGACAATGTGGGGAAAAATCCTGCTTTAGCTCATCAAATTATTGCTGCCGGTCACATTTTGGGAAATCATACCTTCAATCATCTCAATGGCTGGAGAACTGACTCGGATCTATACCTACAAAATGTGGATCGATGTCAAAAAATGCTTGAGGATCTTCTGGGTTTCAGTCCCACTTTTTTTCGACCTCCTTACGGATTACTTAAAAATAGTCAAGCCAAAATCCTCCAGAAAAAGTATCAAATTGTGATGTGGAGCTTATTGTCGGGAGATTTTGATTTGAGCTTGGGTAAAGATTTGATCCTTGAAAAATTAAAAAAAGGAACAAACTCAGGGGCAGTGGTGGTTTTTCACGATCAGGAAAAAACAAAGCAGGTTATTCGGAGGGTTTTGCCGGAATATTTGGATTTTTTATCTGACCAAGGTTGGGAAACTGAAGGCTTATGATTTTGGCTTTTTTTGTGCTAGGCATATTGATCTTACAATATGTCTTTTTGTGGGTTTATCATCGTTTTTTCTTTAAAATTTTTGAAAATAATGTTGAGGGATTTCCACTGGTATCCATCCTAGTTGCGGCAAGAAACGAAGAATACCATCTCCCAAAGCTGCTTGATTCATTTGCACAATTAAATTACCCTTCGGAAAAAATCCAATTTTTGTTTGTCGATGACCTCAGTCAGGATGCCACAGCTATGATTTTAGAGCATTGGTGTGCAAATCGGGAGAATGCAAAGTGGATTAAGCTTGAATCCAAGGATATATTTTGCAAAAGCCCCAGCCCAAAGGCCAATGCACTGGCATTTCTGGATGAACATGCCATCGGTGATTATTTGTTTTTCACTGATGCGGATTGTCAAGTTCCCAAAACCTGGATAACAGAGTTACTTTCCAGTTTTGCAAGTCCGATAGGAGTGGTTCTGGGAATAACGCAAGTATCAGGTGAGAATTGGCTCGCCCGATTGCAACGAATGGACTGGTGGTTTACCTTGGGTTTGGTTAAGATCGCGTCTGATTTAGGAATTCCCACCACCGGTTTGGGAAATAATATGGCGATCAAAAAGACAGCCTATTTGGCTTGTGGAGGATTTTCTGAAGTTTCAGATAGTTTGACAGAGGATCTCGAAATCAGTCGAGCCATTCAGAGAGTAGGGTTTCAAATTCGATTTCAACTCAGCCCTGGTGCATTGGTTTCTACCAAAGCGGAATCTAGCTTAGTGAGCCTACTTGCCCAACGGAAGCGATGGATGTCAGGGGCTATGACCTTACCTTGGTATTGGAAGCTTGCCTTATTTTTCCAGGTGTTGTATTTTCCAACGGTGATTTATTCCTTCTTTACTTGTCCTCTTTTGGGTTTGGTTTTGGCGGTGATAAAGATGGGCTTGCAGGGTTTGTTTTTGAAACAAACGGCTCTAAAAGCCAACCAGTCACTTTCTACAGTCTTTGCCTTGCTTTTTGATTTTTACTTCTTCCCGCTATCTGTGCTGACAATTCTTTATTACTTTTGGCCTTCTGCCACCAAATGGAAATCCCGGAGATATTCATGAACCTGATTGATACCCACGCCCATATTTATTCTTCCAAATTTGACTCAGATAGAGATGAAGTCATTGAAGCCATCAAAAGTGCTGGTGTGGAACGGATTTACATGCCCAATGTAGATGTAACAACTATTGATCAAATGCTGGCATGTGAAAAGCAATACCCGGATTTTTGTATTCCCATGATGGGCTTACACCCTTGCGATGTAAAGGAGGATTATTTGGACCAGTTGAAAGTCATGAGGAATTGGCTTGAAAAAAGATCATTTGCCGCGGTAGGAGAAATTGGGCTGGATTTGTACTGGGATAAAAGTTTTTTTGAGCAACAGAAATTGGCCTTTAAAGAACAAATCCAATGGGCGAAAGAGTTTGACTTGCCGATCGTCCTTCATTGTAGAGAATCGATGGACGAAACCATTGAGATTGTCCGTGATTTGCATGATGGTAAATTGAAAGGAATATTTCACTGCTTTACCGGAAATTTGACCCAGGCCATGCAGATAATTGAAATGGGATTTTTGCTGGGTATCGGTGGGGTAAGTACCTATAAAAATGGAGGACTCGATCGGGTAATTCCACATGTACCCCTCGAGCACCTGGTATTGGAGACGGATGCTCCGTATTTGGCTCCTGTTCCTCATCGAGGAAAACGAAACTCCCCGCAATATTTACCATTTATTGCCGAGCGGGTTGGGGATTTACTTCGGGTCAACGCATCGGAAGTAGCCCTGAAGACCAAGGAAAACGCATTACGACTTTTCAAGGAAATTACATATGAATTATAAAATCGTAAGACTGAATACCCGAATCAAATCGAGCCGAACTTCCTCTGTATTGATCATTTATACCGGGGGTACTTTGGGTATGGCCTATGATGAAAGCGGAGCTCTGGTACCTTTTAATTTTGGTCAGATTCTGGAAAAAATACCTATTCTTTCCAATATGGACATTGCCATTACTGTCATTTCTTTTCCAGAACCGATTGATTCCTCTAATGTTTCGATGAGTCATTGGGTGGATATGGCTTATATCATTACCGAGAATTATGACAGCTACGATGGGTTTGTGGTGTTGCATGGTACCGATACCATGGCGTATTCGGCTTCAATGCTGAGTTATATGCTTCAGGGGTTGAATAAGCCAGTGATTTTTACCGGTGCGCAGTTGCCGATTTCTGCAATGCGCTCCGATGCTCGAGAAAATCTCATGACCAGCCTGGAGATTGCTACTGCCAAAATTGACGAGATTCCAATTGTACCGGAAGTGTGTATCTTTTTCAATCATATGCTGCTCAGAGGAAACCGAGCCAAAAAAGTGCAGTCGGTTCACTTTGATGCTTTTGAGTCCGAAAATTACCCTTCATTGGCAGAATCTGGTATAGTCATCGATTACAATACGGCTGCTATTCGACCCTATGAGCCCCATCGGAAACTGATAAATAGAAATCAGTTGGATAATCGGGTGATGATTTTGAAGCTTTTTCCTGGAATAACTGAGAAAGTCATGGATGCTTGTTTTGCCATTGAAGGCCTGCGAGGGGTAGTTTTGGAAACCTATGGTTCAGGTAATAGCCCAAGTGAGGCGTGGTTTATGAAATCATTGGAACGGGCAATTCAAAGAGGGGTAATCATTTTGAACGTATCTCAATGCAATGGGGGGCGAGTAATTCAGGGTAGGTACGAGACTTCCAAAGAGCTGCTGCAGGTAGGTGTAGTCAGTGGGGCGGATATGACCACGGAGGCGGCGGTAACCAAATTGATGTTTTTACTCGGTCAGGAAAAAGAGCTAAGTGAAATCCGCAGAAAACTAACCCTTCCTTTGGTAGGAGAAATGACCACTTAGAAAAAGGACATTCCTTTTAGGCTGTAAATTTGGAAAGAGGAAGAATAATTAATTTCTTTGCACTCCGATTTGGATAGCGAATCGTTAAAAATCAACTAGAGAGGTGTCCGAGTGGTTGAAGGAGCACGCCTGGAAAGTGTGTATACCCCTAAAGGGTATCGAGGGTTCGAATCCCTTCCTCTCTGCAAGTAAACACCCTAATCATTTGAAGAACAACTGGTTAGGGTGTTATTTTTTAAATTAGTAGGGAAATGGTCCAGATTAATGAATGGGAGCATGCATGTTCCGCCGTAGTTTTCCATCGGACTAGTCTGTCGTTTTTTTATGTCTTGATGAAATACTAAATAAGCCCTTACTAGACCCGATCGAGCCTTGAAATTGGTTAATTCGGAAAGAAAACTAAATTTTATCGAGTACCAATCCTCGTATAATTCGTATCCTTTAAGGTGTACGATGCAAAAAAAATTTAGAATCCAAAAAGAAATTTCAGTGCCACAAATTATCCCAAAAGGAAAAAGCTGAAGGAACCGAGGCTAACCAGCCTAATTCCAAACTTCGAAAGTGCTTAGAACAGGGCTGAGGTCATTCCATAATTCATGGTTCACCAAAAATCAAAAAATTATGGAAGCGTTAATTGCATCATTCCACTTTAAAGAAGTCGCAGAAATCACTCTGGCGTATCGACTTAAAATCAAAGCAAGTCAACGTCCAAAAGTTACTTGTTCCAGGCAAGTTTATAATGTCTTGTTGAAGTTCTGGAGTTCTGATGCACTGGATTACCTAGAGCAATTTCAAAAACGGAATAAGAAAAGGGTTTTCTTAGCAAAAAACAAGAAGGATGAAGCATGAAAAAAGAGCCGTGAATAACGAAACCACTTTATTCCACTTGGCAGATTTAATTGCTTAAAAGTTGGTCTTTCACATCAAATATCGGTTCAATGTCACCAACTATTTTGACCACATAACCTATTAAGTGAAAATCCTCAGGACTTTTGACTAAAAAATGCCAAGCTATTTCAGGATGAGACAAGTTGCTCAATCCTTAGATCTCCCTCCAGCTTTGATCGATCAATTCGCGGAAGAATTTGTATAGTAACTTACATGCCAAATCTTCCATTTCGGTTATCCCATGACTTAAATCAAGACCCTGAATGCTCAACTGGTATTTTTCTCCGAAATAGGATATTCAACTTTTCAGAATTTTATTTTAATAATTTACTGATTTCGTAAGATACTTCTGAGATGAAAAAATAAGTTGACCGATCACCAAAATTCTTGTTTATAATCACAATTTTATTTTTGATTCTGATAAAAAATGAGAACCTTTCGAGCAGTTTTAAAGAAAGTCAATCTTCTAAAGTGAAGAATAAAAATTGTCCGCTTGTGTAAAAAATGCCTAAATCATGCATTAAATGCGGACTTTTCGAAAAAAATCTAAGGAAGTGCATTGTTTTTTGAATGTAAAAAATGATAACTTTAAAACTCGATTTTACTTAAGAAACCATTTAACCTTTATCAAAAGTCTATTTAAAATTCACATTATGAGAAAGTTAATCGCTTTGTTCATGCTTGCAGGTATTCTATTTGCGCCTGTTTTCGCTAACGCACAAGAAGCAGAATCAGATTCTGTCGTTCAGGAAGAAGAAACTACCCCAGTCGTAGAGGAAGAGCCTGAGGCCACTCCTTCTATGGTAGATGATGATATCGTCGCTGAGGAGCAAAGCTTCCACCAAGTAGTTAAAGAGAAGTTTATCGAAGGTGATCCTCTTTACATGTCTCCAGTATTACTTTGTTTAATTCTTGGATTGGCAGTGGCTTTGGAAAGAATCATTACTCTAAACCTTTCTACTACCAACACCAAAAAGCTGTTGAACAAAGTGGAAGAAGCTTTGGCATCTGGAGGCATCGAAGCCGCTAAAGATGTAACCAAAAGCACCAAAGGTCCAGTTGCTTCTATCTTTACTCAAGGTCTGATGAGATACTCAGAAGGTATCGAAATGGTAGAAAAGTCAATCATCTCCTATGGATCTGTAGAAATGGGTAGATTGGAAAAAGGCCTAGTTTGGATTTCGCTTTTCATCTCTCTTGCTCCAATGCTTGGGTTCATGGGTACAGTAATCGGTATGATTGGAGCATTTGACTCTATCGAAGCAGCCGGTGATATTTCTCCATCCCTAGTTGCAGGTGGTATTAAAATCGCCCTTTTGACTACCGTAGCTGGTTTGATCGTTGCGATCATCCTTCAGTTGTTCTACAACTACTGCGTAGCAAAAATCGATTCCTTGGTTAACGACATGGAGGATGCTTCAATCTCTTTGGTGGATATCCTTGTAAAGCACAAATTGACTGGTAAGTAATTCTTACATGTCTTTTTGATGATTTTCAACTCATTCAAGTTAACCCCAAAGAAGAAACATTATGGATACTTATGACATCTTTCTCTATGCAGGATATCTATTGATTGCCTTAGGAGCGCTCTTCGCGATTGTTATGCCTTTAATCAAGTCATTGGACAATCCCAAATCTCTCCTTAAGACGGCGTTAGGTATAGTGGGCATAGTTATATTGTTCTTCATCGCTTATTCAGTCTCTAGCAATGAAGTACTACCTAAATTTGAAGCAGATCCTTTCAATTTGACGCCTCAGGGTTCTCAGATGGTGGGAGGTATGCTGATCACAACCTATATTTTAGCGATTGTCGCTTTGATAGGGATTGTGTTTACTGAATTAAATAAAGCTATTAAGTAATATGGCCAGAAAGAAAAATAGAATGAGTCAGGAGGTCAATGCAGGATCTATGGCAGATATTGCTTTCCTGCTCCTGATCTTCTTTCTCGTCACTACTACGATCGCTTCGGATAAAGGGATTCTCAACGTTCTTCCTCCCAAGCTTGATCCAAACAATCCTCCTCCGGAAATTGATAAAAACGAACGAAATATCTTCACGATATTAGTTAACGCAAATGATCAACTTTTGGTAGAAGGAGAGTATGCTGAACCAGAAGGTTTGGATGAAGAAATAAAGCTCTTTGTCTTGAATTTTGGTCAGCCGGATGAAGAGGCATCTGCTTTGTACAATTCATTGCCAGCTTCTTTAAGAGCTCTTTCTCAACGAGATCCTGAATCTTCGGATCATCCTGGTGAGGCTGTGGTTTCAATAAAAACTAATCGTGGTACGAGCTATGAGCGGTTTTTGGAAGTGTTTGATTTAGCAAAGAAAGCTTATTTCGACATTTACGCAGCTCGAGTTAATCTAACTACCGATGAGTATCGTGCCTTGAGTGGTAAAGATGCTGCTGAGCAGGCCTTGATTGATAAAGGCAAGGAAAATTTACCCATGGCAATCTCGATTGCAGAACCAGATAAAATAGGAAGTTGATATGGCAAAGTTTAGTAAGAAAACAAAAACTTCTGAAAATATCCCGACTTCAGCGTTGCCGGATATTATCTTCATGCTTCTTTTCTTCTTTATGGTTACCACTGTATTGAGAGAGCAGGAGATTTTGGTTGAGCAAAAAATTCCTCAGGCTACCCAGCTTCAAAAGCTTCAGAAAAAAACACTGATCTCCTACATTTATATAGGTAAGCCTAAAAACACAGCGCTTTATGGTTCTGAGCCTCGAATTCAGGCCAATGATGCCTTATTGAATACTGCAGATATCGTTCAGTGGGTCAATAGAGAGCGGGATGCACTTCCTGAGGCTGATCGTCCAATGATTACCATTTCTATGAAAGTAGATAGAGATGTTAAAATGGGACCTATTTCAGATGTTCAAACTGAGCTTAGGGATGCTGATGCTCGTCGTGTCCTTTATGCATCTGTAGGTAAAGTAGACCGGAATTAACTAGTATTGAAATTTAAATTAAATAAAGCTGTCTCTTTTGAGATGGCTTTTTTTTGTTCGCACTATGCTTGTTTCACTTAAGAATAAAAGGAAAGTTCAAAATTCTTGGGCTATGTACGACTGGGCAAATTCGGTATACAGTCTTGTGATTACTTCTACCATTTTCCCGGTTTATTATAATTCGGTTACACAAGGATTAAATGAATTCGATAAGGTGTCTTTTTTTGGCTTTGAGATAATCAATACGGTACTTTATTCCTATTCCATTTCTTTTTCATTTTTGATTATAGCCATTATTTCTCCGTTGCTTTCGGGGGTGGCAGACTCTAGCGGGAAAAAACTTGAATTCATGAAGTTTTTCGCCTATCTAGGTTCAATAGCCTGTATGGGACTTTTCTTTTTTGATGCGAACAATATTGAGTGGGGAATTGGTTGTAGCGTGATTGCAAGTATTGGCTACGCAGGAAGTATTGTATTTTACAATGCCTATTTACCCGAGATTTCTGAAGAAAGTGAGTATGATTTATTGAGCGCAAAGGGATTTGCTCTTGGATATATTGGATCGGTGATCCTTTTGATAGTTAATCTCTTGATGATTCAAATGCCTCATTGGTTTGGTATTCCTGAAGGAGGTTTTGCGGCTAGATTCTCTTTTTTGATTACCGGTCTTTGGTGGGCAGGATTTTCTCAGATTCCCTTTCTACTTCTTCCCAAAAACCCGTATAATAAAAAAATTAAACGAAAATTTCTTTTTGTCGGCTACCAAGAAATAAAAAAGGTTTTTAGGGAAGTCCGTCAAATTAGGGTGATGAATCGCTTTCTAGCCGCCTTCTTTTTCTATTCGATGGGTGTACAAACAGTAATGTATCTGGCGGCTACTTTTGGTGATAAAGAATTGGGCTTGCCTGGTGATCAATTGATTATTACTATTTTGATTATCCAGTTTGTGGCAATTATCGGGAGCTATTTTTTTGCATTTATTTCAAAAAAATTTGGTAACAAATCTAGTTTGGTCGTCATGGTCTTGATCTGGACGATGATTTGTGGGGCTGCGTATTATGTATATACGGTTTATGAGTTTTTTGCCTTGGCATTTGTGGTAGGTTTGGTCATGGGAGGGATTCAATCTCTTTCCAGATCTACCTTTTCAAAATTAATTCCCCAATCAACTACCCAGCATGCGAGTTACTTTAGCTTTTATGATGTGACTGAAAAATTGGCAATTGTAATCGGTACCTTTTCGTATGGTGTGATCGAGCAATTCACAGGAAGCATGCGTAATTCAGCGCTTTCTCTGGGGATTTTCTTTTTGGTAGGCTTAGGTTTCCTAGTTCTAGTAAGTATTCCAAAAAAAGAATTGTCACCTCAACCTGAAATGACCCATGATTAAAATAATAACAGGTGAATCCGTTCATGTGCTTGATAAACTACATGTTGCACATTCCGGTCAGCGTAGTTTAGAGTTGATGGAACAGGCAGCACTAGCTTTTGTGGATTGGTTTCTGTTAAAATTTGAAAGAAAGTGGAACCGGGTTTTCATTTTTTGTGGAGCTGGAAATAATGGTGGGGATGGATTGGCAATCGCTAGGTTGCTTAGCAGTAAGGGTATTGGAGTCGATCTAATCAAGTGCTTTTCTCTAAATGCCAAGCTGAGTAAAGATGCTCAAGTGAATTTGGATCGTCTTCCAGATGAGGTTAATTCTACTTTTTTTAATTCTGATTTAGAAATAACAGAAGCTGCTGTGATCATTGATGCCTATCTCGGAGTAGGTTTAACAGGTAATTTGCGTGATAATGCAAAAGAGGTGATCAGGCTTATGAATGACTGTGGAGGAACCAAAATTGCCGTGGATATCCCAAGTGGGTTACCTTCGGATAAGATAGCAATTGAAGAGGCGTTTAAAGCGGATTATACGATTTCTTTCGCATTTCCAAAATTAAGTCTATTGATGCCGGAAAATGCCCGATACACCGGTGAGTTAGTGGTCAAGGATATTGGAATTAATCCTGCACTGTATGACAAATTTGACAGCTATTTCTACTTTCTAACTGGGATTGATATCCCTCCGCTTCATCGAAGGTTTCATCGGTTTTCACATAAGGGCGATTTCGGGAAAGTGCTTTTGATCGGGGGAAGTCCCGGTAAAATGGGAGCTTTACACCTTGCTGCAAAAAGTGCTCTTCGGACTGGCTCTGGATTGGTTACTTGTTTTCTTGATGAAAGTGAACGGATGATCTTGCAATCCTCTTTACCTGAGGCCATGTGTAGTTGGGGTGTATTTCCCAAGTTGGAAAACTATGATGCTGTGGGAGTCGGTCCCGGATGGGGTGTGGATTTAAGAATGAATTTTTTAGAGGATATTTTAAGAACCATCAATTGTCCATTGGTCATTGATGCAGATGCAATTACTATTTTAGCTAAGCGGCGGGTTTTGCTTGAGTTGTTACCCCAAAACACTATTTTGACTCCGCATCCCGGTGAATTTGACAGGTTACTTGGAAAATCTGAAGATCATCTGGAGAGAGTGCAAAAGGCGAGAAAATTTGCAAGGAGTCGTAAGGTGATTTTGGTCTTGAAGGGAGCAAACTCCGTTATTTCTTTACCTGACGGACGTCAAATTTTCAACAGTACGGGGACCAACTATATGGCCACAGGCGGTTCAGGAGACGTATTGACAGGAATGATTACGGCTTTTTTGGGAATGGGGTATTCTCCCGAAAATGCTGTGCTTTGTGCAGTTTATCATCATGGCCTGGCTGGAGAAATAGCAGGTTCTATAAAAAAACGAACAACCCTAGCCAGTGATTTGATCGAATGTATCTCAGACACCTATTGCCAGCTGGGAATAGACTGAAAAAAGAGTACCTGAAGTAAACTATCCCATTTGAATCGGGGTTTTGAGCTAAACCATTTTTAATGAATCGGGAAAAACTACTCCTTTGGACCCTTGCGGCCATTAATTTTATTCATATCGTTGATTTCATGATCTTGATGCCATTAGGGCCTCAATTGATGCGGGTATTTGAAATTTCACCCAGAGAATTTGGCTTATTGGTGTCTTCCTATACATTTAGTGCAGGGATTTCCAGCTTTTTTGGAGCCTTTTTTTTAGATCGATTTGACCGAAAGAAAATCTTACTTTGGGTTTATGTAGGTTTTTCGGTAGCTACTTTAGGCTGTGCGCTTTCACCCAATTACCCGATTTTATTGATCGCCAGAGTAATTTCAGGGCTTTTTGGAGGATTGACCTCAGCCTTAATTTTAGCCATAATCGGAGATGTCATTCCCAATGAACGGAGAGGGCGTGCGATGGGTTTGGTGATGGCAGCCTTTTCTGTGGCATCGGTCTTAGGTGTACCCATGGGGTTGTTTTTGGCTAGTTTGTCTGATTGGCACATGCCTTTTTATATTTTGACTGGTCTATCCATTCTAAGTTTGGGAATGATTTTTCAATTTATTCCCTCTATTACTGAACATCTGGGTAAAGAAATTCAACGGCCCCACCCGTTGGTAGTAGTTCGCCGGGTAACCAGTAATCCTAATCAGATGCGGGCCATCACCTTGTCGGTAATGATGATGTTTGGACAGTTTATGATCATTCCGTTTCTGAGTCCTTACACGGTGGCTAACGTGGGCTTTACTGAGATGCAACTTACCTATATCTACATGGCGGGTGGAGCCTTTACTATATTCACCTCTCCTTGGGTTGGGAAATTATCGGATAAGTATGGGAAGCTGAAGATTTTCACGATTTTCATGTCTTTGAATGTAATTCCCATCGCCATTATTACCCATCTTGGAGTCACTCCGATATTTTTTGTTTTGGTGATATCTACCCTCTTTTTTGTAACATCCAATGGACGATATGTGCCAGCCGCAGCAATTATCACAGGCACGGCCAAACCGGAAAATAGAGGCAGTTTCTTAAGTTTTAACTCTGCTGTGCAGCAATTGGCCACCGGAGTTGCGTCTTTGATCGCGGGAATCATCATTGGTGAAACTGCCACAGGTGAACTGACCAATTACAATGTAGTGGGGTATATAGCCATTGTTTTTAGCTTATTATGCATCCCTTTGGCCAGGAGAGTGAAAATAATCAGCTAAAAAAAATCCCAACATTTTTGTTGGGATTTTTAGGCTCACGTTAATTTGATATTAAAATTCTGCATTTCCAGGAGTTCGCGGGAAGGCAATCACGTCTCTGATATTTCCCATGCCAGTGACAAATTGCACCATTCGCTCAAAGCCCAAGCCAAAGCCTGAATGAGGGGTAGAGCCAAATCTTCGGGTATCTAAAAACCACCACATCTCATCTGTTGGGATTCCGAGCTCTTCCATTCTCGATACCAATAAGTCCATTCGTTCTTCTCGTTGGGAGCCGCCCACGATTTCTCCGATACCTGGAAAAAGAATGTCCATTGCTGCTACTGTTTTTCCATCTTCATTTTGTCTCATGTAGAAGGATTTGATCTCCTTGGGATAATCAGTCAAGATCACAGGTTTTTTGAAGTGCTTCTCGACCAAAAATCTTTCGTGCTCGGATTGCAGATCTGCTCCCCATGCTTCGATTAAAAACTGAAATTTTTTCTTCTGATTGGGTTTTGATCTTTTTAAAATTTCAATGGCCTCGGTATAAGTGATTCTGACAAATTCATTTTCTGCCACAAATTTCAATTTGTCCATCAGTCCCATTTCAGACCGCTGATCAGCCGGTTTGGATTTTTCTTCATCCAAGAGTCTATTTTCCAAAAACTGAAGATCTTCTTTACAGTTTTTGAGTGCATAGTTGATCAAGTATTTAAGAAAATCCTCAGCTAAATCCGCATTGTCTTCGGCATCATAAAAAGCCATTTCAGGCTCGATCATCCAAAATTCGGCCAAGTGACGGGTAGTGTTGGAGTTTTCTGCCCGGAAGGTAGGACCGAAGGTGTAAATCTCTGAAAGTGCAAGCGCGGCCAGTTCCCCCTCCAGCTGCCCAGAAACGGTAAGATTTGCTTCTCTTTCGAAGAAGTCCTGCTTGAAATCTACCGATCCCTCTTCTGTCCGAGGAGGGTTTGCGATATCCAAGGTGGTCACTTTAAACGTTTCCCCTGCTCCTTCTGCATCCGAGGCGGTAATGATGGGCGTATGGATGTAAAAGAAGCCCTTATCATTGAAATATTGGTGGACTGCGAAGGCCAAAGCATGGCGAACTCGGAAGACAGCCCCAAAGGTATTGGTACGCATTCGAAGGTGTGCGATTTCACGCAGAAATTCCAGGGAATGCTTCTTAGGCTGGAGGGGGTATTTTTCGGGGTCTGCCTCTCCAAGCACTTCAATACTTTTGGCATGGAGTTCAGATGCTTGGCCTGCTCCTTGAGATTCAACTACCGTACCGGTGATTTTAAGGCAGGCGCCAGTAGTACATTTTTTCAAAATATCCTCAGCAATCAAATTGGGATCAGCAACCACTTGATAATTAGTGATGATAGAGCCATCATTGAGTGCAATGAACGATACGTTTTTGTTGGAACGCTTGGTACGTACCCAACCCATCAGGGTGATTTCACTGCCTATTGGATGTTGATCCAGGATGGTCTTGATTTTGATCCGTTTGTTGAACGCCATAATAATTTTAGATTTTAAAAAGACGGGAAGCCGAATTTTTATTGGTTTGCAAAAAAACGATTAAATCAGCTTTTTATCAAAAAATTGCTTGTTTTTCCTAACTTTGGCATTGGGGCTTTTTCGCTGAAAAAGTCCTTTTTTGAACCCAAAAAGCAGGTTTTAATCGATTCAGATGCAAAAGCTAAATCTTAGCCAGTCACTTTCACAAAAACTTTCTCCGCAACAGATTCAATTTATCAAGCTGTTGCAGGTCCCTACGGCCGAATTGGATACTCGGATCGAGGAAGAATTGGAGATCAATCCTGCATTGGAAGAGGGGAAAGAAGAGAAAGAAGATACTACACAGGATGAGTATGAGGATACCTATGAGGAGGAGATGGGGTCTGACGATCGAGACTTAAACCTCGACGATTACCTCGATGATGAGTACGGGGGGTATAAAATGCAGGGAGATGGAAATTACAACTCCGATGAGGAGGATCGAGAAATTCCGATTTCATCCCAGTCCTCTCTTCATGAATTGCTCATTCAACAATTAAACTACTTAAAGTTGGACGATCGGCAGCGAATGATCGGTCAGCAATTAATAGGAAGCATCGAAAATGATGGGTATATCCGCCGCGATTTGGAGGCGATTATCAATGATTTGGCTTTCAGCCAAAATATTGAGTCCGATATCGATGAGGTCGAGGAAATATTGCGTAAAATCCAAACCTTTGATCCAGCTGGAATTGCCTCTCGAAACCTTCAGGAATGCTTAGTTTTGCAATTGGAACGAAGAGAGCATCCGGAAGACCCTACCGTGCAGCATGCCCTTCGGATCATTCATGATTGTTTTGAAGAATTTACCAAAAAACATTATTCTAAGATTCAGCGTAAATGCGATCTTAGTGAGGAAGAGATCAAGGATGCGGTGAATCTGATCACTAGACTTAACCCAAAGCCTGGGGGAGTTTCTGATGGATTGGTAAGGACTCAATATGTGATTCCTGATTTCATTTTGACCAATAATTCAGGGAAATTAGAGATCAGTTTAAATTCAAAAAATGCTCCCGAACTCCGTATTTCCCGATCCTATGCGGATATGTTTGACGCTTATGACAAATCGGATAAAAAAGATAAAAAACTGAAAGAGACGGTTTCTTTTGTGAAACAAAAATTGGATGCGGCCAAGTGGTTTATTGATGCGATTAAGCAACGACAAAATACGCTTTTGAAGACCATGGAAGCGATATTGCATTATCAAAAAGAGTTTTTTATCGATGGAGATGAAACCAACCTTCGTCCGATGATTCTTAAGGATATCGCAGAGAAAATCGAAATGGATATTTCGACAGTTTCTCGAGTGGCCAATAGTAAATCAATTCAAACTGAGTTCGGGGTTTACCCGCTGAAATATTTCTTTTCCGAGGGAATTGCAACCGATAGTGGGGAAGATGTTAGTAATCGAGAGGTAAAATCAGTTCTACAAGCAATGGTCGATGCTGAAGACAAAAAGAAGCCGCTATCAGACGATAAGCTGGTTAAAATGCTAAATAAAAAGGGGTACAATATAGCCCGGAGAACTGTAGCCAAATACCGAGAACAACTGCAGATCCCCGTGGCAAGATTAAGAAAAGAATTGTAGTGGGGAGAATTTTAGCTCTGATTATCACGGTAGTTTTTCAGCCTTTAATCATGCCAACCTTGGTCTTTGGTTTGATTTTGTATGGAGTACCTGAAGCCAGTAGCGTTCCTGGGGAATTCAAACCTCGGATTTTTTATCTCATCGTGTTATCCACTTTAGTCATCCCCATGATTACGATTATCGGTCTGCGATTGAGTGGGACGGTAAAAAGTTTGCACATGGTTGAGTTAAAAGATCGATTGATCCCATTTTCAGTCACCTCACTTTATTTTTTGATGACGGTTTATTTCATGAGTCAAATTGGAGAATTGGATCCAATTATGTGGCAATCCCTGGCAGTCATAGCAGGTGTGGTGGTTGTGTTGACCATAGTTACGTTATTTTGGAAAATGTCTGCCCATATGACAGGGATAGGAGGGGTTTTGGCTTTGGTGGTCGTTTTGGGGATGAAATTTCCTAATTTTCCAGCTTTGTACCCTTTGTTATTAGCTATTGTTTTGGCGGGTATGGTTGGTACAGCTCGATTAGCTCTTGACGCTCACCGCCCGTTGGAGATTTATGTAGGATTAGCCTACGGTTTTATTTCTTGTTTTGCCCTGTATTTTTGGCTTTGGTCCTAATGGGGTTTGCTCAGATAGTTAAATTATCGCTGGGTAAAATATCTTGAAGAAAAAAAAACGAACCCTTTTGAGGTTCGTTTTTCATTGGCTGTTTTCTTGGCTGTTTAGAATAAATTTACCGCGATACCAAAGCTAACCTGCTGGGCTTCGGTGTTGAATGGTCCTAGGTTTTCTTGAAACATCTTATTTAATCCGATGTAGCTCCATACATAAAATCCGGGGGTTCCTGCTTTGAGGCTGAGTCCGTAACGGATTTTTTCAAGCCCATAATTTTGTGAGTCTTTAACTTTGCGTTCTAGACCATCTGCGTCGGTATATTGGATTTTGCTGTGTGCATTATAGAGAACTCCTACTTTAGCTCCGATGCTTGCGCGAAAGCCCTTAGCGTAGTTATCCTTGTTTACGTGGTAAGTAATGTCAAGCGGAATGTCGAAATAATTAATTGCAAAATTATTTTTGTCCACTTGGATATCATCTCCTAAAACCTCGGTCAATTCAAGGTATTCACTGGACTCGGGTCCTTTAGTCGGGTCATTGAACAAATTTTGCTCATTTTGAAAAGCAAATTTATTGGAGCTTATACCAAAGCCTGGATCGAACGTGATTCCTGAAGACTCTCCAAAAATGGAAATCGGATATTGGTAGTAAATATTGAAAGATCGTGAACCAAAAAAGTTGGTAGAAATATCTGCAGGCCTGTTGTTGAGGAGGTTGAAGCCTACTTCTATTTTCAAGTCAGCGGGAATATTGGGTCTTCCACCGATGGGAACTTTAGGGGTTTTAATTTCATCCTGAGCAAAGGCAAATTGAACAAGGCTAAAAGCGAGCAGGAAACCGAATATTTTTTTCATTAAATCGAGGCTTAATTAAATTCTATTGCGGGCAAAAATAGAAAATCTCGTAGGATTAAACCTGCTTTTCCTCTTAATAATTCTTAAGTCTCATATTCAGCAGGATAGGGGCGTACTAAAAAAACACAGAAAAAGATATTTGGAGAAAAATGAATTTTGGGTACCTTTGCAATCTCAAATGGCTTCGTAGCTCAACTGAATAGAGCACCTGATTACGGCTCAGGAGGTTTCAGGTTTGAATCCTGACGAGGTCACATAGCTCAACTGTTTGGTTGAGCTTTTTTTATTTTTAGGGGTTAAAAAGTTGGATTAAGGTCTGAATATCTGTTTTCGCGGAAAAGGGCCGGAAAAACTTAACTGTCTTGGAAGGATTCTAATTCTTTTCTTGTATCCCTTTCGAGGATAAATAAAAAGAAAGGTTCAGCTTTAAGCTCTCGCTTACTCAGGTCAGGATTTCAAAAAGTTAGTAGTATCAACTAAACGTAGGCCTTTTTTTTTGTGGACTTTGTGCGTACTTTTCTAATCTTAACGAAGTGAAATGAAGGTAATTCGATTTTCAGTCCTATTAATTTTGCTTACCATGAGCTCCTGCGAAAGTTGGCTTCAGGATATCGGATTGAAAGACATTCAGCGATTTGATGGGCCGTGCAGTATTGTTTTGTCTGATGGATCACTGGTTGAGACTCCCTACAGTATTGAAGTAACTATTCGAACCGAAGCCATTACCTATCGAGATGAAGAAGGGAAACTTTGGTCTCTTTTTAGAGAAGATTATGAAAGCTTTTCCTGTGGAGGGAATTAAAAAAAAAGCTGCCAGATTATCTGACAGCTTATTTGATTTTGTTTAGTGTGCGGAGACTATTTTTGTGGACTTGATATTTTTCTGCCAAATAAAGAAGATGATAAACAGCACAATTAATATGGCTGGGAAAGTCGTCAGTTTAAGCAACGTTTCCTGACCTGTTGCTAACTCAAGAGCTGCTCCTTCCAATCCTTCGGCTAGATTGCTGGCTCGGGCCGAATCAATCCATCCTCCAATGATCGGCTGCCAAATTGCTGTAGAAAACATGCCTACTCCTCCAATTATTGACATTCCCAGAGCACCACTCAATGGAACTCTTTGGGCAACCGCTCCAACCATGACAGGCCAGAAATAAGCTACTCCTAAGGCGAAAATGATTGCTGCAGCGTAAGCCATAGGGCCCGTAACTACTGAGAATAAATAGACACCCACAGTTGCAAAAATTGCTCCTCCCAGCAGTACACCGGTCTGACCTAGTTTGGCTACTACAGGTCCTGCGAAAAATCTAGCAACGGCCATAACACCGGTAGTAAGGGCTAAGATTAGCATTCCACTCGCTCCGGAATTCCCTAAAACTACATTAGCCCATTGTTGTGTACCAAACTCTGTGATGGCTGTGATCGACATACAGATGAATAGGAAGATGAAAACTGGACTTAGCATTGCCTTGAAGTTACTGGAAAGCGAGGTTACCCCCTCTACAGAAGGTTTAGGAAAAACTTTTCCAAAGAAAATAACGGCATAAGCGATGGTCGGAATCATCATGATCCAGATTTGGGCTTGCCATCCAAACCCGGCGTCTGTCATAAATTTGGAAATCAATGAACCTAAAACGATTCCACCTGGAAACCACATATGGAAACGATTAAGCATTTTATTCATTTTCACCCCAGTATACATATCGGCTATCATTGGGTTACAGGCTGCTTCTGTACAACCATTACCAAATCCGATAAATAAGGTTGAAATCAATAGTGTGGTATATCCATCAGCGAAAACTGTCATTAATATCCCGATTGTGTGTGTAACAAAGGCGATATTCATGATGATTTTTGGCCCTACTGAATGATAGAAAATCCCTCCCAAAATCATTGAGATAGGAAATCCTAAGAACCACATCGAGTTAATAAAACCCAGTTGTGAGGCAGAAAGTCCGAAATCTTCACCCAATTGGGGGAGAATTCCTGCACGAATCGCAAAGGTAAAAGCAGTGGTAATGAGGGCTAAACAACTCGCATTGAATAGCGCTGTTCGATTGATAGCTTGCGTCATAGAATAGGTTATTTTGGATTAAGAGTTTTTAAAGCTGTGATTGAAACAGCTGAAAATAGGAAAAATATTGGATACAGACTTTTCCGATAATAAAAAAAGTTGAAATCAGGCTATTCAATAACGATTAATGAACCGGTTAGCTTTTCCTCAAATCCATAAATGGGGTTTCGTAAAACTAAAACGACAACATAGGTCCCTAAGGGAACGGATTCACCATTTTGCATCCTTCCATCCCAGTTTAATATTGGTGAATTTGGGGTGATCTCCGCGGTCTTTCCTTCGTGAATCAAGGCTCCTTGACGGTTGAGTATGAAAAGTTGGGCTTCGGACACCCCCTCTGAAACGATCACTTGAAAATCGCGATTTGGATCTCCTAGAATCATTGCATTGGGAAAAATTACTTGGAAATCACAAGCGTCAAAGGTGGTAAATGTATCAGAAAATGAACATCCGTCCTCAGTGGTGACCAAGAGTTGGTAGTTTCCTACTTGAGTGGGTTTGTACCGAGAGGAAGTAGATACCAGCTCCTCTTCATAATACCACTCATAGGTCGCATATTCTCCCGGGTCAATTCCTGAGAGGTTGTTTTCTTTAGAGCAAATTGCATATTGCTCATCTAGTTGAGGTGGACTGAGAAGTGTACTTCGTTCCACTTCGATGAGGCTTCTGCCTATTTCACAACCTAACTCATTAAAAGCAACTACTTCATATGTGCCAGGCAAATTAACCTCGATTTCGAAAAGACCGTTTAATTCTACCAGATCCTGGCGATTATCTAAGGAATCAAAGTAAATCCACTCGGTGGTTTGAACTTTTTCTTCCTCAGTTTCTAACTTAACCCTGGTGACATCGGGGGCAGGGCAAATTTTTGAAGCGATCAGTTCCATCGAAACAGGGATGATCGGGGCCTCAACCTCAAAGATCACCGGATCAACCGGGCAAAACCCACTTTCGAGAGGCTGAACAAGAAGTGAATAATTGCCTAGGGAACTTGGGTAAAATTCTTTTGCTCTACCGACAATTTCTCCTTGATCATTGTACCATCGAATACTGGCATCTTCATAGTCAATCCCTTGGAGATTGATTTCATATTTGATCGGGTCAAAGCATTTCTCAATGGCCAATATCGGTTCAAAGGATATTGCCGAAGAAAGCGTAGCGGTAAATGTGGTGGTTTTGGGACAAAGTCCTGCATCTGATCCTGTTCCCTGTCCAAATAGAGTATAGGTTCCAGCCTCTGTCAGAGTGAAAGGTTGACCTGCATTGCGTGTTTCTTCAGTTCCGTCAGGATATGACAAAGTAAACTGAAGAGTTTGTTCTGTATTTGGTTCAAGTTCAAAAGATTCACAGACGTTAAGATTTTCCGGAATGGTAAAGTTAACTTGGGGCGACTCATCTACCGTGAACGTTTCTACTGGATAAGAGCAGCCCTCGATGAGCACTAAAAGTAGGTAGGAACCACTCGGTAATTCCAATTCCATCCTTCCATCAGAAGGGATAGGTCCCGATGCCACCTCTCCCTTTTCAGATGCCATCAAGCGGTAACTACCCTCTGAAATGGTTGTCCCAAAATCAATTTCAGCTAAACCTAAGATGGTTCCGTTGGACCCACAGGATTCAGAAGACACTTGAATGGAGGGGCGGTTTTGATCGGGTGGATTCGAGGTTACAGGTGGGTCTTTAGCGTCTAACTTCACCAAAGTAGTCGTTTGGCATGTGGCCTGGGATAAGACGATAGAGTAAATGTTTGGGTCTAAATCAGTAAAATTAAATGATTGCCCAACTGTAACCGGTCCTTGTGTAAAGTTCAATTCAGGAATCGAGAACTCCTCCAGGTTAGAGTTAATGGTTACCTGAAAAGCTCCATTCGAAGCCAAACAATCATCGGGCTCTTCAAGAATCACCACATTGACTTGTGGAGCTTCTAAAAGTTCAAATTCGATGGTCCGCTCTGATATGCAGTCTGGAAATTCTTCAGTGGTAGTTTGAAAGGTTACAAAATATCGACCAGGTCCTGCTAGTTCCTCAGAACGAAGGGTTAGTTCAAAACCTTGATCTTGTAAACTTGGAGTTCCATCAAGGCCTTTCTGGATCAACCAATCGCCTGAAAGGGGAGTGTCCAGTCCGATTTGAATTGATCCACCCTCACAGATAGAAGTGGCTGATGGGATGATTTTAAAGTCAACTGGCGGTCCTACAAATGTCGATGCATTTATTTCACATCCTGAGGTTCCGGTGTTGGAAGCAAGAGAAATCTTCACCAAATGAAAACCAGCCGAGGAGGTGAGAAATTCATTCCCAGTCCCCAATAAATTCCCCTCTACATCGCTCCATTCGATTGTATAATCGGATAAATTTGAGGTGCTGGGTTCCAAAGCTCTGAGTAGGGTGGCTGCTCCTGCACAGAGTAAATAATCCGGCTTTAAATCTAATTCTGGACCATTTTGAATAGTGACAACTTTTGAGTCTTGAAAATAATTAGAATTTGTGCCTCTTCTCACTTGGAGACTGACCGTATAATTCCCTGGGGCAGAAAAAACGACATCTACAGATTCCAATTGATCCCCAGCAGTATCCTCAAATAATACATTTCCACTAGGATCAGTTACCTTCCAGGTGTATACATCTCCCGGATTGCCCCCTGCGCTATAACTGCCGACCACTTGGCCAAAAATAATGCATAAATTATCAGGACCTACAAGTTGTGGTTCGGCAATTATCGAGTTGGGGAGCTGAAAGGTTGCTACTTTACCCTCATATTTTTCTTTCGAAAGGCTGATCGTAAGGAGGCAAAAACTATACATCAGGAAAATCCCAATCTTCCAAAATGAAAATTGAGCTTTGGCGGACAAATCGGTGAATGGTTTGGGTTAGGATTTTAGGTATTAGGGTATATCACGATTTGTCAAAAAACATTCCAAAATTCCGAAAACGATGACTGTTCCGTTTATTCGACGACCAATATCGATCCGAGGTATTCCCCACGTATATTTTTCTCTATATTTCTGAAATTAATTCGAACTGAATACGATCCATTGGGGATTTTTTCCCCATCAAAATAACCATCCCATTCACAGGTCGATTCCTCAGAAATGAGATTGGAGTTTTCACAATAAAAAATTAATTGACCCCATTGATTAAAGACAAATACTTCAAGTTCATCAATTAAATAATTGGTATAGACCAAAAATTCCCGATCAGGATCACCGGGAAGAATGGCAGTAGGAACCGCCACTCTCAGCTCGCATTCTTCTTCGGTTGAAAATTCAGTTTGATAGGCGCAGCCTTCAAGACTGTAAACCGTTAAGGTGTAATTTCCTGCTCGAATTGGCTTGAAGGTAGGACTTGTTGAGACAAGCTCTTCTCCCAAATACCATTCATAACTGGCAAAACTTCCCGGGTTGATCGTCGGTCCGATTTCGTATTCCTCACAGACTTGATAGCTTTCCTGTACCTCAGGTCTCACCGTATCCTGGCTTCGTAGAATCAGCGCTTGATCAGAACCAAGAAGGCAAGGAATCGCATTAAAAACACGGACCTCATAGGTTCCTTCTTCAAAAGCTAAAATTTCTGTAAAACCTCTATTGCTTACTAATTCTGTCTGGTTTCCATTCAAGTCGGTAAACCACCACTCAATTTCACTAATTTCGGATTGGTCCGCCATTAGGGTAAGAACCGTGGATGCTTCATCCGGGCAAAGGGGCTCGGTGATGAGCTCGACTGCTACACTTAAGATAGGTTCTTCAACTGTGAAATTAATGGGCTGGGTGGATTGGCATAAGGTGGAACCTCGGGGCTGTACTTCCAGTGAAAAGTCACCATAGGTAGTGAAATCCAGAAATTCTTCATCTCCGATTTGATTTCCGTTGGCATCATACCAAAAATAGTTTACTTCATCTGGTTGATAATTAGTGACCTGAGCTTGGTATGTTTTTAAACCATTACAGTCTTCTGATAACATAACCGGTTCAAAATCAGCTGGACTGGTAAGTGTGACGATAAGTTGTTTTTGTTCAGGGCAAATCGTCGAATTGGGATAAGTATCAAAAGCCAAAAAGGTATAAGTTCCTTCTTGGTCTAGCGTAAAAGGATCGCCTGTTGATCCTGATTGGATGTTCCCTGTTGGATCAGTCACTGTAAAGTCAAGAGATTCGCTGGTTTGAGGAGTCAATTCAAAGCGTTCACATACGGTTAATTCGCTTGGGATATCAAACAAAACCTTGTTAGGAATCAAATCCAGTTGGATGGTTTCCCTTCCCAACTCACATTCTTCCAAGCTGATTCCAGGAATAAAACGGAAAAGAGAAGCCTCATAAGTTCCTGCAATACGTGTTTGAAATTCTTTTAAATCATCAAATTCCGGCAATTCTTCAATCGTTCCATCTTCATTAAATCTTCTCCACTCTATATCGGTTACCGCATCCGGAAAAGTAGATTCCAATCTGACTATTGCCTCCGGTCCAAATTCACAAAGTTTGGTTTGAGTGAGGGTCACATCCACACTCAATACCGGTTCTTCAATCAAGAAACTTTTTGGAAGAATCGGGCAGGCTTGTGCATTAGCCGGCTGAACATCAAGCTTAAACTCGCCGGTGGAAGTGGGGAAAAGAAATTGGCCATTGCCCACCACTTCATCATTTTCATTATACCAAGTGAAAATGGCCGTACTCGGATCAACTCCGAAAATATCGGCTTCAAATACCCGATTTCCAAAACAGTCTTCTTGGATTAATTTGGGTTCAAAATCGATAGGATCAACCAGGTTGACCTTGATTTCCCTGATAAAAGGGCACAATACGTCCTGTCCGGGTATTCGTCCTACTATGGTGTAGGTTCCTGTTTTATCGAGTAAGCCTGGATCTCCAGCTTCAAAAATTGTTTCAACTCCATCTGGATCAGTAAGTAAAAATTCTAAAGCTTGATTTGTTGTCGGGAATAATTCAAAGCTTTGACAAACATTAATAGTAGCTGGGACCGAGAAACTCACTTGGTTGAGACCTGGGATTTCGATTTCTTCACTTTTTGGAAGCGAACAGTCGTTATCATCAAAAATTTCGAAGAAATACACGCCCCCGGGTAATTCTATGAAAATGGTATCATTCAACGCTGTGGTGTCTCTGGAAATAACAGGAACTCCACGTTCATTTAAAACTTGAAAACCTGCTGTAGTTGGTCCATTGGGAAGAACTATGGTGAAACTACCCGGTAATTTGCCAGTTTCAGTACAAGTTTCAGGTAAAATTTCTGATAGTTCAAATTCTAATTCCGGGATTGGGTTATCCAAAGGAACGACCGAACCAATCGAAAAAGTGCAGGATCCAAGTGCTGTGCTAAGCGAATAAGCTCCGGATTTTAATCCGGGAAAATCTACGATTTGTCCGGCATTGAACGGGCCTAAACTAATTCCTAACGAATCTATAGAAATCCGATCTACATCAGTTAAGGCTCTGATCCGTAAAGTTCCATCCTCCACAGCGCAATCACTGGCTCCAAATGCTTCGAAAAATTCAATTCTCGGTTCTGGGTTATAAGTGAATTCTGCAGTGACCTCTGGGATACAACTCGGGTTGTTGGCATTGGGGATCTGAAAGATCATGGTATAATCACCAGTTTCGGAAAGATCCCTGCTGGGGAAAAGCGAAAAATTTGAACCTGTTCCCAAAAAGTCACGAGTAGTTTCTCCTACCTTTTGTACATACCAATTCCCCACAAGATTGGGATTAGATTCAAATTCAATAAATTGGGTGGTGCAAACCTCGGATTGAGCTGGGCTTATACTGAATGAATTAAGATCTAAGACAGAGGTCGAGAGCTCTGTAACACATTCATTTTCTCCTTGTGAATTCACAAAATAAAATTCGACACGATACCTTCCAGGTTGATTTACGTTGATTTCATTACCTGTTCCTAGGACATCCCCGGATTCATTTTTCCACTCAAACACATAATCCCCAAAATTTAAAGTCCCTGGATCCAAAGCAGAAATCGTTAAATCCGCACCATTACAGACTAGGTAGGATTCTTCAAGTGCCAATGTAGGCCCGGGCAAGACTTCAATCGATTTGGTCTCATTTGCGATTTCTACATTTCCCCGAAGAATTCTTAAACTGATTTGATGCGTTCCTATCTTGGAAAAAGTTTCCGAAATAGTTTCAAATCCTCCCGTTCGGGAAAATAAGATATTCCCATCTGGTTCGGTAATTTCCCATTGGAAGACGTCTCCTTCCTCTCCCAAACCAGTATAGGTTCCGATCACACTCCCAAATACGGCGCATAATCGCTCCGGGCCATCAATAATTGAATTATTAAAAGGTTGATTGGATGAAAAAATGAATGATGTTTTGGCTGAAATTCCAAAAAATAGCAAGGAGGTACAGAGTAAAATTAGTACTCCTAAACCTCCTCGCAAAAGGATTGTATTTTTCTTACAACTTACTCGTTTCTCCACCTGAAAAAAACTTGAAAATCAGGCCTCTAAGCTACGATAAAAAGCGCTCCCTAAAAAGCATGAATAGGATTGAGTACTATTTTAATGCATTTTTAGGCTTAGCAAAGTGGTTTTTTACCGTACAAACACCCATTCTGATTCGGAACTGAGTTGTTCCGCAAATTCATAGCCAGTTTCATTAAATAATTTTAGTTTTTCTGGACTCGTGATTTTGTTTTTAATGGCGTAGTTAGCCATCATTCCTCGAGCCTGCTTGGCAAAGAATCCTACAATTTGATACTTTCCGCTTTTATATTCTTTGAATTGAATCGTTAGTATCGGCGCTTTAAGAGCTTTTTGATCTACGGCTTTAAAATATTCTTGAGAAGCAAGATTCACAACCGTTTGGTTTTGGGCAACTTTATCTATGGCTTTTGCAATTTTTTGTCCCCAATACTCGTAAAGATTCTTTCCTTTTTTGGTCTCCAATCGGGTGCCCATTTCAAGTCGATAAGGTTGGATTAAATCCAGAGGTTTTAATAATCCATACAAACCAGAGAGTATTCGTAGATGCTTTTGAGCAAACTCAAAATCTTCCTCCGTAAAGGTGTCCACATCAATTTTGGTATAGACATCCCCTTTAAAAGCTAATAAGGCTTGTTTTGAATTTTCAGGAGTAAAATCTTTTTGGAAAGTCTTGTACCGCTCTTCATTGAGTTGAGCTAGATTTTCGCTTACATGCATTAAATCGGCGATCTCTTGGGCAGATTTTTTCTTCATTACCGAGATCAATGACTTGATATCAGAGGTAAATTCGGGTTGGCTATGTTCTTGAAAATCAGGTGTACTGTAATCTAAAGTTTTAGCTGGTGATAATAAAATAAGCATTACTGAATAATAGTTATTGCAGAGGTGATTTGTTCGGTTTTGTTTTGATCTCTACTGGTAAACTTCACCACGACGGCATATGTTCCGTTGGGGACAAAATTTCCATTATACTGTCCATCCCAGGGGCAAAATGGCTGAGCAGGTTCCAGGTTTTCATGATCGCAATGAAAGATTAACTCACCCCATCGATTGAAAATAAACACTTCCGCTTCATCGATGTATTCATTGGCGTAGAGAATAAAATTTCGATTGGGGTCATTTAAAACTACTCCGGTTGGGAAGCTTACCTTTAAGTTACAATCTTCAAACACTTCAAAAGTCTCTACGTATTCACAGCCAATATTATCCGATACCCGAAGTTGGTAAAGACCCGGCTCTGTAGGAGTGAAAATGGCATCTTGTGATACTTCTTGGCCATTGAGTAGCCAAGAATAATTGTCATATTCTCCCGGATCAATACTTTGGGTTACCCCTTCAATGGCACAAATCGTAAAATCATCGGGCACAATTGGAGGAATGATGGTCGATTGGATTACGGTGGTATTTGCTCTTCCGATATCACATCCCGCTTGGCTTCGCAAAACCACTTCATAGGTGCCCTCATCTTCCACTTGAACAATGGGTAAACCATCCCATTCAAAAATCCGTGTTCTCGTGCCAGCTTGGACCCGGTACCACTCGATTCCAACAACGGTATTCAACTCCGCGTCCACCGTTAGTGTAGTGGACTCTAAATCTCCGCAGAAGGGCACTAAATCCAAACTCACTTCAACCTCCTCGGTCAAGGTAATTGCAGAAAATGGAATCTCAGGACTCGTACATAACCCTCCCGTATTTCGCTGAACTTCTAGGGTATAATCCCCTTCGGTAGGTGGAGTAAAGGATTGTCTCCTGCCAACTATTACACCCAAATTGTCTCTCCAAAGGAAGGTGACTTCATCTGGGGTCGCATTGGTAAGAATGGCTTCATAGCGAATGCCTTCTTGGCAATCTACAATTGGATTGGAGACCTGGTAGTCCAACGGACCCGTAATAGTCAAGGTGAAGGTTCGCTCCCTAGGACAATCCAACCCGTCAGGATCAATTGCCATCATCGAATATTCTCCGCTTTGGGTCAAGGTATATTCCCATCTCGAAGCATCTACAGGATTGATGATACTGCCGTTTTCGAAAGTCAATTCGAAAATCAAATCACCGTCTTCAAATGTCGGTGAAAAGGTAAAACTTTCGCATGCTTCAAGTTGAAGGGGCACAGAAAACTGAACAGGCTGAATATCTCCCACTGCATAGGTGTCGGGATCAGGAATTGGACATCCTGAAGCAATTACTTCCACTGTGTAGCTTCCATCGGGAACTGGAACTTGAAGGGTCGTTTGACCACTGAAGCCCACAGTGTATCCCTGTCCGTCCCCTTGACTTAGAATTTCTACCGTACCTGAAACCGGAATCCCAGCTGTAAAATCAAGCTGAAGAGCACCTGAGGCAACTCCATTCGCATCGCAAGTTTCGTCGATTGCGGTGACGGTAAACTCAAAGTCGGAGGGAGGATTGAGGTTTTCTACTGATCCAGTCGAGGTAAAGGTACATCCAGCCGAATTACTGGCTTGGATCGTGTAATTTCCCGGTAGCAAGCCCGTAACTGGGATTAATTGGCCTGCGGTCACATTGGTGAAGGTGACTCCTGTTTCCACAATTAATACCTCATCGGCATCGGCCTGCATTTCTATTTCAAAACTTCCATCAGCTGTGGCACAATCCGTAGCTGGGCTGGTAGAACTAGTGCTCAGCGAAGGCAGTTCATTTACCCGCAATTCCATTCTTTTTTCAATCGTACAACCTGCTAAAATGGGATCTTCAGCCAAGAAATAGATGTCATAATCTCCAGGGCCGGGAAGGTTATTCACCCAAAGTTCCAATTCGAAAAACTCACCCAAACTTACTCGGTTTCCATCTTGGTTTCGCTCATATTCCCACTGTCCACTCAAGGGAGTGTCGGGTGCGAAAGTGACCAAAGTTTCTTCAAAACAAACTTCCTGTGCATCTTGATTGATGTCAAATTCGAATGCCGGACCAACAAAAACTTCCGCTTCAGCGGGGCAAATTTCAAAAAGTAACGCTTCTTCCGCTGTTAACCCTTCAGGCAAGCGGTAAGAAACTGAAACACGGTAGATGCTTTCTTCATCTACGGTAATGGAATTTGAATTTTCATCTCCCAAAACCTGTCCCGCGGCATTGGTCCACTGAAAATCATACAGTCCTTCGGCTGGATCATATCCTTCGATGGCCGTCAAAGTAACCGGCTCCTCTGCGCATAAGGTTACATCCGATTCCAAGGTTAAAGTCGGAGGAGCGACCACTTCGATTTGGATGTCTTCATCAAAATAATCCGCTGTGGCACATCGGGTCACATTGAGATTGACGGTGTAAATTCCCGGCTCATCAAAGATTTGGTCCAGATTTTGGAATTGATCTCCGGGTCCTCCGAAATTATCTAGGATTAGGGTCCCATCATCGCGTGTAATGGTCCAAAAATAACTGTCAATATCTGGTTCGCCTCCTCCTTCAATGGTGGCTGTAGCCCCATCCTCTGGATCTAAACATAGTCGTTCTGGAGCAACTAAAGAGGGTTCTGGAATCGAGGATCCACTATTTTGTGCGAAAGAAGGTAAACCCAAATTAGTTGTGCCCGGCATAGGTTCTACCGAATCCTGATTAAATGTGCTCGAGGAATTACAGCCCGATCCGACAGCAATTTGACCGATTTGATTGGAACCGACTACTGCGGCATAGACATTTCCGTCGGGCCCAATTTGCAAGGCCCCCAAATCCAACGAACCGGTCCCGCTGATTGCGTTTCGGGTCGAGAGAATACAGCTTTCTCGTTGATCAGCAGTATCCGCATTGTCAAAACAGGCTGGACAACTTGTCGCATCCGGATCGTCGTTCTCTACCGGTTTGATCGTAAATTCTTCTATTCCAGGGCCTCCATTTCGATAGGAGACAAAAATCTTTTCTCCACTATCGGAAAATTCTAAACCATACACATCCCCATCACACCCCAAATCCAATAAAGCATACTCAGTGAATTCTCCGGTATCTGCGTCAAAATCAAAAATTTCGAGACGATTGCACCCTCCTTCGGAAATGGTTACGGCCAATTGATCTCCTTCTGGGCTAAATTTCATAGATCCAACCCCGGAGTTAAATCCGTGATTGCTTCCTACAGAGCTTAATACGGGCTGGCCAATGCCTTCCTGAGAAACGGGGTAGGCCCGAAAGGTATTGTTTCCCAATTCATGAAAAACAACCCACGTGGTATCACCATTTGCAAAGGCAGCAGATTGCTCTGTCGAAGGGCTAAAGAGGAAATTGTCCTTTGAAACTACATTGCCAACACCTGTAGGGTTTTCAGATTTAATATCTACTAACGAGTACTTGACCTCGTTATTTCCATCAGCGGAGGTCTGCGTGGTAAACAAATAAAATAAGGTTTGCTCATTGGGTACTCCAATCGCAATGACTGATTGACTCGCCTCATTGCTTCCTCCTATATCCTCCCCATTTGCCATGAGTTGACCATTCAGGTCCCAAACTGATTCCCCGTCGGTAAAAAACAAAACTTCACCTCCGGCATCCGTTATGGTTGTCGTTCCAGCCGGAATATTTTGAGGATGCGGATTTTCAATAGGCCTGGGGGTGGGGGCATTGGGGTCATCAGGGTCTGGATTGAAGTTTAGCCCCGCTCCATCTCCAAAATACCAGATCCCATTACTTTGGTCCTGAAGGTCCCATACTTTGACGTTGATTTCGGCATAGGCATAACAGCTGGACCCCGGCTCTCTGACCAGTGCCCAATAGGTGCCCGGTAGGCAAACTTCATTTTCTTGGCGACTGGTCCAACCCTCTTCTTTATAATTAGACCAAAAATATTCGTAATTATCTCCGCCCCCAGTTGGAGGAGCTTCTCCGTCTTGTTGACCAGCAGTGTTTTGTGCTTCAAGTAAGGCTCCGATATCCACACATTGACCTTCACAGATGGTCGTGTCTTGCGGTGTAAAATTGGCCTCCAAATTATTCTCTGTCAGCGTAATCGAATTAGTAGCCGTACGGGTGCTTCCATCGGCAAATTCCACGGTGAGAGTCACAGTGATGTTTTGGCCGGTAGCCGCATCAGCGGGAACCAAAAAATGCTCTTGTGTGTAATCGGCTGGAACAGGATTTCCATCTGAATCGGTCAGCGGTGGGCTGAATTCCCAATTAAATGAAACCGGACGGTAATTTTCTGGGGTAATTTCGCTAGTGAGCTGAATGGGATTGTTGGCGCAAGGTTCTTCAGGTTGCCAAGTGAACTCCACGCTGGCCGAAATATCCGCATTAGGCCCAAAAGTCGGAAATACCGTACCGCAAAAGTCAGTTCCCATAAAGGGATCTTCGTCCACATTAATCAAAGTCAAATCCTCCTCTTCAGGATTAGTTACCCGACCGATAAGTTGCGGTCCTCCGTTCGTTTCCTCGTAGATATAATAGAGCTGTCCATCCGGACCAAATTTCAAGTCATAAATAGAGGACGGTTGTGGATCCAAGGAGATTTCCTCTGGTGTGGACCCCAAATCATTACTTGGAACCCGAAAGAGCTGATTTCCTTTTGAAAAATAAATGAAATTGCCATCAGGAGAAAAACTCGCCCCTTGGATAGGCTCCGATCCACCGGATTGACTGATTGCCTCGGCTGAGCCAAAGTTCCCAGATGCCGCATCAAAGTCCAATACCAAAATATCCTCATTTGGATTTTCTGGAATAAGGATCAATTTCTCTAAGTCAGGATCAAAAAGAATTGCTTTTGGGGTGAATGTGATCGTTTCTGTGTCGGTCTGTGTAAAATCGCCCGCTGTGGTTTCCAGTCTTCTGGAAATTAATTGGCCCCCGTCAAAGTTGATTAAGTAGGATGGAGAAGATGGAGTTTTGACGACCAAAATAGCTCCCTGTGCATTTCCTATGGTTTGATCTTGTTCGGTGATTTCACCTAGCGGAGGCTCGTTGCCAGTAGCCTGACCGGGTGCATTCATATCAATTTGGGTGTAAAGCAGCTGTCCTCCAGGAGAGACATAGAACAAATAAAACAGCTTTTCACCTTCCGGTTCATATTCTAAAAACCCGGTGGCAACTTGCTGCCGGCTGTCCATCGGGCCATTGAGGTTTCCTACTTGCCCTTGGATGACGTTTCCATTGTAGTCGTAAACTAAGGAACCGTTGGAATAGAATAGGGGCTGTCCGGAGATGGGATCAATGGCAACAGTGTTACTTTGAGCGTCCAAAATAATTCCATCGGGTAGAGTTTGAACCGTAGCAGTAGTTCCTTTTCCAAAAGAAAGATAATTGTTATCGCCCCCAGATTCGCAGTATCCAAAAATCCACTCGTTGTCATTGAAGCCTTGGGGGTATACAGAAATTGCAGTTCCAACCCATAAAAATGAGCTTAAAACTGTGAAAAAAAGGCGTATAAGTATGGAATGCAATTTGCTTTTCATATTTTTCCAACTGCTATCTAAAACATGCTGGAGGCAAAAACGTTTTAGATGCTGATTGATTATTCAAATAAACGAACAAATCCTTGTTACGGTCTTCGCTATTAATTGTTTTTTTTCTGATTTTGGGCTTTTTGCCTTTCTCAAGTCTGCAGGCGCAGGACCCGCAATATAGCCAATATTATGCCGCCCCTTTGTACCTCAATCCCGCAATGGCTGGAGGAGAGTTGACTGGGCGAGTGGGATTTAATTACCGAAATCAATGGCCGAGTATCGATGCCCAGTTTACGACATTCTCGGCGTTTTACGACACTTACCTTCCGGAATACAATGCTGGAGTAGGATTTCATGTGATGCAGGATACCGAAGGAGCTGCCAAATTACGATCTACCACGATTTCGGGAATGTTCTCTTATGAATTGAAACTTGGGGATAACTCCTATTTCCGACCGGGTTTCCAAGCGAGTTACATTCGAAGAGAAATTGGTTTTTACGAAAATCTGATTTTTGCCAATCAGATTAATGAATCAGATCCATTTGGTCCAACCCTTCCCGGAACCGATATTCCTGGACTTGGTGATCCGATAGGGATGCTATCGCTTTCTTTTGGAGGCCTCTTTTTTACAGAGAATCTTTGGATCGGTCTTTCAGCCCATCATGTCAATGAACCCAATCAATCATTTATTGATGGAATAAGTCCACTTCCCGCCAAATATTCTGTACATGCAGGTTATCGGATTCCACTCGGGGAAGGGGCTTTGAGAGGAGATTTTACCCACATCCGTAAGCAGCGTTATTTCACGCCTACCATCAATTACAAGCGACAGGGGCCTTTTGAACAATTGGATGTAGGAGGATACTTTTATGTGGAACCTTTGGTATTGGGATTGTGGTATCGAGGACTTCCTTACAAGCCGGTGAATAACCAAAGCAACCGGGATGCTGTTGTAATGATGGTAGGTGTAAATCTGATAAGTGGCTTGAATGTGGGGTACAGTTTTGACTATACGGTCTCTCAATTGGGGATTCAGTCCGGAGGCGCCCATGAATTAAGCCTCTCCTGGACACTTCCCAATAGCTATCAAGGTAAGCCACTCCGAAGAGACACCATCCTACCTTGTCCAAAATTTTAATCTACTTACATGTCCGCAGAAAGTTTAAAGCACCTAGTAATAGGAGTGGTAGTTTTTGGCTTTTTGGTAGAGAAAATTCTCAGCTATCTCAATGTCAAACGCCCTGTACCTCAGGTGCCTGATACGCTCATAGAATACCTCACTTTCCAAAAATTAAACGAATCGAAAGCCTATCAACTTGAAAATTATCGCTTTGGATTGTATTCGGGTATTTTTTCTTTCGTTTTGACCATCTTGTTTATTTGGAACGGTTGGTTTGGAATGATCGATAGCTGGATTGGAACATTCGTCCCCAGCCCGCTTTTTCAATCAGTGGTGTTTTTCGCCGTCATATTTATCGGTTCGGACCTATTGAGTCTGCCTTTTGATTATTATGGGACCTTTGTGATAGAGGAAAAATACGGGTTCAATAAAACCACGGTTCGAACTTTTTTTGGCGATAAAATAAAAGGCTATGTATTGAGTATTCTGGTAGGTGGTGGCTTGCTGGTTCTATTTCTCTGGCTGATTCATCAGATGGGAGCCCATTTTTGGTGGATATTTTGGATCATTGCCTCGGTATTTATGGTGGTGGTCAATTTATTTTACACCGCATGGATTTTGCCGCTTTTCAATAAACTCACTCCTTTGGAGGAGGGGGAACTCAAGCATCGGATTATTCACTATGCCCGATCGGTAAATTTTCCACTCGATAATATTTTGGTGATGGATGGAAGCAAGCGTTCGGCTAAGGCAAATGCTTTCTTTTCTGGCTTTGGAAAGCGAAAAAAAGTGGTGCTTTATGACACGCTCTTGGATCAGCATCCTCCCGAGGAGTTGGTTGCTGTCTTGGCACATGAAGTGGGACATTACAAGAAAAAACATATTGTGCTGGGAATGATTACCTCCGTACTTCAAGTGGGATTATTACTTTTTTTGCTGTCGCAATTTATTTTCAGCGAGACGATGAGCCTGGCTTTGGGTGGGGAAGAATGGTCTGCGCAGTTGAATATTATTGGATTTACGATGCTGTTCACGCCGATTTCGATGGTGATTGGAATTGGGATGAATTGGCTAAGCCGAAAGCATGAATTTGAGGCGGATGAATTTGCCAAAGAAACGTTTGCGGGTAAGCCACTTGCAGAGGCGCTTAAAACCCTATCTGTTAAAACGCTGAGTACGATCAATCCTCATCCATGGTATGTTTTTGTCAATTATTCCCATCCCCCTTTACTGGAAAGACTGGCCCGGTTGGAATCTTAGAAGCGTAGATTTTTGAAAAAAAGCTAAAAAATTGATATTCGATCGATTAGTTGGTGATTTAGTTTTCAGTACTACGAATCTTTGGAGAATTAAAGAATTTATTAGGGGGGGCGAAATATTATTTTTTTTTCTTAATTTTGAAATAATACAATTGACTGATATTCAGCGATATTCAACAGGATGTAAAATTTGGTTTTTAATATTGGAAGATCTACTATTGATACAATTTTAACCAAAAACCAAAAACAAGATGAAAAAACGATTGATTCAACTAGTGGGTGGCCTATCCCTCTGTTTTGTGGCTATGCTAGGAGTAGACCTAGGAAGTGGGAATGGAGATTTTTATTCCGTTCAATTGGTAAGTGAGGCTAATGCACAAATAGTTTGTCCTGGACCAGATAAAGTTGGTGGGAGTTGTCATGTTTTAAAGACATTTTATAATGTACCGGGTCCCTACGGACCAGCTACATGTCAAAGATGTGAATTTACTGGGTATATGGAAGATTACTGCGACCCATATCTCCATGGAACTTGTGAAGCTTCTCCTTCTCTAGGCTAGGTATTGGCTAGGTAGAATGATGAATTTTACCTAGCTATCTTCTCGACTTTTATTCTTTTCTATATATCACAGGCAGTAAAAATGCTCCAATTAAAATGTAGTTTAAAGTTAATTTTCAACTACTCCCTCAATTTAAAAGAGGTTAGAAGAATTCAAAATCTAATTTATTATGTTTGAGAATTTTGTATGTTACTTTCGAATAGTTTTTTAACAATATGAAGAGTCCCTTTTACAGTTTTTTTATTGTGTTGTTTTTTCTTTCTTCCTGTCGTGATGGAGAAAATATTTTTATAGAGAAAGTCAATCTCGAATCCCCGCATACCGAAAACCTGAATGACGTTTTTAGAGAATTTGAAATAATTCCATTAGAACTTCATCCAGAGGCACAATTAGTAGAAATGGATAAATTACTCGTCACTGATTCTCATTATTTTGTATTAGACCGGTCATCTGCTGTGATTTTTGTTTTTGATAAAAAAGGTAAATTTTGCAACAAACTGGATGCTTTTGGAGAAGGGCCTGGAGAATATTTGGCCATTTCAGATTTTAATATCAATCCATTTAATGGCAATTTGGAGGTTCTATCTCCTGATGGCGTATTGATTGTTTATGATTCAGATTTTACGTTATTGGATGAGTTTTCCCTCGAAGGTCTATCAAGTTTTCAATATTTCAATTATCTAAATGAAGACCTGATTGCTTTGAATACCCTAGATCATCGGAATCCTGCTCCAGTGATCTTATGGTCTCGTATTCAGCGTAAACTGTTTAAGGAAGTTTATTTTCCGCTCCATGAGCTGGAAAAACATCAACTTGTTTTTATGGAAGATATCTTTTTTCGCAGCGCTAATTCACTGTTTATCTGTACCCGATTTGCCAATGAAGTCTATCAAATCACCGAGGATTCTTTGCTATTGAAAAAACAGTTTGATTTTGGCAAATACAATTTTCCCACTGATCAAATTAAAGCTGATCAAGCAAAGAAGTATTATCATGATTTTTTTAGCGAGCAAATCCAATCCGCTTTTGGATCAATCAAAAAATACAATGAGTCTGATCGATCTGTGGTTTTTCAATTTTCACTGGAAGGAAAAACAAGGTTTTTTGTCCAAGAAAAAGTATCTGGAAAGTATCAGATTTTAGATCGGTATTTCGCCTTTGATGAGTTCAAAAGCGATACAGAAGATATATATGCTGTAATTTCCCCAGAAGCTATTCCTAACTATGATTTTTGGCCGGAATGGGATTCAGGTCAACGAAATCTTTTGGAGGAAGCAAAAGAAAACGAACAAACATTATTACTAAGGCTAAAAATCGACTAAGGTTTAATTCCAAATCACAATTCAAATTTTAAACCAGGCTCTCCATCAAATAAGCTTGCCATTTCCCTTCAATTTTTCCTATCTTTTTGTCTCTCAACTAGCACTAAACCCATGAAAGACCTTGCTGATTTCCATTATCCGATTTCAGATTTATTTCCCCAACCCAAATCCGACTCAGACTGGGATCAATACCGACTCAATAAAGAGCAAATCGAATTTTTTCAGGAGAACGGGTATTTGGCGGGAATTCAGCTCCTGGACGACGTCCAAATCGATGCGCTGAAAAAAGCGCTTGATGAAGTGATCGACCCGCTGCATCCACTCCATCACTTGTTTCATGAATTCCACAGCAATGAATCCGGTGATCCGAATAAGGTGCTCTTTCATTCCTTGGGGCATTGGCGAATTGCGGAAGCTTTTCACGATGTAATTTGGAATCCGGCTTTTCGGATAGTCGCATCCCAGCTGTTGGGAGACCGGGCGGTTCGTTTTTGGCATGATCAGCTTTTTTGCAAACCGGCCCATCATGGGGGAAATGTCGCCTGGCATCAGGATTACAGCTACTGGACTCGGACGATCGAGATGCAGCATTTAACTTGCTGGTGTGGTTTGGACGATGCTACCAAAGAAAATGGTTGTCTACAGTATGTCCCGGGTTCACATCGTTGGGGATTGTTGGAAAAGCCGGCATTGGCAGGAGAGATGGATGGTCTAATGGAGATGATGACTGAAGAGCAAAAGGCTAATTTTAAACCCGTAGCGATTCCCCTAAAAGCGGGTTATGCAGCTTTTCATCATCCTTTGTTGGTTCATGGTAGTTTTGCAAATTATTCCGACAGATCACGAAAAGCTTTTGTGTTGAATGTCTTTGCGGATGGGACCATTTCCAATACTGAAGAGCCGCTTTTAGAGGGAGTACCTGTGATTCCCAAAGGAGAGAGAATGCAAGGAAAATTTTTTCCATTGATTTTTGAGCCGAAAAATAGGTAAAGGCAACTTGGACGGTTCGATTGGTGTGGCCTGGAATTGAGGATGAAGATTTTATTCAGATTTTCGGTGTGGGGAAAGCCTCTTAAATAAGGAGGGTTTATCTTTCGCTATTAATTTTGTAAATCGTTTTGTGAAAAGTCCAAGTTCACGTCAATTAAACTTTCAGATTTTAGATTAAATCTTTCAAATTTATACTATGGCTTCAGGATTATTTGCACTGTTGGATGATGTCGCCACGTTGATGGATGATGTGGCTACCATGACCAAAGTGGCAGCAAAGAAAACGGCTGGGATTTTAGGAGATGATTTGGCCGTGAATGCGGAAAAAGCCTCAGGTTTTTTACCAGATCGAGAACTTCCCGTACTTTGGGCGATCACCAAAGGATCGCTGATCAATAAGGTGATCATTTTGCCCATGGCCTTTTTGCTGAGCGCATTTTTGCCTGTTTCTGTTGATATTATTTTGGTAATTGGAGGATTGTATCTGGCTTATGAGGGGGCCGAGAAAATCATGGAATTGATCCTCCCTCATGAGAAAAAAGAGCGAGCACAATTACATCCGGAGTTGAGCAAAGAAGAGATTTTAGCGCTGGAAAAAAAGAAGATCAAATCGGCGATTACCACGGATTTTATTCTCTCGGTCGAGATCATCATCATTACGCTGGGTACAGTCGTGGAGGAGCCGATTTTGACTCAGATACTTGTGGTGACCATGATCGCTTTAGTAGCTACTGTGGGTGTGTATGGTTTGGTGGCGTTGATCGTCCGGATGGATGAAATGGGCTTTAAGTTGATTTCATTCAATGAGGATAAAAGCAGCTTTACCAACAAAGCTGGTGTGGCCATGGTCAAAGGGCTTCCGTATGTGGTAAGAGTAATTGGATTTATCGGAACGATTGCGCTGTTTTTGGTTTCTGGCGGGATTTTCGTTCATAAAATTGAGTTCTTCCATCATCTTTTCCCTACTTGGCCTGGGATAGTAAGGGATTTTGTAATTGGGGTCGCTGTTGGGGTGATCATCTGGATTCCTATTCATTTTATTAAAAAGGCGTTTAAGAAAAAATAAATAAGCTATGGATTCTTCAATCAGGTTTTTACTCGTATTCCTTTGTGTTTCGGTGACTTCTTTAGTCTCCGGGCAACAATATTTACAATTTGAGGGAGATAAGGGACCGGGTTTGGGGAAACACATTGTCCTCGTCGCAGGAGATGATGAATATCGCTCAGAGGAATCCATGCCTATGCTGGGAAAAATTCTGGCCCATCGATTTGGGTTTAAAACCACCGTACTTTTTCCAATTGACCCGGAGACAGGAGATGTGGTTCCCAATTACCAAACTAATATTCCGGGATTAGAAAACCTGGAAACAGCTGATTTGATGATTATGCTGATCCGTTTTCGGGAATTACCCGATGAGCAGGCTCAGTATATTGACAATTTTCTGAAGTCCGGAAAACCAATCATTGGCCTGCGAACTTCCACGCATGCTTTTGCCTATCAAAAAAATAAGAATTCTCCCTTTGCCAAATGGGACTGGATGAGTAAAACTGAAGGATGGGAACGGGGTTTTGGACAGCGGATTTTTGGAGAAACTTGGGTGAATCATCATGGCGTCCACGGTAAAGAAGGAACACGGGCCTTGTTGGATGGTGTTCAGCAAATGAATGATCATCCGGTGCTTCGCGGAGTGAAGGATATTTGGGGGCCTTCGGATGTGTATGGGATTAAGAATTTGCCCTCAGATGCTCAAATTTTGATCTATGGTCAAAGCACGGATGGAATGACTTCAGGTGCACCTTTGATGTGGGAAAAAGCCGTGATGCCGATTGCCTGGACTAAACCCTATCAGCTCGAGGGAGGAAAGCAGGGGATGGCCTTTGCTTCTACGATGGGCGCCTCATTGGATTTTGAAAGTGAAGACCTGCGTCGTTTGATCATTAATGCTTCATTCTGGCTTTTGAATCTTTCCGAATCGATAACCGAAGAGATGAATGTAGATTATGTGGGCGATTATCAGCCAACCATGTTTGGCTTTGATAGTTTTAGAAAAGGAATGAGAGTGGAGGATTTCAACTAAAGCTTACCTGTGAGTTGTTGATTTTTCTGGGAACAGTTAAGTAGTAAGAAAATTTACTCCTTGGGTATCGCCATGGTATGGTTTGCCAGAAGTTTAAATTTTCCGTCGATTTTGGCATAGGTTCTCATAAAGTTGTAAGTGGTTGGACTAGGTCCACGATCCACGAGGGTGAAGCCTGTGACAATGGCGGTTTGTCCCAGCATGATCACTTTTTGATCGCTTGATAGTCGATTCCGTGTAGTTTGCTTTTGTCCATTTTGAATTCTTTTGGCCTGATTGACTACTTCCTTTTTCCCGTCGATCAGGCTTGCATGGTCATGTACCCAAATGAAATCGTCGGCCAAAACATTCTCTAAAAATGAAACATCTGAGGTCAAGAGAGCCTTTTCCCAAGCTAAATCCAATTCAAGCAATTTTTGAGCATCGGTTTGGGATAGGGCGGGGAAACTGAATATAAGAAGGATGGAAATTTGGACAAGATTTTTCATAGAACTGGATTTAGAGACAATTAAGGTAAAGAAATATGTGGGCTTTTAAATCTTTATCCATCTGGTTTTGGATAAGTGGTGCAGTTTAAAAAGCTGATAAAAATCAATCCTATAGCAAGAATTTGAACAGCTTAATCTAGGACTTAAGGCGTAAATTGATTGGGTTATAAGATCACAATCATGGAAAATTTTATTCTTCCTTTTCAATCCATAGGAATTGGAGATGTTTCTCAAGTAGGAGGGAAAAACGCCTCTCTGGGTGAAATGTATCAGAAATTAACCCCACTTGGAATTGCAATTCCCAATGGTTTTGCAGTGAGCGCAGATGCCTATCGTTTTTTTATTATTGAAAATGACCTTGGGGTAGGAATTCAGGAGGAATTAGCACAGCTAGATTTGGAAGAGTTCTCAAACCTAAAGCAAGTTTCCACGATCATCAAAAAAATGATTTTGCAAGGGAATATGCCCGAACGGTTGGCAAATCAAATTGTGGAATATTATCATGATCTATCGACTCAGGAGGGGAGAGAAATTGAGGTAGCCGTCAGAAGTAGCGCTACTGCAGAGGACCTCCCAGGAGCGAGTTTTGCGGGGTTACATGATTCTTTTCTCAATATCAAGGGCGAGGATGCGTTGATCGAAAAAGTCAGATTCTGTTTTGCATCCCTGTATAATGCTCGGGCAATAAAGTATAGGCATGACAAAGGTTTTGATAAGCATGATATTGCACTTTCTGTCGGGATTCAGTTGATGGTAAGAGCTGACTTGGCATGCAGTGGGGTAACTTTTTCCATTGACCCTGCATCGGGTTTTGAAAATGTGGTATTGACAACTGGCTGTTGGGGATTGGGAGAAAATATCGTTCAAGGTGCGGTGATTCCGGATGAGTTTTTAGTATTTAAGCGAAGTTTAGGAAAAGGGAAAAGAGCGATCCTTTCCAAAAAATTAGGTTCAAAGGCTAAAACGATGGTTTATTCCAAAAAAGGTGGCGTAGTCAATTTGGATACGAGTATCGAAAAGCAAAGAGCTTGGGTACTACCTGATGAGGAAGTCGAGCTTTTGGCTAAATGGGCTGTGCAGATTGAAGAGCACTATGGGGTGCCTATGGATATTGAATGGGCCAAGGATGGGGTTTCTGGTCAATTATTTATTGTGCAGGCAAGACCTGAGACGGTTCATGCCGACAAGGATCGATTCTCTTTGAAGGAGTTTAAGCTTTTGGAGAAAGGAGAGCTCTTGACTACTGGGTTTGCGATCGGAAATGGGATTAGCTCCGGAAAAATTAAAATCCTGAATTCCCCAACAGAAGCCGATCAATTGAAGGAAGGTGAAATTCTTTTAACAGAAATCACCAATCCCGATTGGGATCCCATTATGAAAAAGGCGGCAGCCATCATTACATCCAAAGGAGGCCGTACCAGTCATGCGGCTATTGTAGCCCGGGAGATGGGCGCCTTGGCAATAGTCGGCGCAGAGGATGCATTGCAAATACTGAAGGATGGAGATTATGTCACCATTGATACATCGGTTGGGAATACGGGGAGGGTTTATCAGGGGGAATTGAAATGGAAAGTTACCGAGCATAATTTCAAAGGAATTACTCTACCTAAAACAAAGCCCATGTTCATAGTAGCTGACCCAGATAAAGCTTTTAATCTTTCTTTTTTTCCCAATCAAGGGGTAGGACTCCTTCGAATGGAGTTTGTGATTACCAAGAATATTGGGATTCATCCCATGGCCTTGGTTCATTATGATCAATTGGAAAATGAAGAGGAAAAAAAACAAATCGATGCACTTTGTTTAGCTTATCGGGATAAAAGGGAATATTTCATTGAGAAGCTGACTCATGCTGTGGCGACTATAGCTGCCGCATTTTATCCCAAAGATGTGATTTTGAGAATGAGTGATTTCAAAACCAATGAATATTCCAATCTATTGGGGGGGAAACAATTTGAGCTGGCAGAAGAAAATCCCATGCTGGGATTTAGAGGAGCTTCTCGCTATGGACACGAGCGATATCGGGAAGGCTTCAGGCTAGAATGTACGGCCGTAAAGCGAGTAAGGGAAGATATGGGGTTGGATAATTTAAAAGTCATGATTCCTTTTTGCCGGACGCCTGAAGAAGGGCGGGGTGTGATCAAGTTGATGAAAGAATTTGGCCTAAAGCAAGGAGAAAAAGGCTTAGAAATTTATGTCATGGCTGAGATTCCTTCAAATGTGGTTTTAGCCGAAGAGTTTGCAGATATTTTTGATGGATTTTCGATTGGTTCTAATGATTTGACGCAGTTGACTCTTGGTGTAGATAGAGATTCAGAAGTATTAAGTGATCTTTTTGACGAAAATAATCCTGCTGTAAAATGGATGATTGCTGAGGTAATTCGAAAAGTCAAATCCAAGGGAAAAAAAATTGGGCTTTGCGGTCAAGCACCAAGTGATACCCCTGATTTTGCAGAATTCTTGATTGCACAAAGAATTGACAGTATTTCATTCAATCCGGATGCCTTAATCAAAGGAATTGAGAATATGATTAAAGCCGAAAAGCGAAAATAAATGGCAATTTTTTTTCAAGTTTATCCCAAATCTCCAAGAAAGTTGTTGTTACCTAAAATGTCGAATTTTAACCTCGATTTTATGTTTTTTATTTACTTTTTGAGTGGTAATCAATTCATTTTTAATTACTTAATTTTCTAATAATTCATTGTACAATTTAAAGAATCTTTCGTTGTCGCTTAACTAAAGTGCTTTCTGGTGGTTTACTTTTTATCCAAACTATTATTTACTAAACATCAAAGCCATGAAAAAATCAACATTTCTTTTTTGGAAAACACCAGCTTTGCTTGCCACATTAGGTATGGGACTGGTATTTTCATCTTGCCAAGACGATACCGATCCTCCGATGGTTCCTGAACAGGAAACTGTGGTGGATATCGCAGCAAATAGTCCAGACTTTACGACATTGACTGCAGCAGTAAATGAAGCCGGGTTGACCGAAACACTTTCTCAATCTGGACCCTTTACTGTGTTTGCTCCCACAGATGGAGCGTTTACGGATTTTCTTGCTGCCAATAATTTGTCAGCAGAAGAGCTTTTGGCCAATCCTGATCTTGCCAGTATTTTGACTTACCATGTAATTGGCGGTTCGGTAACTGCAGATCAAGTCAGTCCGGGAGCTGTAAGTCCTCTAAATGATATCCCCTTTTATGTAAGTGAAGATCCGGACGGGAATCTTTGGATCAATGGAAATGCCCAGATCATTGAGACTGATATCATGGCAGACAATGGCATCATCCACGTTTTGGATTATGTGATTACGCCTCCAACTCAAAATATTGCTGAGATAGCAATCGAATCTACGGAAGCTACCGAGCCTGAATTTACCCAGCTTGTAGCTGCTTTGCTTCGAGCGGATTTAGCGGGCAGTGTCAGTGGAGATATGATGGATGATTTGACTGTATTTGCTCCAACTGATGCCGCATTTGAGGACTTGTATGCTGCATTGGGAGTGAATGGAGTCGAGGAAATTCCAATAGAAACGTTAACGGATGTTTTACTTTACCATGTAGTGCCTGCAAGGGCGTTTTCTCAAGATTTAAGAGATGGCGCAAGCCTGCCTACTTTGCTTGAAGGGCAGGAGTTGACCGTAAACCTAGCCGATTTGGAAATTAATGAAAGTGGACTGATTGCGGAAGCTTTGAATATTCACGCCACTAATGGGGTAATTCACGCGATCGATCAAGTGCTTTTGCCACCAAATGATGATTCCTCAGCCCGAATTACTTTGGCAAATGTGGGCGCCTCAGCCTATGTGATCGAATCAATCGATGGAGATGGAGCTACAGGGGAGCTTGATGCTGAAAATACCGGCATCGAATTGACTGAGGGCTTGCGATACACTTTCGTGAATAACGGAGGGGCAAATCATCCGCTTGATTTCAGAAATGCTGACGGAGATATTTTGTTAGCAGAGGATGGTACTGAAGGTACGTTTGAAGAGGATGAGAATGTGAACTTTGTTGTGGATGGTTCCTCGATTAGTTTTACCTTAACTGCCGAACTTGCTGCGGTTATTGCAACTTACAACTGTACCGTACACTCGGCTATGGAGGGGGCGATTACGCTTGCCGACTAAATTGTTAATAGGTTAGTTTGAAAATTCGGCTATTTCTATAAAGGAGTAGCCGTATTTTTTTGGTCAGAAATGGATCTCATCAGGGCGATCCAATTTGGCCAAAAAGTAAGTTTTTCGCATTTTTTCTCCGTATTTTTAAGACTAGTCCAAAAAACCCCATGAACGTATTCACCCAATCCCCAGCTTTTGGCTGGATTCTGATTTTTATTTTCTTTTCTTGCCATCCCTCCGTGGAAGAAATCCGATCAGACGAAATTGGCTCCTCCAAAAGAATTCGGACCATAGTCACTACCGATGGGGAGATCGATGATGTGGATTCATTTATCCGGATGTTGCTCTATGCCAATGAGTTCAGAATTGAAGGATTGATTTATTCTAGTAGTATGTGGCACTACAAAGGAGATGGGAAAGGAACTCCATTTACTTCGGAAATGGACATGACCAAAAATATGTATGGTGAGCAAACTGAACTCAGATGGCCAGGGACAGGTTGGATGTCCCCCCTTTTGGATGCATATGAAGAAGTTTTTCCAAAATTAAGTCAGCATGCCGAAGGTTTTCCCACCGCGGACGAACTTCGATCCGTAGTCAAAGTGGGGAATATTGATTTCGAGGGAGAAATGGAAAAAGATACCGAGGGATCCGACTTTATCAAAGCCAAACTGTTGGATGATGAAATGGAGCCGATTTATCTTCAGGTTTGGGGAGGCACCAACACGATCGCCCGCGCTTTAAAGTCCATCGAGGATGAATATAAAGCCACAGATCAATGGGAACAGGTTTATCAAAAGGTCATTGATAAAGCAATTATTTACGCCATTCTCGACCAAGATGCCACTTATCGGAATTACATCGAGCCCAACTGGCCGGATGTCAAAATCTATTACAATAGCAATCAGTTTTGGTGCTTTGCCTATCCTTGGAAACAGGCAGTTCCTCAGCCTCAGCAATACCTCTTTGAAGGGGATTTTATGGGAAATGAAATCATCAATAATCACGGACCGCTTTTGAAGCAATATTACAGCTATGGGGATGGGCAAAAGCAGGAAGGGGATGATGAGCATATTCACGGAGACCCTACCCAATTAGCGGATGCTCAATGGGGAACTTTTGAGATTTATGATTTTATCTCCGAGGGTGATTCCCCGGCTTTTTTCCATCTGATAGATGTGGGTTTGAATAATTTGGAAAATCCTCAATGGGGAGGCTGGGGAGGTAGATTGGTACAGTCTGAGGAGCGACCCAATCGCTGGGAAGATGGTGAAAATGTCCGGGATTTTAATCCATTCACCCAAGAATTGGATCCTACCTATCCTCAAATTCGCTGGGTGGAGGCGATTCAGCAGGACTTTGCAGCTCGTGCGGATTGGTGTGTGATGGAACTTGAGGAAGCGAATCACCCTCCGGTAGTGAAAGCGATAGGTCCTCAGCGGTTAACGGTCAAAGCTGGGGAAAGCATCAACCTCAAAGTGGAAGCAAGTGACCCGGATAAAGATGAATTGGAAATTAAATTTTGGGTTTATCAGGAAGTAGGAACCTATACCGAAGATGTAAAAATTACTGTCAATCAAAACTCAGCGATGGTTCAATTGCCCGAAAGTGGAACCGGAGAGCTTCATGTCATTGCCCAAGTACGGGATCAGGCAGAACATCCGATGACAAGGTATGTGAGATTTGTGGTGGAGATTGGATCCTAGTATGAAAAGGTATCCCATTTCATGGGGAGGAATGTGGTCTTAACCTTTTCAATGCCATGTCAACTAAATCAAGGAAATTTTACCTGTTCATTTCAAAAAAGCTGTAATCTGATAATTCATATTCATCGATTTTAGTACATAGCCTACTTGCGATATTTTTTTCTTTGATGTTAATTGTTGGAAGCATTGGAATTGGCGATCAAAAATAAATACCTCCAAAGTAATCCCAATTTTGACCAAATGATTGGAGAGTATGCTAGGATAAAGAGGATCAACGGTCACAAGAAAAATCAGGTAGATGTCTGCTGGATATTCTTCTACTAACCAGTGATCAATTAACGTCTGGTTTTTTAAGTTTTTATATCATAGCGCGTAAAGCCTACAAATCTTTAGGCTGTGGGATGTAAGCGACTAACCTTGAGTGAGGATATACTGGCCAATAGTTTCTGGTGAAGCCTCGCCAATAGAGCAAACGAAATACCTATCTGACCAAAAAATACGTTCTTTCCAAAAATGTTTAACTAAGAATGTCTTGTAAGATGAACGCCAAATGTGATCGGTAGATTCTTGTTTAAACTTGCCGACACTAGAAGTAATTGAACTATGTGGAATAGAATAAATAAGGAAGTGAATAGGGTCTAAATCTGATTCAAATACCTCTAGTTCAAAATTTGAATGAGAAGTAAGGTTTAAGAGAATAGAACGCATATCGTCTATTACCTGACCGACAAGTCACTTTTTACGGTACTTGCAAACGAAAATGAGATGGCACTTTAGGTAATGCTTTGAACAATATGGAGAAATGTACTCTGATTTTTTTTTTAGACCTTATGGAGCCAGTTTTTGTGAAATTATCAAGAACACCAAGCCCCGCTCTGCGGTACTCGATCCAAGTCACAGCCTCTTGTCAGCATCCATTTGAATACACCCGAGGCAAGAAGAATCGTCACTTCGGTTCGAAAGGCAACAAAGCTTATTTATGAGAGGAGTTTGGGCATCTCCCTGCTGCAAAGATGCACAAGATTGATTTTGAGAAAAACCCCGATCATCAAGTAAAAGAGGTAGGCCTTGTGGTACGCAATGAACAGAACAATGGAAAGTACTCCGCTGTAATACCAGGTGTTTTGCTCACGCAAGGTTAAAAGGTTGAGGTCATCAAAAAGATTTTGGGATACCACCGGACTAAACAGGCTGTAAACAAAGGAAAACTACATGACATCGGCATTAATGCAAAGCCCAATAAAAATGGACCAGATATCCACGGTGATTAGCATCAGCGAAGGCTGACTGCCCCACTTTTCTTTTCCTTGAGCTTTGAGCGTACTCCTAGATGTATAAAATTTATTTTTCAATATTCAGCAAAAAACAATTGAAAACTATTGATAAACAATAAATTCTACCTATCTAAATTTCTTCTCACCTGAAACTTTAAGGAAAACAACGATTTTTCAACCTGTGGGACCCTCGGTTTTTGTCTCTGTTCCAAGCAACTTTCGTTGAAAAGGGATAAAACTCACTACCTTAATCCTCCATCGGATGTATTTTTAGTAATTCCTCTGCATTCCAAAATCCTTCCTTGTCTTTGACCTCTTCTCGGACTTTTTTTACCAAATCTGGAGAAATCGGAGAAGCTTGATTTCCAAATGAATTTCGGACATAAGTCAAAACTGCCGCTACTTCGGTATCGTCCAGCATTCCTTCATAAGGGGTCATAGGAACTTGTCCGGGATAGACACGTTCATTCACTTCCATTTCGCCCATGATACCTTTGAGGACGATTTTGATCAATCGTTCCTCATTTCCGGTTACCCATTCGGTGTTTCGAAGGGGAGGAAATTGCGAAGCAGTCAATCCTCCCCCGTCCAATTGATGACAAGTGGCACAATAGCCTTCACGCGCGTAAATTTCTTTGCCCAAGACAAATAGCTCCCGGTCCGATCCAGTCAAGTTTGATTTGATGTCTTCTTCTTTTTTCTCTGTAACCGAAAGTCCGTTGATATGTGCGATTGCCGTTTCCAAGGTACGAGGAATCCAAACGGCATCTTTTTCTTGTTTTTCTACCTCTGCGAGTATTTTTACGCCTTCCTCTTGAGGTAGCCATGAGGCGGCTGCGATGACTTCCATACGCACACGTCCATGAGGATCCGAAGCGGAAGACAACAACAAATCAGCTTGATCCTCGACCTGATGACCGGTGTAGCGCAGCACGCGAACTGCAGCAGCTCGAACACGATGATCCCCACTGTGAAGCAGGTCTCGAAGTAAATCTTGATTGACTCGATTGATTCCCCAGGTCACCCAAAGTGCTTCCAGCCGGTGATGATCATAGTTAGGGTCATTTTGATCCAAAGTGGTAAGCCAGTTTTTGACGGCTTCATAAACCTTTTTACTATCCTTTCCTCGCAGTTCCCGTCGAGTTCGATAGCGAGTTCGGTATTCAGGAAGTTTTAGATTTTCCAATAGTTCAGGAATACTTGCCCCGTGGATTTTGGCAGGTTCTACCAAAGGTCGTGAGGGGTAGGTTATCCGGTAAATGCGTCCATGAACATGGTCCCGAAGTGGATCTCGGGCATTGTGCTGCATGTGTCCTATCAGGATATTATGCCAGTCCACTATATAAAGCGAACCGTCCGGGGCAAATTCCAGATCCACTGGCCTGAAATTCCGGTCTGATGAGGTGATTAAGTCCTGTCTCCACTCGGTTTTAAATCCTACTGAATCCTCAATCATTCGGTGTTGCTTGGTCCCCAAAAAGCCAATGGTATTATTCAATAGAACATCGCCCTGAACTTCATCCGGGAAATGTCGGCTGGATACAAACTCCAGTCCTGAAGTGGGACGAACCATGTGATCTTGCTCTACCAAATTGGGACCCTTGAAATTGAAATTACCGTAACGAGGCAAAACAGAACCGGGTAGCATCCAATTGAGATTTGGACCGGAAGTTTCGAGGTAGAAATTTTGGCCCCAATCATCAAAAGCAATTCCCCAGGGATTTGGAATGGCGACCTGATTGACGCGCTCGAGTTTATGGCGCTTGGGTTCGTAGCGATAAAATCCCCCATTTGTTGCCCGAACTGGTCCATAGGACGTTTCCACATTGGTATGCAAAAAGACTCCTTCGGCCATGTAGATCGCGCCCGATTCATCTGTGGAATAAGCCGATATCGCATGATGGGTGTCGTGATCATCAAAGCCTGACAACAAAATTGTTTTTTGGTCTGCGCGATCATCTCCATCAGTATCTTCAAGCAAAACCAGATTCGGAAGCTGAGAAACGTATACTCCCTCAGCGGCAAGTTCAAAGCCCACTGGGAGATGCAGATTATCAGCAAAAACTGTTTGTTTGTCGGCTTTTCCATCTCCATCAGTATCCTCGAGAATAATCAGTTTGTCCTGTGGTTTGGGGTCTCCAGGCTTGTAATGCGGGTAACTGGGCATGGTAGCCACCCAAAGTCTCCCTCGATTGTCAAAGGAAAGTTGGACCGGATTGGCTAAATCTGGAAACTCTTCCTCTGAGGCAAAAAGCTCAATTTGGTAGCCTTCGGGAACCTGAATCGTCTCCAAAGCTTCTTCCCCGTAGTTGTATTCCAAACTTCCATTTGCCTGTGGATTGTAATTGGTTTCCACTTCGGGCAAGGATCGTGTTTTAGAATCCGCTGCGGCCAAATCATATTCTTTTCCCTGTGCGGCATTCCAAATCGCCGTATCCCGATTTGCGGTGAGTTGACGGATTTTTTCGAGTTCAAAGGGATAATTGTCTGGCCCAAAAGGATCATATCTACGCCCAAAAACATGAACACCATTTGGAATTTTGTAATCATTGTGCCACATCCAGTTTTTTTCCATCACCGCTTGATGAACAGCATCGATCTGTGATTCAGCTTTTCTTCCGGTTCTCCCAAAAATCCCATTGGCTAGGGTTTCGGCAAAAAATTTATACCCTTCTTCGGTAAGTTGAGACCCATCAATGGTCAGGGGTTCTTCTGAAAACCGATACCAGTTTTGGCTGGCAGTATAGGCATCCACAAAGGGAATTTGGTGCTTCTGGGCAACCTCTCGCATAACTTCAGAATATTGCCTTAAATTTTCATTTTCAGATTTTCCGTCGGGTACATCCTTGGTGCCAGAGAGATCTTCAAACGCAATGGGCGATACGAGCACTAGTTTTGGTGGGGATTCGCCATTATAGCTTTGAGCTTTAGAATGAATGACCCATGCGTCGAGTTCCTCTTTGAAGGTTTGTAATTTTTCAATTCCCTGAAAAGATTCACTAAATCCAAAAAAACCAATCACCCAATCCGCTTCCATTCGTGTTAACCACTCATCGGGTTTTTCGAAAAAGCCTTGGGAATCAGAAAAAGTGGCAAATTCATCCTGAAATTGCTCTGCACCGGGGAAAGCCCATGGGTCATTAGTTGCCGATCGAGGTCTGAATCCGGGGGTATCTCCGGGGTCAGCCATATTTCGGATCAATAAATTGTGCTCTGGATAGCGGAGGTGCATCTCGGTTTCAAACCAACCAAATTCCATCATTCGGGAAGCTAAATTTCCTCCGATAAGCATAATTCGATCATGGTTTTGGACAACAGGACGGTCCTCTGTTTGGCAGGAATAGCAAGAAAAAATAAGTATAAAGATCAGGGGAAAGCGGAATATGGTCTTCATGGGTTATTGGGGGGTTGACTGGCAATAGGCAGAGAATTAATTTCTTTCAAGTTTTCTACTAGCACTGGTTTAGCGTTGCGGGATTGCAGTGGGTTGAATATCGGTTTAAATTGAAAATAGATCAAATTGAGGGCTAAAGCATTTCTAAAAAGGAAATATATTTCCTTTTTTTATTTAAACGGTAGATTATTTGGTTACTTATCTGTTTTTGTTTTTCTAAATTTCAGATTGAATTATTGGACTAATCTAACCTATGGAAAATTTATCTCAATACCTGAAAGGGTCTTTTTTTGCTGCTGTTTTGATTTTGACTTTCTCCTGCCAAGAGCAAAATCGAGGAAGGGAGCTTACCGGGAACCCCAAAATAGATAAGTTGAAACTACCCACAGGTTTTGTGGCCGAGCTGATCTACAGTCCTGGGGCACATGATCAGGGATCGTGGGTTGCCATGACTTTTGATGACAAGGGACGGATGATTACTGCTGATCAGTACGGGTTTTTATATCGCCTGACTATTCCGGAGGTAGGTTCTGGAGACAGTGTGCAAGTGGAAAAAATGATTGTGGGAAATGTAGCCGAGCCCCAGGTAGGAATGGGCTATGCACAAGGCTTGCTTTATGCCTTTAATTCCATTTATGTCATGGTAAATCACCATTCCAATGAGACTTTTGAAAAAAGTACAGGGCTTTATCGGATTAAAGATTTAGATGGAGACGATCAGTATGAGACGGTTGAGGAAATTCGAACTTTTGACGGGGAACCGGGAGAGCATGGGCCTCATTCGATGAAACTAACTCCCGACGGAAAGCGAATAGTACTCTCGGCGGGAAATCATGTGGATGTGCCAGAGATGGATCACTATCGTATTCCAAGGGTTTGGGATGAGGATAATTTGTTTCCATTAATTAAAGATCCCCGCGGTCATGCCAATAATCGAACGGCTCCGGGTGGATGGATCGCAACAATTGAACCGGATGGAGCAAATTGGGAAATGATTGCAGCCGGCTTTCGTAATGAATTTGATATTGCTTACAATGAGGTAGGAGATTTATTTACCTACGATTCGGATATGGAGTGGGATTTTGGAATGCCCTGGTACAGGCCTACCCGTATCAATCATGTGACCAGCGGAGCAGAATTTGGCTGGCGCACCGGAAATGCCAAATGGTCACCCCATTATCCGGACAATTTACCTGCAATCTTGAATATCGGCCAAGGTTCCCCGACCAATGTCATGTTTGGAACCGAAGCAAATTTCCCGTCTCGATATCGAAAAGCGCTCTTTGCGTTTGATTGGAGTTTTGGGATAATTTATGCAGTGCATTTGACTCCAAACGGGGCCAGCTATGAGGCGACTGCAGAAGAATTTATTTCGGGTTCACCGCTTCCCTTGACTGATGGGACGATAGGTCCAGATGGGGCGATGTATTTTGCCACGGGAGGTAGAAGATTGGAATCCGATCTCTACCGGGTGTATTATCAAGGGGAGATGGATAGCTATCAGCCTACAGAGAGGGAAGAACTTCCTGAAGAAGCAAACCTGAGGAGAGAATTAGAAGAATACCACGGTAAAAATCCGGCTGCTGAAGGGCTGCAGCTAGCTTGGGAAAACCTGGATCATCCGGACCGATTTGTTCAATATGCCGCACGGATTGCAGTCGAACATCAACCTTTGGAATCCTGGAAACAAAAAGCACTTTCTGAACCCAGTGCGGTCAAGAAAACTCAAGCTATTTTAGCTCTAGCCAGACATGGAGCAGAGGCAGATGCAATCCCAATGATTCAGAGTTTGATGGAAATTGATTATGCCTCACTTTCAGAAAAAGAAAAGCAGGATTTGCTTCGAACGATGGAAGTGATTTTATATCGCTATGATCAAGCGGCAGAGCCTGTAAAATCCGAATTAATTGGTTATTTATCTCCGAATTTTCCTGCGGAAGGTAATTTGCTCAATCGCTCGTTATCAATCCTGTTGACGCATTTGGATGCGCCCGATGCCGTAGAAAAAACACTGGCGCTGTTGAAAACTGCCAAAGATGACCAGGATTATCAGAAAACCTTTACTTCTTCCTCTGAGCTGGTTTTCCGAAATCCCCAATATGGATTGGATATTGCAAATATGCTGGCAAATGTCCCTCCGGCTCAGGCGACCTTCTACGCCACGGTGCTTGGCGGTGCGGATAAAGGATGGAATCCTGAAATGCGGGAAGAATATTTTACTTGGATCAAAAATGCATTGACCCAATACAAAGGAGGCCGGAGTTATGTTGGGTTTTTGGATCGAGCCCGAAAAATGGCTTTGGTTTCAGTTGATCCGACTGAAGTAGATAAGTACGATGAACTTTCCGGGGGAAAATTATTGACTTCCAGTGGAAATGATATTGCTCAGGTAGGCATCCAGCCCGAGGGGCCTGGTAGAACCTGGACCGTGGATGAAGCCTTGCTTGCGGTAGATACACTCGAAAATCAAGATTATGTTCGCGGGAAAGCCATGTATCAGGCCACGCTATGTCAGTCTTGCCACACCATGCAGGGAGAAGGCGGAATCGTCGGTCCGGATTTGACCCAGTTGGGAACAAGATTTACCAAAAAGGATATTCTGGAAGCGACCATTAATCCAAGTGAGGTGATTTCGGATCAATATCATGCGACGGTTTTTGAGCTGAAAGAAGGAGGCTCCATTGTCGGAAAATTAACCGATCAAGATGCGGAAAATTACTATGTGTCCCAAAATCCATTTACTCCGAATGACTTGCGTACCGTTCCCAAAAACTCTGTGGATTTTACTAAAAACTCAGATATTTCGATCATGCTTCCAGGCTTGATTAATCGCTTGAACGAGGAAGAATTGAAAGATTTGATGGCGTATTTGATTTCGGGAGGAAATAAGGACCATGAAGTCTTTCAAAGTAAAGCTACCGCTGAGCGATAGGACATCCTTTGTAAAGAAGAATCAGTAAAAATAATACATTGAATTCCCACTTTCTTTTTCCAAATTCACCTAAGTCAACCAATCATAGATTATGAAAAAACTGTATTTCTTGTTTTTTGGAGTAGTGGGATTGCTGCTTTCCTGTCAACCCAAAGATCAAGGTGAAGAAGGCCAAGTTGAAGAAACCATCGAAATCCAAAATGATGGTATTCGTATGATTCCAATTTCTACACCGAGTGGAGATTTTGAGGTTTTTACCAAGCGAGTAGGGGATAGCCCGACTAAAAAAGTTTTGTTGCTGCATGGTGGGCCCGGGATGACACATGAGCAATACGGGAATTTCGACCAATATTTCCCACAGGAGGATATTGAATTTATTTGGTATGATCAGTTGGGATCTGCTCATTCGGATCAACCTGAGGATTCCACACTTTGGACAATAGATCGATTTGTCGATGAAGTAGAGCAAGTTCGTACGGCCTTGGGATTGAATAAGGATAATTTCTATCTACTGGGCCAGTCATGGGGAGGAATGCTCGGAATGGAATATGCTTTTAAGCATCAAGATAAACTTAAAGGGTTGATTATCTGTAATATGATGTCTAGTTTGGATGAGTATGAAAAATACGCCAAAGAAGTACTCGGTCCACAAATGCCTCCAGAAGTATTTGCCGAATTAATGGGAATCGAGAAAAATATGGATTTCGAGAACCCCCGCTACATGGAACTACTCGGAGAGCATCATTATCCCCAGCATGTGCTTCGGATGCCGCCTGATGAATGGCCCGAAGAAATCAACCGCATGATGTCTCAGGTCAATCCCAATGTATATGTTTATATGCAGGGATATTCCGAATTTGGGATTACTCCAGGTGCTAGCTTGAAAGGTTGGGATGTCAAAGATCAGCTAAAAAATATCACCGTGCCGACCCTTGTCGTAGGAGCAATACATGACACGATGGATCCCAAACATATGGAATGGATGTCAACTGAAGTAGCCAACGGGCGGTTTTTGCTTTGTCCAAATGGCAGCCATTTGAGCCAATACGATGATCCGGAGCACTTTTTTCCAGGGGTCATTCAATTTATCAAAGACGTGGACTCGGGAAATTTTGGGAAGTAAGTCTTCGACCCTCCAAGGGTTTCAATCCTTTGGAGGGTTTGATTTTACATTTTTTCAAACGAATCAGGAAATCGTTACCCGTTAAATCCTAAAGAAAATCCCCTTTCGGTACAAGAAATAGCATAATCCCCACATCGCTGCCAGCGCACCAAAAGAAGCAATCAGGAATAGTCCATGCTCCCCAAATCCCATCCAGCCGAACATTCCTCCAGTGAAAATACCCACGGTATTATTCATCCATCGTCCCAGCATTTCAGCGAAGAGGTAGATAAAAATCGAATTCATTCCCACGATTAAAAAAGGGGATATGCCTTTTCTTTGATTTTTAACATCGATCCACCAGTAAAAAAAGGCCAAAGCCCCCAATGCCCAACCCCCGGAAGCAAATACAAAAGAAATAGTGCTGATTCGCTTTATTATGGGAGTGATGCCCACAAAGTCCAACCCATAGCCAATGATCAACCCTACCAATCCGGCCAAGGCAATAGTTTTGATCTTTTCAGAGTGATTTTTTGCTGAAAGTAAAAGATTACCACAGATCGCTCCCCAAATTGTATGAGCAGCAGTCGGAATCGCATTGATCGCTACCCAGCCCCCGGAGTTGATTTTGCCCATGAGTAGTTGATCGGTGTAGTTTCCCAAGTTGGTTCCATGTTCAAATGGAACCTCGGGATTATATACTCTATAGAGAATTTCGGTTAAAGCTAGCAGACCCAAAGACACTCCCAGCTGGACTTTCCAGCCTTTTGTCAATAAGAAATAAGTGATCAATATCGTAAAGGAAAGTTGAGTCAGTACATTCCAAAGTTCAAATACCATTTTCCCAGCGTACACACAATGAAGGCCTGTACCGAACAGAAATAGGATAAAGCAGCGCTTGAGAATATGCAGGGTCACTTTGCTCCGGTCCTCGGATAGGGCCAATCTTTTATTCAATGAAAAAGGCATCGCCACACCGACGATAAACATGAAAAAAGGCTGGATCAAATCCCAGAAACGCAGCCCATTCCACTCATGATGGGTGAATTGGAGAAATAATGGATGAAGGGAATGGCCTTCCGGGAAAAGTGCTAAAAAAGCATGGTACACCCAAGCAGCTTCGGCGATCAATAAAAACATGGTAAGTCCTCGGTACACGTCCAGTGAAACCAAACGCTGGGTGGGATTGGCGGAATTGGAGTTCATAGTCAGGTTATTTGGGTAAGTTTAAGATACCGAATACGATATAATAGTTTACAAAAAATTGATCAATGGATAATTTCTTTTTTGATTAGGCGATTGCTGAGAATTTATCGGGATTCTCAGCTAATCTTAAACACAGCAACGAAATGAGAAAAAGTACCTAGCAGTACGAAGATATGCCAAATCGAATGGTAATAAGGTTTTTCGCTTTTGATATAAAAATATACCCCGACCGTATAGGAAAGTCCTCCCACCCCGATCCAGAATAAGATATCCAAACTCAAGTTTTCGATCAGATCATTTAGAAAAAAAACAGCCAACCAGCCCATAGTTAGATAAATGACCACCGATAAAATTTTGAACCTTCCGGTGAAGAAAATTTTGAAAAAAGTGCCAATAATGACCGAACTCCAGATGATTGAAAGGAAAATAATAGCTGTTTTTTGATTTAGGATGGCAAGTAGCATGGGACTATAGGAGCCTGCAATCAAAAAATAAATGGAGATATGATCCCAAACTTGCAGTTGGGCTTTTATTTTGGGCTTGATGGCCGCATGGTAAGCCGTCGAAAAGCTATACACCATTAGGATTCCAAGGCAAAATAATAGCACAGCGATCAGCATCAAAAATGAGCTGTTTTGTAAGGTTTCAAAGAGTAAAAACGGAATTCCAATCCAGGCTAAAACTAAACCGAATCCATGGGAAAATGCATTTGCTTTTTCCTCTGAAGCGGTCTGTGGACGCTTTAGTTTGGTCGAGGTATTTTTAAAAATCACGGGTTTTCTGTTTTGCCAATCGGTTTGTCGTTTCTACTCCATTCACTCCAAGAGCCCACGTAGAGTTTTGGGATCTCCAATCCGGCGTAATCCATTGCCAAAAGCGTATGACAAGCCGAAACCCCGGAGCCGCAATGCACAATCACCTCACCAGTATCTTTTAAAACGGATTCATATTTCGATTTCAATTTCTCTGGGCTCAAAAATCGGCCATTCACATCCATATTTTCTGTAAGCGGAATATTGATCGCTCCCGGAATGTGTCCTGCGATCAAATCAATGGGCTCTTGCTCGCCTCGATATCGCTCAGGTGATCGGACATCGATGACTAGGGTCTCATCTTTTCCTGCTTTTCTCTCAACCTCGCGCATGGTAGCTATCGGAAGACCCCAGTTTTGTCCTGGATAAACGGATTTTGGAGTTGGGTTAGATTCACCCATTTCTGTAAGAAAGCCAGCCTGAATTGCTGCTTGCATTCCTCCTTCGAGTACCTGCACTTTTTTATGGCCTAAGGCCCGAAGCATCCACCAAAAACGAGCAGCAGGATTTGCACCGTTTTGATCATCGTAAACCACCACATGGGAAGTTGGGTCTATGCCCAAATTACCCAAAACAGCACAAAAGTCAGAAGCTTTAGGCAAGGGGTGGCGACCTCCATCTGCCAGGTTTATTTTGATATCTGCTAATTCCAAATTAGGATCGACAAAAACCGCCCCTTTCAAATGTCCCCGTTCAAAACTGTTTTTTGGGTTTGGGTTGTTTCGAGCATCTACAAGTACAAAATCGTGGGTTTGAGATAAGTTGACTAATTGATCTGCAGGAAGAATAGGAGTCATGATTTGCTGGGTTATTCGGTTTAGTAAATCTATTAAATGAGGAGGGGAAAAGAAAAATCCCGCCTGAAGTAGACGGGATTTGGGTATTGAAAGAATAGTTAGTTTAGAATTGGCTTTTAAACTGCTCTATTTTTTGGTCCACCATCGTATCCACTAAGAATGAAACTTTTACCCCTTCCCAAGCCATGGTCACTTTTGCGGTTTTGTTGTCTTCGGCAGAGATATGGTACTGAAGCCGTTCGGTATTTCCACCTCGTTCAGTTGTTGCAGAAAATGAAACTGCATCGTCTTTGGCTACCGCACTTTCATCAATTTTTCCATCTTTCATGTAGGCGAAAACAGAAGCTGCTTTGCTATTCAAATGAACGGTCCAGTCGCCAGATTCGGAAGGGGTCATGAAAATAGAATATTTTCCGGCACGAAGGGTTTTACCGCCCAGGCTTACCGGTGTGCTAAATTCAATAATCGTTTGAGCATTGGCGCCAGCTCTCCAGGTTACGCCGTATTTTTCAATTTCGCCAAAAATTTTACGTCCCTTCACCGCAGGTGAAGAATAATCGATGCTAATTTTAGTAAATCCCACCACCTGAGATACCGATGCGGCAGGACTGAGGGCTGGACTTTGAAGTTGTGCTTGGGCAGTTAGGCTTGTTGCTACAATCATGGCAATAGCCAGGAATAATTGGGTAATTTTTTTCATGGATTTTTGGATTTGGGATTTTTAGTTTGGATTGCTAACTGATTCTTGAAGAAGATGTTTTAGGAATTTATTTTGATCTTATTTTTCCGGTTTTCGAAGTAGGTTGAAATTTCTTCTCGGTTTAAGGCGTTTAGGGTCATTTCTTTGGTCAAACCGCCTTTTCTACCTACCAGCACTCCATATTTCATGTCCCTGTAGCCCTCCATTTCGTGTGCATCAGGGTTGATAGCTAGTTTTACACCTTTTTCCATTGCATAGCGAACCCAACGCCAATCCAAATCCAGTCGCCATGGATTGGCATTGATCTCGATCACTACCTCATGGTCTGCACAGGCATCGATAATTGCTTTGTGGTCAATGGGATAACCTTCTCTTCGGAGCAAAAGTCTTCCTGTAGGATGGCCCAAAATGGTGGTGTAAGGATTTTGAATTGCAGTGAGGAGTCGATTGGTTGCCCGGGTGACGTCCATGTTCAAAATGGAATGAACAGACGAAACGATGAAGTCGAACTTGGCCAAAATCTCATCAGGATAATCCAAACTCCCATCACCGAGGATGTCGCTTTCAATTCCTTTGAATATCTTAAACGGCGCCAATTCTTGGTTCAATGCATTGATTTCCTCGTGCTGTTTGAGGACCTTCTCAATTTCTAGGCCTCCGGCATAGCTTGCTGTCCGGGAATGATCGGAAATACCCAAGTATTCATAACCCAATTCCTTACAGTATTCGGCCATTTGTCGGAGGCTATGTTTTCCATCGCTGTAGGTAGAGTGGTTGTGTAAAATCCCCTTAAGGTCTTGCTCCTCCAAAAGGTCTGGGATTTTACTTTCCTTGGCCAGCAGGATCTCATCTAAGCCCTCCCGCATTTCAATCGGAATAAATTGAAGGTTGTTTTGGTTGAAAAATTCGCCATCGTCCTTAAACCCATTCTTCAACAGTTGGTCGGCGATGGTTTCTTTTTCAGTCAAAAAAGATTGCAAATGTAATGGAGAGGCACTTAAAGCATATTTTTTCCTGGGAAAATCCTGCTTGGAACAAAAATGAATGGCAAAGTTTAAATCCAGCTCCTTCATCTTTCCACGAAAACAAAATGGGCTGGACTGACTTAGATCGATCGCAAATTCGGGAAGGGTTTTAAGTGATTTTTTAACTGATGCCAGATTTTCCGAGCTGATCAACCATTCTGCCTTGGAGATAATTTCCATTTTTCGGGCAAACTCCCCAACGGCATCCAATTCGGTTTCTGCAAGCTGTTCACTCAGCTTATGGGTTAGTGAGTCGATGACTTCTTCAATATCTGCATAGAGCCATTTTCCGGCATTGGAGGCTTTGAATTCCAGATTTTGGATGATGGTTTCTTGCGTTTTTTCTCCGAATCCTTTGATTTTGGCGACTTTCCCACTTTGGCAGGCTTCCATCAGTTCATGAGTGGAGGTGATGCCGAGTTCCTCCCAAAGGGTTTTTACTTTCTTAGGTCCCAAGCCTTTGATCTGAAGCACTTCCAAAATTCCCTGCGGAGTCTTTTCAATCAATTGGTCGAGTTGGGCAAATGATTCAGTTTCTTTCAAAGAACGTATCGCTTCCAAAATACGCTTACCCACTCCTGGAATCTTGCTCAGGTCGGATTCGCTTAGGTTCATGATATCTGCATCTCCCCGCTCTAGAGCGTTCAGGGCAGATTGATAACTCCGGATTTTAAAAGAGTTTTCATCGTGTAGCTCCATAAGTTGGATACAGAGCTTGATTTTCCTTAAAATGGTCTTGTGGTCCAAAACTTTTAATTAGTTAGCTTTTATTGGTGACAAATGTGCAGAAATATTGTTTCAATTTAAAGTTTAAAAGTCTATCTTAAAACCTATTTCTATTGAATGTAATTCAGGGTTTTGAGAAAACGAGTGAACACGCTCATAAAACAGAATAGGGTATGGAACTTAAGTATTGGATGGTAAAGAGTGAACCTACTTCCTATTCTTGGGAGGATTTTGAAGCCAAGAAAGTGGATGTCTGGGACGGAGTACGGAATTATCAAGCGCGAAATTACCTGAAGGAAATGAAAATCAAGGATCAGGTGCTTTTTTACCATAGTGGAAAAGAAAAAGCGGTAGTAGGACTCGCAGAGGTTGCTGCAGAGGCCTACCCTGAACCCAAGGCAGAAGATTGGGTCGCCGTAGAATTAAGGGCAATCAAAAAGTTGGAATCACCGATTGGCCTTCAGGCAATCAAAGCAGAGGAAAGACTTACACAATTGCCCATGTTTAAACAATCCAGATTGTCGGTTTTCCCGTTAAGTAAGGAGGAATTTGATTTGATACTAAAAATGACTAAATGAGATACACGCTAATCCTATTATTTTTTATTTTACCCTGTTTTTCCACTCTGGCCCAAGTAAAGTTCCTGGCTAGATTTGAGGTGGAATCTGGTGATTTTGACCCTACGTTTGAAATGGCGCCTATTCCTCAGGGCTTGGTTTCATTTCGGACCATCTCCAAGGGGGCATTCAATGTAGATCGGGTGTTTCAATATTTTATTTCTGACGAAAATCTCAATTCGGAGAATATCGTGGAATTGCCTGTCAAAAATGGGTTTGACATGATCGGCTACGACCTGGAAGGAAATAATTTATTTATTATTTTTCAAAAGGGAAGTTCACTTTCTTCAGAGAAATATGTCCTTGAGATCGATTTAAAGACCAGAAAAGGAAAGGAATACCTGCTCAACAATATTTTAGAGATGTCCTTGAGTGAGTTTTTGGTTCAGCAGCGAAGCGTAATTGTGTTGGGAATACCCGATACCCGGCCTGTGATTCAAGTATTCAACCTGGATAATAAATCTGTTCACACGGTTCAGGGGATTTATGGGAATGATACCCAGATTCTTCAGATTCGGAAGCGGCAGGACATTGCGTCTTTTGAGGTTGTACTGAGCCGGAAAGGTAAATACCGAGAGCGGGAAATCAGTATCAATAGTTACGACCTTGAGGGTAATTTGCTCAGAGAGATTGATATTGACCAGTTTGGTGATGAAGATCAAGAGATTATGGATGCCATTTTGGTTTCAGGATCTAATTATAGTCAGATGATGGTCGGAGCTTTTGGTCTCGAGCGTAGGAATTCCTATCAAGGAATGTATGCCTTAGATATCAATGAATTTGGGGAATATGAAGAGCGATTGTACACCTTGTCTGACTTTCCGGAATTCTACAATTATTTGGATGAAAGGGGAAAGTTACGTAAAGCTAAGGAAGTAGAAAAAGCGATGAAGAAGGAAAAAATCCCAAGTATTCAAGACAACTATTCAATCAGACAGGTTCTCCCGTTGGATGACGGGATGTTACTTTATTTTGATCACTTTGATGTGGTCAATATGAGAGGGAATTCCCGAAATACTTCTTACAGCTCCCGTACCATATACCGCCCCTTTCCCAATCAAGGACTAGGGGGAGGTGGGGTTTATGATCCATTTCCAACGACCCCTGTTTCTCCAAATAACCTCAATTTTCAAGTAGAAACTGAATTTACCTATGTCTCTGCTCATTTTGTTCGGCTGGGGAATGAAGGTCAGGTAGTATGGGATAATGCTACCACCTACAATAACCTTAGAACAAATTATCCGGAAAGTTTCGGGCAAATAGCGTTAGTGGAGGATGAGTTTTATCACGCCTATGTGAGAGATGATAAAATCGTTCTTTCTTATCTTAAATCAGGCGAAAAAGTGTTTGAAGATTTGGATTTTGAGATAGAATTGATTGAGGAAAATGAGCGAATCTCGCAAACTGATTACCATACGCTGAGGCTAATCCATTGGTATGATCGATATTTTTTACTGGCGGGGACCCAGAAGATCAGATACCAAAAAGAGGAGGGTGGTTCGGCAACTCGGGATGTGTATTTTGTGAGCAAAGTTTTATTCGCGGGGGATTTGTACGAGCCGGAAGAGAAACTCGAGTAGAAATTCTTTATATATTTACCGGCAAATCCAACCCATGCAAAAAAGGCTAGTCTTAGATCAGGAGCAAATCGGGATAATCATTCAACGGTTTTGCCATCAATTGATCGAAAACCATCACAATTTTGAAAACACAGTTCTTCTAGGGCTTCAGCCTAGAGGAGTAATTCTATTGGATCATTTGGCTCCTGTACTGGAGCGGATTTCTGGCAAAAAAGTGCCTTTTGGCTACTTGGATGCTACTTTTCATCGAGACGATTTTCGAAGGAGAGATTTTCCGTTGAAGGCCAATGAGACTAAAATTGATTTTTTGGTAGAAGGGAAAAGCGTGATTTTGGTAGATGATGTACTTTACAAAGGCAGAAGCGTACGGGCAGCCATGGATGCAATGATTGCCTTCGGAAGACCTCAAAAAGTAGAATTGATGGTCCTTGTGGACCGGAAGCTTACACGAGATTACCCAATCATGCCGGATTACTTTGGAATCCGGGTCAATACCCTCGAGTCCCAATACGTAGTGGTCGAATGGGAGTCTCAGGGTCAAGAAAAAGATGCAGTTTGGATTACCGAGAAAGTCAAAAATTAACCATGTCTCAACTCAGCAGCCGACACCTCCTAGGAATTAAAGACCTCTCCCCAACTGATATCCAACTAATTTTGGATACGGCTGAAAACTTCAAAGAGGTGATTAACCGACCGATCAAAAAAGTACCTTCACTTCGGGATATTACCATTGCCAACGTTTTTTTTGAAAATTCCACCCGAACCCGACTTTCATTCGAGCTGGCAGAAAAGCGGCTTTCTGCAGATGTGATCAATTTCTCCTCAAGCAACAGTTCTGTCAAAAAAGGAGAAACGCTCGTCGATACCGTTAATAATATCCTTTCTATGAAAGTGGATATGGTGGTCATGCGGCACAGCAGCCCTGGAGCGCCACATTTTCTGGCAAGAAATGTGAAAGCCAATATCGTCAATGCCGGGGATGGCACGCACGAGCATCCCACTCAAGCGCTCTTGGATGCCTATTCTATACGGGAAAAACTGGGTACCTTGGAAGGCAAAAAAGTAGCGATCATAGGGGATATCCTTCACTCCCGAGTGGCACTCTCCAATATTTTCTGTCTTCAAAAAATGGGAGCTGAAGTGATGGTCTGTGGCCCGATTACCTTATTGCCAAAGCATATTGAAAGTCTTGGAGTCAAGGTAGAGCTTGACGTCAAAAAAGCTTTGGAATGGTGTGATGTGGCAAATGTACTGCGGATTCAGCTTGAGCGTCAACAAATTAAATACTTCCCGAGTCTTCGTGAATATTCCCTCTATTACGGCATTAATAAAAAGCTGCTGGATCAACTCAATAAAGAAATCGTCATCATGCACCCCGGTCCAATTAATCGAGGGGTAGAGCTATCTTCAGATGTGGCAGATTCAGAGCACTCCATCATTTTAGAGCAAGTGCAGAATGGGGTCGCTGTGCGAATGGCTGTACTCTACCTGTTGGCAGGAGTCAGAAATTAAAATCACGAGCAAGAAAAAAGCGGCTGCCTTAAATTTTAGAGACAGCCGCTTTCGCTTCTTACGAAGTTAGCTTGGTTAGGCATGAGTTTAAATTCCTCTCCATCTACCTCCTCCTACATAGAACCCCAGTGTAAATCCAAAATATTGGTTGATGGCTTCCCCAATGACTTGCCCAGAGGTGTCCTGAAGGTTACTAGTCGGTACAAAATTGTATTCGGCTCCCATTCTGAATTTGCCAAGTTCCACGCCAGCCCGGACCATCGGGGCCCACTCAAAAGTCGCTTCCAAATCCCCTACATCGCTATTGTCTATTGTGGAGGCATCGATCTCTACTGCACTTAAGGCATAATACCCAAACCCTGCCCCAATAAACGGGGCAAAATTACTTCCCCCATTATTAAAATAATAATCTAAGGTTCCTCCGACAGAGGCATTCGCGGAAACTTCACCTTGGTAGTCCTCGGAGATATCATAGTAAGTCACATCTTTAGCGATTCCTGCGATTCCCATCCTCAGGCCAAGATTTAGATTATTCGCCAGATTGACTTTTGGTTCAAGATTAAAAAGAACGCCGATTCCTCCTCCTTGAGGAATAGCTGGACCCAGATCCATCCCAAACCGGAACTTGCCAGCCTGCTGACCATAGGATAGCATGCTGGTAAATAGGAACGCGAAGATAAATGCGAATTTTTTCATGGGGTATGTTTGGTTATTTTTTGAAATTCTTTGCTCAAAAAAGATTCCATTTCGTATAAACTTACTCATAAGTCTTTTAGTTTTAGCAAAAAATACACTTTTCATGCTTCAAGTAAAAAATTTGATCAAAAAATACGGAAAGCACCTTGCGGTAGATAATATTACTTTTCAGTTAGAAGGAGGAGAGGTAGTAGGTCTTTTGGGACCAAATGGTGCCGGGAAAAGTACGACGATGAAATGTATCGTGGGATTACTGCGAAAAACCTCCGGTGAGATTTACATTGGAGGGCATGATCATCTCTCGGTTCAGGCCAAGCGATTTTTTAGTTATATTCCTGAAACCCCCTATGTCTATGATCTACTCACAGTCAGGGAGCATATGCAGTTTATTGCTCAAGCTTACCACGTTTCCAATTGGAAAGAGAAGGCCGAAGAGCTGATGGAAACCTATGATTTAACGGATAAGGCAACTAAACTGGGTCGGGATTTATCCAAGGGCATGCGTCAAAAAGTTTCGATTTGTTGCGCCTTGTTGCCTGATCCCCAAGTATTGTTTTTTGACGAACCCATGATTGGACTGGACCCAAAAGCGATCAAAAACACCAAGCGGATTTTTGCCAATCTCAAAAATGCGGGAAAGACCATTTTAGTTAGTACTCACTTGATCGACTCGGTGGAGTCCATTGCAGACCGGATTATGATCATGAAAGATGGGAAAATCCTGGGAAATGACACCATCGCCAATCTGAAAGAACAGTTTGTGACTTCTGAAAATGAAAGTTTGGAGGACATATTTCTAGAATTGACCAAAGATGCAAGAGATTAAGCTCCTTTTCAGGAAGGATTTATTTATTCTGAAAAACAATCTTTTACTGATTCTTAGAAATCCGCTTCGATTGCTTCCGTATGGAGGGATGTTGGCGTATTTTTTCTTTATCTACACCATGCGACTCCGGAATCGCTCCGAAGATGAGTCTATTCCCGAGTTGGGAACAGATGGATTGCCTGAAGTGGATTTTGCGGCTCAAAATCTGAGTGGAGGACTGACTATCTTGGTTTTGGTGTTTTTGGTTTACCAATTATTTCGGGCTACCAAACGAAATGTGAGTTTCTTTTCCATGGCCGATGTTAATTATTTGTTCACCAGTCCTGCAAAACCTCAAAATATTTTGATTTACTACATGGGCCGGTCGATTTTGCCTTCCCTAGGAGGGAGTATTTTATTTTTGGTATACGGAGCAAGTCAGATGGCCGACAGGTTTGATTTTAGCCCTGACAATCTTTTCTTTCTTTTGATGGGTTTTGCGCTTTTTTTCTTTCTGCTTTCGCCTATCCGTTTTTTGATTTACACCCTTCATACAAAGTATAATTTGATGGAAACGATCAAAACTGGGGTCGTTTTGCTTTCAGTTATTTTGGGATTGATGATTTTGATTCCGGGATTACTTGCCGAAAAATTTTGGCAGGGGATGTTTTCATGGATCGCTTCCCCTTGGTTTGACCTCTTCCCATTTGTCGGCTGGAGTAGAGGGATGGTGGGTTACCTTGTTCATCAGAATTTTATTTTAGCATTCACCTTTTTTGCGCTTTATCTGTTGGCATATTATGCGATTGTCAGATTGGTGATTCAATTTTCAGGATATTATTACGAGGATGTGCTCGAAGCGACTAAAACCAATGAAGAGCAACGGGAAAAAGTAAAAGGGAAAAGTGAAACCTCCGAAGGCGCATTCAGTCTCAATGCCAAAAAGCAATTGGCGTTGCCTGATTTTGGGGCAGGGGCAAAGGCCTTTTATTGGCGAAATTATGTCCACTCCAGCCGGCAGGATTTTCATCCCTTATTTGGGATCTATAGTTTGGTCATGGCTGGCTTGGGAATTGTTTTTGCGGGACTTTCCCATTTTGATTGGTTTTCGCACAAAGTACTCAATGTGTATTTGTTGATTTTAATGGGGTTTTATTTTCTGGCCGGAATCGGTAGAGCTTCTGTGGGAGATCTGAAAAAACCATATTTCTTCCTAATTCCAGCAACCTGGACGGCTAAATTTTGGAATATGATCAAGTTGGATTTGATTCAGATTTTACTGTTTGCAATCGTGCTGATTATTCCTGCTGTTGTTATAGCTGGACTGCATTTGCTGGTCATCCCATTATTTATTCTAGGGATTTTGATTTTCTACCTTGTCGGATTGTCCATTAATTTGATTCCTCAGATAGCATTGGAAGAAAGCTGGGACAAAAAATTGATCAAGCCACTGATGATTGGAGGGATATTCCTTTTTGGGATTATTCCGACCTTGATTTTTGCCGTGATTATCTTTGTGTTTTTGAAGCAATTTGTTTGGATGCTCCTGGTCATGGTACTTGGGATGGGAATCCTTTCCGCAATTTTGGTTCATGTGGTACTTGATGTGCTGAAAAAGCTGGAATTTAAGGAGGTTTGACCTAAGTCGTAAAATGGATTAAGTACACCAAATTTTCTTCTGTTTTCTACGGGTTCATTCGAGTAGGCAAGAAAATTCCTGTAATTTTGACAGACCAAATAGAACAGACTATGATTTATAATTCCATTATTGATACCATCGGCAATACCCCGATGATCCGATTGAATAAAATAGCCAAGCACATCAAAGGTGAAGTGCTGGTCAAAGTGGAATACTTTAACCCCGGCAATTCTATGAAAGATCGGATGGCGATCAAAATGGTGGAGGATGCTGAGAAAGCCGGTATTCTTAAGCCGGGTGGAACCATCATCGAAGGCACTTCCGGAAATACGGGGATGGGTCTTGCTCTAGCAGCTGTGGCAAAGGGGTACAAGTGTATTTTTACGATGGCAGACAAGCAGTCTAAAGAGAAAATTGACATTCTCAAGGCAGTGGGTGCCGAAGTGATCGTTTGCCCCACGAATGTTTCTCCTGATGATCCACGGTCTTATTATTCGGTCGCCCGAAAACTCAATGCTGATATTCCCAATTCCTTTTATCCCAATCAATACGACAACCTTTCCAATACCGCAGCGCATTACGAAACCACTGGGCCGGAGATTTGGAAGGATACCGAAGGAAAGATCACTCATTATGCAGCAGGAGTGGGTACGGGTGGATCAATGTGTGGGACGGCGACTTATTTGAAAGAAAAAAATCCGGATATTGTCACTGTAGGAATAGATACCTATGGATCTGTGTTCAAAAAATACAAAGAAACGGGAGTTTTTGACGAAAAGGAGGTCTATCCTTATTTGACTGAAGGGATTGGAGAAGATATTTTGCCTAAGAATGTAAACTTTGAGGTAATCGATCACTTCATCAAGGTCACCGACAAGGATGCCGCTGTAATGACCCGTAGATTGGCACGGGAAGAGGGATTGTTTGTCGGCTGGTCATGTGGATCTGCGGTGCACGGAGCACTTGAATGGGCAAAGGATAACCTGAAAGAAGGGGATCAACTCGTCATTATTTTACCTGATCACGGTACCCGTTATTTAGGGAAGGTCTATAACGATGACTGGATGCGAAACCACGGGTTTTTGGAGGATAAAACCTATGCTACCGCCCGTGATATTATCGCTAAAAGACCAGCTTCCTATGCTTTGGTTTCGGTGAAAAAATCAGATTCCATCAAAGATGCGATTGGGTTGATGAATAAAACCAGCGTATCTCAAATCCCGGTCATGGATGGCGAAGAAGTGGTAGGTTCAGTGACCGATACCAAGTTGCTCAGCAAAATCATCGAAAACCCCAGTTTAAAGGACGCATCGGTTGCCGATGTCATGGAGTCATCCATGACATTCGTAGCTGGAAATAGTACTTTGGACGTGTTATCGTCAATGATTGAAAAAGAAAAAGCGGTATTGGTACGAGATAATATTGGTAAAATTCATATCATTACCAAACACGATATTTTAGAAGCCTTTACCAATTAATCGAATTTTGAAAGATCCCCGAAAGATTGAGGAAGTCCTCAGTAAACCGATTCATTTTGACATAGATAAGGCATTAAAGGGAGGCTGGGAACTCTTCAAAGCTCAGCCTGGTATTTTAATTGGTTATACGGTCTTGGTCATCGGCTTTTCTGTAGCTGCTACCTTATTTATGGGGGATTTTTCATCCATTTTCAGCTTGTTTGTCGGGCCGGCATTGACCGCTGGTTTCTATTTGTTGGGAAACCGGATTTCGAGAAACGATTCGGTTGAGTTTATGGATTCCTTCGAAGGATTCAGATTTTGGTTCCCGGTAGTAGTGGTAAGTTTGGTTACCGGTATGCTTACGATTCTTGGGGCGATATTATTGATTCTTCCCGGGATTTATTTAGGGGTAGCCTACACGTTTGCCTTGCCTATGGTGATTTTTGGAGGGTATGAGTTTTGGACAGCTATGGAGCTGAGCAGGAAATTGATCACCAAAATTTGGTGGCGTTTTTTCCTCTTTCTTTTGTTGATCCTATTGATCAACCTGGTGGGAGCCTTGTTTTTACTAGTGGGTTTGTTGGTGACGATTCCAACGAGTTATATGATTATTTATGCTGCGTTTGAGGAGTTGAGTGGGGAATTACTGGAAGAGGAAGATAATTTACCTGACTTTATTCATGAGTCAGAATCATAGCTTCCAATCGATTTCGGCATTTATCAGCAAATAAATTTACGGCATTTTCCGAAGGAGCAGGAGGATTGATTGGTTCTGAAAAATAGATCCGAACTTTGCCCGGCCGAAGTAAGATCGATCCCCGCTTCATAATTCGATCCGCGCCGATGACGGCCATGGGAAGCACTGGAATTTGGGTTTCAATCGACAAGCGAAATGCCCCCTTATGGAAAGGGAGAAGCGTTTCGTCGCTGTCATTTCGGGTGCCTTCGGGTGCGACAACCACGGATTTTCCTTGGGATAGAATTTGAATTAGTTTTTGAATACTCTCTTTTCGGGATTCAGTAGAAGTGCGATCTACCCAGATGGCAAGCCTTCCAACCACCCAACCAAAAATCGGGATCTTGGACAATTCTTTTTTTCCCAAGGCTCGAAGTGCTTGTGGAATGGCCATGGGAATTACGGGTGCATCGATCAAGGAGCGGTGATTAAAAATATAGATATAGGTCTTCTGCTGATCTATCAATTCCCGACCTTCTATTTGATATCGGATTCCGGATAGAAATGACCAAACTCCTGCCCAAGCTCGAATAAAGACAAAAGATATCCGGTCTCCTCGATCGGAAATCAAAATGGGTAACACAATGAAGATCCCGAAAATCAACATTAAAGTAATGAATAGAAGTCCAGAATAAATGGTATAAATCCATTGAAATAGTTTAATCATTCCGAAAATTACTTAATTTTGAGCTCGTAATAATCCTTTCACTCTTTGCTTGCAAGGCCCTTTTTGATTCAAAATCGGAGAGGGCTTTTTCTTTGGGCTGGTAAAATTATAAATTCAGACTTCAATAGTGAGTTGCGACTGATCCCAAACCTTGATTTTTTTAGTCCTCTTTTCTTGAAATTACAGAAAATCAGTACCTTTGCAGTCCGTTCGAGTGAGCGGAGTGTTTTAGCTTCGGCTAAAGCATTGATTTACAACTCAAAAACCGCTGTTTTCTGACCCGTGGACAGACGGAATTTTCAGGGTCATTATTTATTATGTCTAACAAAGAAGATTTTAACTGGGAAGACTTCGAAACCAAAGGATTCGGAGAAGGCTATTCTAAAGACCAGCGTGAGCAGATGGCCGCAATGTACGAAGGTACGTTGAATGAGATCACCGAGAAAGAGGTGATCAAAGGAACTGTGGTTGGTGTGAACGACAAGGACGTGATCATCAATATCGGATTCAAATCCGATGGTTTGGTGCCTATCAGTGAATTCCGTGATTTGGAATCCATTAAGCCTGGGGACGAAGTGGAGGTATTTATCGAGGAGCAGGAAAATGCACTCGGTCAATTAATCCTTTCCCGTAAAAAAGCAAAAATCGTTAAAGCTTGGCAGGATATCGAGAGCGCATTCGAAAATGATAGCGTAATCGAAGGTTTGGTGAAGCGAAGAACTAAAGGTGGTTTGATCGTGGATATCTACGGGGTAGAAGCCTTCTTGCCAGGTTCTCAGATTGACGTAAAGCCTATCAGAGATTTTGACATCTATGTAGGTAAGAAAATGGAAGTGAAAGTGGTGAAAATCAACCACGCTAACGATAACGTAGTCGTTTCTCACAAAGTCTTGATCGAGAAGGATCTTGAAAAGCAAAAAGCAGAAATCCTCAACAACCTCGAAAAAGGTCAAGTTTTGGAAGGGGTAATCAAGAACATGACCAACTTCGGTGTATTCATCGATTTGGGTGGTGTAGATGGATTGCTTCACATCACCGATATTTCTTGGGGACGAATCAATCATCCGGAAGAAGTATTGGAACTGGATCAGAAGGTTCAGATCGTGGTATTGGACTTCGACGAAGACAAGAAGCGAATTTCGTTGGGTATGAAGCAGTTGACTTCTCATCCTTGGGATTCTTTGGCTTCTAACCTTGAAGTTGGATCCAAAGTACAAGGTAAGATTGTAAACGTAGCTGACTACGGAGCATTCTTGGAATTGGCTCCCGGCGTAGAAGGTTTGATTCACGTTTCCGAGATGAGCTGGTCTCAGCACTTGAGAAATCCAGCCGACTTTGTTAAAGTAGGTGACGAAATTGAAGCTGTAGTATTGACATTGGACAAAGACGATCGCAAAATGTCATTAGGCATCAAGCAATTGACCGAAGATCCATGGACAAAAGGCGATATGTCTACTAAGTATTCCGTGGGTACTAAGCACAAAGGTGTGGTAAGAAACTTGACCAACTTTGGTCTATTCTTGGAATTGGAAGAAGGAATCGACGGATTGGTTCACGTATCTGATCTGTCTTGGACTAAAAAGATCAAACATCCATCTGAGTTTGTCAAGGTAGGAGATGAGCTAGAAGTAGCTGTTCTTGAGCTTGACGTAGACAACAGAAGATTGGCTTTGGGTCACAAACAGTTGGAAGAGAATCCATGGGATACTTTTGAAACCGTATTCCCAATCGGCTCAGATCACAAGTGTACCGTTGTTTCCAAAAACGATAAAGGTGCTGTACTTGAGCTACCTTACGGATTGGAAGGATTTGCTACTTCCAAAAACTTGGAAAAAGCGGATGGTTCACAAGTAGAAGTAGGCGAATCGCTTGACTTCAAAGTGATGGAATTCTCCAAGGACGATAAGCGAATTGTACTTTCTCATACGGCTACCTTCCGCGAAGATGTGAAGCCGGCTCCTGCAGCTAAGAAGCCAGCGAAGAAGAAAGAAGATTCTGCTGATAACTCTCCTGCAGAAAAATCTACCCTAGGTGATTTGGATGCGTTGGCAGAGTTGAAAGAGAAAATGGAAGGCGGCAAGAAGTAATAGCTTAAACCGCTTAAATAGATAAAGAGTGGCTGTCGAAAGGCAGCCACTTTTTTTATGCTGTAACATATTCCCTCAAAGGCAATTTTCGGATCCGCTCTCCTAAGGCAGAGGAAAGCGCATTGACCATTGCAGCAGCGACTGGACCTTGTGCGGCTTCGCCGGCGCCAAGAGGAGGTTCCTCCGGCCGGTTGATGATGTGTACCTCGATTTCGGGAATAGATTTAGCTCTCAAAATCGGATAAGAACTCCAGTCCTTGCTTTGAATCCCTTCCGAGTCAAATTCCACTTGCTCCAAAATGGTCCAACTGGCTGATTGAATCATTCCACCTTCGGTTTGGTTTTTGAGTCCATCGGGGTTGATGCATTGGCCGGATTCGATGACACCGATTAGTTTTTTGAGCTTGTATTTTTTATCGTCCGAACCCGGTTCGATTTCAGCCAAAACTGCAAAATAGGAAGCTGAGTTTTTGTATTTGGCAAAGGCGATTCCACAAGTAGATTTTTCATTCGGAGATTTTCCATTCCAGTTGGTTTCGGATTTTAACTTTTCCAAAACGGCAATTCCCCGTTGATCTTCCAGATTTTTGATTCGAAAATCAAAAGGATCTTGATTGGCTAATTGGGCAAGTTCATCCATAAAACATTCTAGGGCAAAGATATTCCCATAAGCTCCAAGGCTTCTCAAGGCTGAAGTTCGTAAGGGGCCATCATAGTTGGAAAGCAAGATTTGGACATCCGGAATGCCATAAAGTGGAAGGGCATTGCGATAAGAACCTCCCGAAAATCCACCCTTTTGAAATTCAAATGGGTTTTCCAAGTGTCTTGCCGAAATGTAGTGACCGGCTTGTCCATTGGGTCGGGTACTGTGTGCATCCGACCAGATGTGACTTTTCCAAGCTGTGATTTTTCCATTCTCATCTACAGCCGCCTCGAGTTTTACCTGCATGGCCGTACCAAAGGGTTCCCACTGATGTTCATCTTCACGCATCCATTGGAGCCGGATGGGCGTATCAGGTATCTTGCTGGCAATCAGTGCAGCCTCTGCGGAAACATCATCGGCACTGTTGTGTCCATAGCATCCCGAACCTGGCATGCCGATACAGCGAATCGATTCTTTTTCCAGGCTCAACAAATCGGACAGGGTGTTTTGTAACGGATAAACTCCCTGAGTTGGTGACCAAACTGTCAAGTTCCCGCCTTCCCACTTTGCTATTGCACAGCCCGTACCCATGGACCCATGCAGGTGATAGGGTTTTTGATACGTGGCTGAGATTTTTTTGGAAGAGTTGTTTAATTTGGCTGGACTATTTCCCCTGGATTCTACCTCTTTTGAATTTTCCGAGGTCTGCTCCATGTGCTCAAAGAGCCCAGTTGGATCAACCGAAATCTGCTCTTGTTCCCATTCGGCAATTTCTTTGGCTTTCTGCCAGGCTTTAACTGCTTGGTATTCTCGTCGGGCAACCAAGGCCACAAAGCTCCCATCGACGATCACCTGTTCCACCCCTTCGATCATGAGAATTTGACCGTTATCCAGCTTGTTGAGTTTAGACCCATAAACGGGCGGATGCAAGACCCGAGCATGAAGCATTCCGGGTAGTCTGTGGTCGTGCACGAAATGGGATTTGCCCCGGACCAGTAATTCGATGTCTGCTCTGGGAATTGATTTGCCGACTACTTCATGGTTTTTTGGGTCTTTTATGGGGGCTTGATCATTCACCTTTTCTTCTATAAACTTCCCTTCCAATAATTCCCAATAGCTGATTTTTTGGTTTTCCGGACCCAAAATGACGCCTGATTTCACCTGGATTTGACCTGCGGATATCTTCCACTTTTTGGCTGCTTCTCGAATCAAAACTTGTTTTGCCGCAGCAGCTGCCTGACGAATGGCCCTACCACTTCCTTCCACAGAGTTGCTCCCGGCGGTGTAGCCTTCATTTGCGGTTTGTCCGGTATCTCCATTAATGATATGACAGATTTCAACTGGAACTTCCAATTCCTCGGCTGCAATTTGAAGCAAAGCAGTGCGGATTCCCTGTCCTAATTCCTGTTTGCCGGTTAGTACGGTGAGGTATCCTGCTGCATCAAGCCTAATCCAAGAGTCAATGATATCTCTTCCTGCATGGGGTCGTTCGGGAATTCCATAGTAGGGGTTTTGTGTTTCAATGGATTCTTGGGGAGTACATTGAAGGAAAGGGAAAAGGTTAAATCCTAGGAGTAATTGTCCGGAGGTTCTGAGAAAAGCCCTTCTTTTGAGCGGCTGTAACATGGCTTATTAAGTTTTTTGGGCGGCTAATTTGACTGCTTTCAAAAAGCGAGAATGCGTTCCACATCGGCAGATGACAGGTTGAAGGGCGTCTCGGATTTCAGCGTCATTTGGATTTGGGTTTTCTCTCAAAAGTGCCACAGCTGCGATGAGCATTCCATTGAGGCAATAGCCGCATTGAGCAGCTTGTACTTCTATAAAGGCTTCTTGAACCGGGTGGAGTTTGTCCTGGCGTTCAAGTCCCTCTAGAGTTTCAAGTTTCTTGCCTTCAAATTCCCCACTTCCGGTCCGGCAAGTATAGCGTGCTTGTCCATCGACCAGAACCATACAAGCTCCACACTGATGAAGGCCACATCCGAATTTGACACCATTCAATTCAAATTCCTCTCTAAGAACATACAAAAGTGGCTCCTCAGGATCGACCGTTACCGATTTAGATTGACCATTGAGTTGAAAGTTAATAGTTTTCATTTTCGTTTTGGAAAGCGTGGTGTTTAAGATAAAAAAACTTTAATCCAAATACTAAAACTGTGCTATCCAGGGGAAGAGGGAAGGCTGAATAGTTTATGGGGATATTTGCCAAAGAAAAAATAGTAGGTTTGGGTTTTTACCCAATTTCCAATAAAAAAAAGCATCCCTTTCAGGATGCTTTTGGGTGGAGGTCGCGAGCGGATTCGAACCGCTGTACAAGGTTTTGCAGACCTCTGCCTAGCCACTCGGCCACGCGACCTTTTTAATTCGGAATGCAAATGTAGACATTAAACTTATCGGTACAAAAGAGTGTAGAGGAAAAATTTTGAAAAGTCAAGGATTAGAGAAATGAGAGGAAGGTTTTACTTGAAAAAAAAACACAGTATTTGTTGTTTTTTTGGACTCTTTGAAAATAGGCTTTTTTGCTTATTATTTATAAAGATTCTAAATTATAAATACTTTTCTAAAAGGAGGTTAATAAATTGAAGATCAATAGATTAATCACTCAAATGTTACAGATTAAAGGCTACACTGAGCTTTCAATTCATGTTTGAAAAATAAAGCCCGGGTACTACCTTTGCAAGGGTTATTTAAAACCGATTAAACTATTTAATTAGCTATAATATGTTATCCAAACGCTCGTTAGTAGGGGTTCGATGGAATTTCCACACACTGGCAGTGCTGTTTTTCTTTCTGGTCGGGACGCAGGTTTTTGCTGCAGATCCGGCGGTGTCAGAAAGTGAAGAGGCCATTTCAGCAGGAAAGACAGTTTTCAATGCAAACTGTAAAACTTGTCACAAATTGGATCAGAAGGTAGTTGGTCCAGCCCTGAGAGGTATCACTGATCGGCAGTCCATTGAATGGGCCAAGCGATTTATTGTCAATTCGCAGGAAGTAATTGCCTCAGGGGACGATTACGCCAATAAGTTGTATGAGGAATATGGGAACCTGCAAATGCCCAATCATCTTTTCTTGACTGATGCTGATTTAGACAATTTGCTCTCTTACATCGAATATGGAGACAAAGTGGATCCTGCTGCTGAAGCTGCCTCTGCTGCAGGCCAGGGTGGCGAAGTATCCGGCGGTGGAGGAGGAATTCCTACCGAATACCTAACCATTATCGTAGTGGTTTTGGTGATTGTCTTGTTGCTGATTTTGATCGTATTGGGCTTAATCATTTCTGTCCTAACCAAATACATCAACAAGCAGGATTTGCCAGAGGATGACAAAGAATTTGTTTCTCAGAAATTTGATGTTGGGAAAATCCTCAAAAGTGATGGATTCATCATTATTGTGACTGCGATCGTGGTGGCCTTGGTAGCTAAAACGGCAATTGACGGATTATATGGAGTAGGGATTCAGCAAGGATATGCACCTACTCAACCGATTGCCTATTCTCACGCACTCCATGCCGGTACTCTAGAAATCGAGTGTCAATATTGCCATACCGGTGTGGAAATTGGAAAATCGGCAAACATACCTTCTGCCAACATTTGTATGAATTGCCATACGCATGTGCAGAACGTGCAAGGGAAAGAAGGAATTTCTCCAGAAATTCAAAAAATCTACGATGCCGTAGATAATAATAAGCCGATTGAATGGGTACGGGTTCACAACCTCCCAGATTTGGCTTATTTCAACCACTCTCAACACGTAAAAGTAGGTGAGATTGAATGTCAGACCTGTCATGGTCCCATCGAAGAGATGGAAGTGGTTTATCAGCACTCTTCCTTGACAATGGGTTGGTGTATCGATTGTCACAGACAGACTGAAATTGCCGCAGATGGCAATGAATATTACGATAAGTTGGTCCAGTTACACTCCGACTCCAAGGATGCCTTAAAAGTTAAGGACATCGGCGGTCTCGAATGTGCTAAGTGCCACTATTAATTTATCAATTCGAAAATTCATTCCTAGATCATAAAATGAAGGAAACTAAAAAAACATACTGGAAAGGGCTAGAGCAGCTCAACAATGATCCAGAGTTTGTAAAGCATGCCGACCGGGAATTTCCTGAGCTTCCTTCCGCATTGGGCGAGGATGGTAGTGCTTCCAGAAGAGATTTTCTGAAACTGATGGGATTCAGCTTAGCAGCAGCTTCTTTGGCTGCTTGTGAAGCTCCGGTTAGAAAGGCTATTCCATACGTGAATAAGCCGGTAGATATCAACCCTTCTATTCCTAATTATTACGCTTCTACGTTTGCTTCTGGCGGTGATTATGCTGCTGTAGTGGTAAAAACACGTGAAGGGCGACCGATCAAAATAGATGGTAATGAGCTTTCTCCTGTAAATAAAGGAAAAGTAAATGCCATTGTGGAAGCCTCTGTGCTATCACTTTACGACAAGCATCGTCTGACCGGTCCTACACTAAACGGTGAAAAATCCGATTGGGCTACAGTAGACGCACAGGTGAAATCAAGTCTTGCTGGAGCTGGATCAATTAAAATTGTGTCCAACACGATTTTGTCCCCTTCCACTGAAAAAGTAATCGAACAGTTTACCGCTACTTTCGGAGATGTGGAAGTAATCATGTACGATCCCCTTTCCAATTACGGCATAAAGAAAGCTTCCGAAACCTATTATGGTCAAAGTGTAGTTCCTTCTTATAATTTTGATCAGGCCAAAACCATCGTTTCCTTTGGAGCTGATTTCTTAGGAACTTGGATTTCTCCAATTGAATTTGCAGGTCAGTACGGAAAAACCCGTAAAATCAGCAAAGAGAATCCGGAGATGTCCAGACATTACCAGTTTGAGTCCAATCTTTCTTTGACTGGTGCAAATGCTGATTACCGCACGCCAATCAAAGCTTCTCAAAGTGGATTGGCAGTTTTGGGATTGTATAATTTGATTGCAGCAAAAGCAGGAGCATCTCGTGTTTCTGCCCCAGCAGTCGAAGTTGCAAATCTCGAAAAAGCAGCCAATGATCTTTGGGCCTCCAGAGGAGCTTCTTTGGTGGTTTCCGGATCCAATGATCCGAATGTTCAGGTTGTGATCCATGCGATTAACGAGCTTCTAGGGAATAACGGAACCACCGTGGATTTTTCTACACCGGTGTTCTTCAGAAGAGGTGATGATGCGCGAATGAACCAATTTGTGGATCAGTTAACAGGTGGTCAAATCGGTGCTGTAATTTTCCATAACTGTAATCCTGTGTACGATCATGCTCGTGGAGCTGAAATCGCCGAAGGTATTGCTAAAGCTCGGGTAAGTATTTCTACCAATGGAACTCCTGATGAAACTGCTTCCTTGGTTCAAATTCAAGCGCCAGATCATCATTTCTTGGAGTCTTGGAATGATTTCCAGCCAAAAGCCGGACATTTCTCCCTAGCGCAGCCAACTATTTCCCCATTATTTGATACACGTCAAGCGCAAGATTCCTTCTTGACATGGGCTGGTAGTACAAGTAATTACTATGACTTTTTGCAGCAGACCTGGAGAGAAACGCTTTATGCGCAATTGGGAGGAGAAACTCCTTTCCAAGAATTTTGGGATCGCTCTTTATATAATGGTGTAGTCCATGCGGCACAAGCAGAAACCGAAGCTACTCCGATTGTAGCTATAGGGGATGTTTCTCCAGCGGCCTCTGCTGTAGCAGCTGCTTATTCTGCTGATAATTCAGGTGCTGAGTTGGTAATCTATTCCAAAGTAGGGATAGGTAACGGTACGTTTGCCAACAATCCATGGCTTCAGGAAATGCCTGATCCGATCACCAAGGCTACCTGGGACAACTATTTGACCGTATCTCAGAAATGGGCTTCGGATAATGGAATTTCCATGGTCGAAGAAAATACACAGAAAGCAACCATTTCTGTCAATGGTAAATCTCTTACCCTTCCAGTTTTGATCCAACCTGGTCAAGCAGAAGGTACCTTTGGTCTGGCTTTGGGTTATGGTCGTACCAAAGGCGGTCGAGTGGCTAATGGAGTAGGAGTCAATGCTTATGATTTGCTGGATAGCAGCAAAGGTTTTGTGAATTTTGAGGTGATTTCAGGGGTGGATGTTCAGGTATCTGGTGATTCTTACAAAATCGCACGAACTCAGACTCACCAGACTTTTATGGGTCGGGAGAACGTGATTCAAGAAGCTACCTTAGCTGAATACAAGCAAGATGCTTCTGCCGGAAGATATAAGCCAGAAATCTACAAAGACGGTGAATTTGTAAAGCCTTCCAAAATCTCGCTTTGGAAAGGGCATCAATATTCTCAGCATCACTGGGGTTTGGCCATAGACATGAACTCCTGTATTGGATGTTCGGCTTGTTCAGTTGCTTGTCAAGTGGAAAACAACGTCGCTGTGGTCGGAAAGCAGGAAGTTCTGAACCGAAGAGAAATGGCATGGATCAGAATTGACCGGTACTATTCTTCTGATGCTCCTGCAGATGATTTGGATGGAATGGAGGTAGCTTCCCAGAATCCGGAAGTGACATTCCAGCCGATGATGTGTCAGCAGTGTAATAATGCGCCATGCGAGACGGTATGTCCGGTGGCAGCGACCACGCACTCTTCAGAGGGGTTGAATCAAATGACCTATAACAGATGTATCGGTACTCGCTATTGTGCAAATAACTGTCCGTATAAGGTGCGTCGATTCAACTGGTTTAAATACCATGATAACAAGGATTTTGCTGGAGTCAATGTTGCTCAAAACGACGACTTGGGTAAAATGGTTTTGAATCCTGACGTAACGGTCCGTGTACGTGGTGTAATGGAAAAATGCTCAATGTGTGTGCAACGAATCCAGGCAGGAAAATTGGCTGCCAAGCGTGAAAAGCGTAAAGTACAAGATGGAGAAATCAACGTGGCTTGTGCGGTGGCTTGTCCTACTGATGCTTTGGTTTTTGGGGATATGAATGATCCAAGCAGCAAAGTTTCTCAACTCTTGAAAATTGAGGAAAATTCTACTTCTGCACAAAAGGAAGTGAATGAGGAACGAGCGTACCATGTATTGGAGGAGATCAACGTGAGTCCAAACGTTTGGTACTTTACCAAAATCAGAAATAAAGATAAAAACGAAGCGTAATCATAATTTTATAAACTATGCAGGTTACTTCATCCGTACGTCAACCTTTAGTCACCGGTGGTAAAACTTACCATGATGTGACCCATGACGTGGCCCGACAGGTAGAAGGTAAGCCCTCAGTGGGTTGGCTTTTGGCCTTTCTGACAGCAGCAGGCGTCTTAGCGTTAGGCTCCATTGCACTTATCGCGACACTATGGGAAGGCATTGGTATGTGGGGGTTAAATAAAACAATCGGTTGGGCTTGGGATATCACCAACTTTGTTTGGTGGGTTGGTATCGGTCACGCCGGTACTCTAATCTCAGCAGTTTTATTGCTTTTCAGACAAAAGTGGAGAACATCCATCAACCGAGCTGCAGAAGCAATGACCATTTTCGCTGTTATTTGTGCGGCGATGTTTCCGGTGATTCACATGGGAAGACCTTGGTTGGGAGCTTATTGGGCTCTTCCACTACCCAATACCTTTGGCTCGCTTTGGGTTAATTTCAACTCTCCCTTGCTTTGGGACGTTTTCGCGATCTCGACTTACTTCTCAGTTTCTTTGGTATTCTGGTACATCGGATTAATTCCAGATTTTGCCACGATTCGGGACAGAGCGACTGGCTTAAGAAAAGTAATCTATGGTGCACTTTCCTTTGGTTGGGATGGGGCTGCCAAAACATGGATGCGTTATGAATCGGTTTCTTTAATTTTAGCGGGTCTTGCAACGCCTTTGGTACTATCAGTTCATACGATTGTATCCTTTGACTTTGCCACATCGGTGATTCCGGGATGGCATACAACCATTTTCCCTCCTTATTTCGTTGCAGGTGCAATTTTCTCAGGTTTCGCGATGGTATTGACTCTCATGATCATTACGCGAAAGGTATTTAAACTGGAGGATTACATCACGATCGGACACATTGAGTTGATGAATATTGTGATCATCATTACGGGTTCAATTGTGGGTATTGCCTACATTACCGAGTTCTTTATCGCTTGGTATTCAGGAGTGGAGGCAGAACAATATGCCTTTATCAACCGAGCAACGGGTCCTTATTGGTGGGCTTATTGGTCCATGATGACCTGTAATGTGATTTCTCCCCAGTTGTTCTGGTTTAAGAAAATTCGAACTTCCATAGTTGCTACTTTCCTGTTGTCCTTAGTGGTGAATATTGGGATGTGGTTTGAGCGATTTGTAATTATTGTTACTTCGCTTCATCGAGATTATCTTCCATCTTCTTGGGCGATGTTTTATCCAACTTGGGCTGATGTAGGAGTTTACCTCTTTACGTTCGGTTTGTTCTTCACCTTATTCTTCTTGTTTGCGAAGTTTTTCCCTGTGATCAACATGGCTGAGGTGAAATCTGTATTGAAGTCTTCATCTGAAAAAGTGGCTAAATAATCATGGAAAGAGATACGCATTTTATATTAGGTGTATATGAGGACGAGGATGTATTGCTTCATGCAGTGGAGCAGGTTCGTTCCTCAGGGGTGAAAATTCACGAAGTTTTTTCTCCCTATCCGGTACACGGTCTTGAGCATGTGTTGGGATACAAAAGAAGCCGACTTCCGATTGCAGCCTTTTTGTTTGGCCTGTTGGGAACGTCTTTGGCCTTGACCATGCAGTTTTACATGATGAAGTTTGACTGGCCGATGATTATCGGGGGTAAAGATTTCGCGGCTGTTCCTGATTTTATTCCAGTAACATTTGAAATGACCGTTTTATTGGCTGCTTTTGGGATGGTCGGTGTTTTTATGATCAGTTCTAATCTCAAGCCATGGGCACAGCCAAGAATCTTCGATGTAAGAATCACGGACGATAAGCATGTAATGGCGATTGACATTGCAAACAACAATGCTTTGGACGTGGAAAAGATCAAAGAGATATTGAAGTCTTCTGGTGCAACAGAGGTAAATAATAAAAGTTTTGAATAGTAATATCAGCGATATGAAGCTTGTAAAAACACTTAATATTCTGGGTATAGTTACCGCTGGAATAGTATTGGGTGCGTGTAGAGCCGGGGGAGACAATCAAGGCTTGGAATATGCTCCGCAAATGTACCATTCTGTTGCCTATGAGCCTTTGACTCAGATTACAGATGAAAGTCAGGGAGACTGGCTTTCCAATCGGGAAGATGAGAAAGGTGAATTCTACAACAGCAATATCTACAATCCCCATAATATGAACATGCGGGAGCCGGTGGAAAATACTGTTCCGAGAAACAAAAATGGCTATTTGCCCTATCGATTAAAAGCATTCGAATTGGAGGAGGCTGCTTTGATTGAAAACCCCATCGAATTATCTGATCAGGTGTTGGATGAGGGAGAGACGCTTTATCTTCAATATTGCTCTTCCTGCCATGGTGCTGGTGGCGAAGGTGACGGGAAAGCAGGTTTGATTATCGGAGGAGTAGCCAACCTTAAAGGTGGAGCCTATATTAATCTACCTGAAGGACATATTTTCCATGTCATTACCAAAGGTAAAGGAAGAATGGGTGCACATGGTTCTCAAATCACTCCTGAGAATCGATGGAAGATCGTTCATTATGTTAAACAAGAAATCCAGAAGCAATAATCATGGCTCATCACGTACAAAACTTTAATTTGGATCAAAAATTTGAGTTCAATTCTGGCATTAAAAAGCCAATATTGACAGTTTTGATTATCGGCGCCGTTTTGCTGGGTATTGGGATAGTGCTTGCCATGACAAGTGGCGGACATGGCCAAGAAGGTGCAGAAGCTGGAGCCCATGCATTTCATTGGTATGAGCGCCTATTTGCCAATATCTGGATCAATAATGTGTATTTCACAGGAATCGCTATCGTCGGTGTGTTCTTCTTTGCAATCCAATACGCTGCGCAAGCAGGTTGGTCTGCACCAATTACGCGAGTCATGTTGTCCTTGGGTAGCTGGTTGCCATTTGCAGCCATTTTGATGATTGCAGGCTTCTTCTTGATGGGACACAATTTATTTCATTGGTGGCATGCTGAATTATTCGATCCGAATTCCTCTGAATATGACTCCATTATTGACGGAAAGGGTGCATTCTTTTACTGGCCGATGGAAAAAGGGACTTTCCCGATTTTCTATGTGGCTCGAATGGTGATATTCTTTGCATTCTGGATTTTCTTCTTCAATAAATTCAAAAAAATTGCTGCCGCTGAAGATCAACTGGGAGGAACTTCCCATTGGTTTAAAATGAGAAGCTGGTCTGCTTATTTCTTGGTTTTCTTTGCCGTTTCATCTTCGGTAGCGGCTTGGGATTGGGTGATGTCCATTGATACCCACTGGTTCTCTACGCTATTTGGATGGTATGTATTCTCCTCTTGGTTTGTTGCCGCACTTTCAGCAATTACTTTGTTGACGATTTTCCTAAGAGGGCTAGGTTATTTGGAAATGGTCAATGAAAATCACATTCATGACCTTGGAAAGTTTGTGTTTGGATTCTCTATTTTCTGGACTTACCTGTGGTTTTCGCAGTTCCTTTTGATCTATTATGCCAATATACCTGAAGAATCAGTTTATTTTGTTGAGAGACTGACAAGTGATGTGTATGGACCGTTTATTTTTGTAAATATTGGGTTGAACTTTGTACTTCCGTTCTTAGTTTTAATGACAAGAGATTCCAAAAGACATGGTGTATTCCTCAAACTGGTTTGTACGCTTTTGATCGTGGGACACTGGATTGATTTCATATTGATGGTTCAACCCGGTACTTTGGGTCATAACGGAGGCCTAGGATTAATGGAAGTTGGATCTCTCTTAGTATTTGGTTCAGTTGTGGCGTTGGTAGTGTTGGGAGGACTAGCCAAAGGGAATTTGGTTCCTAAAAACCACCCAATGCTTGAAGAAAGCTATAATCATCACATTTAATTAAACTAATCCTAAATAGAATCGTATGTACGGGTTTCTTATAGCAGTCGGAGTTCTTTTACTATTATCCATCATTTGGATGGTGTATCGGATTCAGACTTTGGTATCAGTAGTAAAAGGGTCAGATAAGAAAATTGCTTCCAGCAGTAATAAGGTCAATGCAATCCTATTTGTGGTTTTCTTGGTAGCGGTAGGTGCATTGATGTTTTGGTATTCGATCAAGGAATTTGATAATTATCAGCTTCCGATTGCTTCCGAACACGGAGTGGTTACTGATCAGTTGTTTTGGATAACCATGGCCGTGACAGGAGTAGTATTTCTGATCACTCATGTGTTATTATTCATTTTCCCTTATAAATATCAGTATAAAGAAAATCGCAAGGCTACTTTTTACCCCGATAACAACAAATTAGAAATTATTTGGACCGTGGTCCCGGGTGTAGTTTTGGCAGGTTTGGTGATTTCAGGTTGGATGGCTTGGTCTGATATTACAGCACCAGCTCCCGAGAATGCCCATGTGGTAGAAATTATGGGCTATCAATTTGCATGGGATATTCGCTACCCTGGAAAGGATAATATTTTGGGAGATTATGATTATCGATTAACTACTGCCCAAAACGGGATGGGAGTTGATTTTTCTGACAAAAATGCAATTGATGACTTCGCTTCTCCCGTGGTGGTAATTCCCAAAGGCGAACCTGTTTTGTTCAAAATCCGAGCTCGTGATGTGTTGCACTCAGTTTTTGCTCCTCACATGAGATTGAAAATGGATGCAGTACCTGGTATGCCTACCCGATTCTGGTTTGTACCGACAAAGACTACAGCAGAAATGCGGGAAGAACTTGGTAATCCGGATTTCAATTATGAAATCGCCTGTACCGAAATTTGTGGAAGAGGTCATAATTCTATGAGAAGAGTGATCGAAGTTGTAGAACCTGCGGAGTATCAAAAGTGGGTTTCCGAACAAAAGACTTTCATACAAGCGAATCCTGCACTGGCTGATGGGATTGAGGTTGAGGTGAAGGAAGTGGCAGATATTCAACAATAAGAAAGTAAAACAATTAACATAAAGATTATGGCTACAGCAGCAGTTGCAACTCATGATACAGGGGCTCATGATCACCACGAGCATCATGATAACTTCGTAACCAAATATATTTTCTCGACTGATCACAAAATGATCGCCAAACAGTATTTGGTTTCAGGAATGTTCTGGGCATTGATAGGTGGGTTTCTATCCATTCTCTTCAGACTTCAGTTGGGTTTTCCGGATATGAGTTTGGAGTTCCTGCGTCCGCTATTGGGCGGCTGGATTGATGAAGCGGGAAAACTGGATCCAACCTTTTACCTGGCTTTGGTTACCATGCATGGTACCATCATGGTCTTCTTTGTACTGACGGCTGGATTGAGCGGTACTTTTTCCAATTTCCTGATTCCGCTTCAAATTGGTGCTAGAGACATGGCCTCAGGATTTATGAACATGCTTTCATTCTGGTTCTTCTTTATTTCTGGAGTGATCATGTTTATTTCCTTATTCATTAAGACCGGTCCTGCAGGCGGTGGTTGGGTGGTTTATCCGCCACTCTCCGCACTAGAGCAGGCAATTCCAGGGTCTGGCTTGGGAATGACACTGTGGTTGATTGCGATGACTTTCTTCATTGCTTCGTCTTTGATGGGGGGAATTAACTACATTACCACAGTCATCAATTTGCGAACGAAAGGGATGTCCTTTTCTCGTTTGCCTTTGACGATTTGGGCTTTCTTCTTGACCGCTGTTATTGGTCTTTTATCTTTCCCTGTATTATTCGCAGCTGCCTTACTTTTGGTATTTGACAGAAGTTTCGGTACGTCTTTCTACCTATCCGACATTTATATTGGAGGTGAGGCTTTACCAAATACAGGAGGTAGCCCAGTCTTGTATCAGCATTTATTTTGGTTCCTAGGTCACCCGGAAGTTTACATTGTTCTTTTGCCTGCTTTAGGAATTACCTCAGAAGTCATTGCGACCAATTCCAGAAAGCCAATCTTTGGATATAAGGCGATGATTATTTCCATGTTGGGGATCACCATACTTTCCTTTATTGTGTGGGCTCACCACATGTTTGTGTCGGGGATGAACCCATTCCTGGGTTCGATCTTTATGTTCTTGACGTTGATTATTGCGGTTCCTTCTGCGGTAAAAGTATTCAACTACCTAACCACACTTTGGAGGGGTAATTTGATCTTTACCCCGGCAATGCTGTTTTCAATCGGCTTGGTATCCTTCTTCATATCAGGTGGTTTGACAGGTATTTTCCTCGGGAACTCTGCCATTGATATCCAGCTGCATGACACCTATTTTGTAGTGGCTCACTTCCACTTGGTAATGGGTTCAGCTTCTTTCTTTGGAATGATCGCAGGGATTTACCATTGGTTCCCCAAAATGTTTGGTCGAATGATGGATGCCCGTTTGGGGTATGTTCACTTCTGGCTGACTTTTGTGGGCGTATATATGGTGTTCTTCCCGATGCATTACATCGGTATTGCAGGTTTCCCAAGAAGATATTATTCGTGGACGAACTTCGAGTTTTCAAATATGTATACCGATTTGAATATGTTCGTGTCCGTGGCTGCAATCTTTACCTTTGGAGCACAGTTTATCTTCTTGTTTAATTTCTTCTACAGTATGTATAGAGGTAGAAAGGCTTCTTCAAATCCATGGAGATCTACTACCCTGGAATGGACTACACCTGTTGAGCCTGGTCATGGAAACTGGCCTGGTGAAATTCCTACAGTTTACAGATGGCCTTATGATTACTCCAAGCCTGGTGCTGAAGAAGATTTCATCCCTCAAACTGTTCCTCTTTCTGCAACTCCGGAGTCAAACTTACCTCATGAACAAGAGCAGGTAAAAATGGAGTTGGAAATCATGAAGGAAGAAGAGTCAGAGGTTTTGGTTGCAAATGAATCAAAGCATTGATAAATCCTTAAACAGCTTTCGCCGCATAAGTTCTATTACGGTGATCGCTGTTTATTTTCTCATCCTAGTGGGTGGGATAGTTAGAAGTACGGGCTCGGGCATGGGATGTCCTGATTGGCCTAAATGTTTTGGGAGTGTGATTCCACCTACTCATGTGGATCAGCTCCCAAAAAATTATCAAGAAATATATCTTGAAAAACGCCTTGCTAAAAACGAACGGTTTGTAGCCAGTCTTGAAAAATTGGGGTTTCAAAAAACGGCGGAGAAAATAGCTAACGATAAATCCATTTTGGTTGAGGAAGAGTTTAATGCCACCAAAACCTGGATTGAGTATATCAATAGATTAATCGGAGTTTTGATTGGTTTCTTGATTATGCTGACCGTTGGGAGATCATTTAAACTGTGGAAAATGGATAAGCGGATTACTTTGCTTTCCCTATTTTCTTTGGTTCTGGTTTTGTTCATTGGTTGGATAGGTTCATTGGTCGTATCGACCAACCTGTTGCCTTGGATGATTACCATTCATATGGTGTTAGCGCTGATTCTCGTTTGGATCTTGTTGTATGTCAATCAGCGTTCGCATTTTCTCCTGAGGCCAAAAACCAAATCTTCTTTTCTCCCTGTTAAAATTCAGTGGGTTTTAATTATCGGTACAATTTTAATGTTTGTGCAGGTAATACTAGGAACTCAAGTAAGGGAAGAAGTGGATCGGGTAAGTGAAAGCTTGGGTAATTTGCTTCGAGACCAATGGATTGGTGAGTTGGGTATTCAATTTATCATTCATCGCTCTTATTCCTTGGTACTTCTTGGAGTTCATCTCTTGTATTTCTTTTGGGCATTTAAATATACCTTAAGGAAATCTCCCATAAATAATTGGACCCAAGTTCTGATCTTGTTGATTCTACTTGAAATTGCCACTGGAGTGGGTATGGCGTATTTCGGGATACCTGCCTTTCTACAGCCTGTTCATTTAGTATTAGGGTCTTTGATTTTGGGTGTACAGTTTCTATTGATTTACCAAATCAGAGCCACAAATAAAATTAAGCTTAATTATACTTGAACATGAGGACAGTTGAAGTAACTGACCATACGATTATAAATTTAATTTCTGGTAGAATCAGAGCATATTCTGATCTGTTGAAATTTAGATTATCTGCCTTAGTGACTTTCTCGGCTGTATTTGGATATGTCTTGGGGTACACAGGAATGAGTTTTGGGTGGTCTGGTTTAATAGGCCTTTCCTTGGGCGGTTTTCTGATTTCGGGTGCCTCTGGTGCGGCGAATGAAATCATGGAGCGGGACTTAGACAAGCTGATGAAGCGAACTCAAAATCGTCCTCTTCCTTTGCAGCTTATTTCGTTAAAAGAGGCCTATTGGTTCACCACGATTATAGCCATTCTAGGCATTTCCTTGCTTTGGGTTTTCACCAACCCGCTGACGACTTGGTTGGGAATTTTGAGCATGGTGCTTTATGTTTTTGCATATACCCCATTAAAAAGAGTCGGTCCTGTCGCTGTTTTTGTAGGGGCAATACCTGGAGCCATGCCCCCACTTTTGGGTTGGACTGCCGCCACCGGTGCGATTTCCTACGAAGCCATGATTATCTTCGGAATCCAGTTTATTTGGCAATTTCCGCATTTTTGGGCGATTGCTTGGGTTAGTGACGAAGATTACAAGCGTGCTGGTTTCAAATTGCTTCCCAATGGAGGAGAGCAAGATTTGAACACAGCAATTCAAATTATGATTTATACCTTGTTTTTACTCCCATTGGGGTTGTTGCCATCCTATTTTGGTTTGACAGGTTTGAATTCAGGAATTGTGGCTACTATTTGTGGTGTCTTGTTTTTGGCACAGACCTTTTCCTTGATGCGTGATTGCTCAAGAAAATCTGCACTAAAAATTATGTTTGGTTCTTTTCTTTATTTGCCGATCGTGCAAATCGCATATCTACTCGATAAAATGCCTTAATACCTATGGAAAAAGAATTAAAATATAGCGATTTGGTGGAGCAGCCCATCTCGATGCATCCCAAAAAGTTCGCACTGTGGTTGTTTATGGTGACCGTGGTGATGATTTTCGCCGCATTGACAAGTGCCTACATCGTCAGACAAGCAGAGGGGAATTGGCTGGATTATGAATTGCCATCCGTATTTTGGATTACGTCTGGAATTGTGCTTTTAAGTTCGGTGTTTTTGCACTGGGCGTATCGCTCGGCGAAAAGAGATGAGTTGATTCAGCTTCGTATAGGAATGATCGGTGCAGTGGGTTTGGGAATTGCTTTTTTGGTGGGGCAATGGTACAGTTGGGTTGCATTGGTGGATAGGGAAGTGTTCTTTGTGGGAAACCCGGCGGGTTCTTTTCTGTATGTATTCACCGGATTGCACGCGCTTCACCTAATTAGCGGTGTGATATTTCTGATTATTGTATTAATTTCGACCTTTAGATATAAAGTCCATTCCCAAGCATTAACTACCATGGAAATGGCCACTACGTATTGGCATTTTCTGGGAGGTTTGTGGATTTATCTATTCATGTTTCTTCTTTTGAATCATTAAAATTAACCTGGTACAAATAAATAAATTATGTCTGCGCATTCTACTGCAATAGGAGTAAGCTCAAAAAGAGGCATCTGGGGTGGAGGAAATGAACCCTTGAAAGCCAGCTATGGAAAACTGATGATGTGGTTTTTCTTGCTCTCCGACATTTTCACATTCGCTGCTTTTCTGATTAGCTATTTGGCTATACGGGTAAGTTATCCAGCCTATGCTGGGCCTGCGGATACCTTTGTCGGTTCCAATGAGTATTGGCCAGTACCTGAATTGGTATTTGAGGCAGTTCCATTCCTTCATGGAATTCATGCTCCTCTTGTGTTTGTGGGGATCATGACATTTATTCTCATTTCCAGTTCCGTTACCATGGTTTTAGCTGTGGAAGCGGGTCACCGAAATGACCGAAATGATGTGGTCAAATGGATGCTTTGGACGATGTTGGGAGGAATCACTTTCCTGGCCTGTCAGGCTTGGGAATGGTCTCACTTTATCCATGGTACCGATGCTGGATCTGTTTTAACTTACATCAACAGCTTGAATCGAGAAGTTACAGAAACGGTCTTCGGCGCTAATTTGGTGGTGAACGAGTATGGACCAGCCGCATTTGCACAGTTGTTTTTCTTTATAACCGGCTTTCATGGTTTTCACGTGACCATTGGCGTGGTTTTGCTCTTCTTAGCCTTTTACCAAGCAGCAGTAGGCGTATACGACCGAAGAGGTCATTACGAAATGATCGAGAAAATCGGCCTATATTGGCACTTTGTAGATTTGGTCTGGGTATTTGTTTTTACACTTTTCTATTTGATCTAACTGAAAAAATCTTCTATCATGGAAATTCAAGATACAAAATCAACACTTGAGGTAACTCCTCGAAATAACGAGAAGATCAAAAAGATTTGGAAAACGGCAGGGATTCTTCTTGCGCTTACGGTTGCCGAATTTATTATGGCATTTACCATGGATCGCGGAATTTTGCTTTACGTCCTATTTATCCTTTTGACCATTTGGAAAGCCAAATACATCATGATGGAATTCATGCACTTGGGAGATGAGGCCAAACCCTTGTTTTACTCCATTATTGTTCCTTTGATTTTCTTGGTTTGGCTTTTGATTGCCTTGGCCAAAGAAGGAACTGACATATTCTTAATGCGTTGGTAAAATCATCCTAAAATTTTGAAAAAAAGAGAGGTTGGAGTGTGACACTTCAACCTTCTTTTTTGTTACATCCATATTATGAGAAGTTTGAGAATTTTACAGGGACTGGTGCTGGTTTGTATCTTAATGGTTCCTGTTTTAATCGTTTTATTTCTAAGAAGCTTTGGTGAAAATCAGTATGATTTGCCAGTTTTATATCAAAATGGAATTGACGATCCCTTCGGGGAATGCACCAGTGTGGATTCTACCCAACATGTTATTCCGGATTTTACTTTTGTCAATCAGGAAGGAAATGCTACCGGTCGATCAGATATGGAGGGGAAAGTCACTATCGTGGATTTTTTCTTCACTTCCTGCCCGAGTATTTGTCCTGTGATGTCAAAGGAAATGGAACGGGTCAATGACATGTTCCGAAATGAAGATCAGGTAAGAATTATGTCTATCAGTATTGACCCGGAGTATGACACACCTGAGATTCTTAAGGAGTATGCTGAGCGTCATGGTGCAAATCCTGGAAAGTGGGATTTTCTATCCGGCCCAAAGGAAGAGACCTATGATTTGGCTCGATGTGGATTTGCACTTCCTACGCTCGATGGAGCAGGAAACCCTGACGATTTTGTACATAGTGACAAATTTGTTTTGATTGATGAGCAAGGCAGGATCAGGGGGTATTACAGTGGCACAAACAGAGAGGACGTAGATTTGTTAATGTTAGAGACTAAAGTGTTGTTATATGGAAGTAGATAAAAGACTGATAGCCCAAGAAGGGAAAGTTAAAAACTGGATCATTTTCATTTCAATTTTAATTCCGGTGGCAGTAGCTGTCCTTTTATTTATGCCTCAGAAAGTCGACCTAGGAGCTGATTGGATTTATTTTTTGCCACACCTCAATGCGATTATGAATACTGCGGCTAGTTTTGCCTTGATTCTAGGGTTGATTTTTGTGAAGAAGAAGATGTATTCGTATCACGGGGCGACCATGAGTGTGGCTTTTGGGTTGGGAGCAATATTTCTGATTTCTTATGTCATTTACCACGGTTCGGCTGAAAGCACCTCATTTGGCGGAGAGGGATGGATCCGTTCGGTCTATTATTTTCTGTTGATCACACACATCATATTTGCAGCAGTGGCACTTTTTCCTATTCTTTTCGCTTATTATTATGGATATACCAATCAGCGGGAGAAGCATCGAAAAGTAGTTAAATATGCGTATCCGATTTGGTTGTATGTTTCGGTGACTGGGGTGATTGTTTACCTAATGATCAGTCCTTATTATGGGTTTTGAATAAATTGACTATGACAAAGAATAAAATCATTGCGACGGTTTGGACTTTTCTGTTGGTACTTGGTTTTCAAATCCAATCATGGGCCCAATGTGCCATGTGTCGGGCATCTGTTGAAAACAACGTCAGCAACGGAGACACAAGCATCGGAGCGGGACTGAATAATGGCATTTTGTATTTGTTTGTGATGCCCTATTTGATCGCTATGGTAATCGGTATTTTATGGTATCGAGCCGCCAAAAAAAGAAAAGCCAAATTGGTAATTCGGTAAAAGGTGGAAAGCAAAGTTTGATCAAGGACTTTGCTTTTTCTATTTTTAAGTCAAATGAATCAACAGCCTCGTCGTCTGATCATCCTGGTCAGTGCATTTTCTCTCCTGGGAGTTTTAATTTTGAACTTCTTCTTTTTCCAGAAAAGTGAGGAGGAATCATTTTTTGAAGCAGTGCAAGAGGAGGTTTTAGCAATTGATCGGGAATTTGATGAAGATTTTATTCAGGTTTTGATGGCCATTCGGCCTGATGAAGATATTTCTTTCGAGAAAATCAGTGATCCTTTTCATCGACACCCTTTTTTTATCATTGACCATGAAAAGCAATTGCGGTTTTGGTCTGACTTTACGGTTTGGTTAGATTTTGAAACGATTGACCTGAGTCGCGAATACCAATTGCTTGAGGATCCTTACGGAACTTTTTTGCTGAAAAATCGAAAGATTAGCCGGAATGGAGAGAGTTTTTACATGGTTCATGTTTTTAGATTAATCTGGCCAGGAACGATTGAAAATGAATACTTGGAGTCTGGTCCTAACCGGCGGCTCTTTGGAAATGATCAATTGAGTATCAAGACACTGGAAGAAGAATCTCGTTTCAAAATCACTAACACTGCCGGTATTCCTCTTTTTGGAATTGATTTTGAACTTGGTTACCGACCGGCTGGACGTCTGGCTAACCCTGCGATTTTGATTTTCTTTAGTTCTATTTTTTTATTGTATTTCATTTTGAGTTCCAGTTTTGTGCTCAATCAGTGGAAAAAGGGTCGTCGCTGGAAAGCCATAGGCTACGGGTTTTTAATTGTGTTTGCCTTTAGGGTAGTCATGTTGGTTTTAGCTTTCCCTGGTACTTATTTTAATTTCGAGTTATTCAACCCTGCTCAATACGCCTCCTCTTGGCTCAATCCCAGCTTGGGGGATTTGTTGCTCAATACCATCTTCGGAGTTTTTATTGTGGGTATGGTGATTTTTCAATTGGCTTCCGAAAAAACCCATCGAAAAATCAAAATTCTTAATCAGCGTCAAGATCTAGTTTTATTTGGCAGTATTGTATTTGTCTTACTTTCCTTGTGTTTTGTACTGATTTGGAGACTTCCGGGGGATTTGATAGCTAATTCCCAATGGCCCTTGGATATCACTGCTATTCCTACCTTTGGTTGGTTTGAAGGCATTAGTTTTTTGATCATCTTTCTGTGGGCAGCTGTCTATGGTTTATTAGCCTTGACCCTGATCAGTTTGCTATTTAAGTTGGAGCAAAGAAAATCCTTTTTCTACCAAGGCATTCTGATTTATGGCCTCCCCATTGCTTTAGGTTTGTTTTTTTGGGAAGGTTGGCTTGGTATTTCTTGGGTGGTTCATTTATCCTTTTTGGCTTTGGTAGTCCGTTTTCAACTCTATCAAAATGTCTTTCGCCTCGGATTAAATACTTTTTTGACCTTCTTTTTTACCAGTTTGATTGTTGCTTTGATCTCTGGTGTGAGCACCTTTCAAACCCAGCAGCAGGAATTGAATCAAAGTAAAATTCGCTTTGCCAACCAAAATTTGATTGAAAGTGATGTGATGACGGAGTTTTTTCTGAGTGAGATTTTTACCCAGGTAAAGTCTGATTTATTTATTCAAAATAGGCTGGCTGACCCACTCCTTTCTAAGGAACCTATCGAAACTAAAATCCGAAGAATTTATCTGGATAATTACTTTGATCAATTTGAAGTAAAAATCAGGATTTTTTCAGCCAATGGGCAAGATTTGGCAGGGAATTCAGATGCTCGGTCTCTTTCTCAATTACGGGATGAATACATTAAATCGGACTTTCTCACCTCTTTGAAGGACCTGTATTTTATTCGTGGGACCGATGGGAACATGGGGAGTTTATTTGTGGGTTTCTTACCTATCATCAGGGAAGGGAATGCTTTAGGGACCATTTATTTAGAATTGAGGCAACTTCGTGTGCACCCGGGATCGGTTTATCCTAAGTTACTTTTGGATAAAAAATACAATGATCAGCTGGACCCCTTGCGGTATGATTATGCTATTTTCAAAGAGGGGGAATTGATCCGCAATACTGGATCGTTTAACTACCTGAATTCAAAACTCATCAGCAGATTGTCTGAAGATAAGCTCTTCCGATCAGGAATTCACGAGGCATCTTTTCATCACCTGGGAATTAAGAATGGAGATGAGCTCATTGTAATTTCTTCACCCAATCAACCATTTTCGTATTTTCTGGGGAATATTTCACTTTACTTTGTGGCATTTGTCTTTTTGACTTTTGTGACGATTTTAGTGAATACAATACTTAAAGGGTATAAAACCTTTGAGTTTAACTATTCCACCAAGCTGCAACTTTACCTTAACTTTGCGTTTTTCTTTCCCATTATCATTATTTCTATCATCACTGTGGGGCTGCTGGCCAATAGTTATCGGGAAGATTTGGACCGTCAATATATTCAAAAGGCAGCGCTGATTCGGGGTAATTTGTCGGGCTTTTTAAGTAATCGTACTCCGGGCCAAATCGATCAAGACCAGCTCAATGAAGAGGTTGTTTCTCTTGCCAATACCATTGCTGCGGATATTCATATTTACTCGGCGGCCGGAGAACTCAAAGCGACCAATCGCTACAATATTTTTGATAAAAAAATTCTTGCTCCAAGGATCAATCCCCAAGCCCTGTCTGAGATTATAGAGCAAAATCAACTTCAATTTTTAGCTGAGGAGCGTATCGGGAAATTAAATTACAAGGCGGTCTACCTTGCCATCCCTTCTGCAAGTGATCAAGGAATAGCGGGTATTCTTTCTGTTCCGTTTTTTGAGTCTGAAACGGAGTTAAATTCCCTAATTTCTGATGTAATCAGCAATATTTTCAACGCATTTGTAATCATTTTCATCCTGTTCTTGATTGTCTCCTACTTTGTTTCAAAAAATTTGACCCTACCTTTTAAGCTGCTGACTCAGAAGTTAAAGACCACTAATCTTGAAAATAACGAGCCGATGCTTTGGGAGTCAAAGGATGAAATCGGATTGCTGGTAAATGAATATAATAACATGCTCTTTAAGCTGGAGAACAGCAAAAAGGTGCTGGCTTCTACCGAAAAAGAATCTGCATGGCGAGAAATGGCCAAACAAGTTGCCCACGAAATCAAAAACCCGCTTACTCCGATGAAACTGACCTTGCAGCATTTGATTCGTTTGCAGGAGGCTGGTGGTCTGACTGATCTTCAGAAACTTCGGGCTTCACTGGAGACCTTGATTCATCAAGTGGATGCCTTGAGCGGGATTGCTTCCTCATTCAGTACATTTGCAAAAATGCCCCTTCCTAAAAATGAGCGTCTCAATTTTAAAGCACTGGTAGAACGGGTGTTGAATTTGTTTAAGAACGATGGCCGAGTTCACCTTCATTTTCAGGATGATTCTTTTGCCGAGGACATTCCGATTATGGGTGATGATAAATTATTTGGAAGAGTAATTTCAAATCTGATTATCAATGGGATTCAAGCAGTGGAAGAAGATCAGCAAGCTGAAATCAGAATTTGGCTTTGGATGTCCGAACAAGCCGTCTTTCTGGAAATCACAGATAATGGAAAAGGTATCCCGGCAGAGTTGAGAGATAAGATTTTCATTCCCAATTTCAGCACCAAGTCCACCGGATCCGGACTAGGATTGGCGATCGCAAAAAGTGGGGTAGAAACAGCTGGCGGTAAGATCTGGTATGAAACACAGATTGATAAGGGGACTACTTTTTACTTAACCTTTCCCCTGGTTGAATAATCACCTATTTTAGTACCTTGACGGACAAAAGAGGCTGATTTGAAAAAAAAGGTTTTATTCGGGATGATGATTTTATTGGGTGCGGTAAACCTGAACGGGCTGGCCCAAGAAAAATGTCGTTGGGTTTCGGCGATGTCTTTGTCTAAAGGGATAGAACTGGACTCGCTTTCTGGAATTGAGGAAAGCATTCGGCTCAGTGATCCGGAGGGAACTAGCATAGCCTTTCTTTTTGACCTCAATTCCAATCAGATCAGGCTGGATTCTTCAGCTTCAACAAATTTAGATTCCCTATGGCTTTGTTACCGAACTTTTGCTACGAGATTGGATCGGCCAGTCGCTTTGAGAACCTTGAGCCGTGATTATGATTCCTTGGCTCGATTTACTGATAACCGAACTATTCATCGGAGTGATTGGGATTTGAATGAAGAACTTTTTCCCTCGAGTAACCTATACAAAAGTGGAAGTCTCACCCGCGGGATATCCTTTGGCAATGCACAAAATGTTTTTATCAACTCCAGTCTGAATTTACAGCTTGAAGGTGAAATTGCCGAAAACCTTAACATTCGTGCGAGTATTACCGATCAAAACGTGCCTTTTCAGCCAGAAGGAAATACCCAGCAAATTCAGGATTTTGACAATGTGCTGATTGAGCTTTTCAATAATGACTTTCGATTGGCTGCCGGAGACGTTGTTTTGCAGGAAAGAAAGTCAGAATTTCTTAGGTACTATAAAAACGTGCAGGGTCTTAAGCTGACCACCCAGTATGACATAGGTGAAAAATGGAAAGCCAGCACGCAGGGATTCGCCTCAATTGCCAAAGGGAAATTCGCCTCGATTCAGGTACCCGTCCTGGAAGGAGTTTTAGGACCCTACCGCTTAATTGGCCCGAATAATGAGCGATTTATCATTGTCATGGCAAATTCTGAACGGGTTTTCTTGGATGGGAAACTTCTTCAGCGAGGATTTAATGCAGACTATGTGATCGACTATAATCAAGCTGAAATCACCTTTACTCCCAAAGTTTTGATTACCCAATATTCTCGTCTTCGGGTGGATTTTGAATATGCTGAGCGAAATTATTCCCGCTCTATTGTGGGTGCCAACCATTTGCAGACCAATGGAAAAGTAGAACTATACCTGAATTATTACCAAGAAAAAGATAATCGAAACCGCCCCTTATTTGCTGAATTTTCTCCCGAAGAAACCGCACTTTTGGCTTCAGTTGGGGATCAGGTGCAAAATGCCCAAATCCCCCGTATGGATAGTGTGGCTTTTGATCCAACTCGGATTTTGTACGAGCGAGTCACCGAAGAGGATGGGCAAGGCAACCTGCTGATTTACTACCGGTATTCCACCGATCCTGAGCGTGCGAATTTTGATTTGTCATTTGCCCAAGTAGGACAGGGAAATGGGAATTACCGCCGAGTCAATCAGCTTTCCAATGGAACAGTCTATGAATATATTCCGCCAATCAATGGGGTTTCTCAGGGAGATTATTCGATATTGACACAGCTGCCAGCCCCTGATAGCCGAAGTATGCTCACGGCGGGAGCTCGAGTCAATCTTAGCGATTGGGATCAGGTTTATACCGAATTTGCATTTTCGAATCGGGATCAAAATTTGTTTTCCGAACTGGATAATGAAGACAATCAGGGATTAGCCTGGAAGTTGGGTTACAAATCTGAGCAGCGGGACTTGAATTTGATCGAGGGCTATAAAATTTCCGGATTGACGGAACTGGAATACAACTCGTCCAACTTTAATTTTATAGATCGCTTTCGATACATTGAATTTGACCGAGACTGGGGGTTGACCAACAAAATCCTTTCCGAGGCAGCATCTGAGCGACTTTTTAAAGCTGGGTTTAACCTGGAAAAAGATAATTCCAATCGATTTGATTACCTGTTTTACGCACGAAATCGACGGGGTGTTGTGGATGGTACCCAACATAAGGCAACATGGAATTTTGAAATAGGAGATCGGTTGCTGGTGAAAAATGAATTTTTTAATCTGCAAAGTACCTTGGATTCTACCCATTCGGAATGGATCCGATACTTGGGGAATATTTCTTTTCGGTCCAAATTACTAGTGCCCGGTTACCAATTTTGGTTAGATAGAAATTCCTTGATCGATACCCAAACGGATTCGGTAATCAGTACAGCGATGAATTTTGCCGAGCACTTATTCTATCTTCAGAATCCCGACACTGCTTCTACCACTTTTCGTTTGGATGCAGCTTGGAGAAAAGATCGACTTCCCTTTGACGGGGTGTTGCAAGATGATACCGATGCGTTTACTTCTAACTTTTCCTTTGGAAAGCAATGGGAAAAACATCAATTGACCAGTACGTTCACTTTTCGAAAGCTGGAATATGTTCAGCGGGAATTGACCACTGAGGAAACGGTCATGGGAAAGTTAGATTACAGTGGGACTTTAGGCGAAAACTTAATTCGAAATGAATTGAGTTACGCGATTGGAAATGGACGGGAATTGCAGCGGGAGTATGTTTTTATCCCCGCTCCCAATGGCGATGGGACGCACACCTGGCGAGACGACAATGAGGATGGAATTCAGCAGTTGAATGAATTTTATTTGGCAATCAATCCGGAAGAAAAACTGTATATCAAGATTTTTGTGCCTACCGATACTTATGTGCAGGCCTATACTTCACTGCTGAATTACAGAGTGCAGGCGAGATTCCCCGAAGGTTGGAAAGAGGGAGGTGTGCTAAAATCATTTTTGTATAAATTCTCCAACACCTCCAGCTTAAGCGTGGAGAAAAAAATCACCTCTTCTGATTTTTTGGCTAGAATATCACCGTTTATCGGAGGAATAGAACGAACGCAGATATTGTCATTGAGGCAAGTTATCCGGTCGAGTTTTTTCTTTAATCGGGCTTCGGCTTCCTATGGTTTTGATCTTTCGTTGTATGATTCTCAGCTGAAGCAATTGCTGTCAGGTGGATTTGAGGATTTGATCCAAAAAGACTGGAAATTGAATACCCGATACAATTTTTCCAATAGGACCACGCTTCGGCTTTTGGGAGGAGTGGGGAGGAGAATTTCTGCCTCTGATTTTTTAGAAAACCGAAATTATCAGATTCAGCAACAGCGTTTTGGGCCGGAATTTGCCTGGCAGCCATCTGCTTTTTTTCGGACTACCGGGACCTATTCGTTTACCTCCAAAATAAACAGGGCCAATGAAGACTTTTCCGAGGAAGCAAGCACGCATGAATTGGGGTTGGATTTGCGTTTTGCCAAAGCTATAAAAACGACCCTGACAGGTAGTTTGAAATGGATAGAGATCAACTACAATGGTGAACCAAATTCCCCTGTGGGGTATGAAATGCTTCAGGCACTGACACCGGGAACCAATGTGACCTGGTCGATCAATTGGCTTCAAAAAGTCGGAAATGGATTGCAGGTCAATTTGGCTTACGAGGGCCGAAATTCCCAGGGACTCAATCGAATCGTTCATATTGGGAGAATGCAGGTTTCTGCACTCTTTTGATAAAAAAATGTAACTTTGTCGCCGGCAGATAGTTGTCATACTAACTATTAAAATACGAAATAAAATGCCCAAAAGCATCTTAGTTACCGGTGGTACCAAAGGCATCGGAAGAGCGATTATCAAACGGTTTGCTGAAGCAGGATTTTCGATCGCTACTTGTTCTAGAAATGAGTCAGATTTGAAGATTCTCAAACAGGAATTGGAACATCATTTTCCATCGATTCAAGTTTTGGCCGAAGTGGCCGATTTGTCTCAAAAAGAAGAGGTATTGCGCTTTGCCAAGCAGGTGGAAAATTTTTGTGAAGTAGATGTTTTGGTTAACAATACCGGCTTATTTCTGCCTGGGGCAATTCATGACGAACCGGATGGAAATTTTGAATTGATGATGCACACCAATCTTTTTTCTTCCTATTACCTCACCAGGGCATTGATTGGGCAAATGATGAAGCGTCGCTCTGGACATATTTTTAGTATCGGTTCAATTGCTGGACTCACAGCCTATCCCAATGGTGGGAGCTATGCTATTTCTAAATGGGCTATGCTGGGAATGACCAAGTGTCTTCGGGAGGAAATGAAACCCCATCAAGTCAAGGTGACTTCTATTTTGCCCGGAGCTACGTATACGGCAAGTTGGGAAGGAGTTGATTTGCCGATCGAGCGATTCATGAAAGCCAGTGATGTGGCTGAGTCGGTGTGGTCTGCCTACAACCTTTCTCCTCAAACGGTAGTTGAGGAAGTAATTATCCGTCCACAACTTGGAGATTTATAAGCTATGGAACCCCTAATCAAACCCCTGAATTCAAATTATTGCAATAGCTTGACGAGCTATTCCCGAAGAAAAACCATTCCGGTAAAAATCGGTGATGTGATCATTGGAGGAGATAATCCCATTGTGGTTCAGTCCATGACTACCGTGGATACGATGGATACCAAGGGCTCGGTGGAGCAGTGTATCCGGATGATTCAATCAGGCTGTGAGTTGATCAGAATCACCGCTCCCAGTATCAAAGAGGCTGAAAATCTCCGGAATATCAAGGCGGAATTGCGAAAACTCGGATATCATACACCTTTAGTGGCTGATATTCATTTTACCCCAAATGCCGCTGAGATTGCCGCTGGAATTGTGGAAAAAGTTCGGATCAATCCCGGTAATTATGCTGACAAGAAGAAATTCGAAGTAATTGAATATACCGATGCCAGCTATCAGGAGGAATTGGAGCGAATACGGGAGCGATTCCTTCCGCTGATCAAAATTTGCAAAGAGAATGGTACTGCCATGCGGATTGGAACCAACCACGGTTCCCTATCGGATCGAATCATGAGCCGATATGGCGATACGCCTTTAGGAATGGTGGAGTCTGCCTTGGAATTTCTGCGGATCTGTGCGGATGAGAATTACCATGAGATTGTCATTTCCATGAAATCTTCCAATACACAGGTCATGGTTCAGGCCTATCGCTTGTTGGTCCAAAAGCTGGATGAAGGGGGGTTCAAGCCTTACCCGCTTCATTTAGGTGTGACTGAGGCAGGTGAGGCAGAAGATGGAAGGATAAAATCCGCAGTGGGAATCGGGACGCTCTTGGAAGATGGACTGGGAGATACTGTTCGGGTTTCCTTGACAGAAGATCCCGAATTTGAAGCCCCAGTAGCCAGAGCGCTAATCGATCGCTATACCAAGCGGAACGCTCATGCTTCCATTGCCGAAATATCCGATTATCCCATTAATCCTTTTGAATATACCAAAAGAAAGAGTTGGGAAGTTTTCAATTTTGGGGATCACAATGTGCCACGCGTGATTACAGATATTTCCCGAATAGATCGGATTACCGAAAAAGAAATGAAAGCGGTTGGGCATTTTTATCTGCCCGAACTGGATAAATGGAAAATGAATGACCAAGGCTGTGACTTTGTTTATTCCGGCATCAATCCGATTCCATTTATGCTACCGAATGGCATGAAGGAAATTCAAAATGCCTCAGTTTGGATGCACTTAAAAGATCAAAAAAATAAATTTCCTCTTTTTTCACTTGATGAGTTCAACGTATTTCAGACCTTTCATTCGGAATTGAATTTTTTAGAAATCACAGATCTTCAGATCGATGAGGCGATTCAGGCTGTACGGGATCGAAAAGACACGGTCCTTATTTTGAAAACAGAAAATACGCATGCCATGCCGGCTTTGAGACGTGCATTTGTCAAGTTAATTCAGGCGGATTGTCAGATTCCTGTGACCGTCAAGGTGAGTTATCCCGATCAGGCAGCCGATCAAACTATGCTTTACGCGGCCACAGATGTAGGAGGATTGCTGGTGGATGGCCTTGGAGATGGCATAATGCTTTCGCTCGAAAAGGAAGGTTTTCATTCGCGCGAAAATGTAATTGAGCAAATCAAGCTGCACAATTCGGTAGGATTTGGGGTATTGCAAGCCGCACGAACCCGCATGTCAAAAACCGAATATATTTCCTGTCCTTCCTGCGGTCGAACACTGTTTGACTTGCAAGAAACAACTGCAATGATCAGAAAGCGAACCGATCACCTCAAAGGTGTCAAAATTGGAATCATGGGTTGCATCGTTAATGGCCCGGGCGAAATGGCAGATGCGGATTATGGATATGTTGGTTCGGGAAAAGGAAAAATTACCCTTTACAAAGGAAAAGAAGTGGTCAAGCGATCTGTACCTTCTGAGAAAGCTGTAGACGAGCTGATCAATATTATTCGAGAAGATGGCATGTGGATCGAACAGGAAACCATTTAAAATCTTCCGATTCCAGCGCAAACTATTCTCCTACACAAGCTGTTTTAACGAAAACTAAGCCGTTATGTCCAATAATTCAAAACTGAAAGAATTCTTCAAGTTGGGTGAAGTAGGGAATTACTTCGTTCGGGTATTCCAAAAGCCTGACCCTAATCAAAAATCAAATATCAATCTTCGAATGATGCATGGTATCAATAAAATTTCCATCATTGTTTTTCTATTAGCCATTATTGTGTGGACCATTAAGCGATTGATGTAAGGGAGTCAAGTTGACTTTAAAAAAAATCGGATTTTTAAGTTTCTTGTTCAATTTTGGTTTCAAAGGTAAATTTTTCGCAGTACTTTACTTTTCTGAAATCACAATGATCAAACCCATTACCTATGAACAAGCTAATTACTGCGATTTTCTCGCTCATTTTCGTTTTTTCTGTGTCGGCACAGGATTCACCGTTTACAGATTCGAACTATTTTGAAATGCGGGTTTACACTGCTCATGAAGGCAAATTGCCAGATTTGATCAAACGTTTTGAAAATCACACCACTAAACTTTTTGAGCGAGCCGGTATGGAAAATATCGGCTATTTTCTGCCTGTAGATGAATCGGATAATACCCTGACCTATATTCTAGGCTATCCTGATAAAGCCTCCAGAGATCAAATGTGGGAATCTTTTTTGAATGATCCAGAGTGGAAAAAAGTTTATGAAGCGTCCAGAGAAAATGGTCCCTTAGTCAAATCAATTCAGGAAACCTTCCTGGTATTGGCACCAGGGCTCAATGACTTGCCCAAGCCTTCTGCAAGCGGGATTTTTCAGCTCAGAACCTATCACTGTTTTGAGGGAAAAATCGAATCTATTCAAACGCGGTTTAAGGACCATACCCGAGCACTTTTTGAAAAGCAAGGGCTGAAAAATTATCCCTATTTTCTAACGGTGGAAAAAGATGGGAATCAACCCAAACTCGTCTATTTGTTGGGACATGAGAATCAATCTGAATTTGAGGAAGCTTTTCGGCGCTTTGTCAATGATCCGGAATGGATCAAAGTGCGGGATGCCTCCGAAGAAAGCGGTAAAATCGTCGAACGAGTTGATGCCAAATTTTTTACTGCTTTACCATTTTCGAAAATGAAGTAAGAAAAATCCCGGAAGTAATTCCGGGATTTTTTTATCGCTCAACCTCTTTGAGGTTTTCCAATTTTTTATTTCTCAAAAATCCATTGATATCTTCAAAATGCTCTTTGACACGTTTATTGCCAAATTCAAAAACTTTGGTCACCAAACCATCTAAAAAGTCCCGATCGTGAGAAACCACGATTAAGGTTCCGTCAAAAGCCTTTAGGGCATCTTTGATGATGTCTTTTGTCTTCATGTCCAGATGATTGGTTGGTTCATCTAGAATCAAAAGATTGACCGGTTCAAGGAGAAGTTTAATCATAGCCAATCGGGTTTTTTCACCGCCGGATAGAACCTTGACCTTTTTGTTGATATCATCGCCTTTAAACATAAAAGCGCCCAATAAATCCTTGATTTTGGTCCGGATTTCACCGACAGCTATCTGATCAATTGTTTCGAAAATGGTCAGTGATTCATCCAAAAGCGAAGCTTGATTTTGAGCAAAATATCCAATCATGGAGTTGTGTCCCAATTCGCATTTTCCTTCATAATCGATTTCGCCCATGATTGCTTTAATCAGGGTGGATTTACCTTCACCGTTTTTACCGACAAAAGACACTTTTTGTCCTCGTTCAATGGTCATCGAGGCATCTTTGAATACCAAGTGATCCCCGTAGCGCTTACTCAATTCTTCCACCACCACGGGGTATTTCCCTGATCTCGGGGATGGGGGGAAACGTAGCTTGAGCGCAGAAGAGTCCACTTCATCCACTTCTACGATATCCAGTTTTTCAAGCATTTTAACCCGGGACTGAACTTGCAGGGTTTTGGAATAGGTGCCTTTGAATCGCTCGATGAACTGAGTGGTGTCGGCTATGAATTTTTGTTGCTCTTCGTAATGTTTTTGCTGCTGCTCTCTACGCTCTTTTCTCAGCTCTAAATAATGGGAATATTTGGCTTTGTAATCGTAAATCCTACCCATGGTTACCTCAATAGTCCGGGTGGTTATATTGTCCACAAAGGCTCTGTCGTGAGAAATCACCACAACCGCCTTAGCCTTATTCATCAAAAAATCCTCCAGCCACTGAATCGATTCAATGTCCAGGTGGTTGGTCGGCTCATCGAGTAAAATCAAATCCGGTTTTTGAAGTAGGATTTTGGCTAGCTCAATCCGCATTCTCCATCCGCCGGAAAATTCTGAAGTCTGACGAATCAAATCTTCGCGCTCAAATCCCAGACCCAGCAGTACTTTTTCAACCTCCGCTTCATAATTGATTTCTTCGATCGCATAGAATTTTTCACTGAGCTCAGAGACCTTTTCGATGAGTTTGTAATATTCCTCCGACTCGTAGTCTGTCCGAACGGTCAGCTCCTCATTAATACGTTCAATTTCATCTTTCATTTCCAGATAGGAGGCAAAGGCTTTGGAAGTTTCCTCCATGACAGTGCAGTCATCACTGGTCAGCAAATGCTGGGGCAGGTAGGCAACCACGTAATCTTTTGGAGCAGAAACCGCACCGGAGGTTGGTTTGGACTGACCTGCTATAATTTTAAGCAAGGTGGATTTTCCGGCACCGTTTTTTCCCATCAAGGCGATCTTATCACTGTCATTGATGGCAAAGGAAATATTGCTAAAGAGGGCTGTGCCGCCATGCTGTACGGTCACATTATCGACTGAAATCATATTCTGGATATTGAAGCCGCAAAGGTAGGGAATTAGATGAGGAAATGGTGATTACCGGCATTTCTACTTATGCGCCACAATTGAATTTAGGACGACCAATTTTTACTGTTCCGTTTTTTTCCAGGGAAATAGGAAGTCCGATTTCCGGCATTAAAATACCTGAACTTACCGATCATAAATGTCCGCTTGTTTTCTACTGAGTTCAACTCTACTTTTCTTATTGATTTTACTTAAAATTCTATGAAAAATATTTCCAAACTATTGATGGTCTTGTTCCTGTTGAATTCAGGGATGAGTTACGGTCAAAAAAAGAATAAACGAAACGCGGGAGCCTCTCCTGCACAGACCACTCAGGTGGCAAAACCAGAAAAAAAGAGTCCTTTTAAAAAGTATGGGGATATCGTCACTGCTGACGCGGTTTCGGATGATGGCTTATTTAAGGTCCACACCGTAGGGGAGAAGCGGTACTATGAAATTCCTTTTGAATTGCTCAATACCGATATGCTATGGGTGAGTCGTATCTCCAAAATCGCGGAAGGTCTCGGAGGAGGATATTTGAATGCCGGATCTAAAACTAATGAGCAGGTCATTCGATGGTCAAGAGTCGAAAATAAGATTCACTTAAGATCTATATCTTTTGGAAGTGTTGCAAATGATTCCCTGCCTATTCAGCTGTCCGTTTCAGCCAATAATTACGATCCTATTTTAGCGGCATTTTCGATCGAAGCGTTCAATGCGGATTCTACGGCAGCTTTGATTGAGGTTAGTGATTTATTCCTTTCTGACAATCCTTCACTCAGTGGCCTTTCTGTTGGCATGAGAACCAATTACAAAGTCAGGAATTTGGACAAAGCCAGAAGCTACATCAGCAGAATGGAAAGCTATCCGGAAAATATCGAAGTGCGTCATGACATGACCTACAATGCAACTTCCCCTCCTTCTAATTTTAAATCTGGGACGATTTCAATGGAAATGAGTCAATCCATGTATTTGCTGCCCAAAGTTCCCATGCAGCCTCGACTTCATGATCCGCGGGTTGGCTGGTTTACCGTTCGTCAGATTGACTATGGATCCGAGGCACTTAAGTCTGAGGTGAAAACCTACATCAGAAGATGGAGATTGGAACCCAAAGATCCTGAAGCGTATGCAAGAGGAGAGTTGGTCGAGCCTGTGAAGCCGATTGTGTATTATTTGGATCCAGCTACCCCGGAAAAATGGAGGCCATATTTTAAACAAGGCATTGAGGATTGGCAGGTGGCTTTTGAAGCGGCCGGATTTAAAAATGCGATCCTTGCTAAGGATGCACCAAGCAAGGCAGAGGATCCGGATTGGAGTCCTGAGGATGCTCGATACTCTACGGTGAGGTATGTTGCCTCGACCACCCGAAATGCAGTTGGGCCTAGTGTTTCTGATCCGCGCTCAGGTGAAATCATCGAAAGTGATATTATCTGGTATCATAACCACCTTCGCTCTTACAGAAATCGCTACCTTCTAGAAACAGGAGCTGCCAACCCATCGGCCCGAACCCTGGATACTCCTGAAGCCGAAATCGGTGAAATGATGCGACGAGTGATTTCTCATGAGGTAGGGCATGCTTTGGGTTTGCCCCATAATATGAAAGCTTCCTTTGCTTATCCCACGGATTCTCTTCGATCGGCAACGTTTACCCAAAAATGGGGATTGGCTACTACGATCATGGATTATACCCGCTACAATTATGTCGCTCAACCAGGTGATGAGGGAGTTCGCTGGGTGAGAATGTTGGGGCCTTATGATGAGTACGCGATTAACTGGGGCTATCGATATATCCCTGGAGCCGATTCTCCGGAAGCAGAAAAGGAGACCCTAAATCAGTGGATCGCTGAAAAAGCTGGTGATCCTAAATTTCTATTCGGGGGTTCCAATTCCTTTGACCCGAGTTCGCAAACCGAATCGGTCGGAAATGATCCGGTCAAAGCCACCCGGTATGGATTGGCTAACCTGAAAATCGTAGCTCCCAATTTAGCCAAATGGACCACAAAACCGGGGGAAGGATATGCTGATTTGGAAGAGCTTTATGGGGAATTGATTGGAGTGTGGTCCCGGTTTGCAGGGCATGTGGTCACTAATGTTGGAGGGGTATATGAGGAGTTGAAAACCTCTGATCAGGAAGGATTTACTTATCAGCCAATCGCCAAAGCATCTCAAAAAGAATCCATGGATTTCTTGATCCAAGATGTATTTACCACCCCGGAATGGTTGCTGCAAAAGGAAATCCTCAATAATATCGAACCTAGTGGTGCGGTTGACGCGATTGGCTCCATGCAGTCAAGAATGCTTGGAAATCTACTGAGAAGAGACCGTTTGGAACGTATGATTGAAAATGAAGCGCTCAATGGGGATGAAGCGTACACTTTGACTGCTATGCTGAGTGATTTACGAAAGGGACTGTGGTTGGAGCTTTCCGGAACAAAACCCATAGATGCCTTTCGAAGAAATCTTCAACGGGCTCATGTCGAAAGGTTAGTTTCCCTAATGGAGCAGGATGCTGGCAATCGGTCTGATATCAGCGCCGCAGTTCGTGCTGAGTTGAAATATATCCAATCAGCGGCTGCTTCTGCGAGTGCTCGTTACAGTGCTGGAATCATGCAATATCATTTAAAGGATATTGAAGAGATGATTGAATCCATTTTGCAAGCGGAGTAGAAAACTCAAAAAATGGATACAGCTATCCTGAGGGATTAAGATGGCTCTAGTTGAATAAAAATTATCAATAAAAAACCCGCTTTGATTAATTTCAAAGCGGGTTTTCTATATTTTAAAAGGTCTATCCTTAAGCGTTTACGCCCAAAACCTTAGCCATCACGGCTCCGATTTCAGCAGGCGATTCGGCTACGTGAATGCCATTTTCTTTCATAATTCTCATTTTGGCAGCAGCGGTATCATCCGCTCCACCGATGATTGCACCCGCATGGCCCATTCTTCTTCCCGGAGGAGCTGTCTGTCCGGCGATGAATCCTACCACTGGTTTCTTGTTTCCAGTTTCACGGATCCACTTAGCTGCTTCGGCTTCGTAATTCCCGCCGATTTCACCGATCATGACGATTGCGTCCGTTTCTGGATCTTCCATCAGAAGTTGTACCGCTTGCTTGGTGGAAGTTCCGATGATAGGATCTCCTCCGATTCCGATGGCAGTGGATACGCCTAGACCTGCTTTAGCTACTTGGTCTGCTGCTTCATAGGTCAAAGTTCCCGATTTAGAGACGATGCCGATGCGTCCCGGCTTGAAAACAAAGCCAGGCATGATCCCTACCTTAGCTTCTCCCGGAGTAATGACTCCCGGGCAGTTGGGGCCGATCAAAGTAACACCACGCTCTTTGATGTAAGGTTTAGCTTTCATCATATCCGCCACAGGAATACCTTCAGTAATGGTGATGATGACTTGAATTCCAGCATCTGCAGCCTCCATGATGGCATCAGCGGCAAAAGCCGGTGGTACAAAAATAATCGAGGTGTCTGCACCAGTCTTCTGAACAGCTTCTTCTACCGAATTAAAAACTGGCCTTTCCAAATGAGTTGTTCCGCCTTTGCCTGGCGTAACACCACCCACGACGTTGGTACCGTATTCAATCATTTGCTGGGCGTGAAATGAGCCCTCAGACCCGGTAAATCCCTGTACGATTACCTTGGAATTTTTATTGACTAGTACACTCATGCTTCGAATTTTAAAGTTTGGCACAAAAATAAGAGAAACCACCCGCTGACAAAAGAATTGATTAACATTCTCTAGGTTATTTGACATCGAATTTCTTTTTTTAACTTCGCTCCCGTGGGAAACCGTGTTCGATTTTCGTTACTCTTTCTACTTTTATGGGTGGATATTTCTTTGGGATTTGGGCAATCCTTTAAGTATAACACGATGCCCAAAGGCGTGAAACTACCAGTTCAAAACATTTTTCAGATTGAGCAGGACAGCCTGGGGCGAATGTGGTTTTCAACATCGAGAGGTGTTTTTTATTCTGATGGTATCCAGACTTTTGCTTTGCCGGATTCGCTGTATTCCAATTTTGATTTTCAGGTATCGCTTCATGTCGATGAGCAGGGCTTCGTCTGGATTTACAATAACTCTGGTCTTCCCAAACTTTTTAAAGGCGGCTATGGAAAATGGGAAGAATTTGATTTTAACCAACCTGTCACTGCCGAATTTAGTTCAAATATTCACTTTCAATCTTTTGGAAGTGGGAAGGATCAGCTTTTTTTCCTGGAGACGGAGTTTGAGTTTTTTACTTGGGTTGAAGGGGGAGAAGTAGCAAAAATTAACCGTGAGGTCGAGACCATAGGGCGATTGCACTCGCTTGAAAAATTTTCCAATCAAATTTATGGTTTTTTTGAAAAAGGAATCTTCTTACTAGATGGGAGGGAATTGATCCCCATTTCTTTGGAAGGACTCACCTTGCCATCGCTACCGGTAAATGTGAAAAAAGGACCTGATGATCAGTATTATTTTTTAGGGAAAAATTACCTGGCGAAAGGAAAGGGGTTGAGATTTCCAGAGGAATTTTTGGATCGGAATTTTTCGAAAGATTATTTTTTTGCAACTGAGTATTTCGGGTTGGGATTTGACAAGGAAAATATTTTTTATCATTTCAATTCCCCATTGCGAAAACTGAAAACCGGTGAAAATCGGCCATTGGAATTGGGACTGGAATTTATTCTCAACTCCTTTAATATCCAGGATTATTTTATTGATCGAGAGGGGATTCTGTGGATGAGCACCAATCGGGGATTGGTCAATATCAATAGCCTTATTTTTCAGAATTATGGCTATTGGAATTCGGAGCTTTTGGGTGAAGAAGTCACGGCCATTCACCGGGTAAAAGAAGGGGAATACCTTTTCGGCTTCAATAATGGCATTCAATACTATTCTCGCTATCAGCTCCAAACTCTCTATCGGGATGAGTTTCCCGATGGGATTCCAACTGGACGAATCATTAATTTTACAAAAGGGAAAGAGGAGCAGGTCTGGTTTTCGGCAAACTGGTCTGGAGTGGGGTTGGTGGATACAAAAACGAAAGGAGTCCAGTTATTTCCACCAGGTTCCGGGGTTAGTATATCCAATGTGCAAGCCGTCGGAGATAGTTTGATCATCACAGGTCCAAAAGATGTATTCGTTGCGCCAATTTCCGCCCGTGGACAAAGGCTCTACGATAGAAATCTAAAAAAGGAAATCACAGAATTATTGGGAGATTCTTTTTTCTATCTCCGCAAATCCTCCCTACTTTCTGATGGGCGATTGATAATTTTGCGTGCCTCCAAGCTGGACAATCCTGTCCCCTTTGTGGAAAATGATCGAATGGTCATTGCCGAAGGGTATGATTTTCTAGAAACGGAGGAAGGAATTCTTTTGGGAACTGAAAGTGGGCTGAAAATCATCAAAGATGATCAAGTCATGCCTTATTCCCTGACCGATGAATTGATCAATCGACCAGTTTTTGTTCTGTTGAAAGATAGTAAAAACAGGATTTGGGCCGGGACCGATGATGGGATTTTTGGAATACAAAAAGATCTGTTCTTTCACTATAATGAGTCCAATGGGTTAATTGCCAATGAAATCAACCGGGGAGCTTTGATTGAAGCCGAAGATCAGAATTTGTTGATCGGTACGGTGAGAGGGTTTTCGATGTTTTTCCAGTCAGAGGACTTTTTGGCCCAGGGAAATCCGAAAGTCAGTTTGGGGAAAATGAAGATCGGGGATGAGCTGTTAACTCAGAAAAACAGGAGTTTTCCAGCAAGTAAAAACTCTCTTGAAGTTGATTTTACGGCAGTGGGATTCAATGAATCTCAGCCCCTGTGGATCCATTATCGGCTTAAGGGAATGGGAGAGGATTGGCAAATCATTACCGATCCCAAGTCGTCCACTTTGTTTTTTGGGAATTTAGCTCCTGGTGATTACCAGTTGGAGTTAAAATCTTCCTATTCCGGAAATTCCTTTTCCAAAACCATTGTCAGTGCTCCTTTTCGAATTCTAAAACCGTTTTATTTAAGGGCCTGGTTCTTGGTTTTGGTGGCTTTGGTTTTTATTGCCATCGGTATTTTGATCAATGTGCTGTACAGACAATTCCAAAAAGTAGGTTCGCTCAAAACTGCGTTTGACCGCTCGGATAAGGAAAAGTTATTTATCGAAGAGCAATTTAAAAATGTGTGGAACAGTTCAAAAGATGGCTTGGCACTCAGCTACGATGGGGACACGATCATAGCGGCCAATCCGGCAATGGCCAACTGGCTGAAACTTGATCCAGAGGAATTATCAGGTAAAAAATTCAGTGACTTGATTTTTAAGGAGAATGGTCAGGATTCCTTTAGGAGTAAGTTTGAAAATCGAATGAATCAAATCGATGAGGAAGGGTTTGAAATGGAAGCCCAGATTGTGGTGCCTGAAGGAAAATTGGATGTGGCCTTGTTCAACCGGGTGATTCAGGAGGATGGATTAAAAGATCGAAAAGTAATTCTAACGGTGATTCGGGATACTTCTTCAGAAAAGGCCATTGCTACCAAACTCCGAGAAGCCAAAGAGGAAGCCGAACAAGCCAATCGATTTAAAACCAGTTTGCTGAGTAATGTGAGTCATGAAATCCGGACGCCACTCAACGGGATCATTGGTGGTGCCGAACATATCATGATGACACATTCTGAAAATCCCAAACTGATTTCTCAGCTTGATATTATCCTTCAAAGTGGGGAACGACTACTTCAGACGATTAATTCTCTCTTGGATATGGCCAAAATTGAGGCCAATAAAATGGAAGTGGTCTATACGCTAACTCCCATCAGAGAATTCATTACCTACTTGATAAAATCGTTTCAAGTTTTGGCCCATAATCGGAAGTTGGATTTAAAGGTCGAGTTGCCCGACCGAGATCAAGAGGTTTGGATTGACAAAAGATTTATAGAGATTATTTTAAATAATATAGTGGGTAATGCCATCAAATATTCTTGGAAAGGGAATGTTTTGATCAAGGTAGCGATCAGTGATCAAGCTTTGAAAATGGAGGTAAGCGATCAGGGGGTAGGAATGTCTCAGGAGTTTTTGGAGAAGGTATTTGATCCCTTTGAGCAGGAAAGTACAGGCCATCAGCGGCAATTCGAAGGAACGGGACTAGGGCTGAGTATTACCAGGCATTTGGTAGATCTGCTTGCCGGTAAAATCAGTATTGCCAGCCAAAAAGGCGAAGGAACCACAGTAATCGTAGAAATTCCCTTGCCAAATTCATAATTTTTGTATTTTCAAAAAACAAATTTTAATACATGTTTAGCCTAAAGGTTTTAATCGTAGAAGATGACTCGGTTTCTGCACTTTTATTGAAGCGAGCGTTGGAAAAAAATAACCATCAAATTATAGGTATTGCGGATTCTGGAGAGATGGCACTGCAGATATTGGAAGAGGATCCCGCAGAGATCGTCATGATGGATATCAATCTCTCAGGAGAGCTTGATGGAATCAAAACGACTGAAATAATCAATGAGAAATTTGATATCCCTGTGGTTTATTTGAGTGCTAGCTCTGATGCAGAAACCCTCAATAAAGTGGTGGGAACTAATCCGAGCGCCTACGTTATCAAACCATTCAATATCCGTGAACTAAACATGGTAATTGAGTTGGCGATCTTTAAAGATAGAAAGGAAAAAGAACTTCAGAAACTCAACAATGAACTGGAGGAAAAAGTAAAACAACGAACTGCTGAACTTTACGAGGCCAATAAAGAACTGACCAAAGCCCTGGAGAAGGAACGTGAAATTAATGAGCTGAAATCCCGAATTGTATTGAATGTTTCCCATGGATTTAAAACACCCCTCACCTCAATCTTGAGTTCAGCCCAGCTCCTGCAACTCTATGCCGAGAAGGATCACCCGTTCAAACAGAAAATCGCAAAACATGCGATGAAAATTGAAAATTCTGTTCGAGCGCTTAATAATTTGCTGACCTCGGTTCTCTTTTTCGGGAAAGCTGACGCAAACAAAATGGAATACAAGCCCAAAAAGATGTTTGTCCAGGCTTTTATCAAGGAAGTACTCGATACGGTCAAAGCAGGGATCGAAAACGATGTCAAAATAAAAGCCGAGTTAGGCGATCTACCCAAAGTGATCGTTTCCGATAGTGAGCTGCTTTATCAGGTTTTTGAAAATCTCCTATCCAATGCAGTCAAATACTCCAAAGAAGCAGGGGAGGTGAAATTTACCCTTACCTATGAGGATGGTCGTTTGATTGCAAAAATTCAAGATAAAGGAATTGGGATACCAAAGGCAGAGCAAAGTCAGCTTTACGATCGTTTTTTTAGAGCACACAATGTCGGGATCGTTGAGGGTTCTGGATTGGGGTTGTCCATTGTCAAAAAGTGTCTTGAAGTACTCAAAGGAGATATTAACTTTACTAGTGAAGTAGGAAAAGGTACTATATTTCATGTGACTGTACCCGTAGATTAAATTTATTCATGTTATTCACCACCAAAGATTTGAGCTTTGCCCATCCGGGTCAGGCCCTGTTAAAATTTCCTGATATTCAATTGAATTCCTCTGAAGCATTACTGGTTTTGGGGAAATCAGGAAGTGGAAAAACCACTCTGCTCAATTTGCTGGCAGGACTCCTTCAGCCGCTGAGCGGTTCGGTGGTCCTGGATGAAATAGCAATTAATCAGCTCCGCGGTTCTGGATTGGATTTATTTCGGGGGAAAAACATTGGGATTGTCTTTCAGAAGCCTCATTTACTTGCCCCACTTTCGGTCAAAGAAAACCTGGAAATGGCGCATTTTTTTGCCAAAACCTCGGGACAAGCTATCCAGCCCTTACTGGAAGAATTGGGGATTGGGTCCAAAATCAATGCTTCGGTTCGGACGTTGAGCGAAGGAGAAGCACAACGCGTTTCCATTGCACGGGCCTTGGCAAACTCCCCAAAGTTGATACTGGCAGATGAACCAACCTCCAGCTTGGATGATCAGAATACTGAAAAAGTCATCGGTCTGCTGAAGTCCCAATCCCAAAAAATCGGGGCGGCTTTGATTATTGTAACCCACGATCAGCGTGTCAAGAACCACATTCCCAATTTTATAGAAGTCAAAGCCTCATGAATGTTTTTAAATTAAGTTGGAAGTATCTGACATTTAAGCCTTTGTCTACTGGGTTAAACCTATTGTTATTGGCCCTAGGACTCGCAATCATCACGGTTTTATTGTTGATTCAAAATCAGGTTGAAAAGAAAATGACACAGGATGCTGAAGGGATAGATTTGGTCGTGGGAGCCAAGGGGAGTCCCCTTCAGATTATTCTATCGGCAGTGTATCACATTGATTTTCCTACGGGGAATATTCCCATGAAAGAGGCGATGCGACTCAATCAAAGTCGCCTGGTAAAAAGTACCATTCCATTGGCTTTGGGGGACAATTATCAAGGCTATCGTGTGGTTGGAACCAATCATGATTATTTGGCACTTCATCAGGTAAATTATCAAGAAGGGATTGCTTGGGAAAAACCATTTGAAGTAGTGTTGGGAGCGACTGTGGCTAGAAAAAGCGGTCTGAAAGTAGGAGATTCATTTACAGGGAGTCACGGGATAAGCGAGGGAAGTCATGATCATGAAGCACATGATTTTAAAGTAGTGGGGGTCCTAGAACCGAAAGGAACTGTAGTGGATCGACTCGTGATGACTTCCCTGGAATCTGTTTGGCTGACCCACGATGAGGAGGAAAATACAGAGCTTGTCGAGGAAAGTGATGCCGAGCATCAGGCAAAATTCCATAGTCCGGTAGCCAAAACTGGGTTTCCAAAAACTGAGATTGATCGGGATGTAACCGCCCTTTTGGTCCAATATCGTAGCCCAATGGCTGCGGTACAATTGCCTCGAATGATTAACTCAGCCACCTCAATGCAGGCCGCTTCGCCAACTTTTGAGATGTCGCGACTTTTTGAGCTTTTGGGGGTAGGGGTTAGTTTACTGCAAGGTTTAGCTTTTGTGTTGATTGCCATTTCAGGGTTGGGAATTTTTATTGCTTTGTATAATTCACTCAAAGAGCGAAAGTATGATTTGGCCATTTTAAGAGCAATAGGTGCGTCTGGGCTGCAACTCCTGATGATGGTTTTTTTGGAAGGGATAATCCTGACTACTTTGGGGGCGATTTTTGGGATAATTTTGGGTCACTCCTTTTTGGCGCTACTGGTTTTCCAAAATGATCAAGGTGTAGCCGCCTCGCTTCAGCCTTGGGTGTTTTTGAAACAAGAACTTTGGATTGTCGTTTATGCGTTATTGGTAGGAATAGCAGCTTCCCTGATTCCTGCCTGGACTGCTTATCAAACAAGTATTGCAAAGCAGCTGACAAAAGCGTAATTAGCAGCAGAAAATGAATAGAATGAGAAAAGAAGTATATGTATCCCTAGCAAGTCTTGTCGTAGTTTTGCTCCCGTTTATCGTTCACGCCCAAAGCGACAATGTCTGGAGAAATCTCTCTGAAGTGAGTTATGAAATAAGTGAGGATAACTTCGGTGAACTTTACGTACCGGTATTTTCCGATAAAATCAAAAGTCTTGAAGGTAAAGTCGTCGAGGCAGACGGTTACATTATACCTTTCGAAGGCATGTTTAAACCTGAACACATCATCCTTTCCAGCCTACCTTTGGCGGAATGTTTCTTTTGTGGGTCAGGGGGCCCCGAGACCGTGATGGAAGTCATGATGGCTACTCCGATTAAATATACTTCCAAGCGAGTCAGAGTCAGAGGAAAACTTACCCTGAATTCCAAAGATCCTGAAAAATTGATGTACATTTTAACCGATGCGGAATTGTTGGACTGATTAAACTAAAAAACGGCTTTCGGGCCGTTTTTTAGTTTAATTGGGGTTGATTTCCTTTACTTTTTGTCTGAATTTTTCTAAGAGCCCTAGCGACACGGGGCCAGGCTTTCCAGATCCAATCTTCAGGTCATCAATTTGAGTCACCGGTAGCAAGACTTTGGTCGTACTTGTAATGAAGGCCTCATCCGCATCCCGAATTTCCTGCATGGTCATGGGACGAACATGTGCCCCTCCAGCCAATTCAATTATACGCTTCCGGGTAATTCCCAAAAGGATATTACTATCTGGAGTAATGAGTTCTCCGTTTTTTACTAGGAAAAAATTACTTCGTGAGCTTTCGCTTATGTAATTTCCCTGATGGTAGAGTACATCTTCTGCACCTTGTTTTTTCCACCCGGCCGAATGCCAAACCGCCAGGGCATAATTGGTGGTTTTAATTTCGGCTACGGGCCGAACATATTCCAAAGTAAGGAGTTTAATCCCATTTTGGTATTTTTCCTCTGAAGGGAAAACCAAAGACTCAGCGAAAATAAAAAGCTTTCCTTCTCCGGGAGAAAAGTGGTTTTCAGATATTCCTCCGCTTAAAACCATCCGGATACCTCCTTCTTTTAGGTCATTTTTTTCAATCAATTCAAAAATTATCTTGGTCAGGTCTTCTCGGCTATAGGGCAGAGGAATAAATGTCCGTTCAGCAGATGCAATGAATCGATTCAAGTAATCCTCAAGAAATAAGGGTTTGTAATTCACCGTCCTAAAAAAATCAAAAATTCCGTATCCCCTGATTAAACCCAGGTCAGAAGGATGAATCGTAGCGGAAGCTGTTGGGACAATCAATCCGTCAGCAAAACAAAATGGTTTCATAAAGGTGAATTTTAGAACGGTTAAAATTACTAACCTACCAGTATATTTAATACATTTGAGGAAATAAAAAGAGAAATAAGATTTTAAAAAGATTAAATATAACCAATTCTTTAAAAAGGAAAATAATCATGAAAGGAATTACCCCACTTTTGATTTTATTAACATTAGGTTTTTTAGTTGCCTGTAAACCAAGTCTAGAAGAGACTAATGCGCAGCTGAGAGAAGAGGTAATTGCGGTGCATGATGAAGTGATGCCACTGATGGGAAAGTTAAAATCTTTTGAAAAACAAGCCAAAGATAAAATAGAGGAGATGGAGCAATCAGCATTAGCAAATTCGACTCAACTTGAAGAGCTTAAAGCACTTTCCTATGATCTTAACCAAGCCTATGAGGGGATGTTTGTATGGATGAGGCAATACGAAATTGAGGACGGAGAGAAAACTCAGGAGGAAGTGGAGGTTTACCTTAACGAACAAATGAAATCAATCTCCAAAGTAAATGATGAAATTAAGACTGTATTGGAACGGGCTGAAAAATCGTTGGGGAATCAGTAGTTTTCGGGTTTTTCTCGTAAGTATTTTTCAATCTCGGAAGATGTAATTACCCCTTCGTTCATTCCCCAAATATTATATAGATAGGTAGTGATTTGGGCTAACTCCAAAGGCTTGAGCGAAGTATTTGCAGGCATGGGTTGATCATAGATTTGCCCATTTACGATGATTTCTCCTTTTTGTCCGTGGCGCATAATCCAAACCGATCGATGGATGCTTTTTTTGAAATAGTCGGCCTCTCGAAGTGGAGGTATTAATTTGCCCAATCCTCGTCCGTCGTTTTGATGGCAATTTCCACAATAGCTTTCGTAAAGTGTTTTTCCAATCACGGCATATTGCATAACTTCCGGATCCGATATTTTAGCAAGTTCATTTTCTTCATTAGTGGATTTGGGAGCGCAGGCACAGCTTAATGCGAATAAAACAAATAGCGTTTTTTTCATGGAGTAAGCAGTTTTGGAATATCGCCAAGCAATCGGTCTACTTGTTCGGATTTTGTGCCGTCATACACCCCACGGATGTGGCCATTTTGATCCACAAGGACAAATGCTCCGCTGTGTAGAAATCCTCCCGGTTCATTTTGATCTTCCATCGCAGTGGTGAGGTAGCTTGTCTGACCGATTTCATAAATTTTTTCTGAATCCCCAGTCAGAAAATTCCACGAGGAGGCATTTTCTACGCCTAATTTTTCGGCATATTCTTTCAGGACTTGCTGTGTATCGTGGGTTGGATCTATGCTATGACTGAGAATTTTGAAATTGGGATTCTTACCATAAGCTTCATAGACGCGTAGCATTTCTTTTTTCATGATGGGACAAATTGTGGGGCAAGTGGTGAAAAAGAAATCTGCAACATACACCTTTCCTTCGACGGTCGAATTGTCAACAACCTGACCTTCTTGATTGATAAAAGAAAAGTCGGCAATTTTGTGGTAAACGGTGTCTTGTTTGATCTCACCGTTTACCTTAGTTTCTTCCACATGCCAATTTCCCAACTTGGGTAGAGGCTCATTGGAATCGTTATTTCCAGAGCTACATTGCCATGAAATCGTGCCGGTAAGTGCTAAACCAACAATTAGTTGAAACCTGCGCATTTAAAATTTAAGATTTGGTGCGATATTTTTTATAAATTCTGATTCCAAGCATCAAGATGATGCCCAGTCCTACTAGTCCAGCAATTCCCCAAATCATGCTTAAGGTATTCTTGAGCACAATTAAAAAGACAATTGCAAAAAGAAGCAGAGTGGAAGCTTCATTCCAAATTCTTAACTGAGTGGAGGTCCAGCGAGTTCGCCCATTTTGTAATTCTTTAAATAATTTATGGCAACCCAAATGATAGATATAAAGCAAAAGGACAAATCCCAATTTTGCCTGCATAAAGCCTAACTCCAGATAACCCAACCGGTACATCAGCACCCAGGTGCCAAAAATCAGGGTAAGAATTGCGGACGGCCAAGTAATAATGTACCACAGTCTTGAGGCCATGAGATCAAGCTGAGGTTTGAGAATTTTTTGCTCTGCCTCCGGTCGTTCCATCGCTTCGGTCTGATAGATAAATAATCGGACGATATAGAAAAGCCCTGCAAACCAAGTGACAACAAAAATGATGTGAAGTGCTTTGATGTATTCGAATCCCATGTCAGAATTTTCGGCTAAATTAAGGCCTAAACAGTTTAAGCCCCAAAGATTTTGAAAACTAACCGCATTATCTTCCTTATTCTCGCTCTTACCGTGGTAACATTAATTGCTTATATTTCTGTAGCTAGCTTTTCAGGTGGTAATCTAAGCCAATTTGAAGGAAAATTGGAAGAGATGGACTTTTACCGTAATGAAAATAACACCGGTCCGGTTTTGAGGATTTATACCATCAAAATTATTGATGCAGACCGAGAAATGATGCTAGAATATGCGAAGCAGATGCCTCATACCAAATATGGTAGAACTTTGATTTTTTTCTTTTCAAGCGCAATAAAGGAAGTGGTGAAAGTGGGACCAAGGGAACCGTATTTTGATTCAGTTCACCGTCCTTATTTAGTGGCTAGTTTTTTGAAGACGCCCATGAGTGAAGAACGGTTTAATTACTTTGGTGATGATTAAAAGGAAAAGTTTAGATGAATATAAGCAGGGTGTCCTAGCGGGAAACCGGGTGATTCTTTCTCAAGCGATTACCCTGGTGGAGAGTAATTTGAATTCCGATGCTGAGCTTGCGGGGAAATTGGTTCAGGAGCTTTTACCCCATGCAGGAAAGTCCATACGGATTGGGATTACGGGAGTTCCCGGTGTGGGGAAGAGTACGTTTATTGAAGCTTTTGGAAGTTTACTTTTGGAGAAAGGAAAAAGAGTAGCCGTTTTAGCAGTAGACCCGAGTAGTCAAAAGACGAAAGGAAGTATTCTCGGAGACAAAACCCGAATGGAAAAACTGGCTTCCGACAAGCGGGCATTTATCAGACCTAGTCCCTCAGGGAGTACGCTGGGAGGAGTCAGTGCCAAAACACGGGAAGCAATGCTCATTTGTGAAGCGGCGGGGTTTGATGTCATATTAGTTGAAACTGTAGGTGTGGGACAATCCGAGGTGGCTGTAAAAGGAATGGTGGATTTTTTTCTACTGCTGATGCTAGCCGGGGCCGGGGATGAACTGCAGGGTATCAAAAAAGGAATTATGGAAATGGCCGACACACTTTTGATTCACAAAGCAGATGGGGATAATCTTCCTGCAGCCAAACGGGCCAAGTCCAATTTTTCCAATGCCTTACATTTGTTTCCGTTGGGAGAAAATTCTTGGGCTCCGAAAGTGCTAATCGGATCTTCTCAAACTCGGGAGGGTCTTCATGAGGTATGGAATACCATCCAGCTTTTTCAGGATCATATGATCCGTTCGGGCTGGTTTGAGAAAAATCGAGCTGATCAACGCTTAACTTGGCTTCATGAATCAGTGCAAGCGATTTTAGGAAAGCTTTTTTATTCACATCCTGAGGTTAAAAAAATGCTTCAAAGAGGAGAAAAGGAAGTGCAAAACGGAAAAAAAAGTCCGATGACTTTTGCCCGAGAATTGACAAAAATATTCTTATCCTGAGGACCATTTGTTTTTCCTGCTCCTGGGCTTGATTTCTTTCCAATTGTTTGTGCTTTCTTAGCGAATTAGAGCAAAGGAGATGGAAAATGCAGCGTGCTGTAAGGCAGGGGATTGCGTGATGATAACTAAGGTTTTTTCTGTTTTTATTAAAAATATGCTCAAAAAGGGTTTAAAAATTTTGGACAGGGACTGTACCATACAAAGGTGGAGAGGAAATTAGACGTTAGCACTAAAGCACACGCTATGAAACCCAAAGCCCATTTGTCTTTAGAAAATGGCTTGTTCACAAATCCGGAATCAGTGACTCGATCAATGTATCCCTAAAAAAGTTTCAAGGTTAGTTTTTTATGGATTCACATGGGATTGGATGAGGAAATGCTGAATTTCCTGGAGCATCAAGGGACGAGCAACTGGAAGTTAAACTTAATATTCGCTATCCAGCAGATGCTCAAATCAGCATTTTTTTGAATGTTCCCTCAACTCAGGAGGAGATCATCCTAATTCATTGGTGAGCTTTTTGAGAGTGGATCCATTAAAATTAAAGAAAATAGTAGGAATAATACTAAGAAGTGGGGGAAAGGAATTGCTCTTAACTGCAAAGAAATTGAGGGGAAAGGCTGGGCAGGCCTTGAGTGAATTTCATCAAATCCCTCGGACTGAAGAATGGAAGGAATCCGTTTTTGATCTCCGAATCGAACTTCTTTTGACCACTGGCCATGGGATTCAAAAACGGAAAACTTGGCTTGAATTACCATCCCTTCCAGATTGATCCCGATGGGATGGGCTTTACAGACTAGATTTTTGAGCTAGAAAACCAACACGAACACGAAAAGAAGAAAAAACTCCGCCCTTTTGAGGCGGAGTCATGATCAATCAGCGGATCAAGAACCCGGAGGGACCTCGGCCGACTTCAACCTCATCGACTTCATTCCCGCTCTCGTCCAGTACAGTGACTGTTCCATTTCCCTGGAATCCATTTGAATTTGCCAAATATATTTCTCCCCTAATTTGGTCCACTCCGATTCCATAAAAACCGGAACCCTCATGCCAATTTGGATTTACCGTCGAATTTGAAAGCGAAAGTGTCGCGACAGCATCTACGTAATCCGGAAACCCGGAACTTCTGATCAAATACAGCATGCCGTCATTTCCAGATGCGATTTTGCCAGTGGCCATGGAAATAGGAAAGATATCGGTGGAGGCGATGGTGAAATTCTCCAAATTAAAACTATAAAACCTGACTTCCGATGCATCAATTGCGTAAAGATAAATGATTCCGTTAGTCTCAAAGAATACTTTGGGACTACCTGTTACCTCAATGGTTTCGACGACTTCCTCCTGTTTCGCGTCAATGACTTCTACCATGCCTTCTTCTGAGCCGGCTACCAAAATGAATTTTCCAACAGAAATCAAATCTTCAGGTTTTCTAGATACGGGGATTTTTTTGCTGACACCTCCACCATTTATTTCTTGTACCACGGCGATGTAGGATTCAGGTGTATTGAAATCGGCATCGTATGGACCATAATCTGAAATGAAAATTTTTCCCGAATTAACAGTTAAGGAACGTGGTTGGTCCAAATCAGTGGTTACAGCACCGGTGCTGGTAAAATCCCCAGCGTCCACGATTTCAATTTTCCCGGTGTTGGCCACGAGGTAAAGTTGATCGTTTTCATAAACGATGTCTTGGAGTAATCCTGCAAAGGGTCTTCCATTGGCAGATTCGAAAATATTGGGTTTTAGCTCTTCGGTGGAGGGGTCTAGATGAAATACTTCCCCGTCATTGCTGCCAAAAGCACCTTCATTGAGGATTAGGATGCCTGATTCAAATTCGCCACGGGGAACTTCGGGTTGATTTTCCGTGCAGGAAAATAAAATAAGTAAGATTACAACGAGTTTACTCGATTGAAATAGGTGTTTTTTCATAGCTGAATGGATAAATTAAAATGATAAGATCTGCCCGGCATCGGTCTTAGGTAAAGGACCTGATATTCGGTATTGAAAAGATTTTGAATGCGGAATTGGATTGGGATTTTGAAATCGCCAAGTGCAAATTCAGAAAATCCCATAGTCAAATTGCTGAGAAAATAGGCGTCTAAGGTCCGAGGGTTATCTGCGGTAACATTTCGTTCCCCGGTGAAACTGTTTTGGAGTAAAAGGTAAACCGATTGATACTTTGCCTTCATGGAAAAATTGGCCTGATGTTGGGGTGTGTAAGGAAGTTGATTTCCTACACTGGAATCGTTGTCGGAGATTTTTCGAACAGAAACTGCTCGGTTTAGGCTATACTGCCATTGGTTTTCCCATTTCACCTTTCCTGTAGGAAAGCGGAATGTTCCTTGGTATTCGATTCCTTCTGATCTCACTTTTCGGATGTTTTGTGGAGACCAGATATTTCCCTGTGGCAACCAAATAATCCAGTCATCCACGCTCATATGGTAGCCAGTCAGGCTTTGGCTGAGTTTTCCGGATTTCCATTCCAATCCAGCTTCGGATGTCCAGGAGTTTTCAGGAAGGAGATCGGGATTTCCTCCGGGAAACCAAAATCGATCATTTAAGGTGGGTACCTTGAATCCTTTACCTGCCGAGAGATTTAACTTTAGCTCCTGATTTCCTTTTTTCCAAAAAGTCCAGCCCATTCCCAAGCTAGGAATCCAGGGTTGAACTTGATCATCGTAAGAAATTTGTCGCAAATTCAATGCAAGGTTCAAGTTCTCTGCCGGTTCAAATTTGACCGACTGGAAAAGTTCAACCCGTTGATCCACCGCCTGATACGTGCTGAGCTCTCCGATCTGATGAATAAATCGCGCTCCCAAATGAAAGAACCAATGCGGATTTACCTGATAGTCCCATTCGGTTCCAAGTAAAAATTGTTTAGTCCGGTTAAGGCTTTTATTGAAAATCTGATTTTCGACAACGAAACCAGTTTTTAGCTGAAAGGTGCTCTTGGCTGCATATTGCTCGTAATCCATCACCCAACGCAGACTTTGATCCTGCTGCTGATCTTGGGTTACCGATCCCAATGGGGCTTGAATTTCCCGGTCCGCCTCGTGAAACCAAAGCGAAGTTTTGAGTTTTTTGTTGCTGGTAATTTTCCATCCAAAATCTTGAACAAATCCCCATTGACTTACTTGCCCATGAGCTTGTCGTTGGATAGGAGTTTCAGGGAGGGCTAAATTTCGAAAGGGGAAATTGTTTTCAGAAAACTGACGATAAATTTTACTTTGGGCGATCAATTTTTCAGTGGAAATCCGCCCCTTCGCTTGGGTGTTAAATTGGCCGAAACTTCCGAGTTCTTGAGTGAACAAAAAGGTAGAGCCGGCATTAAATTTACTCTCCGAATTGAGATGAATACTTCCTCCGATGGATTCATTTCCGATTAAGGCACCATTTGATCCAAAATGTAAACTTGCGGATTCAAAAGCAAAAACCGGAAGAAGCGTTAAATCACTTTGTCCAAGAGAAGGACTGGTTATCGGCATGCCGTTCCAAAAAATCGCTGTATGTCCCGCTGAGGTCCCTCGAAAAGAAGGGGAGGCTAGCATCCCCGGGCCATATTGACGAATGAAAACCGGGCTTTGGACTGAAAGCAGGTCTGCTAGGCTTTGCGATCCGACTAGTGAAAGATCCTCTTTTTTCCAGGTGATTTGCTTTTGTCCTTGGCTGTATCGCTCCAGGACAGCCGCATTCACTTCAATTTCGGATAAAGAAACCGTATCCTGCTTTTCCGGAATTTGGCCGAAAAAGGATAAAACCCATAGAAGTAAAATCATGCCTGATCGAATTATAGATTGGTTAATTCGATTCGGGCTTGAAGAGAAATGGGAAGAAATGGAACGTAATCGGAAAATCCGATGGCTGATGCATATCTTCTTCGCTTTTCCTCCGAAAGCACAGAATCTACAGAATCAGGCAGGTCTCCTGGCTCGTCTGACTTTTGCTGCCTTCTCAGTCTCGATATTGGAGACCAATGGCTGGTGTGAGCAAAAGCATTTTCCGATAAATCCTGATTTTATCAGGGCGGATCAGACTTACAGTTGCGGGGACAGCTTCGGTTTTACACCGAATTCCCTTTTAATCCTAAAATCAACCGATTTTAAGAACCCGTTTCCAATGCAAACATAATGGGTATTCTTGTGGTAATGCAAGACTGGTAAAGATTTTTTTGTATTCGGATTTTCCTTCCTGTTTATTTGGGTCAAAATTACCTGATCATTCCATTGAAAACTTTCTTAAATTTTAGACTCGTTTTTTGCCTAAACATGGGCATTTTTTACGCCTGCGCTACCCCTGAACAGGAACAGATTGACCTGGAACAAATTGAACTCAACTATGCGCAAGGATTTGAAATTCAACGGGGGTTGGATTTTTGGGTGTTGAGTGTGTCTCAGCCATGGACTGGGGCGGATCAAGAGTTTCGGTATTTAATTTTGGAAGCAGGAAGTCAGCAGAACCCTCAGGGCTATGATGCAGTAATTCAATTACCCGTCAATGAAGTGGTACTGACTTCGACTACTCAGATTCCACATTTGGATTTGCTGGGACAAACCGAAAAGTTGATCGGATTTCCAAATTTTGACTTGATTTCATCAGAAAACGTATGGAACCTGATCGATCAAAAGCAACTGGTCGATTTGGGTTCCGGTCCTTCAGCCAATAGTGAAATGATCCTGGATTTGGAGCCTGACTGGGTGATGATTTCCACTTTGGGTGATAATCTGAAAAACCTGGAGCTTCTCCGAAGATCGGGAATTCCTGCCGTGATCAATGGGGAATACGTAGAGCAGCACCCGCTAGGAAGAGCCGAATGGATCAAATTTACCGGGCTTTTACTCGGAAACCTCAAGGAAGCCACTGAAATTTTTGAGCAAATCGAACAAGATTATTTGGCTGCATTGGAATTGGTGCAGGGAAAAAGTAGCGGAAAAAATCCCACCGTTTTATCAGGAGTCCTTTATCAGGATGTTTGGTTCGCGCCGGGAGCGGATAGCTGGGGTGCGAAGATTCTAAATAACGCGGGAGGAGAATATATTTTTCAAACTAAAAGAGGTACAGGTAGTCTGGAACTGAGTTATGAATATGTTTTGGATCAAGGCATGGATGCCGAATTCTGGATTGGTTCGGCGGATTTCAACAGTTTGACCGAAATGGTCGCTTCCGAACCCCGATATCGGGTTTTTGAGGCTTTTAAAAAGAAAAAGGTATATACTTATACCGGGAAGAAAGGACCCAAAGGAGGACTTGAATATTTTGAATTAGGCTACATGCGTCCGGATTGGGTGCTGAAGGATTTAATCAAAATCTTACATCCAGAGCTGCTTCCGGAGTATGAGTTATATTTTTATACCCAAATCCATGAATAGAAATAGACCCGTATATTTTTTGGTTTTTGGGCTCGTCCTGATGCTGTTTTTCTTTCTGATCAATATCAGTTTGGGTTCGGTCAGTATTTCAATTTCAGAGATAATCACCGGCCTGCTATTTTCGGAATGGAGCAGGAGCTCTTATGAGCAGATTATTCTCACGTATCGTTTTCCTAAAGCAATTGTGGCTATTTTAGCGGGGATGGGTCTGAGCTTGAGCGGAGTACAGATGCAGACATTTTTTAAGAATCCCTTGGCCGGACCCTATGTGTTGGGGATTAGTTCGGGTGCGGGTTTTGGAGTAGCGGTTTTGATTTTGGCCGGATCAATCTTTGGGTACGCGGTGGGCAGTATTCATCCATGGACCATTTCTCTAGCGGGCACACTTGGGGCAGGATTGGTACTTTCTTTGGTGAGTTTGGTGGCTTGGCGTGTGAAGGATTCGATGACTTTATTGATCGTAGGGATTATGTTCGGTGCAGCGGTTTCTGCAGTGATTTCAGTACTATCCTATTTTTCGGGAGCAGAAGCACTCAAATTATTTACGGTTTGGTCAATGGGTAGTCTGGGAAGTCTAGCCTGGAATCAGGTAGCTGTTTTGTCGGTTACCGTCCTGGCCGGGATGCTACCACTTTTGTTTTCAATTCGATCATACAACGCCCTTTTGCTGGGAGAGCCCTATGCCAAAAGTATGGGTATTAGTACCTTTGGTTTACGGTGGTGGATGATCGGGAGTACAGGTCTGATGGCTGGAGCGATTACCGCTTTTTGTGGTCCGATTGCTTTTGTGGGAATTGCTGTGCCCCATCTGGCACGGATTATTTTCAAAACCGCCGATCATCGGATTCTATTTCCTGCTTCGGGAATTTTAGGTGCAATTTTGTTATTGATTTGTGATAGCATTGGGCAGCTGCCGGGTATGGCCGAAAGCCTTCCCATTAATGCAGTTACCTCTCTCATTGGTGCTCCGGTAGTGATTGTATTGGTCCTGAGAAGGAACTTTAGTAAAGAATTTTAGGTATGGGAAAAATAGCAATCAAAGGTGAGCACCTTTCTCTGGGTTATCTGAAAGGAAAACAGCGGAAAGTGATAGTGGATCAGCTTAATTTTGAGTTGAAAACCAAAGAGCTTACCTGTTTGCTTGGACCCAATGGGGTTGGGAAGTCCACCTTGGTAAAAGCCATGATGGGACAGTTGATTCCTTTTGAAGGAACCTTGGAATTGATGGGGAAGAAAGTCTGTGATTTTACCCATCATTCCCGTTCAAGAATGCTTTCAGTGGTGCTTTCAGAACCTCATATCGCAGGTCAACTGACCGTGGAGCAATTGGTTTCTTTAGGTCGTACACCTTATCTAACTTGGTCAGGGGTTTTGGATTTGGAGGATGAGGCAGCTGTCAATCGCGCTTTAGAAATTACCCAGTTGGAATATATCCGAAACGAATTGGTCAATGAGATTTCAGATGGACAACGGCAAAAAGTTTTCATAGCCAGAGCCATTGCTCAGAATACACCGGTAATGATTTTGGATGAGCCTACCGCTCATTTGGATTTGGTCAATCGGCATGAAATTATGCTGCTTTTGCAGGAAATAGCTCACCTAGAAAATAAGGCGATTTTAGTAGTAACGCATGATTTAGAGATTGCCTTAGAGTTCGGGGATCAGTTTTGGTTACTCTCCTGCGGACTTCCGTTGAGGTCTGGCAAGCCCGAAGACTTGGTGATATCTGGGGAGATTAGTCAGCTTTTCCCGACTGACCGATACGAGTTCGATCCACTCAGAGGAAGGCTTGGACTCAGGGAGAAATACTCAGATATCGAAATAGTGGGAGAGGATTTTTTGACCTTTTGGGTAAAAAAAGCGCTTCTGAAGGCGGGTTTTCAAAATTTAATTGATCCGATTATAGTTCAAAATGATCCTTTTCTTCTTCGCTACAAAGGAAAGGAATTTACCAGTCTGAGAGAATTGATTGATTTTTTGACAGAATGAAAAGTATGCTTTTCCTATCAAATTTATAGGGAATTGCTTTTTGCAAAAACTTTATTTATATATTTGTCACACTAATTATTGGTATGACACAAGAGCAGTTTGCAAAGTATTCCTTTTTGCTGGACCGTACGGCCCGAAAAGTAAAGCAGTATGCCCAGCAGCAATTTAAAGACGGAGCTTTTGACGTGACGGTGGATCAATGGCTGGTGATGAAAAATCTCTCAGAAAATGGGAAACTTAGCCAAACCGAATTAGCGAATTTGGTTTTCAAAGATCATCCCACCTTGACCCGGATTGTGGATTTACTAAGTAAAAAAGGCTATGTGGAGCGCGTTCCTCACCCGCAAGATCGAAGAAGTTTTCATTTGAACTTGACTGAAGAAGGCCTGTCCAAGGTCACTGCCTTGCGACCAAAAATTCTAGAAATTCGTCAAAAAGCTTGGGAAAATCTCAGTGAGCAGGATTTTGATGAATTTAAGCGGATTCTCAATACGATCTACCAGAATCTGGACGGACAATTGCTTGAGGAATAAAGTTAGTGTACTAATAATTTCTATACGAACAAAAATCATCATTCAGGGGTTTTCCCATAAAGTATTCACAGCATGATTCATACAGACCTTTGCATCATCGGAGCCGGACCTGTTGGCTTATTTGCAGTATTTGAAGCAGGATTGCTTAAAATGCGCTGTCATCTCATTGATGCTCTACCCCAAGTGGGAGGGCAGCTTTCGGAGATTTACCCTCAAAAACCTATTTATGATATTCCGGGATACCCGGAGGTAAAAGCACAGGAGTTGGTAGATAATCTGATGGAGCAGATTAAGCCATTTTCGCCCACATTTACCCTTGGAGAGCGGGTAGATCATCTTGATCGACAGGAGGACGGATCATTTATTGTCACCACTAATGAAAAAACCCATGTTCACGCGAAAGTAATTGTGATTGCAGGAGGATTGGGTTGTTTTGAGCCGAGGAAACCTGTTTTGGAAAACCTGGAGCTTTTTGAAGGCAAGGGCGTGACTTACATGGTGAAAAATCCGGAGACGTTCCGGGATAAAAATGTGGTTTTGGCCGGAGGTGGAGATTCTGCCTTGGACTGGACTATTTTCCTGGCCAATGTTGCCAAAAAAGTAACCCTTGTACACAGAAATGAGACCTTCCGAGGTGCTCCCGATTCAGCAGCCAAAGTTTTTGACCTGGCAAATCAAGGCAAAATAAATTTAATATTATCCGCAAATCTGAAACAAGTCAGCGGGAATGGAAAATTGAATGCAGTGACGTTGGAGTCCAAAACGAAGGAAGAGATTAAGATCGAGTCTGATTATTTGATTCCACTTTTTGGCTTGAGTCCCAAATTGGGGCCAATTGCCGAATGGGGTTTAAGTATAGACAAAAATGCCATCGAAGTGGACACTAGAGATTATTCTACCGGTGTGGAGCGTATTTATGCAATCGGGGATATCAATACGTATCCGGGGAAATTGAAATTGATTCTTTGTGGATTTCATGAGGCAGCGATCATGATGCACTCTGCTTTTAAATATGTCTATCCTGACCAAAAATTGAGCTTCAAATATACCACGGTAAATGGTGTCAATTCATTCTAAAGGTTAAATTTGCGGCATGGTAAATTTTACAGTTGAAGATCAAGACGGAAATCGTCAACAGATTGAAGCTCCAGATGACATGGGCTTTAGTTTGATGGAAATTTTGAAAGCCTCTGAATATCCTATTTTGGCGACCTGTGGGGGAATGGCACTTTGTGCAACTTGTCATATTGAAGTTCTTGAGGGGAATGACCAATTAGGTGAAGCCACAGATGTTGAGTTGGATCAATTGGAGAATTTGCCTGAATATTATCCTACCTCCCGATTGGCTTGCCAAATTCGAATTTCCGAATTGCTCGAAGGAGCCATAATTAAATTGCGTGGAGAAGATGTGATTTAATCAAGATTCTAAAAAAATTGAACCACCTAACTCCAGGTGGTTTTTTTATGTTTACCCAGTTCAATACTCAATAGCGGGTTCTCCAAATTTAAATCTGTAGGTAATTTCTATATCCATAAATTCTTCGGATACAAACTCATAAACCTGCTGCTGGGCCACAAGTAAGATGCCTTGTTCATTTGGAGAGTATTCTAATTTTTTTAGTTCAAAATTAGTGTTTATCAAATAGGGGTCTTGGTAGTAAGCACCATCATTCCCATTAAAACTTAATTCAAGGCTGTTGGTTTCGCCTAGTTTTACAATTCTTCGGGTCATCCCGCAGCAGTCCAAGATAATTTCATCTTCCATAGTTTCTTCATTATACCATTCGGCGAATTTGAAATAGTCAACGTCCATGATGGGGGTTTCTTTATTCAGACGCCATTCAATGGAAAAATATTTACTGCCATATGAAAAATCATTGATGTGTTGGGTGACCAGTCTGCCTGATCTCGAGAAATCAATAGGAATAGGAGTAATTATGGACTCAGCGTGGTAGATCCCATAGGGAGCTTCTTGAATAGAAGGCAAATCAATTTTTGTGCAACCACTCATTAAAACTAACGGAAGTACAAGAAGTGCCAAATTTTTCCCCATAGTTGAAGATAAGCGAATAGGTCGAGGAGTTGTTGTTTGGGGGGGGGGTAAATTCGTGTTGATATTTAGCTTTTAAAGCCTTACCTCTGAAGAGAAATTAAAAGTTTTTGTATCGTTTTTTGATGAAATCTCGTAATTAACACAACTGTTTTTCTAAAGGATATGAAGTTAAACTACGTTTTAGTTATCATGCTTTTGCTTTCCTCATGCTTTGGCTTTGAAAGTGAACAGCAGGTAGACCTCTTTACTGAAATGGCTTTGCTTGAACAGGAAATAGAAGAACTTGCCGAGTCTCAGCTTTGCCTAGACGCTTCCGAATGGGGTTTTGTTGCCTTTGGAAGTAAACCCTGCGGAGGTCCTTGGAAATATATTGCGTATTCCAATCGGATAAATGTTCCTGCATTTTTAGCCAAGGTCAAACGCTACAATGAGCTTCAGCAAGAAGATAATATTCGAAGTAATCGTTTTTCAGATTGTAGGTATGTAGGTCCCCCTTCGAGCCTGGCTTGCCAGGGGGGGGGGGGCCGGTTTTGGTGTACAATTCCGAACTTTAGGCATTTCTTATTTTTTTGTCCGGAATTTTTTACTCAAGTTTAGTTGGCAGCCAGCATTTTTTCTAGAATCGAAATTGCGGCTTCGGATAGTACTGTTCCCGGCCCAAAAACTGCCGCTACACCCGATTCAAAGAGAAAGTCATAATCCTTTGTAGGGATTACTCCTCCGGCTACGACCATAATGTCCGATCGGCCGAGGTGCTTTAATTCTTCGATGAGTTGTGGGACAAGGGTTTTATGTCCTGCTGCCAATGAAGAAGCTCCAACGATGTGCACATCATTTTCGATTGCCTGTTCCGCCACTTCTTTTGGAGTTTGAAACAAAGGTCCGATATCCACATCAAATCCTAAGTCAGCAAATCCAGTGGCAATGACTTTCGCACCTCGGTCGTGTCCGTCTTGGCCCATTTTTGCAATCATGATACGCGGTCTTCGGCCTTCTATTTCTGCAAATTGATCGGCAAGTGCGGTAGCTTTTTTAAATGAATCTTGATTTTTCACCTCAGCGGCATATACTCCGGTAATCGATTTAGTTTGGGCCTGATGTCTTCCAAAAGCCTTTTCCATCGCCTCAGAAATTTCACCTAAAGTAGCTCTTTTTCGGGCGGCTTCTACGGCAAGTTCCAGTAGATTTCCTGTTCTGCTTTTGGCAGCTAGGGTGATTGCCTCCAGTCGTAGAGCAACTTCCTGAGCATTTCTAGTTCGCTTGACATTTTCCAGTCGCTTGATCTGAGACTCTCTAACGGATTGATTGTCCACTTCACGGACCTCAATTTCCGAATCTTCATCGACCTTGTAGCGGTTAACTCCCACAATGATATCTTTGCCTCCATCAATCCGTGCCTGTTTTTTTGCCGCAGCCTCTTCTATTCGAAGTTTGGGCAAACCCGCTTCGATGGCTTTGGCCATTCCGCCTAGGTTTTCCACTTCTTCTAATAAAGTCCAGGCGCGCTGAACCAATTGGTCGGTGAGGTATTCGACATAATAGGAACCTCCCCATGGATCTACCACTTGGGTGATTCCGGTTTCCTGCTGTAAAATCAACTGCGTATTTCTTGCAATTCGGGCAGAAAAATCTGTAGGTAGGGCAATGGCTTCATCCAGAGAATTGGTGTGCAGGGATTGGGTGTGTCCCATGGTTGCTCCGAGGGCTTCGATGGCAGTGCGTGCAATATTATTAAAAGGATCCTGCTGGGTCAGAGACCATCCCGAAGTTTGGCAATGTGTCCTCAATGCTAGGGATTTTTGATTTTTGGGGTTGAATTTTTGAACGATTTTGGCCCAGAGTAATCTTCCCGCTCTGAGTTTGGCAATTTCCATAAAATAGTTCATCCCAATTGCCCAAAAGAAAGACAATCTTGGGGCAAAATCATCGATATCAAGTCCAGCTTGAACACCTGTTTTTAAATATTCCAAACCATCGGCTAAGGTGTAGGCCAGCTCAATATCAGCCGTCGCTCCCGCTTCCTGCATGTGGTAACCCGAAATTGAAATGGAATTAAACCGAGGCATTTTTTTGGAAGTATATTCAAAGATATCTGCGATGATATCCATGCTTGGAAGTGGTGGATAGATATAAGTATTTCGCACCATAAACTCCTTCAGAATATCATTTTGAATCGTTCCACTCAGCTTTTCGGGACTTACCCCCTGCTCTTCGGCAGCTACGATGTAAAAGGCCAAAACCGGAATTACTGCGCCATTCATCGTCATGGAAACAGACATTTGATCCAGTGGGATTTGATCAAACAGGATTTTCATGTCCTCAACGGTATCTATGGCCACACCGGCTTTGCCAACGTCCCCTTCGACTCGGGGGTGGTCCGAATCATATCCTCGATGAGTTGCCAGATCAAAAGCCACCGAAAGACCTTTCTGCCCGGCAGCTAGATTCCTCCTGTAAAATGCATTTGATTCCTCGGCTGTGGAAAAACCCGCGTATTGCCGAATCGTCCACGCCCGTTGCACATACATAGTCGAATAGGGGCCCCGCAGAAAAGGAGCAATTCCAGCTGAAAAATTAAGATGTGGAAGCTTGATGATCTTTTCAGATTTGAAAACTGAGGGAATTGCGATCTGCTCCGGAGCTTCCCATTGCTTAATTTCAGAATGATTGAGCTCACTTTTTTGGGAGTTCCATTGGGTGAAATCTGGTCTCATGAGCGTAAGGTTTGGCGTTCTAAAAGGTAGGTTGCTCGGCTTGGGTTCAATTCATGTTCTGCTTCGTGAATCGGTTCAAATTCCAAGTTGTTGACCAATTTCTCTTCAGGGCTGTATCGATTGGCACCCACAACCGTTTTTTCTTGGTTGAGCACTTGACTTTGGATTGCTTCGCGGTTTTTTCTGACTTCTGCATGAAGAGTGCGATTAGAAAAATTTTGTATCCATCCGCCGACCTTTTCAAGTGCAGCGATTCGGTTTTTGATTTCTGTTTCGAAACTGGATTGAATTTTATCTAGGTAATACGAACCCGCTGCGGGGTCGATGACTTTATCAAAATAACTTTCTTCCCGAAGGAGTGCGGAGATGTTTCGTGCAATTCTTTGTTCCAGAATACCGGGATTTTTCTCTGCCGGGCAAACCCAAAGGGCATTACATCCTCCCAAAACAGCAGAAATCGCTTCATAAGTTTGTCGGATATAATTTGAGTTTTTGTCCACTAATGATTTGCTCCAGGTGGAAGTAGAGCAAAGTAAATGGATGTCTTCTTGATTCAGCTTTACGTTGAATTTGGCAGCGATTTCAACGATCAAATTTCGAAGGGCTTTGAGTTTGGCGATCTGAGGAAAATGTTCAGATCCCACTGCACTGTGAAAGGAGATAGTTTGAAGACAGGTTTTCGGATCAACTCCTTTTTCTTCCAATTGGACGATCAACTCAATTAATTCGCCTAATCCGAAGGTGACTTCTTGTATGCCAGTGGCACCGGAATTGGCATAGCGCGCCAAATCCAAGGTGAAAGCGTGGAATTTAGGAAAGGAGCTGAGCAAATGAAGTAATTCGACTCCGAGTGTTAGCCCCTTTTCTAGAATAGGTTCTCCCTCAAAAAGAGAGGTCGTAGGGGACCAAAGTACAGCGCCCTGCAAAGCTGTGGAGGGTAATTTTTTGGATTTTACCCAATTGATGAATTCAAAAACAGGATCCAGATTGTTTTTTGATGGAAGGAGATAAACACCGATGTATTCCACTAAGACATCTTTGAAAAGCAAATCCCAGTTTTCATTTCCTTCAGGTTGCAAAATCAGCGCATCGGCCCCGTTTTGGAGGTGATCTAGGATAATTTTATTCGCTTGACTTTCCTCCGTATTTTGGATTAAGACAGCATTTGACCAATACCTAACCCCCACTCCGGGCAGCTCAGGATCTGGATGAAATTTCATGGCTTGGCTGAAGCCTTCAAGATCTTCTTGCGTGTAGAAAGGTTCTTGGCGGATTTCTCCCCAGGCATAGCTTACCAGCGACTGTTCAAAATCTTTTCCTTTCAGGTCTTTTTCCACCTGTTTGATCCAGTCGGATTTGGATCTGGGTTCAAATGGATAAAAATCGGGATGGGTCATATTGGGTTTTAGTCAAGTGCCCGATGGGTTTTCGCCACCGGAGCATTTCAAAATTAATAAATTGTCCCAAACCCTGTGAATTTACTGTGATCAATTCTGTCTTCCTGGCTAGCCTTAGAATTTATATTTTAAGCTGAATGAAAGGGGTTCCGTTGGAATAGCTCATTCAACTTTTTCGGTAAAGCAGAATTACGGAATTTAATTTGGTCAATCAGAGGAATAAACAAAAATCCTGATTTTCAAGTTTCAAAACATTTTTTATTTAAGTGAATTTTCTACAAATTTGACCCCCTTGTAGAAATCCGTCCGGGTCTTTGTTTTTCAGAAATCTTCTCTAATGAGTTCAGAAGCTAGCGCAGTTTGGAATGAATGTTTACGTGTCATCGAGCAACACGTGAATGAGCAGAGCTTTTCAACTTGGTTTAAGCCAATAAATCCAGTGAAGCTAGAGGGGACCAGTCTGACTATTCAGGTCCCCAGTCAATTCTTTTTTGAATGGTTGGAGGATAACTATATCCAAGAATTGAAATTGGCCATTAAGACAACCCTGGGCTCTAGTGGCAGACTAGAATATGCCGTAGTGGTGGATAAAGGGAACTCTGCCAATCAGCCTTATGTGGTGTCCTATCCACAAGGAAATCACGGTTCCAAGAAAGGAAATAATCAACTCGTCACTGAGCAAAAGGTTACCCCATTTGAAATGCAGTCTCTAGGTGCAGAGGCTTTGACCCAGAGTAATCTCAATCCAAATTACACCTTTGGGACCTACATTGAGGGTGACTGTAATCGACTTGCTCGATCCGCTGGCTTTGCTGTGGCGACTAAGCCGGGGATCACTTCTTTTAATCCTTTAATGGTTTATGGAGGGGTTGGTTTAGGGAAAACCCACTTGGTACAGGCTATCGGGAATGAAATTAAGAATGGTCCGGAGACTAAATTTGTACTCTACGTTTCCTCTGAGAAATTTGTGAATCAATTCATGGATTCCATCAAGGACGGGAATGTAAAAAGCTTTACTAATTTTTACATGCAGGTGGATGTATTGATCATCGATGATATCCAGTTTTTGGCTGGAAAGGATCGTACCCAGGAGATGTTTTTCCATATTTTTAATCACCTCCACCAAAATAAAAAGCAGATCATTATGACCTCGGATTGCCCTCCAAGAGACTTGAAAGGCTTGGAAGAGCGACTCCTTTCCCGATTTAAATGGGGACTGACTGCTGATCTTCAAATGCCTGATTTTGAGACCAGAGTAGCAATTATCCGTCGAAAGATGCAGTCTGAAGGGATTTTTATACCTGATGATGTGGTCGAATACTTGGCCTACACGGTGGATACCAATGTCCGGGAGTTGGAGGGGATTTTAATTTCCTTGATTGCTCATGCCTCACTCAACCGTATGGAAATCAATCTTCAGTTGGCCAAGACGGTGATGAAAAATATCATCAAGGATATTGAGACTGAGGTGGGGATTGACTTTATCCAAAAAACGGTTTCGGAATACTATTCGATTAAATTGGATGATTTGAAAGCCAAAACCCGTAAAAAGGAAATTGTCGTAGCGCGTCAGGTGGCGATGTATTTTTCAAAAGAATTTACCAATCACTCTCTAAAATCGATAGGTTATCATTTTGGCGGTCGCGATCACTCTACAGTGATCCATGCGGTTCATACCGTAAATGATATGATTGAAACGGACAGTTCGTTTAGGAATGCAATCACCGAGTTGAAGAAAAAATTCAAAATGCGGTCTTATTGATCCAGCTTTTTTTCCATCGTTTCTTCGAATTGCTCCATTAAAGATATATATATCTTTAGAATATTTTCAATAAAAATTCCTTGGGTATCAATGTCATAGACAGGATTGTATTGAATTCGGTCGATCACCATATCCAGCCAAGGTTTGCCCTCATCGATCAGCTCGGCGTGAAAGGCTTCCACCGTCAGATCACGCGAACCGGTGAAAGGTCCTTTGCCATATTTTTTAAAATAGCTGTTTAAAACTTTCAGTGCTAATTCATGAGTTACCTCAAAACTAGTGATCAGTTCTCTGGATTGAGCCTCAGAAAGTGATCCTTTTTTACTTCGTTGACCATAAACCCTAAGGTCTTCCAGTGAGGATTTGAATTCCTCAAAACACTGTTCGCAAGATTGGGGGAGGGATTTCATGTTCGACATAGCTTGTAACTGCTCTAAAAGTTAACCTTTATTTAGAAAAAAGAAAAGGAGGGAGGAATCCCTCCCTTTCTTACCTGACCGTGTAGCTTTGCATAAAAGGTTGACCATTTGGAGCGACTCCTTCCAGCAAAAGCCTCCCGCTGTATTCTTCCAGGTACTTGCCAACCGCTTTGGGATCGCGTGCCGGTTCACGATTAATCTGGGTGATCACAAATCCATCTCTCAGTCCCAAATCCCGTAAATACCCCCTGCTCAAGGCGGAGATCTTAATTCCGTAGGCAATTCCTAAGCGGTCTTTTTCAATCGTATTCACTGCTTCCAGGCGGGCGCCAAGTAATCTGGAGCTATAATATTCGCGTTTAATGACTCCGGTTCCACCTTCCAGATTTTGTAGCGTTAGGGTCGCATTCATCCGTTTGCCTTTCCGGGTAAAGGTAACCGGTAATTCTTGTCCCGGATAATAATAGGAGAGTGCTTCTTCAAAACTTCCCATCCCTGAAATGGCTTGGTCTCCCAGTTGAATGATCACATCATTTCGCTGTAAACCTGCTTGCTCAGCGGCTCCAGATTTGATGACATGTTTGATGATTACTCCGTCCAATGAGGCGATTTCCATTTCTTCAGCCAGCTCAGGGGTGATTTCCACAGCTTCAATTCCAGGAATGGCTTTTTGAACTTCGCCGTATTGAATCAAATCATTGGCTACTTTCATCGCGATATCCACGGGTACGGCAAAACCATATCCGGTGTAGGAACCGGTTCTAGACAAAATTGCCGTGTTGATCCCCACCAACTCTCCCGAAACATTGACCAAAGCTCCTCCCGAATTTCCCGGATTAATGGGAGCATCGGTTTGGATGAAACTTTCCAAAGGGAAATCACCCCCCAATATATTGATTTGTCGTTCTTTTGCAGATACAATTCCAGCGGTGACCGTGGAGGTGAGGTTAAAGGGGTTTCCTACAGCAAGTACCCATTCACCGATTTGAAGATCGCGGGAAGACCCTCTTTTGATGGCAGGAAGATTTTCTGAATCGATTTTTAAAACGGCGATATCGGTATTTTTATCGGTTCCGATCAATCGGGCTTGATAGGTTCGTTTCTTATGAACCACTTCAATGGTTTCGGCACGGTCAATGACATGATTATTGGTGACAATGTAACCGTCTTCGGATATAATCACTCCGGATCCCGTACTCACCTGTTGAGTGGGTCCTGTGCCAAAAAAATACTCAAACATGCTATTCCTTCGGGGATCGCTACCTGAGAAATTTTTTATAAAAACTACCGATTCGGTGCTGTTTGTTGAAGCTTCCACAAAAGAAAGCGGAGGATCGGACCGATGGAACGAACCTTGGCTCGTGGCCGCCTGCTCGGAGAAAGAGGTGTTGACTGATTCAATGGGCGGGCTGGAAATCGTGTTTGGTTGAGGTTCATGGACAAGGGAAGTGGTCCAAAGAGCCGCACCTGCCAATCCCGCCACAAATGATATTCCGGTGGTTTTGAGAAAATGTTCCATGCGCATAGTTTTTCAATTTGACGGAAGAAAAATCCTCCGGTTTGTTTCCTTCACATTTTTTAACCCAATCAATTCTGATTTTAGGTAAGATAGTGGGTAGTCATTTCCTGCTTTTGCAAAGCTTTTTAGCAATAAATCCAGGAATTCTTCATAAAGTCCTCTCAAAAATTTTTCCCAAACGGAAAAACTGACGATTTGTACAAGGAAAAGTCGGGGCATCTTGTAATTTTGTCAGCCTATCAGCTAAACCTTCCCGTTTTGTGGGGGTTAATTTTCTTTAAAAAAGTAATGAATGACAGAAGCTAAGCGTGTAGCCATCCTTGGAAGCACTGGGAGTATTGGTACCCAAACGTTGGAGGTGATTCGCCAGCATCCGGATGATTTTACAGTAGAGGTACTCACCGCTCAGAATAATTGCGATTTGCTAATTGCCCAAGCGAAGGAATTTACTCCCAATGCTGTGGTCATTGGCAACCCCGAAAATTACAATACAGTAAAGGAGGCATTGATCCCCCATGACATCAAAGTTTTTGCGGGTCAAAAGGCACTGGAGCAAATCGTCGAGATGGAAACTATTGATGTGGTTTTAACTGCATTGGTGGGATACTCGGGATTGTTGCCTACCCTTAGTGCGATCAAAGCCGGCAAGCAGATTGCCTTGGCCAATAAAGAAACGCTCGTGGTCGCAGGAGATTTGGTCACTGCCTTGGCTAAAGAGTTTGGGGTCAATATTTATCCGGTGGACTCGGAGCATTCGGCGATTTTTCAATGCTTGGTAGGTGAATTTCATAATCGGATTGAAAAAATTATTCTCACCGCGTCTGGAGGACCATTTCGAGGAAAGGACAGGGAATATCTCCAATCAGTCACTAAAGTCCAAGCACTCAAGCACCCCAACTGGGATATGGGAGCTAAAATCACCATCGATTCGGCTTCCCTGATGAACAAAGGTTTGGAAGTCATTGAGGCCAAATGGCTTTTTGGGTTGAATACCTCCCAAATCGATGTGGTCGTACATCCTCAAAGCATCGTGCATTCGTTGGTGCAATTTGAGGATGGCTCGCTAAAAGCACAACTTGGACTGCCGGATATGCGTATTCCCATACAATTTGCTCTGAGCTATCCTCATCGATTGAAAAGTGATTTCGAGCGCTTCGATTTCATCAATTACCCCAATCTGACCTTTGAGCAGCCGGATTTAAAAACATTCAGGAACCTTCAGTTGGCATTTGATGCTTTAGAAAAGGGAGGAAATGCGGCCTGTATGCTCAATGCTTCGAATGAGGTGGTTGTGGATGCGTTTCTAAAAGATCAAATTGGCTTTCTGGAGATGTCGGATTTGATTGCCGAGACGATGGACCGGGTGGATTTTGTGTCCAAACCCACTATTGCGGATTACATCGCCACCGACGAGCAGGCTAGAATAATTACAAAAGAATTAATTAAGCGTAAATACTAATGGATACTTTGATTATGGTGGGCCAACTGCTCCTGGGATTGTCAATCCTAGTCGGGCTTCATGAATTGGGTCACTTGTTAACTGCCAAACTATTTGGCATGCGTGTGGAGAAATTCTCCATCGGATTTCCTCCAAAAATCGCAGGGTTTCAGTGGGGAGAGACTGAATATTCAATCGGGGCAATTCCACTGGGTGGATTTGTGAAAATTTCCGGAATGGTAGACGAATCCATGGATACCGACCAATTATCCGCTGAGCCACAACCCTGGGAGTTTCGTTCCAAACCAGCCTGGCAGCGACTCATTGTCATGCTTGGAGGTATAATCGTTAACGTCATCACAGGGATTGTCATCTTCGTATTTCTGGTTTATAACAATGGGGAAACGTACTTTTCACGGGATCAGGTTGTGGAAAATGGAATTGTTGCCTATGAATATGGGGAGTCAATCGGATTACAGACTGGAGATAAGATTTTGGAGGTCAATGGTGAGCCTTATGAGAGCATTAATGAACTTAGCAGTGGAAGTGTTCTTCTAAGTGAAAATGGATTCTACACGGTAGAGCGAAATGGGGAGCAACTGAAAGTGGAGATTCCACGAGGTTTTATCAACACCTTTGATTCAGAGGAGGCTTTTGACAAATTCATCAGTATTCGATTTCCTTTTGATGTGTTGGACGTAGCTCCTGATGGGGCGGCCAAGGCCTCAGGGATTGATCCTGGAGATAAAATTCTTGCCGTAAATGGCCAAGAGATTTACTTTTTTGATGAATTACAAACTGCCTTGAATGAAGTAAAGAATCAGGAGGCTGAGTTGGTAGTTTCTTCTAAGGGAAAATTGGACACCTTAGCTGTTGCTGTTTCGGCGGAAGGAACGATAGGGATTGCTGCAAATCCGCTGATAGATCCTGTTCAACGAAAATTTGGGTTCACTCAAGCAATTTCCAAAGGTACTGAGCGCGCATTTGGGGTAGTCATCATCAATGCCAAAGCGCTGGGTAAAATGTTTACCGGAGAAGTGTCTGCCAAAAACGTCAGTGGTCCGATTGGAATGGCTAAGATTTATGGAGATTCTTGGGATTGGGGAAAATTCTGGAGTATTACTGGATTGATTTCCATGATACTGGCTTTTATGAATTTGCTTCCGATTCCGGCGTTGGATGGAGGTCATGTGGTCTTTTTGCTCTACGAAATGATTTCGGGTAGGGCTCCATCGGATAAATTTCTCGAAAATGCACAGAAAGTCGGCATGGTAATCCTGCTAGCCTTGATGGTATTTGCGATTGGAAATGATATTTTAAAGCTCATTACCGGGGGGTAATTTTTCCAAGGATAAAAATATTTGAAAGGATAAGGATTGAATTTAAGTAAAAATAGTTGTTAGCGGAGAATTCCTAGCTAAATGAAATCATTAAGAATAACGACATTATTTCTACTTGAAGTAATGTCGTTTTTTTGTTTCCATTTTGAGATTTTTGCACAAACTACCCAAGTTCTCAAAAAGAATCTGAATTTGTGATTCTAAAGGGTGGGTCTAAACTCTTAGGCAAGATACTCCGGGGGTATGATTTTTCAGATTATGAATCCATTGAATTTGAATCGTCAGAAGGTAAAAGGATTTTTTATAAAATGGAGCGAAAAACCCACAGGTCTTTAGCCGGTGGGATGTAAGCGGCTAACCCGGATTGAGCATATACTCACGAATAGTAATAGTATCAGAAGAAGCCTCACCTATTGAACACACGAAATAACCATCAGACCATACCTAGCCTCTAACGGAAAAGTTTATTTAGGAGCGATTGGTGGTGGTAGTAAAAATCGCTCTTATTGGGAATTTAATCCATCGACCAATCGCTTAACTCAATTAGAAGATAGTCCTGCTCTTGTCGATCTTCATAAATTGGGCTATAATGATTTAGATGGATATCTTTATCTCGAGGGTGGATATGATTAGGGTGTCAATGGGGTCGAATTTGAAACAGGTGTATTTAGATACAATATCGAAAAAAACACCTGGGAGAGGCTGGAGCGAGAGCATACTAATTATGAGAATACAAACTTGGTTAAAACATTTCGATACGATGGAGCGATGTATTCAATTGTAACTGAGGATGGGTTCTTGGAACCCATAATTAAGAAATTTGATTCAGTTAGTCTAACCTGGGAACCCTTAACTAACCTGGGTTTTGCTCCTTTGGAAACCCATACAAAGGAATATTTTGTAGTGGGTGATTGGGTATATAGTTTTGGCTTAAGTGAGAGGATGCGTTTCCATCTTAAGACTGGAGAATCTAATCGAAGGGGGCCGCTTTATGATTTTTCAAATTTTTCCTTTGGTTCTGCTTTTCAGGCAGGGGATAAAATCTACATGGAGCGTTTCGGCTACTGAGTTGAGTTAGATCCGACATATTTCAATGCCGGCCTGCCATTCTGACGTCTTAAATCCTTTGGCATGGCCATTGAACTTAAACGGGAAACCTTCCTAAATTGGAGGTTCTACCCTTAACCAAGTTTTAAACAGGCAGTCTGACTGTCAAAATGTCTATATGAGTCAATTTGAAAAACCCCTATTCGATAATCTTATGAGCGGTGATTACGTAGCAGAAGGAGACTTGATCCAGTTGATCACTGATGAAGAAGAGGAAGAGCAGGGTAAGGAATTAACAGGGGAGGAGATCCCCATTCTTTCGGTCAGAAATACGGTATTGTTTCCAGGTGTGGTAATTCCCATTACGGTGGGTAGACAGCGCTCGATTAAATTGGTCAAAAAGGCACACAAAGGAGATAAATTCATCGGCGTATGTGCACAGATCAATCCCAATAACGATGACCCTTCTTGGGAGGATATTTATCATGTGGGCACCTTAGCCAAAATCATTAAAATGATTGTTCTTCCCGATGGAAATACAACTATCATTATCCAAGGGAAAAAGCGCTTTCGAATCAAAGAAGAAATAACCGATGATCCTTACTTTATTGCCAAAGTCAATTTTCTGGAGGAGAATTTTCCAAAAAGCTCCAAGAAAATTCAAGCACTTGAGGAATCTCTGAAAGAGGCGGCCACCAGAATTCTTCATCTCAATCCTGAGATTCCCCGAGAAGCCCAAGTAGCGTTGGATAACATTGATAATACGCCATTTTTAACGCATTTTTTATCCTCTAATATCAATGCTCCTGTCGAATCCAAGCAGCGCTTACTTGAAATCAACGATGGTGTGGAGCGAGCGACCCTATTGCTGGAATTTATGATGAAGGATATCCAAATGCTGGAACTGAAGTCTGAAATTCAGAAAAAGGTACACACCGATATTGATCAGCAGCAGCGGGATTACTTCTTAAGGCAGCAAATGAAAGTTCTTCAAACCGAGCTGGGTGAGGAAGGCCCCGAAAAAGAAGTGGAAGATCTCCGGGCACGGGGAGCGTCAAAAAACTGGCCTAAAGAGGTAGCACTTCATTTTGAAAAAGAGCTGAATAAAATTTTGAGAATCAATCCGTCTGCGGCGGAGTATCCCATCGCGCTAAATTATGCCGAGACGATGGTGGAGCTGCCATGGAATGAATTTACCCAGGATAATTTTGATCTTAAACATGCGCGGAAAATCTTGGATTCAGATCATTTTGGACTTGAGAAAGTAAAAGACCGGATTATTGAATATTTGGCGGTACTCAAATTGAAAAATGACCTTAAAGGGCCGATTTTATGCCTTTATGGACCTCCGGGGGTAGGGAAAACATCCCTGGGGAAATCCATAGCCAAAGCCTTGGGTAGAAAATACATCCGGATGTCTTTAGGAGGATTGCATGATGAAGCTGAAATCCGGGGACACCGAAAAACCTATGTGGGAGCCATGCCGGGGAAGATTGTTCAAAATATGAAGAAGGTTAAAATCTCCAATCCGGTATTTGTTTTGGACGAAATAGACAAGCTTTCTTCCGACTTTAGAGGAGATCCAAGTTCAGCCTTTTTGGAGGTATTAGACCCCGAACAAAATTTTGCCTTTTTGGATAATTACCTCGAAGTGGAATATGACTTGAGCAAAGTATTGTTCATTGCAACTGCCAACTCGTTGGATACCATTCAGCCTGCTTTGCGGGATCGGATGGAAATCATCGAGGTGACTGGTTATACCCAGGAGGAAAAAGTAGAAATAGCCAAGCGACATTTGGTTCCCAAACAACGCAAAGAGCATGGTTTGAAGACCAATCAGGTTCGATTTGATAAATCTGCTTTGGTGAAAATTATCGAGGATTATACCCGTGAATCGGGCGTGAGAAATCTCGAAAGAGCTATTGGCAAAGTTATCCGAAATGTAGCCAAATCCATTGCTATGGAAGAGGAATACGATCCGAAAATTACTCCGGATGCAGTTCGGAAGATTTTGGGTTCGGAGATGTTTGATAAGGAAACCTATCAGGATAATTCGGTTGCAGGAGTAGTGACAGGTCTGGCTTGGACTAGTGTAGGAGGAGAAATTCTGTTCATCGAATCCAGTTTGAGTAAAGGAAAGGGCAAGTTGACCCTTTCTGGTCAGTTGGGTGATGTGATGAAAGAATCCGCTGTGACGGCACTTTCTTACCTCAAATCAAAAGCCGATAAGTTAGGCATTGACCATCGGGTTTTTGATCAATACGATTTGCATATTCATGTGCCTGCTGGTGCGGTGCCCAAGGACGGTCCCTCAGCCGGGATCACGATGCTTTCAGCCATGGCCTCAGTTTACACCCAGCGAAAGGTCAAAGCAAAAGTAGCGATGACTGGTGAGATTAGTTTGATCGGAAAAGTGCTTCCTGTAGGAGGAATTAAAGAAAAGATTTTGGCGGCAAAACGAGCGGGAATCAAAGAGATAATTCTTTGTAAGAAAAACAAAAGGGATATCGAAGAAATCGATGAAAACTATCTCAAAGGCCTGGAGTTTCATTTTGTAGATCGGGTTGGTGAAGTTTTGGATATTGCTTTACTGAAGTCCAAAGTGGACCGACCGGTCCAGTTTTCATTCAATCCGGAGTCACATCCAAGCTAAAAATGAGGGGAAAGGAAAATTTGACCTTTCCCTTTTTTCTTCCTTCAGTTTGAGCTTTAGGAAAACTTAAAAAAACAGAAATCATGGATCAAAAACTATCACTTACTCCCAGACAGATAGTAGCTGAGCTGGACAAATATATTATTGGACAAAAAGATGCTAAGCGAAACGTAGCCATTGCATTAAGGAACAGAATCCGAAGAATGAGAGTGAAGTCGGATATTCAAAAGGATATTGTTCCCAATAATATTCTCATGATCGGTTCCACTGGTGTGGGAAAAACTGAAATAGCCAGAAGACTTGCTAAAATTGCTCAAGCTCCCTTCACGAAGGTGGAAGCATCGAAATTTACAGAAGTCGGTTATGTAGGGAGAGATGTCGAAAGTATGGTTCGAGACCTCGTAGAGCAGTCGGTTCATTTGGTACGGGAAGTAAAAAATGAAGAAGTGAAGGGAAAAGCTTCCGAAGCCGTGGAAGAAACTATTCTCGATATTTTGATTCCTCCGGTCAAAAATACCGGTTTCAAACAGAAAAACTTGAGCATCGGTCAGTCAGAGGAACCTCAATCCGATGAGGAACTCAATGAACGCACCCGGGAGCGGTTTCGGGAGAAACTTCGAAATGGAGAACTCGATGATCGAAAAGTAGAAATTAATGTCAAGGCATCCTCTCCAGTCGGAATTGGAATGATTGGTAACGGGATGATGGACGATGCCAGTATGGCTGGTCTTCAGGATATGATCTCCGGCATGATGCCCAAGAAGATGAAAAAGCGAAAGCTGAGCATCGCTGAAGCACGAAAAGTGTTATTGGAGGAGGAAATCTCGAAATTGATTGATTTTGATGAGTTGAAGGAAGAAGCGATTCGATTGGCAGAGAATAATGGGATTATTTTCATCGATGAAATCGATAAAATCGCCTCTAAATCAGGGAAAAATGGTGGTGGGCCAGATGTCAGTAGGGAAGGGGTGCAACGGGATTTGTTGCCTATCGTGGAAGGCACCTCTGTCAATACAAAATACGGGGTGATAAATACTGATCATGTACTTTTTATCGCTGCCGGTGCATTTCATGTGAGTAAACCCTCGGATTTAATTCCTGAATTACAAGGTCGATTTCCCATACGAGTGGAGTTAAATGCGCTGACTGAGGAGGATTTTTCTCGAATTTTGCGGGAGCCAAAGAATGCCTTGACTAAACAATATCAAGCCTTGTTTGAAGCGGAAGAAGTATTTTTGGAGTTTACCGAGGACGCTATCGAGGAATTGGCAAGGTTGGCGTTTTTGATTAATCAAGAGGTGGAAAATATCGGTGCGCGTCGATTGCATACTGTGATGTCCCATTTGTTAAATGATTTCCTCTTTGAGGTACCCGATACCATCGAACCCAATTCAAAGATTATGATCACTCATGAAATGGTGCAAGAAAGGCTGAGTACCTTGGTCAAGAACCGAGATTTGTCTCAGTATATTTTATAGAACGGAGCGTAAAACCAAACCATCTTTAGGGGTTTGGATGTAAGCAACAAATTTAGTGTATTTACCTTGCCAGGATAAGACATTAAAACCTCGAAAGGGACTTGCGAGTACACGGGTGAAGCAACAGTGAGACTTTTCACTCTTCTAAGCGGTAAGCAAGTTGCAGTGAAGAACGAAGCACATGTGTCTTTAACAAATGGGGAGTTCACAAAAATAGGATTTAAAGAAGGTGGGTTCGCCCACTTTCTTTTAAATGTTCAATTTATTTAAATATGTAAATACCTGTTAATCAGGTTGATATAAAAAATTATAACTTTTTGTGAAAAATTGGGTCGATCCTTGATAGGAAATACTAACCATCACCCTTTCACCCATGTCTAAAACACTTTTGATTCTTACTGGCCACAGCAAAGGCCTGGGACGAGCGATCTTGGATTATTATTTGAAAATTGATCGGACTCAAGTCCTAGCGATTTCCAGAAGTTCTATCCAACTTGATCATCCTCAGTTAACCGAACGGAATCTAGATTTATCCGATTTGCCTGTGCTGCAAAATGAATTGGACGGAATTTTTCCCAATGGAGATTTCGGCCAACTGATTTTAATTAATAATGCGGGCTGGATAGGGGAAATAAAGCCGATCGGTGAGCTATCTCCCAAAGAATTAAGACAGCAGGTTAATTTAAACCTACTGGCTCCCATGTTTTTGACCAATGCCTTTATAAAAAAATATAAGTCAAGTCCAGCAGAGAAAATTATTTGTAATATCAGTTCCGGTGCAGCCACTCGTCCAGTTTCGGGATGGGGAGGGTATTGTAGTACCAAAGCTGCTTTGGCCATGTTTACCATGGTAGCTGATCGAGACAATAAATCGGACTCCTTTCATTTTTACAGTTTAGCCCCGGGAATCGTGGATACCCCCATGCAAGAAGATATCAGGAAATCTGAGGAGACGAATTTTCCTGAATTGGAGAAATTCAAAGCCTTTAAAGCGAATGGAGACTTAACGGCTCCTGATCTTGTTGCTGAAAAGATCGGATACCTGCTTGGGAACGTGGAAAAATTTCCTGAGGTAATCCAGGATGTGAGAAATATCCAGCTTCCTTAGTTTCGGTTTTTGGGAAAATCAAGAAACCAAAAGTCAACCTGTTTAGGGTTGAAATCCTTCCATTGTGCGGTAGATTTTACGGCAAAAACTCCCGCTGTGGGAAGGTTTTCAATTCTCCCACCTAAGTGATAAACCAGCTCATTCATGCCTGGATTGTGGCCTACCAAAATGACGGTTTGCACGGATTCGGGGAGATTTTTTAGGGTAGAAATTAGGGTTTGAGCAGTGGCATGATACAATTCCTTCACTAGCCAAATGCTGTTTTCAGTAGCATTTAATTCGGCAGCGATAAATTGCGCAGTGGATCTTGCCCGCTCTGCGGTCGAAGTGATAATTCTGTCTGGATGTATTCCTTTTTTAGCCAATCTCTTTCCCATTTCAGGGGCGGCGTTTAATCCTCTTGGTGCCAGAGGACGATCATGATCGACCAACGAAGGTTGATTCCAAGCGGATTTTGCATGTCTTATCAAAATAATTTTTTTCATTTCTTTAAAATTAAAAATGATTATTTTGTTTTTTTTGGCTGAATATTTATTTTTAAATCACTTTCAATTACAATTTATAACAAGTTATTATGTTTACCGGAACAGTAAAATTTTACAATGAAGCCAAAGGATTCGGATTTATAGTAGATGATGAGTCCCAAAGCGAAGTCTTCGTCCATGCTACCGGCTTGGTTGACAAGGTTGCTCAAAATGACAAAGTATCTTACGATGTCAAAGATGGTAAAAAAGGACCGAATGCCATCAATGTCAAAAAAGCGTAAATGAAATGAAGTGAATGGCAATGAAACCCTGGAAAATTTTTTCAGGGTTTTTTTTATAATGAACCCGGCATGGACAATAGCTGTAGAGTGAAAGTTCCAAACACGCCTTGGCGGTTGGAGGGGTTAGCTTGAAGCAAAGGGGTTCGCAATCCGGTGAAATCTGAAGGAAGCCAGCGGTAAATTCTTGGCCTGACCACCAGAGTCTACCTAAATGAGTCCAAAGTTGTCTCGATGAGCTTGCCAAACAAACCCAAATCCTATACTACTCTTAAACAACAGGATAAATGTAGTGGGAATGTGAGAAGAAAGTTATCGTTGTTGCCTGGGAAGGCCTAAACCTTGCCACTGGTAAGGGAGGATCAACTCGGTAAGGAGGCCCCTTGTCAAAAGAATAGGACCGAATTCGAAGGATAGCTAAAAGTGATTTCCTAGAAGGATAATTGAAAACAACACCACATCCGCCTCTCAGGGTGTAAAAGCAAGAAACCGCCCAATGCCGAAGGGTACTTGGGGTGGAGTGGGAGGTCTAAATGGGAATTAATCCCGTTTCTCCTTGCGATTGACGATCCAATTTTTGGGCTTCCCCAATTTTTAATCGATTGATCATTTGGAAATACCGGAAGAGGCATGTACTAATCCTGCCAAAATGACTAATCATCTTAAATTTTGAATATTTTTTCTGTCAATATGGCTTAATTTTTCACTTGGTATAGAATTTCTTGACTATGAAAACGAATAACAAAACCAACAAAACCATGAAACTTGTAAGATACAACCAACTAGACCCAGCTTACCCTTCTTCTTTTAGTGGAATGATTGATAAGCTGTTTAATGAATCCTTTGGAACAGGGGAAATGAGAAAATTTAATCCGGCGGTTGATATTGCAGAGGACGATCAGGGCTTTGAAATCCAAGTTGCGGTGCCCGGAATGAAAAAGAAGGATTTTCATGTAGACTTGACTGAGGGAAGATTAACCATCTCCGGAGAGCGGAAAATCGAAGAGAAGAAGGAAGGTAAAAATTTTCACAGTATAGAGACCCAATACGGATCATTTTCCCGTTCCTTTTATGTGCCGGACAATGTAATTTCTGAGAAAATAGAAGCCGTTTATGAAGATGGAGTATTGAAAATTACCTTGCCAAAGGCGGAAAAAAAAGTTCTCAAATCAGCCATTGAAGTGAAATAATTTGGTGCTGGGGTAAACTCCCTTTCCGCTTTGGTGTTAAATTTATAAGAAAGCTAAAAAGCGGTTAATTCTTGTTAATTTGACTAGCAGTTCAAATCCTAGGGCTCCATTCTTGAGTCTTAGGATTTGGTATTATCACTCAAACATAACCCATACATGATGAGTAAAAAACATTTCTTTCTAGGTATGCTCCTTGCTTCCGTGATTGGAGGCTTAGTAGCGTTGGCAGGGTTGAGTTTTCTTGTGCAGCCCCGAGAAGCAACCACCTTTGACGAAAAGCAGAAGACTAGCTTTGTCAACTTACTCAATGGAGACAATTTCACGATCCCTGACGGGATTAATTTTGTGGCCTCTGCAGGTATTGTTACTCCTGCGGTAGTCCACGTAAAAAGCACCCTTTCTTACGATCCCAGATCACAACGAGACCCGTTAGAGGAGTGGTTTGGTTTGCCGCCACGTGGTGGTCAGGGAGAGGGGAGGCGAGCTCCGATGAGTTCAGGTTCAGGGGTAATTATTTCTCCTGATGGCTATATTGTGACCAACAATCACGTGGTAGAAGGAGCATCAGAGATTGATATTTCGTTGGAAAATAACAATCGTTACATCGCCAAGGTAATCGGAACTGATCCAACAACGGATTTGGCTCTTTTGAAAATAGAAGAGGAAGGATTGCCTTTTGTGAAATTTGGTGATTCAGATCAAACCCAAGTTGGAGAATGGGTTTTGGCTGTTGGAAACCCCTTTAATTTGAATTCCACTGTTACTGCTGGGATCATCTCAGCCAAGGCACGAAATATTGGCATTCTCAGAGGAGTAGAAAATAATTTACAAATTGAATCATTTCTTCAAACTGACGCAGTGGTCAATCCAGGTAACTCTGGAGGTGCCCTGGTTAATCTTGCCGGAGAATTGATTGGGATCAATACTGCAATTGCTTCCAATACGGGAAGTTTTACCGGATATTCTTTTGCGGTTCCCAGTACCCTGGTCAAAAAAGTTATGGATGACCTGATGGAATATGGAGCTGTGCAACGAGGTCTTCTTGGGATCAACATCAATGATGTCTCGCCCGAACTCGAGGAGCAGCTCGGAAAAGAGCTTTCAGTCAAGCAAGGTGTTTATATCGGAAGTGTAAATGAGGATAGTGGTGCCAAAGAGGCCGGCTTACAAGCAGGAGATATTATTGTTGGGGTGGATGGAAGACAGACCAACAATGTGGCCATCCTGCAAGAGATGGTGGCTCGAAAACGTCCAGGTGACCAAGTCGAAGTGGAATATATTCGAGATGGGGAAGTTTTTAAAACGCAGGCTACACTCAAAAACTTTGAAGGGGGAGTTGATATCGTGGAAAAAGTAGTTCCTAAAACCTATGATTTCGAAGGCGTGATGTTTGAAAATCTTTCCGAGGAGCAGCTGGAACGATTAGGAGTCTCTGGAGGAGCATTAATTACCTCAGTGGGAAGTCCTAAATGGAGAGGAGCAGGAGCTCGGTCCGGATTTATCATTACTTCGATCATTAGTGAAAATGGTAGAAGTAGGATTGAGAATGTAGATGATTTATTGGATCAATTGAATAAACTTTCAGGGGAGGAATTGGTAATCCTAGGTATGTTCCAAGATGGAACCGAATATTACTTTGAAGTGGAGTTGGATTAAATTCCTACCTGAGCTAACAAACAAAAAAAAACCAGCGATTTCGCTGGTTTTTTTTGTTTTAGTGGGCTTTAGGCGACTTGCAATCGCTTGAATTTAGACTTGTCAAATTGAGATTTTGCGTATTCTTCGTCTATAATTAATTCTTTAACACTTTCATCTGAGGGTAATTCGAACATGGCATCCGTGATGATTGCTTCACAAATGGAGCGAAGTCCACGGGCACCTAGATTGTATTCCACTGCTTTTTCTACGATGAAGTCAATTCCACTTTCCTCGAAAATTAATTCGACTCCTTCCATTTCCAATAATTTGGTGTATTGTTTCACCAACGCATTTTTAGGAACAGTGAGAATTTGTTTCAACGCATCTTTATCCAATGGGTCTAAGTGGGTCAAAACAGGTAAGCGTCCAATTAATTCCGGAATCAGCCCGAAGGCTTTTAAGTCCTGAGAAGTGACGTATTGAAGCAGATTTTCTCGGTCTGCCACTACTTCGCCTTTGGTTTTGGAAAAACCCAGAGGTTGGGTATTCAGTCTTTTGGCAATGTGACGGGTAATCCCATCAAATGCTCCACCGCAGATAAACAAAATATTTTCTGTATTGACGGCAATCATTTTTTGATCAGGATGCTTCCTTCCACCTTGTGGCGGTACATTGACTATGGTGCCCTCAAGCAGTTTTAGCATGGCTTGCTGCACACCTTCTCCGCTGACATCCCGAGTAATGGAGGGATTGTCGGACTTTCGTGCGATTTTGTCCAACTCGTCGATATAGACAATCCCCCTTTCGGCAGCTTCCACATTATAGTCTGCTGCCTGAAGAAGTCGGGTCAAAATACTCTCCACATCCTCTCCAACATAACCAGCCTCAGTCAACACGGTAGCATCCGCAATACAAAAAGGGACCTCCAGTGTTTTAGCCAGTGTCTTGGCCAGGTAGGTTTTACCTGTCCCGGTATCACCTACCATGATGATATTGGATTTTTCGATTTTAATTTCGTCAGGATCGACCTTTTGTTGAAGACGCTTGTAGTGATTGTAAACAGCGACCGAAAGCACTTTTTTGGCATCCTGCTGACCAATTACATACTGATCCAGGTAGCTGACCAGCTCTTTTGGTTTTTTGAGTTTGAATTTGGGTTTGCTGCCGACACTTTTCTTGGTTTTTTCTTCTTCCCCAAGAATCATGTGTGCTTGATCGATGCAGAGATTACAGATATGGGCTGAAATCCCCGACACCATCAGATCAACATCTTTTTTATTTCTACCGCAAAATGAGCAGGTTACCTGAGCCATTAGACTGTTTTTTTAATAAGTACTTCGTCGATTAGACCATATTCTTTGGCTTCAGGTGCTTTGAGCCAGTAATCTCGATCAGAATCTCGTTCAATTTCTTCGTAGGTTTTTCCAGTGTGATTGGCAAGAATTTGATATAATTCCTGACGCATGGACAAAATCAATTTGAGGGAAATTTCCATGTCTTTGGACTGGCCCTGCATGCCTCCCGACGGCTGATGGATCATGACCCTGGCATGCTGCAGTGCGGAGCGTTTGTCTTTGGCACCGCCAGCCAATAATACAGCCCCCATAGACGCAGCAATTCCAGTACAAATGGTCGCTACATCTGGGCCGATGTACTGCATGGTATCGTAAATCCCCAACCCAGCTGTTACTGACCCACCGGGACTATTGATGTAAAGGAGCACGTCTTTTTTGGCATCAACGGATTCCAAAAAAAGAAGTTGAGCCACGATGATATTGGCGATGTGGTCATCTACCCCGGTTCCTAAAAATATTATTCGGTCCATAATGAGTCGGGAGAACACGTCGATTTCTCTGAAGTTTTGTGGTCTTTCTTCGATCACAGACCGAGTCATGTTTTCGATGTGTTGCGTGTACTGGTCAAATGCTGTCCCGCTGACGCCCTGATTGTGAATGGCGTATTTTCTGAATTCTTCTTTATTGATCATGTTTTGATATGTTGTGGTAAACAAAAATAAAAAAAGCCCTTGAATAAGGACTTTTTTAATTCAATTAAGAAGGAGTTTACTTTTCTAAAAGTTCCTTAAAGTCATCAATTGTTAGGACCTTTTCGGTAAGCTTAACCTTCTCTTTGACAAAGTTTAAAACTTTTTCATTTTGAACCGAGGTGAGCATGTTCATGTAATTCTGGCCTTCTTCCCCTTTGAGGTAATTGTCTACAAACAAATCCATACTGCTCTCCATTTGAGATCCCAATCCGGATGAAGCAAATTGCTCACGGATCATTTCTTTGGTTTTTTCAATGACCTCCTCATGCTCTGCTTTAATTTCATTTGCTTTGGCTAGCTCATTGGAGATTAAAGACCAAGTCAATTGCTGCGCATATTGTGGAAACTCTTTTTCCACATCTTCTTCGCTTACTTTTCCTTCATTGGCTTTGAGAAGCCATTCTTTTAAGAAATTTTCAGGAAGGTCAAGGTTGGCCTTTTTTACCAAGACTTTTTTTAATTCCTCTTCAGTGAAAACCTTGGATTCACGGTCATAACTGGATTGGAGCGTTTCCCGTACTTTTTGTACAAACCCTTCTTCGGAGTCAACCTGGTCCGGTCCAAAGATTTTATCAAAAAATTCTTGATTGAGTTCAGCTTCGGTTGTTCGATTGATATTTTGGATCGTAAAGGTAAAAGATCCTTTGCTGTGTTCAAGTTCATCCTCTGCTAGGCCAAATGCCTCGGACCACTCTCCTTTTTTCACCTCTTTGCCTTCAAATTCAACTACATCACCTTTGCTGAGACCGATGAATTTACTTGCAAATTTTTTGGAAACTTTAGGTAGTGGAAGGGAAAGTGTTTTAGAGAATTCACCATCTACCAATTTTAAGTCGCCATAGACATGATCGCCCGCTTCAGCTTTCTCAGGATTGCTGCTTTCTCCGTATTGGGACTTAAGGTTTTCTATAGTCTCATTGACAAGTTTATCATCTACCTGGATGGAGTATTGGTTTGCTTCAATGGTATCGTCAAGAGGAAGCTGAAAATTCTCAATAAATCCGATTTTGTATTCAAAATCAAATTCTTTTTGAGTTTTCCAGTCAATTTTTTCCTCAGTTGCTTCTACAGGAAGGGGGTCTCCCAAAATGCGAAATGGCTGTTCTTTTATATACGTATTGAGCGACTCACCGAGTAGGGTATTGATTTCCTCTACCAATACGGAGGTTCCGTACATGTTTTTCACCATCGAAATTGGAGCTTTACCCGGTCTAAAGCCACGAATATTGGCTTTTTTTGCGTAGTCTTTCAATTTCGCATCTACCTTCGGTTGATAATCTGCTTCAGTTAGTTTAATTTTAATTGAAGCTTGATTTGCTGAGTGCTTGTCTAATGTGATTTCCAAAGCGCTTTTACATTTTAAGATGAAAGTGAACTAAAAACCCCCAATCTCTTTCCTGCTTCGCAAAGACAGTGTAGTGATTGAGGGTTCGGTATAGGTGCGGATGGAGGGACTCGAACCCCCATGCCTCGCGGCGCTAGATCCTAAGTCTAGTGCGTCTACCAATTTCGCCACATCCGCAGTATTCAAATTGAGAGGTTTTGATCCCCGTCTCAATTGTGGATGCAAATGTAGGTACTAAAAGAGAATTTGCAAATGACGGGTTAAAAAAAATTCAAGAATCTTCGAAAAACTTATACTAAACCACCCATTTTTGTATTAAATTCCTTCTCTATGATTGAAGTGGACATTGAAGAAGAACGAAAAGAGATTCTAAAACGATATCGCAGATTACTTCGGCAGGCCAAACCGATTTTGAAACCGGGGGATGCCAAATTGATCAAGCGAGCATTTAACGTGTCTCTGGATGCGCATAAAGACATGCGTAGAAAGTCAGGAGAACCCTATATCTACCATCCATTGGAGGTGGCACTGGTCTGCGTGGAGGAAATCGGACTGGGAACCACCTCCATCGTGGCCGCGCTTCTTCATGATGTGGTGGAGGACACTGAATGGGAGTTGGAAGATATTGAGCGGGAGTTTGGTCAGAAAGTCATGACCATCATTGACGGACTTACTAAAATCGCAGGGGTTTTTGAATACGGAAGTTCCCAGCAAGCTGAGAATTTCCGAAAAATGCTATTGACCCTTTCCGACGATGTGCGGGTGATCCTCATCAAGTTGGCAGACAGACTCAATAACATGCGGACGCTTGGCAGTATGCCTCGCCATAAGCAACTGAAGATTGCTTCGGAAACTATGTATCTATATGCTCCGTTGGCTCACAGGCTTGGGCTATATGCAATCAAATCCGAACTGGAAGACCTTTATTTGAAATACACCGATAGCGATACCTATCGCGATATCGTCAACAAGATCAATGAATCCAAAAGCTATCGAAATCGATTCATCAAAAGCTTCATCCACCCCATTGAGGAGGAGTTAAACCGGCAGGGGTTTATATTCAGTATCAAAGGGCGTCCTAAATCTGTATTTTCCATTTATAACAAAATGAAAAAGCAGGGAATTCCATTTGAAGAGGTCTATGACCTTTTTGCTGTTCGGATTATTCTGGAAAGTGAATTGGAAAATGAAAAAGCAGATTGTTGGCAGGTATATTCGATAGTAACAGATTTTTATCGGCCCAACCCAGATCGATTGAGAGATTGGATCAGTACACCACGATCCAATGGTTATGAATCATTGCATACCACCGTAATGAGTAATACCGGTCAGTGGGTCGAAGTGCAAATCCGGACCAACCGAATGGATGAGATCGCCGAACGTGGCTATGCGGCCCACTGGAAATACAAAGAAAAGGAACATGCCGGTAAATCAGGGTCCGGCTTGGATGAATGGATTACTCAAGTCCGAAGCATGCTTGAGTCCAATGAGGGAAATGCCATTGAATTTATGGATGACTTCAGGGGGAATCTTTTCCATGAAGAAATCTTTGTGTTTACGCCTAAGGGAGATTTGAAGGTGCTACCATTTGGGGCTTCGGCACTAGATTTTGCTTTTGAAATCCACACCGAAGTGGGGGCTAAATGCATAGGAGCCAAGGTAAATCAGCGCCTAGTCCCGATCAACCATAAGCTCAAAAACGGTGATCAGGTCGAGATACTCACCTCCAACAAGCAGAAGCCTACGGAAGATTGGCTCAACAATGTGGTTACTTCGCGGGCAAAAGCCAAAATCAAAGATGCCCTTCGTGAAGACAAAAAGTCCGCCATTGGCGATGGCAAGGAAATCGTTCAGCGTAAGCTGAAGCAAATGAAAATGGAATTCAATTCCGAGACGGTAGATAAATTACGGGCTTATTTTGAATTAAAAACCGCCAATGAGTTTTATTATCGAGTTGGAAAAGGAATCATTGATCCCACTACGATCAAATCGTTTAAAGATTTTAAAGAAAATCAAAAGCTCAAGCATAAGGCTATCCAAGAAAAAGTAAAGGACGAGTCTTCCTTTACCAAAGAAATCAAAAACCTAAAAGGCCCGGACCATGATCAGCTCCTAATCGGGGAAGATATGGATGTGGTGGATTACATTTTGGCAAAATGTTGTAATCCCATTCCAGGGGATGATGTTTTTGGGTTTGTGACAGTCAATGAGGGGATTAAAATTCACCGAACTTCTTGCCCCAATGCCTTGGAACTTCTTTCCAATCATGGAAACCGGGTTATTAAAGCACGATGGACGAGCCAAAAGGAAATTGCCTTTTTGGCAGGATTACATATTGTAGGTACTGATCGGGTAGGCTTGATCAATGATGTCACCAAGGTAATTTCCAATGAATTGAAAGTGAATATGAGATCGATTACCGTAGATTCGGATGCGGGGATTTTTGAAGGGACAATCAAGCTGTATGTACACAATACGCAACATTTGGATCAGCTGATGCGAAATTTACAGGAAGTGGAGGGGATCATCAAGGTTTCCCGCTTCGACTAGGCGATTGAATCTTTTCTGAGGAACAAAAGTTATATTTGAAAAAAAAACACAAGATGTCCTTGAATACAGCTCATTTCGAAGAGGTCAAAAAGATATTTACTGCTTATTTGGAAAATCAAAAACTCCGAAAAACACCCGAACGTTACGCGATTTTGGAAGAAATTTATACTCGGTCTGGCCATTTTGACGTCGAATCGTTGTACATCAGTATGAAGAATAAAAATTACCGAGTCAGCCGGGCAACTGTTTACAATACGTTGGATTTGTTGGTCGAGTGTGATTTGGTCACCAAGCATCAGTTTGGTAAAAATTTGGCGCAATTCGAAAAAAGCTATGGATTTAAACAGCATGATCATTTGATTTGCGTTGATTGTAATCAAGTATTGGAGTTTTGTGACCCGCGTATTCAGAATATTCAGAATACGGTAGGTGATATTTTAAATTTTCAGGTTCTCCATCATTCATTGATTTTGTATGGAAACTGCACCAAAGAGAAGTGCGAAAATAGACCCGTTGAAGAACTATGAAATTAACTTATAAAACTGAAAAGGATACTCAAGCCCATTACCTATTTGTCACCGGAGATTTGATCGGAGATGAAGTTGGTCCCAAATTGGTCGAAGTCGTCTCGGATGCTATTGAAGATGGAGCTAAAAACTTTGTTGTTGACTTGAGTGAGGTTCGGTACATCAGTTCCAGTGGTATTGGCTTGCTCATTACCATGCTGACTAAAATGCGAAACAAAGGGGGGGAGGTTTATCTTACTGCGCCTTCTGATCATGTTAAAAAATTACTGATTATCACCAAATTAAATAATATTTTCACCGTATTTGATTCGATTGAAGACTTCAAAAACAGGAAGTGAAATTAAATGAAGAATTTTCTTTTTTTAAGTTGTGAAAATTCAGTCCCTATAGGAATAGGGAGTTATTCTAGAATTATTTACAGGCTTTCACTTGGTTTTCTATGGGCTTATCGCAAATTTCGCCCTTCAAAAAGTCTTAGATAAACCGTTTAGACCGCACTTCAAATGAAGATGGATGTATTGCTGGGTCTCCAGTGGGGAGATGAAGGAAAAGGCAAAATTGTAGATGTTTTAGCTCCTGATTACCAAATCGTCGCACGATTTCAAGGTGGCCCCAATGCAGGGCATACCCTTGAGTTTGATGGAATCAAACATGTTTTGCATCAAATTCCTTCTGGAATTTTTAGATCGCAAATCCTCAATATTATTGGTAATGGAGTCGTATTAGACCCTATTGTCCTCAAAAAAGAAATCGATGGCCTGGGTAAATTTTCTATTGATTACCGGAAAAATCTGGTGATTTCCAAAAAAGCGACGATCATTATTCCTACCCATAAGCTCCTTGATGCGGCTATGGAGCAATCCAAAGGAGATAAGAAAATCGGTTCTACTTTAAAGGGTATTGGACCCACTTACCAGGATAAAATCGGACGATCAGCCCTCAGGGTAGGGGATATTTTAAGTGAAGATTTCCAAGAAAAATATCAGACTTTAGTTGCCAAGCATAAAACCACCCTTTCCTTTTACAATTATCCGTTGGATCAATTGGAGGAGATGGAGCGTCAGTTTTTTGAGGCTGTTGAATTTTTCAAAACCTTAAATTTGATTGACAGTGAGTATGTGGTCAATCAGGCTTTAGCCGAGGAGAAACGAATTTTGGCCGAAGGCGCTCAAGGTTCTTTATTGGATATTGATTTTGGATCGTATCCGTTTGTGACCAGCTCGAGTACGATGACAGCGGGAGCTTGCACGGGTTTAGGGGTAGCCCCTTCTCGGATTGGCGAAGTTTTTGGGATTTTCAAAGCGTATTGCACCCGGGTGGGAAGCGGTCCTTTCCCTACCGAACTTTTTGATCAAACTGGAGAAGATATGCGAAAAGAAGGGAATGAATTTGGGAGTACAACAGGAAGGCCCCGCAGATGTGGTTGGCTGGATCTTCCGGCATTGAAATATTCCATCATGATTAATGGGGTAACTCAATTATTTATGATGAAAGCAGATGTGTTGAATATTTTTGAGGAATTGGAAGTTTGCACACAGTATGAGTTGCCAAATGGAGCGAAAATCGATCAATTAAGTTTCGAAGTATCCAATATGGATGTGAAGCCCATTTACAAAAAATTAAAAGGTTGGAATTGCTCCTTAAAAGATGTTCGCTCGTATGAGGAATTTCCCAAGGAGTTAAAAGAGTATGTTTCCTTTTTGGAAGAAGAACTTCAAGTGCCGATCAAATTGGTGTCAGTAGGTCCAGATCGAGTTCAGACCATACTCCGGTAACTTCAGGGACTAACCATTAAACCTCTAAAATGTCAAAATTTTAGAGGTTTTTTTATTTTCTAACCTATTCGGTCTATTTTAGCCCATTATGTATGATTTTAAAGGTGTGTCAGGATTTTTTATTGCCCTGTTTTTGATAACAAATTCAGTGGTGGGCCAGGTGGGCTTTCCCTATTGTGAGACTTTTCAGGGAAATGGCACACAATCCGCCACCGTTTTCGGGGCAGATGCAGTACTTGCTGCCGATGTTCTTCGGTTGACTTCTAATCAATTGGATCAGCGTGGGTTTGTTTACGTGGATATTCCATTTTCTTCTGTTTTTGGAATCAAAGCCTCCTTTGAATATTTCTCCTATGGGGGTACTGGAGCAGATGGGCTTGCTTTTTTTCTCTACGATGCAGAGGTACCGAACTTTAGCATTGGTGGTTTTGGAGGTTCTCTTGGATACTCCAAAAGAAATAATGAACCGGGAGTTTCTGGGGCTTATTTAGGCATTGGGTTTGACGAATTTGGCAATTTTGGAAACTCCACGGAGTCCAGATCCGGTGGGTTTCCGGGGGTGGGCGATCAACAAGTGCCAGATGCCATCGTTATTCGTGGTCCGGGAAATGGATTTAATGGCTATGATTTTATTGCAGGACGTCGGACGATGGAAGCTGGAGCCGATGGTTTGCCTGCTGATCAACAGTTCCCGATAAGTTCCGGTGGAGTAGGGACCACCCGAGTCACGGACCCCAATCAGCCTGGGTACCGAAAAGTTTTCATCAATTTGGAACCTAATCCGAATGATGTAGGCTATTTGATTACGGTCGAAATGCAATACACCACCCAAGCCAATAACTCGAGGCTGATTTCCATCTTTGAGCGATTGCCCTACCGTTTTGAAGCGCCGGAGGATCTGAAAGTTGGATTTTCGGCATCCACGGGTGGAGAGACCAATTTTCATGAAATACGAAACTTAATCGTTGAGGTTTCCAATGATGACGGCTTAGTAAACCCAGAAGGGGTTGATTTTTCGGACAAAGCGAGTTGCGAAGGTCAGGAAAACACCTACTTTATCACCGATGAAGAAGTGGTTTTGCCCAACCCAAATTCAGAAATCCGTTGTTTGCAGTTTTACAGTTCGTTGGAAGATATCCAAGAAGAGGAGGGAGATGTTTGCGCTCAGGGGAAATGTAGGGAAGAGAATAGAGCGTTGGTGTTACCAGAGGGAGTTTTTAGAGCCTCCGATGAAGGAGGAGATTTCACATTTTTTCCAAATGAAGGGTTTACAAACCAGCGTGTGACGGTTTATTATACCATTACGGATACTTATGGAAAAACTTCTTCGGGGAATTCGATGACCTTGCTCATTGAAGAATCTCCAGAACCGGTGACATTACGGGTGAACGGAAGTGAAGAAGAAATGAGCGAAATCCGGCTTTGTCCTGATGAAAATCTAAGCTTAGAGGCGGTCGGGGAGGAAGATTATGAGCGATTTGAATGGTTTAGAAATGGAAAGATATTGGAGAATGAGGTTTCGCAAACGCTTCAAATCTCCGAGGAAGGACGGTATAGCGTAAGAGTATATAATCGAAAAAACTGTCCGGCATTTTCCAATGAAATCGCTGTCGATTATCCTGACCTTCCCCAGGTCGAATTGAATTTGCCACTGGTGGGTTGTGTTCCCAATGAACCTGTGGATGGATGGTCTGCTATCGCTAATTTCGATCTCGAAAAGTTTGACTATCGCCTGAGTAAAGCTGGAGTGGAGTGGATCAATGAAGAGATCAGACAACTGTCTGAGTCGGGTACCTATCAATTGGAGGTGAAGCATAAAGACTTAGACTGTTTTGGTCCTGCAGTGGATTTTGACGTTCTTATTTATCAGGAGGAGCTTTTGGCAGATTTTGAGTTTGAAGTTGCGGGAACTGGGATCAAAGGAGATGCTGACGGAGGAATTTTTGCAGATGACACCATCCAGTTCACTAATTTATCCGATGATAGAGCGGAGTCATTTGAATGGGTTTTTCAGCCCGGAGCAAGTTCAGCATCCGAAAACCCTGCTCATGTTTTTGGGGAAAAGGGGGAATTTGAGGTAGAACTGGTAATTATCGATGAAAATGGCTGCCAGGCTTCGGTTAAAAAGCGGGTTTCGATTACCAAAAGTTATCGAGTGATGTTTCCTACAGGGTTTACTCCAAGTGCAAATACAAATCAGTTTTTTACACCTAAATACAAAGGCCTGGTTTCGGTTGAGTTGTTGATTTTTAATTTATGGGGTGAATTGATTTTCAGGTCAGATGACCTACAGGAAGCAGGCTGGGATGGAACCCTGAATGGAAAGCTTTTGGATGCGGGCACCTATGTGTTTCGGTTCAATGCGGTTTCTGTAGATGGGGAATCGGTAAAAGAATCGGGTAAGTTTAGATTGATACGATGAGAAAGATATTGGTAGTGGTGCTGAGTGTTCTGATTGGGGTAGATTGTTTTTCTCAGGATATCCAATTTTCTCAATTTTATGCCAATCCCCTATACCTCAACCCGGCTTTTGCAGGCAGTACTAACCAAACCAGAATTGGAATGAGTTTTCGGAATCAATGGCCTGCTTTAGACCAAAGTTTTCTGGCATATTCTGTTTACGGTGATCATTACTTTGATCCCCTTAACAGTGGTCTTGGTATTTTGATCACGGGAACTCGGGACTCATTTACCCAAAGCCAACAAACCGAAGTAGGTATAAATTATTCCTATCGTTTGAGATTTGGAGAACGCCGTTTTTTTCAATTTGGGGTACAAGGGGGGCTAATGATGCGTGATGGATTGTTTGATGGTGTGATTTTAGGAGATCAGCTGGATATCGATCGGGGTGTGATTATTGGCGAGCCTGGAGATGGATTTGAAGGAGAAAGTCAACTTACTGCAGCAGATTTGCATGTGGGGGGCTTGTATTTAAGTCCTGATTTTTGGTTGGGTTTAGGTGTTTTTCACTTACTGGAGCCACCGATAAGTTATTTGGATTTGGAAGCGAATGAGCTCCCGATGCGGTATGCAGTGCATGGGGGCTATCGTTGGAACCTAGCTCCTGGGAATATCAATGATTACGTTAATAATACAGATCAAGTGCGGTCTTTTGCCTTAGCTTTTAATTATAAAAGACAAGGGGAGTTTTCGCAACTTGACTTGGGTGGGGAATTTTTCTTTGAACCCTTGGTTTTAGGTCTCTGGTACCGGGGCCTTCCGACTAAATATGAATTACCCAATAGTGAATCTTTGATTGCTTTGGTTGGACTGGTGTTGGATTCAGGCCTGGAACTGGGATATAGTTTTGATTTTTCTATTTCCAAACTTGGGCAATCAGTAAGCGGGGGAAGTCATGAATTGAGCATTCGCTATATCTTTTCCACAAAGAGTCCGAAAAAACAATATTTGGATCCTTTACCTACCTTTAGATTTTGAGTTAGTAGTCTAATTCAGAATAAAAATTGGCTATTTTTAATATGTTGAAATTATGATCATCGTTTTCATTAGATTTTTTTCGAATAACAAATTTTCTACGGTTAAAATTTTTATCTTCACTATCAGTCCATTAGGAATGTTTTGAGATTTTTTTTGAGATACCTCTTGTATCGTGGATAAAATCCCTGATATTTGCACTCCCAATCGACACAAACGGTGTTGAGGGATTTGGAAAAAGAGAGGCAAAAAGGGATTGAAAAGATAGGGAGAGGGGAGTGTAGGCCTGATTTAGCGGTTCCAAAATTTTAAAAAAAACACTCAAATATTTTGCAAAGAAAAAAAGTTCAGCTACCTTTGCACTCCTGTTCGGAAGGAACGGAAAAAGAAAGAGTGAAGAGGAGGAGAGAAGGGATAAAGAGGGGATGAGAAAATAGATAGAAAGAGTCCTTCGGGATGTTTTTCACCAGCTCTTGAAATGTCAAGAGGAAAGTTCTTTGAAGTGATGTAAGGCGAAAAAATAAAAACCTGAGGGATGAGGTTAA
>NZ_JAMWZB010000040.1:0-2079 GCF_024305035.1 Algoriphagus sp.
TCTGCTGTAATGTTCAGCGTTGCTGGAGTGATCGCAAAGTCTGCTCCGGTGTAGTCGATCGTATAGTTGTCTCCGGCACTGAGGCTTCCTTGTAGGATTCCATAGGTGCCCACATCCTCTCCGCTTTCTCTTTCCAGTTCACCGGTCAGAATACTTTCTCCATCCCCATTTTTAAAGTCGGTGGCTTGGTAGCTGAACGTGGGATCGACATCCCCGTAGGTCTTGCTTTGATTCGCATCTGCTGTCACCGTCAGGGTTGCTGGAGTAATCACAAAGTCTGCTCCTGCAAAGTCGATCGTATAGTTAGCTCCCGCGCTTAAGCTACCCAGGTTGATCGCATAGCCTCCCACATCCTCTCCGCTTTCTCTTTCCAGTTCACCGGTCAGGATACTTTCATCATCCCCCGGACCAAAACCGGTGGCCACATAAGCAAAGGTTGGATCGGTATCCCCGTAGGTTTTGCTCTGACCCGGAGTCACTGTGATGGTCAGGGTCTTCTCGGTAATCTCAAAGTCTGCTCCGGTATAGTCGATCGTATAGTTGTCGCCTGCATCCAGACTACCTAGGCTGATCGCATAGGTTCCAATATCCTCTCCAGGCTGTCTACTCAATGTGCCGCTCAAGATGCTTTCATCGTCCCCATTTCCAAAGTTGCTGGCTGTATAAGTTAGCGTTGGGTCAGCTTCTCCATAGACCTTACCCTGATTTAGACTAGCAACTACACTTAACGTTCTTTCGGTAATTTCAAAGTTTGCTCCGGTATAGTCAATCGTATAGTTGTCTCCTGCGCTCAAGTCACCTTCGGTGATCGTATAGGTTCCTACATCCTCACCTTCGACTCTGCTTAGGGATCCAGTCAGAATGCTTTCATCGTCCCCATTTTCAAAGCCTGAGACCCCATACGTAAAGGTTGGGTCGACATCCCCGTAGATTTTGTTCTGATCAGCATCAGCGGTAACGGTTAGGGTCGCTGGGGTGATTTCAAAATCTGCCTCAATCAAATTAATGGTGTAATTAGGCCCGGCATCTAAAGTTCCCATGCTAATTTCATAGGTTCCCACATCCTCGCCAATTTCCCTTTCAAGAGCTCCGGTCAGAATACTTTCATCATCACCTCCTTCAAATCCAGTGGCTTCAAAGGTAAATTCCGGATCATCCTCTCCAAATACTTTGCCTTGTCCTTCATCAACAACCACATCAAGTATTTTTGGATTTACCACCACAGTGACTTGTACCGTTACCGAATTCGAATTCCCGTTTATATCTGTGACAGTAAAAGTCACATCATTAACTCCTTCATTGTCTCTTGTGAAAATCGCAGGACTAACAGAGTACCCAGAAATACCACAGGCATCTGAAGAACCATCATCAATCATAGTTGAGAATAATATATAAGAACCAAAGGCATCTACATTGACTGTAATATCTTTGCCCCTTACTTCAGGACCTGTATTATCCTTCACATTGATAGTGGACATCCAGTTACTGGAATTTCCAGCTTGATCCACCGTAGTCAAATTAATACTGTTATTTCCTACATCTGAACATCCAAAACTCCCTTTACTGAGTTCTAATGTAATGTTATTTACAGAAGAATTATCATCTGCTAAGCTTATAATGATATCATTGGGATCCAGAGTGGCATTTCCATCAGAGTCAAGAATAAGATCTTGATTAGCCAGAATATCCGCTGTTGGAGCTGAAGTATCAATTACCAAAATCAAGGCCGCAGATTCTGAACTACTATTTCCTGCAAGGTCAGTTTCAGTTACCGTTATTGCATGTACACCAGAAGACAAATTACCACCAGGGGTAAATGACCATTCCCCAGTACCATTGGCAGTTGCCGACCCCAAAGCCCCATCTAAATCACTGGTAACACTGATCGTGCTACCTGCCTCAGCAACACCACTAAAGGTTGGGGTTAAAACATTGGTAATATTATCAGTATCAGACACTCCAGAATCAGATCCGGATTCCAAATCAGGCGCATTTGGAGTATCAGGAGCCTGAGTATCTATTGCATAGTTATTCGAATCTGTGCTGCCTGAACCTGCATTTCCTGCCTGATCAGCAATT
>NZ_JAMWZB010000040.1:2173-9714 GCF_024305035.1 Algoriphagus sp.
ATCGTAACCAAACTCGTTTCTCCAGCTCTTAATTGAGTATCCAAAACCTCTATCGTGGCAGTTGGACGCTGGGTATCGATCGCATAGTTATTCGAATCTGTGCTGCCTGAACCTGCATTTCCTGCCTGATCAGCAATTCCGGTATTGTCCAGCGTAATCACATTGGTCGCATCGGTAACCCCAGCGCTCGGAGTAAGGATTACCGTCCAGGTAATACCTCCGTCTGAAGAACTTAAGCCGGAAAGGGTACCGTTGGCTACTGTAAGATCAGCCGTGGTAAATCCAGCAACTGCCTCTGAGAATGTGATCGTAACCAAACTCGTTTCTCCAGCTCTTAATTGAGTATCCAAAACCTCTATCGTGGCGGTAGGCGGGGTATTAATACTGATTATCTCTCCAGAAAAATTATCAATAAAAATTGGCTCGAACCCTCCTGCTGTTATCTCTATTAAGTCAACAATAATTCCAGAACCAGAATTAAAAGTCAAGGTTCCCGAATTTCCGAAAACCATGGTCTGAAAAGCTACAATCCCTCCCGCTAATTTACCAGTTACGGTTACATTTTGGGAAGAACTAGTCGCGGCTAAATTATCAATATCGATACTTTTAAAGTTAAACGAGTTCCCATCTTGACGTGTTATTGTCACCCGTTCAATAGTACCATTATTGGTATCGCCAGAAAGAACATTTAAATCCCCGGCGCTTTCATTATGAACAAAATCACCTCCACCTCCATCAGAAGTGAATTCATAGTTAAACGAAACCCCATTATAAACCCGACTAAAACTGGTAACAAGATCAGGCCCAGTTTGTGAAAAAGTTTCAGTAAACGCTTGCCCAAAAGCTACATGAAATGAAGAATGAAAAATTAAAATAATCAGAACCCATTTTAAATTGGATAAAGTAAAGATGTCTTTCATGGGGAATTCAGTTATTAAGAAATTATCTATGAGAGGTATAGAAATTCTGGTAAGGAGCTAGCTCTCCTTTGAATCTAAACCACCTGATGGATGATCGTATCAAAAGAAAGCTAGCGTAATTATTGATTATAATTAACTTCTTGATGGAAAAATCCCCACTAGCGCAATGACATAATTCATGGCAATAAAGGGTTCCATGTTATTAAGGGGAATATTTCCTCCGGTATTTCCTGTTGAGGAAACAGCACCACCTGAAGTATTCAAAGTGACATTAGGAGTTTGACTGTTGTAAATTGCTGCAGGTCTACCACTGGCAATGGGAGAAGCTAGCGTAGTTGCCCCATTTGTTCCCGGTACTTGCTCGGTAGCGTCTTGGTTACTGGCCATCACAGGGACTGGTGCTACTGAATGGTTATGTGAGGGAATATTGGCAACATTCAGAGTGGTGGTTTCAGAACCGCCCTTTTCACCCTGGGGACGCATGGATAGTCCTGGTCCATGTCCCATGCCAATGGGGGATCTTCCTCTCAAGTCCGGCAAAGCAAAAGTTGTTCTTCCATCACCTCCATAGGTAGTACCCAAAATAGAAAATAACGCAGAATTAGAAGAAATAGGCAATAGCTGACCATCGCAAAAAGCCCAGCCTCTTGGGGCAAAGTTACCCCCGAACATCATGATTTGTCCAATAAATGGTTCCATGTTTAAAGTGTTTTAGTTGAAAATAATTGGTGAATAATGTAATTTTTCTTTATAAAAAAAATACGTGGAAACACGTATATTTAAACTCCTGCATTTTTAATGCAGCATATTGCCTTTAACCTATACTTAAATGATTTTCAAATGTTTGCTAGTTTAAAAAATTTTTATCTTCCTGTAAAACCCGCATTTTTATTTGACTATTTCAAATCCAAAAAGGAATTATTTTGATCTCTAATTCGATCGCTTCAAAGCTATCCTCTGCCAGGAATTCGTTCTCGTTCAGCTTTAAATCTAGCAAGCTGAAAATTTTGATTTTGAAAGGAAGGGTAAATCGAAGGATTGCAAAAAAGCAAATTAATCGAAATGAATTAGTGGGAACAGGAACGATGAAAAAACATCTTACCGCTAATCAAAAAGATTAGCCTCTTGACCGCAAGCGAACAAATTTGTTCGCTAATTCCCCTTTGCTTCATCTAAAAACCCCCAATACTAAGTGTAGAAGGGTATTTTAGCTGGCATCAAACTGGTTGAAAAGCGTTTTAACTGATTCTCTCCCCATGATCAAAAACTATTTTAAAATCGCCTCCCGAAACCTTCTCAAGCACAAGCTTTATACCGGAATCAATTTGATTGGATTATCCATTGCACTAGGAGTTGGCATTTTGATTTTCTTTTTTGTCCAGTTCGAATTGAGTTTTGATTCATTCCATCCTGAAAGTGAAAAAATCTTTCGAATTAAAAGTCATGAACTGGTTGACGGAGAAATGATCGAAAGCTTTTCTTCTCCTATGATTGTGGAGCCAACTTTTCGGGAAGAATTTCCTCAGATTGAAAAAATTACCGGATTTATTACCGCAGGAGTACAAGCCAAGCTACCCGATGACAGCCGAAAAAACCAAAGTTTCTTATTGGTTCATCCTGATTTTTTAGAAATGTTTGGCTTTCAACTGATAGCCGGAGAAATCAGTCAGCAGCTCCAAGACAAGTATCAAATTGTGGTCACTGAAGCTGTTGCCAAAAAATACTTTGGAGAGGAAAATCCCATAGGGAAAAGCATTAGCCTCAAAATGGGTGAACAGTTTCAAGATTACCAAGTATCGGGTTTGCTAGCAGATATTCCCGCTAATTCCTCAATTAACTTTGAGCTATTGATGCCGATTGCTAACATGGATTTTTTTTCGGATCCAGAAGGAATGACTTCGTGGTATAGTGTCTGGGGACAAAACCTAGTCAAGCTTCAGAATCCCAATGACGTTGAATTGATTCACCAACGTATGGAGGCGGTCATGAAGTCTGCCTTGGGAGAAGATTATGTAGCCGGTGAGTTTTATTTCACACTCCATCCGTTAGCTGAAATGCACTTTTCAGAAAGCCAAGGCGATGGCGGACTGGAAACCACCCGAAAATCGCTTCTATGGATCCTCTCAGGCATAGCTATACTCGTTTTGCTGATTGCTTGCATTAACTTCACCACCATGGCTATTGGGAAAGCCACCACTCGTGGAAAAGAAGTTGGCGTACGGAAAACGATGGGGGCTAATTTTTCCCAGCTGACTTTCCAGTTTTTAACAGAAGCTTTATTGATCACTTTGATTTCAGCTCTAGTAGGAATCATTCTAGCTGAGCTGATTCTGCCTACATTCAATACGCTTTTTGAAAAAGAGCTGGACCTCTCCTATACCCTTTCCCAGCTTGGAATTTTGTTAGGGTTGATCCTGCTCATTACGCTATTGGCTGGAGCCTATCCTGCTTTTTATCTTTCCAGAATGAGACCCATCGCTGTCTTGAAAGGACCACTAGCTATCCGTTTTGGAAAACAGGGACTTCGGAAAGGATTGGTTGGATTTCAGTTTTTTATTTCATTCCTGTTGATTTCAGCTACGCTGATCATGCTCAATCAGATGAATACCATTCGAAATTATGATCTGGGTTTTGACCAAGAGCAAGTGCTCATTTTGGATATTCCCGATGTTCCTTCCACTAGTTTTGTTACCTCCCTGAAGGCAAGCTTTCAAAAAGCGGACAGCTATCGGAAGGCCTTGGCCTCTCGATCAGAGGTAGCCACAGCAGGAATTACAGTCGGAACATATGGAGACCAAGCTTTTTGGGAAGTGGCATTTCCGCTAGAAGACGGAAGCATTTTTGAATTCAATGTAAATTTCATTGGAGGAGATTATTTGGACGTCTTGGATCTGGAACTGGTATCAGGCCGCGCACTCAATCCCCAAATTGGTGCCGATAGCAGTTCATTTTTGATCAACGAATCTTTTGCTAAAGCATTTGGCTGGGAGGATCCCACTCAAGAACTATTACCCAGCACGCGGTTTTCCCCACATCAGATTGTTGGCGTTGTAAAAGATTTTCACCATGCCTCCCTTTACCAGCCCATTGAGCCCATTCTTTTTGCCAAATCACCCGAAGCGGTTTTTAGTGGAATCAGCAACTTGATGATTCGTTCGAATACCAATCCCCGGGTCTTGGTCAAAGCTAATTCATCCGATTTTGAAGGATTTAAGGCTGCTCTTGAAGAAGAATGGAACCGGGTATTCCCTGGTGAAAATTTTGAGTTCACCTTTTTGGATGAATCAGTAGCAGCCCAGTATAAAGCAGATGAGCGCTTGGGAAAAATGGTCTTTTTGGCAGCAAGCCTAGCCATTTTAATCGCATCAATGGGACTTTTCGCCATGGTGGCACTCAGCATAGCCGGCCGAACCAAAGAAATCGGGGTTCGAAAAGTATTGGGGGCCTCGGAATGGAGTATTTCTTGGATGTTTGGTCGAGAGTATTTGATCATCACCTTGGTCGGTTTGATTGTAGCTCTCCCCTTGAGCATATACCTGATGCAAAGTTGGCTGGAACAGTTTGCTGTTAAAGCCTGGCCTTCAGCAGTCAGTTATACTTTACTCTGTCTTGTTGGCCTGGGTTTTACCTTCTTGATCGTATACCTTCAATCTTATCGGGCAACTCAGATTAATCCGGTAAAAACCCTCAAAGCTGAATAAATATGAAAATGAGTTGTTTTATTGGTTCTACCCCCACTTAATCAATATATTACAAAATTGAATTTAAACGTCCTCTTGGTCAAGGTTCAATCCTTGAAACTACTCAGTTAGCCCAATAGGAATAAGCCTTAGCTTGCTTTCCTTATTCTTTTTTCAAACACCTGGTTATATCGTTGATGATAATTCTTTATTGGATGCTTCTTCAAAATTAAGGTTTAGAAAAATTAAAATAGACAAACCAAAACCTTGTAAATTCAAACTCAAATAAACCGATCAAATCGTAGGCTATCATCAAAATAAACCAGATTATCAAAAGAAATATCAATCTAAACCTCTTTGATTTCTTAGTTCCCTCTCGAAAAGTAAAGGGTAGGTCCATCGCAGCTTCCCCAGCTTCCTTTTAAGGTATTTTCCTCCTCAAGAACCATATACTCCACCCCTTCAAAGCAGGTATGAATCAGTGGAAACTCGGTGTTGCTTTGATGAAGATCAAGGGAGTTATCATCATATTCTAACACATAAGTATCCCCATGAGTACTCAATTCGGAATTCACGACATAACTTCCTACCAATTCAAATTCCCCAAGAATTTTCATGAATCTCCCGTTTTCCTCAAATTGGTAGGTATACAAGGAATCCTGTACCGGAACGAATTGAGGATTGAGCGAAAACAACTGTTCATACCCTGAAAACACCCATACATTTTCTGACTGTGAAAGTAATGGGTCTACTGTTTCCTTACAGGATCCAAACAAGAGTATAACCAAACTTACTTCTAAGATATTTTTCATAGCAATGCCTTTTCCATCTTTACGTTAATTTGCTCTACCTCGATACTTGAATTTGGTAAAAATGATACCAAATCAAAAAATAACTCATACAGGCTCTTGATTTGTACCGAAGTCAAGGTGAAATCGAGCATGGTGTTGCCATCACACAGGGGGATGAGGATCAACCCTGCAAGATTCCATATGACCGCTGAAAAACAGATGAAATCGAGCACGACGTACCCGTCACACACCGGGAGGATTAGAATTGCGAGATTCCATATGACTGCTAAAAAGCAAATTATAAACAGATGAAATTCCCTTAACCAATCCTCATAGGTACCTGCTGATCAAATCATCCCAAGCACATCATCCAACTTGGAGGTAGCGGCCCAGACACTGGTAAAATCATTGATATTGACCTTGGCTAAAGCATCGTAAAGAATTTGAGTTTCTGCACTTCGATTGGAGCTTTTGTCCAGCCCACCGAAGCCTTCAGCCTTTGTCTTTACTTTAGCAAGAATTTCAGCAGGTTCTCCACCTTTTGAAATCAGGGATTTGATTTCCGAAATCCCTTTGGGAGTAAAGAAAAAGAAAGTTTTTGACCTCCAGCTTTTATTGGTCACGGTAGTCAATTTTGAAAGCATGGCTGCCTGGGCAGCAGGCAATGATTTTGGCTTGTCCAATTGTCGTGCATCCTCCTTTGGCTTTTCCTTAATCCCTAAAAAGGATAAGGCTTCTTCTCCAAATTCTCCAACTGCACCGATCACTTTTCGAAAAACTGACTCAGAATCCCTTAAATTGTGAAGAGCGATGGCGCAAACCTCAAAATAACTCTGATTCCAATTTCCTTCTAGGCCTAAATAAACTCTTCCCGGACCTTGAATTTTGATCAGGGCGCCATGCAAAGCATCAAGCTGTGCAGCATATCGAGGATCCCCAGCAACTTGGGCCGCAAGGACTTCATAGCGTTTTTGAGCCATAAAAAAGGCCCTTCTTTGATCTTCAAACTGCTTGGCAAATTCAATTCGGTTTCGAATATCTCCAAAAAAGCCTCCCACTTCTCCTCCTACTTTCCCTGAGGTATCGATGACTTTGCCTTTTACTTCTTCTATTTTCTTATTGATCTTCCTGTATTTCTGATAAAGATCATAGGCTTGCTTGGCATCTTCCAGAGTTACTTCACTCAAAGCCCTTGCAATTAAACTTGAAGAATCCCCCGAATCACTTTCCTGTTTTTCTTTCTTGGCCTTTTCTTTCTTGGGTTTTTCTTTCTTGGGTTCAGAACCCGAACTCCTAGAGCTGCCTTCAGAGCCTCCAAGTTCGATACTGGGAAAATCAGGCATACTTGGCATTTGCTTGACAGCCTCCCACAAGGTCCCTCCTACTTCCTTGGCTATTTCCAACTTTTCCTCTTTGCTTAATTGTCCCCAGATCAATTTAAGAGCTTCTTTGGGATAGTTGGTTTCTTCTTTTTCTCCGGAGATCAACCCCTTCGTTTTTTCTTCCGCCTTTTCTTTTCCCTTGTCCCGGTACCGTGACTCCCAGTCTACTCCTTTTTTCGCTAAGGCGGTCACAATGGCTTTCGCTTGCTGAATGAGTTCGGCGACCTTCTCATCAAAAACCGGCCTTTCTTCTTTATTGACCTTTTGTACAACCAGTTGGGTACTTGATCCCATCGCGATCTGGTCCTCCTTTAATTGTGCGTGGCTGGGATCGCCCAATTGAAGAGCTTTTGCTCCCATGACGTCTGCCTCTCGTTCCAGACCCTCATCATCATTAATATTGACTTTCCCTTTCATTTGGCGGGTTGGCTTTACGCGTCCTTGCTTTTGTTGAACCACATGCCAGGCTTCGTGTGCCAAATGCTTTTCCTCACCCGGAGCAATATGAATCTGACTTCCCTGGGCAAAGGCATGAGCTTTCAGTTGATTGGGAAGGTTTGAATTATAATGGACCTGAACATCATCCAGGCTATACCCGGAAAGATTTTCAACTCCTGTTTTAAGCTGATCCGGAAGACCCGTTTTATTTTCGGGTTTGGTGGCACTATCCTCCTGCTGCAGTTGACCGGTAGTGGACTCAACCCCCGATTTCATTTGTAGCTCCTCCTCTTCTAACCCTTTCATTTGAAGCTGCTCTTCTTCCATCGA
>NZ_JAMWZB010000040.1:9811-34417 GCF_024305035.1 Algoriphagus sp.
CGAAGCCCGTTGAAGTTCCTCTTCCTCCTGCATTTCAGCCAATTGCAAGTCTTCCTCCTCTAGCCCCTTGAGTTGAAGCTCCTCCTCTTCTATTCCTTTCATTTGAAGCTCTTCTTCTTCCACCGAAGCCCGTTGAAGTTCCTCTTCCTCCTGCATTTCAGCCAATTGCAAGTCTTCCTCTTCTAGCCCCTTGAGTTGAAGCTCCTCCTCTTCTAATCCCTTCATTTGAAGCTCCTCTTCTTCCATCGGAGCCAGCTGAAGTTCGTCTTCGGTTGGAATTTCTGCCAACTGAAGGGATGGTAGTCCCTCTTTTTGATTGAGCATCTCTGAAAACTGGCGTTGAACTATACTCTCGGGACGATTATCCTTTAACTGCGCAGCAGGATTTGTCGGGTTTGAACGATCTGAATTCTTTTGATCTGATTTCAAATTTGCCGCTGACTTCATAAATTTTCCCATATCACCTTTGTTTTTTTGTTTATGGCAGATCCCGCTGCGTAAAAGTTTTGGATATCCGCAAACGGTGTATAATAATTCCTGCTAAAATCCCCACTGAGAAAATGATGATCAATTCCCAAATGGTCACCTCATTACTACCCGCTCCTATGAATTTGAACTGAGTGTTGAAAAACAAATAGAAGAAAAAGGTAAGGAAAGCCAGTAAACCGAAAGTGATGGTCAACCCAATAAACATTCCGCGTAAACCCCATTCCTCTCCATTCCGCTTGACCCCAAAGAAAGTAATCAGAATGGTCATGCCCAATAAAAGAAGACAGCTTAAAAAGGCAATCCCGTTTAGTTGGGTATATCGATCCCATCTACCCAATAAGCAAATGCATTCCAATTCCGAATCAATGGAATAAAATTCAGTGCCCTCAAAGGTTTTAAACTCACTCTGGTAATCCCAATAACTTTCAATTCCTTTCTCATTGGCCAGTGTTCGAATGCTATCCCTAGTGGGATAAGGATCATAATAACAATATTCTTCCCTGGGTATTCTATTTGGATCTCCAATGTAAATATCATTTAATCCTGCCCATTGAATGTCCCTGCTGTAGGTTAATAAATAATCCCAAAGCGTGGGAGACTGTTTCTCTGCTTCTAGCTCAACCTTTTGGGTTTTTACCACGGCAGAATCCACCTCGATTAACGATGCGCCCAATACATCCCAAAGCGCAGTGGTTTCAGTATCGGTTCCCAGACCATACAGAGCCACGCCACCCAAACTGTTATTCAGTATCCAATCGTATTTTGCAGCTAATCCCCGAACCTCGGTAAACCACAGCTGGGTCAACTGCCCTGTTTGCTCATAATTCAAATAAGCTGAGGCCTGTATCGGGTCAAAGCCCAAGACTGCACCATTTTCATTTTCTAAGGCAGTCCTGAGGATATCCTGCACCTGTTGATAGTTTAGGAGGGTACCAAAGCCCTCTGCTCTGCTTCCGGGATTAAAATCTGGCATTGGCCATTGAATCCCCTCATAACTGACACTCAGGACCAATTTAGCCAAGGGCACCCTTCCATTGGAATAGAATGACACTGCACTTTCCAGAGCACCTCTTGAATTGGTTTGATCGGCATATAATGGACTCAACGCAAATGGAATCCGGGTGGCTGTTATATTCAGCCGTTGGGATTCTACCAAGTAAAAATCCACTGCAGAATTTAAGCCATCAAAATCAAGGGAAGAGGCCAATTCATGTTGGGACGTGTTGGCTAAAGGCGGAAGATTCAAAGATAGATTCACTTGACTATCTATGGATCGTAAGTTATCCTTAAATGATTGGACAAAACTTGAAAGCCCGCGGCTATCCCGGGGATTCAAACCCACCAGATTCAAATTAATTCCGTTTAGTCCGTGACTCTGAATCAATGCCGAGACTCGCTGGAATAACCGATCCTGCATAGCCCTGCTGCTTAACAGCAAACCGGTTCGTTCAGCAGTACTACTCGTTACCGAAAGCCAGACCCGCTTTCCATAAGCTTTGCTTTTGGCTAAAACCGCTGAATCCAGCGTATTTTTCAAGCCTTTCGGATTGGATTCAAGCCCATCCTGCCCCAGTTGATAACCTGTCAAAACTAAATCAGTCAGGTAATTGAGATTATAGCCCTGAAATGCTGAATTGGATTCCGGGGAGTGCCAGGCAAAAACAGGGAGCTTGGCCTTAAGACATATTTGGTAATCCACTATCAGTGTATCGCCCAGTGTATCCCGAAGCACAGGAAGTCCGGGGGCCCCACAGGATAAACCGATTTGACGCAATTGGGAAAGCGCTGCATCCAACTTCCCCTGCTCAGCCAGTTGCTCTGCCTGGGATTGATCCAATAATCCCTGTAGGACATTCCCAACCTGAACTTGAATGGAATCTACCAAAGTCTGTGGGGCTTTGGAGTCGAGGTTTTGAATCGTACGTGCGATTTCCTCCCTCAGGCGTATGGTGGTGTCCCGATTTGCCATTAGCTCGTCGGTTAGTTGCAAAAGTTCATCAGCTATGGATTGAACGGTGGTAGAGTCAATTGCCAAATCCCCTTCGGTAGTTAATCGTCGAAGTAATTTCACCACCCGCTCTCTTTCGTTATTGAGATTATTTTCCCGGAATCGGAAGGGTTGTAGAAGTTTATTGATCAGCCCCTTTCGGGCTGAATCACTTACATTGATTGTATCTTTTAGAATAAGCTGGGAGGGAGGTATGCTTTCTTGTTGTCCAAGGGCTATGGAAAACCATCCAAAAAACAGAACCCCGGTAACCCATCCGAAAATAAGTCTATTGGATCTAAAAGTTGGTGCATTCGTTCGATTCAGTCCAGTCATATTATCTCCATTTCACTTCCAATGATTTTTCCATCCATGGTAACTTAATCATGGAAATATTCCATGAAACAGAATCCAATAATACATCCACCCCGGTTTTGGGAACTTTGAGAATGAAGCTGTCAAAACCAAATTCCAAAACCCCAGCTCGTTGCAGGAAGGTTTCTCTGATTGCCTCTATGGATGCATTCTTCATTTTTTCCCAGTTGCTACGCATTCCATAGAGAAGGCTCTCGGTCATCTCCATTTCTGAGGTTGACAATTCAGACTTTTCCAGGTGTTGTCCGGATTTCATTCCAATCAGGATTTTATTTAACACTAAGTCATACTCAGGAAATTCAGCGTGACCAAATACCAAATATTGTAAGAGGTATACCGCTTTGGACTGGTTTTTCTCCGGAATTTTTCCTTCTTCCAGAAGGCCCAATCTTGAAAACAAAACCGATAAGAACGGCCAGCATAAAATTAGACCCGCATTATTCACGTTCACCTGATCCCCGGGCTTTCCATCCTCAACTACCCTGGGAATAGCTTCAGGGAAAATGGTTAAAATTATTTTCTTATAAACCTTATTTTGCTGATCCTCAAATTCTTTTTTACCCAGGAGTTGATGAAAAACCAGTTTCCATTTGACCTGAGAAACGGACCTTTTCAGGAAAACCAAAAACTCTTTCAAAAAATCTCTGGTGAAACTTTTCTTACCCCGAAGATAAAACTCAAACCCAAAAGTCAATAAATAGCTCTTCCACTTCCCCGGATTCAAATTACCAGCATACATCCAAGAACTCCAATTCAGCAATTCCAGCAGTTGCCTTTGAATTCTTGGATCTGCAGCAAACCAGCCTCGGACCAATTGAGATTCCTTCGAATAGTGAATACTTTTCTTAATCTCTTTGGATAGCTCAAGGGAGGAGATCAAGCCAACCCGGCTGGTATCCAAGACCTGTGAGATTGAAAAATCTGACTGATTAGAAAGTGGATAATTAGAAGTAACTCCATCCTGTACACCTAATTTAATTCTTTCCTTAAATTCCTTTTTATCCTGTAGAGGATCAATAACTCGTTTCCAATTTACTTGGGATTCTACCTGGGTCAGGAAAATTAAAAACTCTTGTAAAAAATCCCTGGTGAAATTTTTCTTACCACGCTTATAAAATTCAAAACCAAAAGTCAACAAATAGCTCTTCCACTTGGCAGGACTTACCTCACTGGCATCTATTTCAGCACTCCAGTTCAGCAATTCCGACAGTTGTTTTTGAATTCTTGGATCTGCAGCAAACCAGTCCCGGACCAGCTGAACTTCACTGGAATGCTGTATGCTTTTCTTTATTACTTGGGAAAGCTCAGAGGAAGAAGCCATGGAAATCCTGCTGGTATCCAAGCCCTGCGTTTTGAACGAGTCGAACTGACTTTCAAATAATTGATCAGAAGAAATCCCATGACCCACCTCCAGTTCCTTTCTGATTAGCCCAATGAATTCGTTTAGATGCTTCTTATACCGGTTACCGGAAACTGCTCTAAAAAGCTGCTCCAGTTCCGCTTTGGTCAAGTCCGAGACCAATTGATCCAGCCCCGCATGGGCAAAAACCAAAAGGAAGGGCGCTGCTTTTTTAGGATCAGCATGCTGTAGATGAAACAACAGGTCACCAATGAGTTTGCTTTTCGATTGCCCAGGTGACCACCAAGGAAGAAAACCCTCCTTTTCTAAAAAAATCAAGGATGAAACCAAGGATTCAGACTCATCCCTACCCCACTTTTCAATTGGATCTGCTTTAAAACGCTCAAGCTTTAAAAATCTGTTCAAGGAGCGCTTCCCAAAATCACTTAGCCCCTTTTTTTCCAAAAGGTATTCCCAGTCACGAATACTTGTTTGGCTAAGGACAGGGCTCTTAGAAAAGTGTGCAATAAAGTTTTTCCAAAACTGCCTTCTCAATTCCTCAATGGAGCTATTTTTTTTCAATCCAATCTGAAAAGCAAGAATCATGACCAGCCTTTTCCATTCTAGGGCCTCCGAACGACCTGAAAATACAGGATCAGGCAAATCAAACAGTACAATCCATTCTTCGATAAGCTCCTTTTCAACACGAAGGTTTTGGAAAAACGCCTCCTTTACTTTGTTGCTCACCGATTTTGATTGTAAATCCCTAGACTGACTAAGGAGTTCTGTCCATTCGTAGGTACCTACCTGTGTCTTTTGGTTGGCATCATTTCCTTCATCGCTTTTGCGTTTAGGCCCGTGTTCATCCTTAAGGGTATCAAAAGGAAAGTAAAGGGGTGAGAAATTCTTGGATATCCAAGCGGAAAAAAACTTCCAATCCTTTTCTGAAAGCACTGCTTTTAATTCAGGCAGGATGAAGGATAAACCCACCAGGTTTTTTCCCAATAAAGCTTTCACCAGGCTTGGTCGGGCTTGAATCCCCAAGATCATTCGATTTACCCACTCTTTTCTTTCTCTTTTGGGAAAGGAAAAAAGGCGCTTCCCATTTGATCCCAAAAGCCAACTGATCTCTTGAACTAAAATTAAATCAACCTCTCTTTTCACTTGCTCCAAGCTGACTTTTCCCCCTGCGATGGGAAGGATGGAGAGGAATTCCATTTTAAGCAATGCGTTCAGATCTTCATAGGCATCTATCCGGTTAGTGAAAAGTTTAGGCTTATAATCCAACCCCTCCCTTTTCCCAATTTTTGACCAAGACAGTAAACTTTGAGGGATCGAAATCCGGATTGGATTTAATAGGAAGCCCTTTTGAAGAGCTTCCCATAAGGGGCTGGAATCCGGATGGAGAATCCTGTGAAAAAGAAGATGCTTTTGGAGATCCAACCGATTTTGGAGGGCATTTACGATTTTTTTCTGCTGATAGCCCAAGTCCTGATTCCGATTTAAAATACCCAATGAAACTTGGAGAAATCTCCGAGTCAGGCTTGAACGGCTGTCGGGTGTATCCGGAAGGCCTGTAGTCAATTCGTTAACAAAGCTAATCCAAAGCACACGATCAAGCCTTTTTTTACCTGTTCCCCTGAGCTGAAAAATTTCTTCCAAAGAACCTGAAATAGCCAAAAACTGAACAGATTGCTCCCCTCCAAAGTGTTTCAAGTATTCCCTTAGATCATCCCTGTTAATACGCCGAATCATTTGCCACATTCGTTTGGCTACCTTGGTGTTACTCCTTGACTCCGGATGCTTTATCCACGCGGTTAGAATCTTATTTTTTTCCTTAATGATATTTTCCAGTATTAAGGTGAGGTCCTGTTGATTCACCTCAGAAAAGGAGGTTCTTAAAACCCCTGTTCTAAGGTATTCCCATAAAATGAGTTCGGTGTAGTCAAGCGGAATGGGAGTGGATGAGTTTCTAGTTTCAACCCATTCACCCTCCTTTTCCTTTGGGTTGAATTCCGTGACTTTCTGGGCAAGAAACGAACTTCTTCTTGCAGCTTTCCCAACAACCTTCCTCCAAATCAAGGGTGCCTCAGAAATCCCTAGATCCAAGCCCACCTTCACCAGTTTTTCCCTCAGCTGTAAGAATGAGCCTGGCCAAGAAGACTCCATGTTTTTAACCTGGTACAGAACAAGAATTTCATACCAATCCTGGCTATCAAACAAAATAAGCCCGTCGAAAGAAGCTTGTTCATGGGCCAACTCAAAAATCGATTTCAGTTGATATTGGGTAGGATAATTTTCGGATTGATTGGAAAAATCAGGCACAATTTTCTTCACTTCAACGGCCAATTTTTCCCACAAATCAGCATCTTCCCCTGCTAAAAGGCGAATCAGATTTTGGAAACCGGCCCTATTTAATTTATCCCAAAACCGGGGAAATAACCGGGCAAGGCTCATAAATAGTGGAGCTGAATTCGCGTTTAACTCGATCCAGGATATTATTCTTGGATCTTTAGAAGAAAAATTAAGCCAGTGAACAAATTCTTCAAAACCGATAGCAGGTTCAGCAACGCTTATTGTTTGTTTGGTGGTATTTCGTTCCTCCACCCACAGAATGGTTTCCTTGAATTGTTGCCCCAAGTTATTCTTGGTCGGTAACTCATTGGCTATTTGAGCGATTTGGCTAAGGAAGACGTCAAATTCAAGATTGAAATGAGAAGCTATAGACTTCAAAAAATGATCACTGAAGGCTAAACGGTTAAATCTGGGCCCAGAATCCAAGGCTATAAAATTTAAGATAAAAAGATTTAATGCTTTTTTAACGTTTTCCAAAGAAGAAGGCAGTTCACTGTTTCCTTGATGAAGGGACAGATACGAGTCTCTATATCCCAACATCCATTCGGCATCTTCGGGAACTAAGACTTCGATGATGCGATCAAAATAATCCCGGTCCAAGAAAGCTATCCGCTTTTTGACCTCTTCACTAGTTCGGATCAGATTTCCGAGTAGATCCCCGAAAACATCGGCTGAAAAATTGATTAATTCCTCTAGAATGGAAAAAAGGTTCCAGGATTTATCCATCCAAGCAGGAAAGTAACCTTTGAGTAAATAACTCTGAATGGCCAATAAGGCTAAATTGGTAGATTTATTTTCTCCAGGGGAAAGAGGAAGAGTAGAATCCAAACCCAGACTTTCTTGGATTCTTTTTTCAAGGGCCTCGACCAACAATGCCTTAATTCGATCTCCAAGAGAAGGGTTGATGTCCTGTGGGGTAAGTTTACCCAGGTCAATGGTCAAACGCTCCAATTCCATGGCAATTCCGGAAAATGCAACCTGTTCAAAAGCACTTTCCAAACCCGGAATTAGGCTAGGCCTGGTCAGTTGATCCAATTTCTGATTGCACTGGGAGGCTAATGTCCTCCGAGGGTAAGTAAAGGAAATTAGCACTTCATCAACACGACTTGCCATTTGATCAGCCATGAAGACCTCCTTCCATTTGAGCTACTAAAAAATCATATAAAGCTAATGCCCCAGAGGTGGTCCCTTTTTCAGATCTTCCCGCCTGATTTTGATTTGCCCACTGGGTATGAACCTGTTCAAAGGCTTTAAATTCCTCAAGATTCAACCAATGAATCTGTAGATTCACCTGTGCAGGAACACGCTCCTTCACCTGGGCTTCAAGAAAATGTCTGAAATGCTTTTCCTGAAAACGTGCAGGCCAATCCGGTAAGATCAACGAAGTCTTTAAATTAAAAAAATCTTCCGATAGGAGTTTACCGTCTTTTCGCTTCCGAAGAAAGACTACTGATCGTTGTCGGTACACCCCCTGCTCATGTAGGGTCCCCTTTAATCTTAATTTCTCTATCTCTGCCAGAGCCAGCCTTCCTGAGATTGCACCTTCCCCTGCCATTAATAAAGCAAGAGTTGAGGTGGATTCAATGACCTGTTCGAGATTTGCCTTTCCCTGATCCTGAAAAACACCCAAGATCTCCCCCTCTTCTCCTTCGATGAGGATCTCATTCTTCCCCCTAACGTAGGCTTCTTTATGGAGGGAGGCTTGATAAAAGGAGGTAAGCAGCCTATTCCGCTGATTTTGGTCCGCTACCCAAGTAGAACGAAATGTGGGTTTCCCCCATTCGTCTCTTAACTCAAAACCAAATTCAGTCCCTTCCAAAATTTTTCTCAACAAAATATGATCAACCAGGTACATTCCCTCAGACTTGGCATTTTCATTTCTAAAAAAAGCAATATTGTCAGCAATAGCCCGGACAGCAGCTTCGTTTTCTTTTCCTTCCCATACACTCACCCAAGAGGATTCAGATTTTTGGAAAAGTACTTCAACCGTTTTGGAGGATTCTCCTGTTTTAGAAATCCAGTAACATTCCGGATTCAAGGTTCTAGAAAATAAATCTTTTATTCCGATTTTCCCCATCGAGAAACTGGTTGGATTTCTTGAATCGGAAAGCGGAAAAATTTTCTCCTCTTTGCTTAAAGGCCTGAACTTTTGCAAAAAATCCGGGTAGGATGTTTTTGATTTAACAAGCCCCGAGGTTGGAGTGATTTTCTCATTCCGGTTTTCGGCCTTAACAAAACTGGGCAATAAAGAGGATTCTCCGGGAGAAAAGCCCATCACAAGACTCAGCAGCTTGCAAAGTACAAATCGGGGTTTCTCCTCATCTGAAAAATGGAAAACCGCCTGATTCTTCACATAGTTTAGATCGGCTATCAAGCTTAAAAATTTCGATTTTTGCTGAAGCATTCGCGCCAACAGTTCTTCCTGGGAAGAAAGCAGGTTAAGCTTGAGGGAAAGTTGAAACGGCACATCACTTATTTCTTCACCGAACCTGGCCATTAAATGGTCCAAAACCCTATTCTTTCGCTCCAGCCAGGTAAGTCTGCTTTCCCCGGTCTGAGGATTGAATCCCTGTGGATTGAATCCTGGATCGAGCATGGACTTGATTTCCAGTTCATCCTGATCGATACGAGTTTCAAAATCCTGGCTGTAATAAGAGCCTTCCTGTTGATGATTTTGGGAATCAAAAAAATCTGCAGTATGGGAAAGTTGTGCCAAAAAGTTCGCCAAATGCTTTTCGAGCAACATCAGATATCCTTTGAGTTGCCTCACTTTTGCCTGCCTGTCCACCGGTTCATGACCGGAGAGTCCATCTTTTCCCAATCCGTAGATTCCCGGAAAGTGATGTTGAATGGATTCATAATTGGCAGGATTTCTAAACCTGCCGTTTAAATTGCTTTCCCAAAAAGTCTCTTTAAATAAATCAACTTGATAAACCCTGTAATTTTTGGACCACAGATCAAGTAAAATATCCAAAACCCGGCTTTTGTTCATCCGCTGCAAATTTCCATTCACAAAAAGCGATAGGGTGGAAAAAACGCTGTCCGGATCGTTGATGTCAGTATTGATCGCCGCATAGTTAGCCGCCGGAATGGAGAGTTCTTTATCATTGCCCAGGGTTGAAAAACCCAGATTCCAGCATTTCTTTACCCCCGTGAGTTTAGAAATCAAATTGAGGATTTTCTCGGTATATAGCACCTGATTTCTCCCCTTCAATTCCTCATCCAGAATAAATCCTCTTTGAAGTCGGGGCCCGGTAAAGATATCTTCCAGTCGTTCTCCTTTCTCCATCAATTCTTCTAAACTTGAAAAAGCAACCGGGTGGTATAGGTAAACCTCCAATGCAAATAGGATTTCTGCCATTACCCGATCAATATCGGAATTCTGGTCTACCTCAACATTGGCTTTCAAGCTGATCGTCAGAGGCTGTAAAAGGACTGGGGGATCAAAGTCTTCGGCCAAATTTCTGTTTTGGTGAAGAAAATTCTTGAGTTTGTCCAAGAACGAAGTCCTAACCTCCGGGTATTTCCTTAACCGCTTCTGAAAGGGAAGAGCCGGCAATAGTTCAATCTGATAAACCCCATTTATTCCCTCTTCGCCTTGAACAGGAACTACCGGAGTCAACCAGCAGTTTTGAATTTCAGGAAATCGATCAATTACTAATTTTCTAAAATCGGCAGCTGTAACCGGATGAGAGGAAAAAACCAAACCCGGAGAATAAAAAGAGTTCTTTTTCCAATCGATTCGCCCTTCAGCTCTCTCGACCAATAAATCAGAAATAGGAAAGGAAGCCTTGTAACTCAACTCGGTCAGGCCATAGCAAAATTGCTCCAAAATGGTTACTCCCGGATCATGGGCATTGTAATCTGTCCAAATCGTTCCACTGAACTCCTGCACATAGTGAATCCCTTTGTTTTTCAAGGAAGTAAAATCCTGGGCTGGCTTCAGAGCCTGATCCTTTCGAATTGAGCTGGGCTTTTCCATGGAATCAGTGTTGGTCTAAAAAATCATCGTCCCACAACTTCGAAATTCGAAAAGTGATTTTGGAATCACCTCCGTAATTGCTCCCTGTTCTCATTTGAAGCTTATAATCGAAGGTATCTCCTGTCCATCTGCAGTTAATTTTATTCCACCAAAATCCATAATACGCGCAGGTCTTTGAAATCTTGGGCTTGGAATTCCCAAACGTGCTGAGGGCGGTGGCATGGAGCAAGGCATACCTCCCTTTTTGCTTTCTTCCCGCATGAGCCACTATTTCAAAGCCTTGGGCCCCGGTCAGATTGGTCAACACATCATGCCACTTACCATCAGCGGGAATTTGTCCTTTCCGGTAAATGCCTACCCTTCCTTGGGAAGCGATTAGTCCATTCACTTCCAGTTTTTGACTGGGTTGTGCTGTACCTATGCCTACATTGCCTCCTTTTTGAAAAAATATAGTTGGGTTTTCTTTTCCCCTTTCTTTTAAGATGATTCCTTTGGTCTCCCCTTTTCCGTTGACCAATACCCAACTCGCTTTTTTCTCTTTAAGAGAGTCATAAAAACTAAGCAAAACTTCCTCATCCCCAGATGGGAAAATCATCAAGCCCTCCTGCTCTCCTTTATTGATGCCATCATCTACCTTATTGAACATGGAATCAATCAAAATGGCAAAATGAATTTCTGAAGGAAGCATTCCGCTTCTGAAGTATTTCTTCAGTTGTTCCCGGTCATTGATTACTACACTATTTTGGGCTAAATCTGCCATGCAAAATTTAAGATTTATCTAGAGTTGATGAGTGGATAATAAAATCTGAATCAATGGAAAGGTCTCCAATGCTGGACAGCTCCGGATCCCGCAATTCCTGAGAATCGACTATCTCCAAATGATGGGATTCTGCCGAGGTAAGAATAGCATAAGGACTGATGGTTCGAAGACGTTCTACCTTATAGGTACTATCGGCGGTATCAATAATTTTAAAGCTTCCCAAAACCTCCACTAATTGAAGTACTGAAAATCCAGTAATGGACGCAACATAAGGTCTGGACTCCATGAAATTCTGAATCTCGGCCTTATAAATTGATCGTATAAAACCTTTGTCCTTCTGGAAATCTCCTGGGTTAGGCGAGAGAAACTCAATGAGTTCGCTTTCCAGCTTGTCTCGGTAATACCCTGCCTGTTGACTGAATTTAAATTGGATAAACGCTCGAACCTTAAGCTTTTCAAACACTGGATTGGAAACCTCCAACACTGCAAAAGGAGAAATGAAGGATTTCAAGTAGCTTTTAATTTCTTGAAGCAGTTCAAAAGGGGCCCGAAATCCCTCTTCCCTTCCTTGGGTCAGCAGTGGAGTTTGAGGAATAACCACCACTTGAATATTGCTTTTCTTGACCAGATGCAAAGGAAAATCACTTCCTCCATAGACCATCACCCGACCTATTTGAGGAAATCGCTCCAATACCAGCCTTTCCAAATCCCAGGTTGTCACCCCTCTCTTCCGATGGCGGATTTGTTCACTGACTCTCACCCTATCTTCTGCCAAACTCTTCTTTAAAGCTGGAATTTTAAGATGAAAGGGTCCCAAGACCCCTTCCAGCATGGGGTTTTGTTCCGAAATCAGCATGGGGGGTTGGCGAATTTCTTCCACGGTCATCAGGATGTCTTCACCTCCCTTTTTTTCAACCAATAAAACAGCATTGGTAAAGATGGACATCAGACGACTGTTGATGTCAGCAGTACCCAAATTACAGACTCTCAACCAAAATTTACCAGCTGAAAGCCGGGTATTGGATCGATCAAGCTTGGAAGGAAGTTTCAGTTTCACAATGCCGGATTGAAGCATTCCATGGGTTGAATCCTCCAAAATCCGATTTCCGAGGGGATGCCATTGATTCTTTTCCAAATATTCCCAACGGATAGGAGGCGCTTGGGTAATGGTATGGATAAAATAGGCGGGATGTAATTTAAATCCCAAATTGAGGAGCTCATTCTCTTCTACCTCATCGAGCCCAATGAGTAAACTCCCCTTTCCGGTTAATCGAGGAAGCAGGAAGGATTCAGAGGCTTGTGCAGCTGGAAAAACCTGACTGTAGCCAAAAGGGAATAGGTGAAAAAAGTGGATACTTTCCTGTTCATGCTCATTTTTTCTGCCGAAGTTTTCTTTGGTGAAATTATTGTAATTGATCTCTATTTTTTCAATTACAGGAGTGTAAGCAGCTTTGGGCAATTCCTTGGCTTTTTTGGGAAACCGGCTGTTGTAAAATGACACATCGGCAAAGACCTCGGTATAGCTGTCATGGCCAAACACAAAAGGCAGAGGAGCTGCTATCCCCAGGAAAAAAAAGGGCATATCCTCACTGGAACCGGAGGAAATATGTGGAGTTTTCAAGATGGTCTTATCTACCAAATCCAACTCAACTGAAATCGTCTGTTTGTTGACCAAATACTCACCGTCAGATTTTTCTAGGGTATCAAAAAAAGTAATCTCCTGATTTGATTTTTCTTCCTCACTCGTTTCCCTGTAGGCCTCAGATTTGATTCCTACCTTGCCTCTAAACGACTGGTTGTTGATCTCTTCCGGGTAGGCCTGGTAATGGTCGATAAAGCCATTTCTTTGCTCAGGCAACCCCGACCAAGTAAATTGAAGTGCTAAACGGGAAAGAAATTTATTTAAAATCAAGGGATTGAAAATCTTCAGGTAGGCATCTTTGGTGGGTAAAGATCCAAAGGGAAGAAATGGATGGTTGGGATCCAACTTTCCAAGTTGATTATAACATTCCAGGTTACTCCTAACCCCTTTTGAAAGACTGAGGATTTCCACCGAGACGATTTCCAAAAGACTGAGTGCTTTGTAAGGAGGAAAATGCGCGGTATGATTTAAAAAAAAGCGGACGCAGGGCCATGGGGTATTCAACAGTTCCCCATGCAAGTCAGCCGAAAAAGGATAAGGCAGTTCCTCTTCTCCCTCCGGCTCAATTTTAAATGTCAACATATTCTCCCGCTCAGAAAACTCTACGTGGAGAAAATCCAATGTTTTCCAACCGTTTTTGGTGCTAAGTGAAACCCGAAAAGCCTCATTCAAAAACGAATGGATAAATGTCTTTAATTCATGATCTTGATGGACATGAGAAATCCCCATGTAATCTTCTTTGCTATACAGCAATTCCTCCAAAACACGTTTGAAACGAATACAAGTGGCTTGAGTCAATTCGATGGCAATCTTAAAAAAATGGGTTCCCTTTTCTACCAAAAACACGGGAGAACTGACCGCAAAACCCAGTAAACTTGTATTCATGGTCCGCTGACTCACCCCCTTATGACTTTGATCCTCCCCTAACACTACCGGGAAATCCGGAGATTTCACCCCCTTAAAACTAATCTCCTGTTTCCCTTCTCCTTGATATAGAATTTGATCAAAAATTCCATTTAATGAAAGTTCACCAATTTTTTCCCCAGTTGAAAACGGGTAATAATCACTCTTATAGAACGTCCTTAGCTCAGAGATTTTTCCTTTGCTCAGGACTGTCAATTGTGGGTTCTGAAGAAGGATCCGCTTTTTGGATGGAAACTGCAAACTAAAACTCGATTGCTCAGGAAGTAGCGTTGAGCCTCCTTTTCGGATGAGGCCTGCCAGAACCTGAATGGATAAAGGCTGTTTGGGTTGCTGTTGTAAAATTCGCTGATAGTAAAAATCCAAATGCTTTTCGGTCAGGGTATTCAAGTCATGCTGTACCTCTTTAAAAAGTTTTAAACCAGCTAAAATAAGCCCTAAATGCGGTTGATGATCTCCAGTTTTTGCCTCCACCAATTCATCAAATCGCTTGGCTGCAAATTCGGTGATGTAAACCATGTTTTTATAAGAAAGCTTGAAACTTTCCTTCAAGCTGACCTGCTCACCGGCTCTCATTTCCGCTGAGCCCATACTTAGAAAATCCGATTTGGAAAAATGGTCCTGAGCCGGAATTACGCCAAGAAGAATCGGTTCAAGAAACCGGATTCCGTTTCGTATTTCCTTCACGACCGGGCCGGTGTAGTGACAATCTTGGAAAAGCTCATCCCAATGGAAAAGATTTTTGACCATTTGGAGTAGATTGACCGCCATTTCAGCCCTGATTTCCGGATTGGATTCAAAATCCGCTCCCCCCTTTACCTCTAAATCTTCCTGCTTGAGTTTAAAGGAATCTAGGGAGGTCGAAGCCATTAACCCTACGATAAACACCGGGTCATGAAGCAAAAAGTGTTTCCAATTTCCAATAGCTTTGTTTTCAAAATTATGATACGCTACTGCTTCGGCATAGCTCAGGGTGAACTTCACCAAATCCAAAAGAGATCGCTCATCCGGTACCACAAAGGTAGGATCCAGAGCTTTAAGCTTTCTTCCAGATTGATTGATTCCGTTTTTCATTTGTCTAACATTGATTTTCAAAGGTCACATGGAATCCCACAGGGTTGATGCTCATACCCCTATGTGATGGCCATATCATGCTCGATTTCATCTTTTACTTTAAAAATCCATTACCTTACAAATTTGTCCCTTCTTGAAAATAAAAAGGATAAACCATATTGGTCCTCGAGTTGGTAATTATAACCGTATAGTCAATATAGATCAACAGGATTCCCTCTGCCAGCTTCTCTTTTCCGAATTTGATCTCCTTTACTTTAATTCTCGGCTCATAGTAAAGCAGCGAATTTTTGATCGTGTCCCTGAGGAGCGTCAGGTAAGTGGGATCATTGGTTTCAAAAACATAGGAAATAATGTCACAGCCAAACTTGGGATCCATGACCCGCTCGGTAGGAAGAGTTCCCAAAATAATCCGGATACTCTGTTCGATATCTTGCTCGCCGGAAACCATTTCCACCCATTTGGAATCCATCTCAAATGAAGGGGGAAATGCCCAACCTTTTCCCAGAAATGTTTTGGTTGAATCATCCATGTTAACCTCCGATCATGACCGTTGGGCAGCCCAATACGATGGATCCTCCATGTGCGGTGGTATCTCCCATTCTGGCAGCAGGTTTCCCCCCGATCATGACCGTAGCCGAACCCTTCACGATACTATCGGGTGGACCGACACAAATACAGGAATCTCCCATAACCGCTGCCGGCAAATTCCCGATGAGCACTGTCGGCACCCCCGGACCTACAACCGGCCCTCCCACATGTGGAATGGGTGGCACTCCCGGTGTTTGCATGGGACAGGTATGCATATCTGTTAATCTAGCTGCTAGTGGCATATTTCTATCAATTTATCATTACCATTGCTCCCTTTACTGCGGTTTGTCCCGCAGCAGAGAACTCCGCCGAAGCACTTCCTTTAGCCTTCATGGATATATCTGCTTCCAAAGAAACATTGAGTCCTTTTCCGGTCAAATCTCCTCCAGAAGCTTGCATACTAATCCCGGAAACGGCTTTCAATCCAATCTTTCCCTTGGCATCCAACACAATATCCTTTGGACTGCTGAGTTGAATTCCGCTATCTGCGAAAATTGCTTCATTGGAATTCGCATCCTTTATTGAAATCTTTTTTTCCTTATCATCGAGCACAACGGTATTTCCTCCCGGGGTCTGAATTGTCAGTATTTTATCTTCCTCATTGAAAATAAGAGCGATCCCCGATTTGGAATGGATAGCCTTCGTGGAATTCTTTTCATCCGGCTCAAACTTGGGTTTTAACGTAGAGCTATACAGGCTGCCAATAATCACTGGAAAACGGGGATCCCCGTTGACAAAGGTGAGGAGCACTTCATCTCCAATCTCTGGAAAGAAAAAGAAACCGGCATCTTTTGAGGCATAATTACAGGCCAATCGTGCCCAAAGTTCATTGGAGTTAGAATCATTTTGGAAAGCCCCCAATTCCACCAAGACCCGATATTCTCCATCCTTATCCTCATGGATTTGTTTGACTTTGGCCAAATGGGTTCCTTTAACACCGGGTAACAACCCGAGTCCGTCTTCTTCCTCCACATCCGGTAAAGAGGAATGCCAACGGGACTGCATTCCTATGTAGAGTCTGGTTTTCCAATCTCCTTCCGAGCAATCTTGCTCAATCTTAGAAATAAAGGCCTTCCCATTATACCGTTCTCCGAAATTCTTCAGATCCACCAAATCTCCCGGCTTGAGCTTATTGGTACCCAATAGGGTGATCTTCCCCTGAATCTTGGAAAGAGCGGATTTACTGATCCAACTTTTTGAAAAAGAAGTCAACTCCTCCATGGAAACAGGAGCCGAGGTAAACTTTTTCACCCCGGGTACAGAAAGGTCTCCGGCAATTTTCTGAGCGGTGAGGTTACTGATTGAGGAAGGGTCAGACATGCTTGCATTCACAGAAATCTTTTGTTGGGTTTTCGGGTCCCAGGAGGAAAAATTAAAATCAGGAAAGGTATTTTCTCCACTCAGCTCTAAGTCTACATCCAATACGGTCAAATCCGCCTGAATCGCATATTCAGGAGTACCTGACACATCTATGGCCTTGACCGAAACCTTATCCTGATCGGTCAAAACGAAAAAATTATTCACCTCTGCACGGATAATCAAGTAATCCCAATCCGATGAATTGTATTGAAACAAAGGATAAGAATACTGGGAGGCTGCTTCCACGTCGGCCGTTAATCCCGCATTGGTGATCAGTTGGGAAAATAAGTCATCATCTTTGGAATCCTTGAGTACCTGATTGGATCTGGATTTGGTCAAGGTAAATGCTTTATGCTTACAGGTAACCAAAAGATAGGAGGTGTCCCTACGAACCACCAGGCGTTGACCGGTAACCAAACCTTTAAAGGACAGACTTCGCTCGTCTCCATATCCCAAATTGAGCTCGATTTCGTTGCCGGGTACAAAGTCTGAAGAAGCACTATTGGTAAAAGGCTCATTTTCAAGTCCAAAAACCCCTCCATCAGATAGTTTAAGACTGGCTTGGGCAATTCGGTTGATTTCCCAGGTCACAGCCACTGAAATAATTTCAACGGTCCCGGAAAGGACTGACCCATTGATTTTGACTTCAATGGAAACCGGTAAATCGTTTTCTTTTAAAACCTCTGCCATACGTGCTACAACTAAACTAAAGGTGGAAAAACAAGCTGATCCCCTGGGCGGATGGAACGAATCTGATCCAGGGAGTTAAATTCAGCTACCTGCAAATAGTATTTGCTATCTCCGTAAATTTTAAAACACATGCCCGGCAGGGTGTCTCCAGCTTTTACCATTCGGATATGGGTTAAATCTGAGGAATTTCTACCCTCCTCAAGGGATTTCTTTTTAGCCGATACCGATCCGATAAAAACCGCCTTGATTTCTGCCCTCAAAGGCGTACCGTTCAAATCCATCATGGAATATAATACATCCCATTCTTTTAACCTGCCTTCAAACAGGGATTGGGTCCCCCAGAGGATTTTCACATAATTGGGCTCATGGATATCCCCATTGTAGGCGTAGATTAATTCTTTCAACTCCTCAATCTGATCATCCACAGGCTGGGTGGAAAGTACTCCCGTGCTATCAAAAAAGAAATCCATTGTAAAAAGCTTGGAACCAGCCCCCCTGAATTTGACCGTTTCGGCAGAGGTTCCCTGTGGAGAGGAGTTGGTACTGTAATTCAGTTCTGATTTATCACTGTATTTATCAGGATTAACCAATACATCATACTCCCCCACTTTGTCTGAGAAATCAGGCTTTTTATAAGCCACTAATTTCATTTTGGTCAGTTTTCCAGATTCCATCATCAACGAGAAACTGAATAGTCCAGCATCTGGGAGATTTTCTCCTGATACTCGCGCTCCATCTCTTTTTTAGCCGCATCAATCAGCTCCTTAACCTGTTCGAGGTTGAGCGGTTGTTCACCTCCATATCTAGCGGTATCCTCTACCACTTCTCCTCTTATGACTAATTGCCTAATTATTAGGGTCATCTCAACTGTCCTTTTTAAAATGTTTGTATTTTAAGGTTAAAGTCTCCAAAGCCAATTCGTTTTTTGTACTCCCCAAGGCGGAAAGTTCCCAAGATAAAGGAATAGCCTTATATACCGACCACGATGCTAAAGGAGTGGCTTCAGCCCCAAGGAGAATAACCTGTAAATCAAGCGGCTTGAATTTAAACTGCTCCAAAGCATCCCTGCACCAATCATCCAGACGCGAATTTTGAAGCAGACATCTTTTCAAAACCAAATTCGAATATTGAGGAGGAGAAGGCAGATAATGCACGAAGCTATTATCCCCCCCCTCCATTTTTTCGGTAACCTTCACTGTTACTTTCAGGCCGGAGACTTCCTGAAAACTACAATCCATTTCAGGAAAATCCGGGAATTTTACCTTGAAATAAAAAGCAGTGGGCGGGGCATACCCCGTCTGAAAGAAACTGGTTTCACCCATGCTGATTATCCGTTGGCAATGGTCAATCCTTCATGAGAAATCACAATGGATTCCACGGCCACTTCATTGGCATCAGACTTCATGTCTGTGGAAGTGATTTTGGTTGGCCAGGCATTATTGAGTGTCCAGGTCATGGTCGGTGCTCCTGATTCATCCAATAATTTAATGACCACATTCTGGCGTTCGATGGTATTCATTTTAATTTTATTATACCAATCCCAGAACGCGTTGTCATTGACAAATACCCCTTTTTTCATGGTTACCTGACTGTTTTTGATTATTCCAGGCATATTGATAGTCGAAAAAACAGGGCTGTTTCCATGCCTGTACTCTATAGGTTGCGCTTCGATTTCAAGGCCACTGACCTCCTGAAACGGAATATCGGTTGTACTACCCCAGTCTACTGAAAAGTAAAACTTGGGTAATGGCCAATTGCTGTCTTGTGCTTCTCCTGCCATAATTTTTTAAAATTTAATGTGTTTAAGAATATTAGATTAGTTAGTTGGATTGATTAAGATTTCTGCATTTGCTGTTCGAAGGTAACCACGATGAATTCTGCAGGTCTTACAATAGCCAATTTGACTGTAATCAGCATTTTACCCTCCAAAATATCCAAAGCGGTCATGGTAGTACCCAGCCCAATCTGCACGTCAAAGGCATCCTCTGGGCTTGCACCTGCCAAAGCTCCTTGCTTCCATTTTTCCACCAAGAAATTCGAAATCAAACTTTTTACCGTCACCCAGGTATTGGCATCATTGGGTTCAAAAACATACGCACGCAAAGCCAACTTGATGGATTGCTCGAGCATAATCATGGTTCTTCGGACGTTGATGTATCTCCAATCCAAACTGTTCCCGTCCAGGGTTCTGCCTCCCCAAACCAGGGTACCGACTCCGGGGAAGGTTCGTATCGCATTGATTGATTTTCCTGAAAGGGCATTCACATTCAAGTCTTCCTGCTGATCATGAGTAATGTTGACTGCTGGTTTGACCACTGAATTCAAGCCTACGTTTGCCGGGGATTTCCATACTCCTCTGCTATTATCCACCATGGTAAAGATCCCTGCCATAGCCGGTGCAGCAGGCAATAAATTCATTACCGCACGAATTTCATCCAACAGGGCTGAATAGGTAGGACTGGTGGCCAACAATCCCAAATGATGATTGCTTTCCTTGTTTTTAATGTAACCGGGCAGAACATCGGCTAGATCTTCTTCAGAGATATCCGGTCGATCGGCCTTCAATTTTTCCTTAAACTCATCTTCTGATTTTGGAAAGGCCTCCACCAAACTTTTCGCCCTTGCTTCGGGTAAAATTTCAGCCAGTGCTACCGACTCATCCAGATTTTTAAAGGTGATTTCGCCCTTTTGGACCACATTGGTTTCCAACCAGGGATAATACGCAGCAGCATAGCTGAGGTATTCGGTCCCGATTTTTTCCCTGAATACTTTAATATTGTCCTCTTCCCCATCCTCTCTGCTATTATATCCATCATAGACATCCAGAATAGCTACTCTGTTTTGCATTTTAGCGCAGTGGGCCAACATTTGCTTATAAACCTCATAGGCTTCCTCGCCTAAAGCAACTGCATCAGGAATCACCACCATGGTGGGCTCCAATTCCTTAACCAGTTTTAAAAGTCCACCTTCCACCGGTTTTCCGTTGGCATCCTTTCCGGTTCCCAAAAGATCATCCTTTTTGATTTCGATTCCATCCTTACCACCATAAGTGCCCACCGAAACGATGTAGCAAGTTCCTCCTCCATTGGAGAAGAACAGGCGAAGGCTGTTAAACAGGTAGACCAAATGATTGTCCTTGTACTTGATAGACTTATCACTTCCCCCGATGGTGACCAGATTCCTGTCTCCATCCTGAGAATCTGCAAGGGTAAATTTGGGACTAAATGCCCCTCCGAATAATTCCATGTAGTCCGCAAAAGAGGTAATCCGCGTGGGTTTATTCACTAAGGATTTCCCATTTTTGGAAGCCCGTTCCGTATACCCGATAAAAGCAGGTATAGCGGTAGCTACTTCTACAACCGAGCCCGGGAATGCATTTTTTTCTTCAATGTAAACTCCGGGAGTCATGAGGTTTTGTGCCATAAGTGTTTGTTTTGTTAAAGTGAGAAATTGGTTATATAAAAATGTGTGTAACTAATACGTCATCATTGATTGTGCTTCTGGACAAACCTTCCGGACTTGCCTTGGGCAATTGTTTGATCACCACCTTGAATACCTGCCCGCCATTGGATTGCTCTACCAATTGAAATTTTGGCCATCCATCCACTTGAAAGGGAAGTACTGCTTCAGATTCAAAACTTCGGACTTTCCAGCTGTCCTGAATTTCAAATTCAGTTTCCCTGAAATGAATATCACTGTTTTGCGCATCGATTATTTTCAGATCATTAAACTTGTCGTATGCCTTATCAGAGAGGATGTATTTCCACCGCGTTTGCTTTGTTTTAAAGCGTACAGAGTAAAGGCTTGGAGTTTGAGTTTGAATAAATCCTTTATGAAGTTGACTACAGGATAGAATCATTCTGGCAAATGGAGTTTTTTCCATTTTCGTGGAAGGTTTAAAAAACCCCTTCCTTTCCCCCTTCTCAATTCCATAAAATACCCTGGCTTCAGGATCAGCAAGAAACCTGTGAACCTGATTCGAAGGAATCTCTAATTCTTCCCTGTCCAACAGCTGGATCTTGTCTTGCTGAACCTTAGTCAACAAATCCTGAAAAGCCTCCCTTCGAAGGACGGTCAAACTATTATTAACTGACACCGTGTCCCCAGCATGCAACAGCTGCTTTCCTTCCTGAAGAGCGAAGAAAAAAACATGCATATCAGGCCTGAATTCCCGACCAAAATCTGTGAAATTGTAAAACAAGGGGTTTGTTGAAAATAAATCCAAATTTAGCTCCCGTTCTTCCTCTGCCAATAATTCAGGATCCCCTGAAAAAACAGCTATTCCACCTACTGTCGGTTTAAGGATTAAATTCAGATTTTTAGCCAGTATTTTGGTCTCAGCAGTAGGGGCAAAAGAAAATCCATCATAATAGGAATCTCCTGTGTACTCATGAGAGAAACCCAGGGTGGCGATGTGAAAGAATTGCTGGTTCATTTTAGTTTGAATTTTCTGAACCTGTAGAAGAAATCGCCGGAGTAATTCCTTTCACTGGCGTTTCATCAAAGACCACCAATCCCACCTTGTAAATGACTGAAGGTAGTAATTTGGAACCTATGGCAGACCAAACTTGGCTGATGTTATCATAGGATAAATTGCACAGTTCAAAGGTGACTTTTTCCACTCTTTTGGATATACCGGGTATAGCACCCGCACTCATGACCCGCTGATGCTGAAAAAAACTTAGAATTTGGGAGATATAATTCAAGCCCTCCAGGTAGTTTTTGCTTTTAAAATTGGCGCAAAAAACCAGATGAATATTTAAAAATAGCGGGGAAGATTTATCCAAAAACCCAGAACCTGAGCCCATTTGCCGGGAGGATTTGTTTTTTAAGGCAGTTTCTTCTTCCACAGACAACAAGAAACATACAATACGATCTTCCAATTCCACAGGAATAGACCCGGAATTATCCAACAGGGATGACACCACGACTTTGTTGTCGGTAATTCCGTACTGATTTTTAAAATTTTGATTTAAAAGCTCTCGAATATGAGCCATTAAAGTATCGATCATGACAACTCAAAGATTAAATGGGGTAGAAAAATCCAACACCAAAAAATCAGGTCTTGAAAATTTATCTTAAAGTTTCCTTAAATTAGAAAAAAATTGGTAATTACAAATTACCCCAAATAAAATAATTAGTAATACTACATATAAGGTATAATTATTTGGTAACTCTGAAAACTAAAATATGGACAGTTTACTGCTCTTAATCCTCCTAATCCTTCCTTTCATCCTCTTTTTTGTCCTAAAAAACTATTTTGACCGAAAGGAAATTTTTCTTCAAAAAAATGTGGAACAACTGAATTTTGAAAAAAAACTGCTGCAAACAGAGCTGGAAAAAAAGACCGAACAAATTTTAATTTTAGAACAGGAGCTCTTGAAATTCAAAAAAGAAAAGCTGGAAACCCAAAGTCAAACCGAACGCATGAATACCGAAAATCAAGCGCTCAGAAAATTGGTTGAAGAACTTCAAAAGGAGAAGGGAACAAAAAATGAGGATATTATCGTGGAGTATATCTTAAAAAAAGAAGCCTGATGAAGCGGATTCCTAGCCAAAGAATCCTTGTATTTTTAACTAACGATACTTTTGCCTTCTTTGATTCGCTCCAATCGTAGGGCCTGAACGATATCTTTTGAGCGAATGATTTTTTCTTCCCGCTCCAGGGATTTTAGCAAACAAAAGTGTAGAACATTGATGATGGTAGCCGCACTTAGCTCATGCTTTTCAGCCAGCTCTTTTAAATCGATATCCGTATCGTAGGTAAATTCATCCAATAAGGCCGTTTCCCAGATTTTCAAACGCTGGTAATAATCGGGGAGCGTAAAATCTACCACCAGCTGAAACCTTCTAAAAAAGGCCTCATCAATGTTGTTTTTGTAATTGGAACAAAGGATGACCAATCCATTGAAATCCTCCACCCGCTGAAGTAAATAAGAAACCTCCTGATTGGCATAGCGATCATGGGAATCAGAGACCTGAGTCCGCTTTCCAAAAATGGCATCTGCCTCATCAAAAAACAGGATCCAATCTTTATGGTCTGCCCTATCAAATATCCGGGAAAGGTTCTTTTCAGTTTCCCCGATGTACTTGGAAACCACCTGAGAAAGATCAATGCGATAAACATCCAGGTCACAGGCTTTTCCAAGCAAGGTGGCGGTCAACGTTTTTCCTGTTCCAGGAGGTCCGGTAAACAAGGCCCGAAATCCGGGCTTAATCCTTCTTCCGAATTTAAAGTCGCGTTTCAATCGCTGACCATGCATCAACCAGTTTTTTATTTCAGCTATTCCCTGTAAAACCTCCTCATTGATGACCAGATCAGACCATTCCTGATCGGTAATAATTCGCTTAGCAGGGAAGTCCAGATCGAAATCCGGTTTATACCCCTCCCCTGTGGTCAACAAGCTCAGGTATTCTTTTGAGATTTTTAAAACACCGCTGAGAAAGGGTTCATCACGGGACTGCTGCTCCAGGGTAAGAATACCCTCCCGGTGAAAGTAATGGGAAGGGTCAAACAAACGAATCAATTCAAAACGTTTTTCCAAATTTGACCCTGCCAATAAAAAAACCGCGGTCTCTCCCGTGGGTAAAAAACCCCGGTGTTTTTCCCCTTTAACCCCTCCAAACTCAGTAAAAGGCACATCGTAAGTTTGATTTTTGATATGCAGAATATCCAATAAATGAGGTTTGATATGAGGCATCAAAGCCAAAAGCAAAACCAGGCGCTCGGGTAAACCCATTTGATGCCGCCTAACTAATTTGCCATAAACCGAATCGGAATCCGAAAAATCCGGCAAATGGAGTTTATCAATTTCAGCTTCGGTTTGGCTCTGTTCAAAGGTAATTTTACCTCGAAGAATTAATAGCTCCTGAAACCACTGGATCTCTTTTTCAAGACAAACGGCATTGGAAAAATTGGCTTTAGTCATTGATTTCAAACAATTTTATACACACCCAAAATGTACAAAAATTGACTTTTAAAAAAAATTTTATGTGTATCCGGTCTACTGCACGTATGGGTAAATTGAGGCGAGAACTAATCGGT
>NZ_JAMWZB010000041.1 GCF_024305035.1 Algoriphagus sp.
CCTAGAGGGTAACTGGGAAAAACAATTCCAGGATCCTCTTTATGATCTGACGACAAATTTGAAACCCTTTGTGGGATTATTTCCTGTACTTGATCAAGAAAGCTACCGTTTTGTTCAACAGCAAGAAATCCACGGGCAATCCCTGGAAGGAGCTTTTAACTATTATCAAATACTCAATGCCACCAACCATTTGAATGGGTCATTGGGCTACCAAAACAGCAGCCAAAGTCTGGTGGGTCGCTTAGATCAAGTGGGGTCAAGCCAGTCTTATTCCGAATTTGAAAATGATGCGGTGTTTGGATTCCAGGATGTCTATTTAGGGATAACCTATAAAACGAAATGGAAAAAGCTCATCCTTAGCCCGTCTATTTTCCTCCATCGCTATGCTTGGCAGGATAGCCAATTTGAACGGGAGTTAAGGCATCAAAAGGTATTGGCTCTGCCCGGATTTTATGCCAAGTGGGACTTGAAATCCACCAAATCGTTCACGTATCGTTTTCAGACAGAAGCTAATTTTATGGACGTCCAAAAGTTAGCTCAAGGGTTGGTGCTACAGGATTACAACGCGATTTTTCAAGGAAATCCACTGCTCGATAATGGGCTATTTTACAATCATGCCTTGAATTATAGCCATTTCGACCTGTTTTCCGGATTGAATTTAGTTGGCAATGTGAACTGGCAACGGAAACGAAATGAGATCATCACCACCACTGATTTTGCGGGGATCAATAGATTGCTTTCTGTTTTGAACGTGGAACCTGTCAATGAAAGCCTGAACGGATCTTTGAGGATGGACAAACGCTACAGTCGCTTTAAAATTGCTGCAGGAGGAAACTGGAATGCCTTTTCCACTCATCTGATTTTGGATCAAAAACCGAGTCGGAATGAGCAGTTTTCCCAAAGCTATGACGTTAAAATCACTTCCACTTTTTTCAAGGTATTGGAAGTGGACTTGGGCTATGCCTTGACCACCAACACCTACAATTCCGGCGAACTTTCATCTACCTTCTCCACGCACAGTCCCACCTTGGAAATTGACCTGGACATCTATAAAGGCTTAACCTTAAATGCTGATTACACCTATAACTCCTACCTTAATCAAGCAAGCGGAACCCGGAGTGATTTTGAGTTTTTTAATGCTTTTCTCGGTTATCAGGGCAATAAAAGTCCCTGGGAGTTCCGGATTTCTATGTGGAATATGTTAAATACCGATTTCATTCAAAGGGATAGCTTCAATGAGAACTTAATTAGTACATTTTCCTATTTGGTTCAGCCCAGGTATGGTATACTCACCGTAAAATATGATTTGTGAGAAAATCTTCAGCGCTCTGAAAACCTCAACTGACCTTTAGTTTTCTCTCCCTATCCCGTCCCGCCCAGGGTGATGGAATGAATTTTCATTGCCACTGGGATGCGTTCCCGGTCAAGAGGAGATCTAAACCCGCTTCTTGTCCATGGGGAAGAAGGCTTTGAATAGCGCTTTGGGCGAATCAAACACTTGGAGAAAAGGGGGGGGGCTTACCCATCCCTTTATTCATATTTTAAATCCCGGAAATTCTGAAGAAATATTCACTATAGGTTTCTCCGATTGGAATGTGATTTTTTCCAATGCTTATCCAATTTCATTCGATGGGATCAATTTCATGAATGGATACGAGGATCCGATGTTGAAAAACCTGAAAACTGGAATAATTTCAAAACCCTCGTTTTTCTTAAACTTGCATTCCATTTTTTTCTTCTTGAAAGGAAAAAAATTATACCTAAACACAACATGCATCAAGTGTCTCCATGCCGTCTGATATCCTTTTTTTCAAACGATAAGCGTCCCGACTTCACCTAATTTGACCCGAATAATTTTTTAAATCGGCTCCGGTTTTTCTTTTGCTCAACGGTCCTCGATTTTCCCGGCTTTCCGATTACCGGTGCCGCTTCGATTAGTCAGCGCATCGCCCATATCCTGTCGGGCCAGTTCAGCGAATCCAGTCAGCTTATCATACATATCCGGATGAATATCAGCCACATTAGTCTTTTCAAATGGATCGGTGACTAGGTTAAAAAGCATGGGTTCGGTCAAATTGATGTGATCATATTTGACCGGAATGCCGTCATTTCGTAAGGGGGTATGTTCAGGAAGGGTGCGGTATCGATGAGGGAAAACCAACTTCCATTTTCCAAAAATGACTGCCTGAAGCTCATTTTGATTGTAGTAGGCATAATAAGGCTGATGAGCTAGGGTTTCTCCTTGAGTCAAAGGCCAGATATTTCGTCCATCAATGGGTAAATCGGGAAGAGCAGCCTGGGTGATGTGCGCCAAGGTGGGTAATATATCGATGGTCATCGCCGCTTGTTCTTGAATCGATCCAGCCGGAATTACCCCAGGCCAAGTCATGATGGCAGGAACTCGGATTCCTCCTTCCCAAGAAGTTCCTTTGCCCTCCTTGAGTCCTGCGGTTTGTCCGGCATGGCCACCATATGAAAGCCAGGGTCCGTTATCGGAGGTAAAGATGATTAAGGTGTTTTCTTCAAGTTCAAGGGCTTTTAATTTCTTTCGGATTTCTCCCATTGACCAGTCGATTTCCATCATCACATCTCCATAAAGTCCCTGCTGGCTTTTTCCCTTAAATTTTTCAGAAACGTAAAGTGGCACATGAGGCATGGAATGGGCCAGGTAAAGGAAAAATGGGGTTTCTTTGTTTTGATCAATAAAATCCAAGGCCCGTTCGGTGTATTGAGTAGTCAGCTGATGCTGCTGGTCTAAGATTTCGATGGTTTCTTCATTTTCCATCAAGGGAAGGGGCGGATAATATTCCTTGGCTTCCGGATGATGGGGCCACATATCATTGGAGTAGGGTAGGCCAAAATACGAATCAAATCCCTGCCGGGTGGGAAGGAATTCTTTCAAATGACCCAAGTGCCATTTGCCAACCATTCCTGTGGCGTAGCCTTTGGTTTTGAGTAGTTCGGCAATGGTGGTTTCTTTGGGGTTTAAGCCATGGTTGGCCGTGTGGTCCAAAGCCCCAAAAAGCTCAAGTCGATTCGCATAAGTTCCGGTGAGCAAGGCAGCCCGAGAGGCCGTACATACCGCATGAGGAACGTAAAACTGTGTGAATTTAACACCGTCTTCTGCCAGCTGGTCCAGGTGAGGGGTTTTCCATTCCTTGGCCCCATAAGCTCCCAGATCTCCGTATCCCAGGTCATCGGCAAAAACCAGGATAATATTGGGAGGAGAGGCGGTTTTCTCCGCGCTTGATTCTTTTTTTTTGGTGCAGGAAAGAAGGATTACCAAAAGCGCTAAAGCGAATACGGAGTTTTTCAATGGGAGGAATGGGTTATTGGCCATAGGAACCGGTTTGAGCCTGTATTTTCAACTTGTCCAGAATCATTTTTGCGATTTTATCTCCTTGTTTTAACCCCTCCTCAATGGCATCACGGAAGTGAATTCCTCCGTAGAGCCGGGAAATAGCCGCCTCAGAGGAGGCCTGAAAGAAGGAGTCAAATTGACGCTCCGGCAACCCAAAATAGACTTCTGAGGTATCCAAAAACGAAAAATTATTCCCAAAGTAGGAGCTGAGAATCACAGCTGAGGCCTGAGAAATGACCGAATGCCCGGAGGTATATTCCGGAAAAGGAGGAGTTTGAAGCAAGGGTTTCCATCGCTGATTCAGGGTTCGGTTGATCACGGTTTCGGGTCGAATGCGATTGGTCTCGTATTTGGCTTTCCAGCAGGAAATAAAAGCATCGTGAAGGGTCATTCCGACCAGGGCATGAATGTAGGCGGTTTCTTGAAAATTGAGTTGGGCTTTTTGGGCAGCGATTCCGGTGATGCCCATCCAATGTCCTCCGGGAGAGATTTTTTTGACTCCCATGGCCATGTGACCCGAATAGGTGACTTTAAATGGATTGCAATCCCAAAAATTGGCAATTAGCTTTTGTTCTTCACTTAGGTTTTTTCCCACTTCATAGACTTCCTGAAGTTGGCGTTGAAAGGAGCTTCCCTTGGCTAAGTCAAACTCAGCCATTGGCTCGGGGTCAAACTGATCGAGCTCTTGGATAAAAAATGGCTTCATCGTTTTCCATTCAGGCTCTACGGCCGCTATATAGGCCGGTGGAGTGGGGTACCAGTTCCCCGGGCCCTCTTTTGGAGTATAGCGATTTAAAGCCGTGAGCTCCTTGTAACCGTCTTTGCCTGCTAGGGCTAAAACCTCCGAAGCGATTTGCTGGGCCTTTTGCACATGGGCATTGACTTCCCCTCTTTTTATAATTTTCAGTTTGATCCCCTGATCAATCCAATTTTCTTGTTTTTCCTGCAGCAAATAACCGGAAGGCATGAGCTTTTCGCCCACCAAAAGCATGGCGTAGACAGCCGCAAATTCCGGGGATGGGATGCCTGAAGCTGTTCGGGTAAAAGGCCCGCTAACGGGAATTTTTTGCCGCTCAAAAACTGCCCCTTCACTTTCCATCAAAAGATAAGAACTCAAGGCCGCATAGGCATAGATCCGTGCTGCCACGGGAGGGCTGGCCACATCGGTGACCATCACTTCGGTCAACTGAAATAAGTGATCAGAATAGATTTTAGGCCAGTTGGGTGCTTTTTTATCGGCAGCGAAAACATTCAAGCTCATCCCCAGCATGAGTAGGAGCAACCGTACAGCGTTGAGGTTATTTTTCCACATGTTCATAAAGTTCTAAACTTTGACCATGAACGCCAACTAAGATAAAGTTCTTTTCTCCTAGGGAAAATTCCAGCAGGGATTTAATATCCCCTTTGATGCGGATCCCGGTCTGTTTTGGCGTAAGGGCCTCAAAGCCACCTTTTGAATTTCCTTGTAAGACCAATCCCAATCCCGCATCTAGATTCCCCACCCGAATCCGACTTTGCCGGTTGTTTCCTCCCAAAATCAAATCTAAATTTCCATCCTGATTGAGGTCTGTGATTTGGATGGCATAGATTGGAAAAGCTTGAGCCAACCTGGGTAATTTATGGGGCTTAAATCCCTCGGGCGTTTGTTCGAAATAGTAGGAGCTTAAGGTATTTGCCTCCAAGTACTGGGCTTGATCCAGTTCCTTTTGGCTGAATAAATCAGAAATTTTGGCCTTGGAATAGGATTCATAATCGGTGAATTTGCTTCTCATGCTCACCATTTGATCGAGCAACTCATCCCTGCTGGCAAAGGGATAGTACCCATCCCCAATGTAGCATTCGAGGATAGGATCAATGGATCCGTTTTGATCAAAGTCGGCGGAAAAAAGGCGAAGTTTCTTTTCCTCATTGACTTCAAATTGGCTGTTTTCTCCAAAATTACCGGCAATCAAATCCAAATCTCCGTCTCCATCCAGATCTGCTTGGCTGAGCGCTGACCACCATCCGCTCAGCGGCTGTGGAAAGTAGTGTGGGGTATGATCGACAAAGGATTCACCTTTTTGGTTGATCAAGGCGGTGATGGGCATGAATTCTCCGGCAAGAATCAAATCCGGAAAACCGTCCGCATTAAGGTCCTGACTTAGGGCTGAGCTGATCATGCCCAGCTTGGAATCGCTCAGGTACCGGTCGGTCTGATCGGAAAATTGGCCTTGCCCATCATTGATTAGGATTTTACTTTCCGGGGTTTGGGGATAGCGGCCGGGAATGATTTTTCCGCCCACGAAAAGATCCGGAGCCCCGTCTTGATTGATGTCTAGACTGATCGCGGTTCCGGTACTGATCGTGTAGTCTGGAAATCTTGTTGATCGGCTAAGTTTTCCTTTTCCATCGTTGAGGTAGAGTCTATCCACCAGGGCGGCATCTGATCTGAGGTAGTCGTGATAGCCCCCACTTCCGATAAATAAATCGGCAGCTCCATCGCCATTGAAATCTTCCACAAGGGCTACAGCATCAGTGAATTCATCGGAACTTGAAAATCCGGAATAGAGGGTCCAGTTTTTTCCATCAAATGAAAAAATCTGTGCGGCCTGATCTTTGGTTCCCCCGATGAAAATCTCTGGAATTCCGTCCTGATTCAAATCCCCTTTTGCCAACACCGGGCTGATGGCAGAGGGCATGGTGATCATCAACGGTTGCCTTTTGAAATCGTTAAAGCCCGAATTTTCTGGAAGAAAAGGCGGAAGTTTCGAGGACTTCTTAAAGATGGGGTCGGGGATTTTTTCTAGGGATGGCTGTTTTGAGGTATTCCTGTAGGTGATGGTAATTCTCTCATTGACGGGAATGGAGTTAACTGATGAAGTGCTTTGGTCAGGCCAGGTGACTCGAATGGAATCGATTGCCTTGTTTTCTCCCAAGCCAAAATGAAGCGTGTGGGTACTCGAGGATTGAAAGCCCCGAACCGGTTGCAGTTCCTGAACCTGTTTTAAATTTGGGCTGAATAGCTCCACTCTGCTGCCAATGGCAAAAGGATTTTTATCGGGTCCCTCCAGCTTTACTTGAATCCAATTCCCTTTCTTTCCTGTATTTTCATAAATGCCGGCCGTTTCATTCAGGTGGTTGACTACCAAATCCAGGTCTCCGTCATGATCCAAATCCGAATAGGCGGCACCGCTGGAGAAGCCCGGTTTTTCGAATCCCCAATTTAGACTTTGATCCTGAAACTGCAGATCCCCCCGGTTTTCAAAAAAGTAATTGTGTACCGGTGTGGAACTCATCGAGGTGACCAAATGAAGGGTGTCTGCGGTCTGATTGGCCACTGCCTGCTTGAAATAATAATCGCCTTTGTACTTGAGAAAGTCCCGGTTGGTGTAATCCCGGTAATAGCCATTGCTGACAAAAAGGTCCTTGAACCCATCATTGGTGGCATCAAAGAATAGGGCCGCCCAAGACCAATCGGTATTGGAAATCCCGGTAAGTTGTCCGATTTCAGAAAAATTCCCTTCTCCCAGATTCAGGTGAAGCATGTTTCGCATATTCTGATGGTAAAATCCTTTTCGAATCATCAGGGCATACTGCTCGTAATTTTCGGGGCCATAGAGTAGTTTTTGACGCGTATTGTCCTCAGGAAGCATGTCCAGGGTAAAGATGTCCTGAAGCCCGTCATTATTGATGTCAGCAATATCGGCTCCCATTGAAAAATGGGAAATATGATTGAGGTGGGATTCCAGTTGATCCGAAAATGTTCCATCCTGCTGATTGATGTATACGTAATCCGGCTCGATGTAATCATTGGTGACCAGCAGATCCAGCCAACCGTCCCCGTTGATGTCTGAGGCGATCACGCCCAGTCCAAAACCCAAGGCAGAGCCTTTGATCCCTGCCTCAGTACTGATATCGGTAAATTTTCCCTGATCATTGCGGTAAAGCTTGTCTCCGGCAAAGGGATGTCTGATGGATTTGGCTTCATCAAATTCCAATTCATTGATCACCTCGATGTGATGGTTTAAAAGGTAAAGGTCCAAATCCCCATCTCGGTCAAAATCAAAAAATAGGCCTTGGGTGCTATTGGAAGGATCCGCAATTCCATAGGCTTCAGCTTGCTCGCTAAAGCTGAAATCCCCTTCATTGATCCAAAGTTCGTTTTTGCGGTCTTCCGGTGTCCCTTTTCCAGAATAGCATACGTAAATATCCAACAGTCCGTCTGCGTTCACATCGGCCATGCTGACTCCTGTCGTCCAGGCTGCCTTTCCCTTTATCTTAGCCGATTTGGTTACATTTTCAAATTGCAGGTTTCCCAAATTCTTATAGAGTTGATTGGGGACCATGTTGCCGGTAAAAAAAATATCATCCAGGCCATCCTTATTCAAATCACCTACGGCCACACCCCCGCCATTGTAGAAATATTCGTATCTCAGGATATTGTTGACCTGGTCTTCGGTGAGTTGATTTTTAAAGGATATCCCGGCTTTTTTGGATTTGAGCGGGAGGAATTTTGCCTCAAAATTCTCTTGGGAAAGTCCTTCATTCAAAGGAAAAATCAGCAGGAATGCCCATAGGAGGGAGACCTGATTCAATCGATTTTCACAGAAGAAGAACATGACAATTAAATTTAACCCAGTCTGCTGATCACATCATCGAATAACTGCTCGTTTACCACAGCCATGCCACCCATTAAGCCGACATCCTCACCTAATTTATACAAGGCCAACTTAGATTTTTCACGGGACTTGGCCATGCTGTAGATGTTAAGGGCTTGCTGTATAGGTGTGATTAAGTATTGATTGGCCTCTGCAACTGACCCTCCGATGATAATCAGTTCGGGATTGAGCAGTTGGATTAAGATAGAAATTCCTCGGCCTAAGTCCAAGCCCGCTTCCGAAAGAATGGTGATGGCTCGCTGATCTCCAGCCAAAGCCGCTTCCACCACGATTCCGGGCTCCAACTCTCCCTGATGATCACGGACCATTCTGGCCAGGATACTGTCTTTGTCCAAAAGGATGGCAGCCTCAGCCATTTTAACAATCGCGGTCCCGGAGGCAACCGCTTCCAGGCATCCTTTTTTTCCACAGGCACAGGTTACATCCCGGGATTCGAAAATCGGAGAATGGGAAAATTCTCCGGCGAAACCGGAAGCACCTTGGTAGATTTTTCCATCAATGATGATTCCAAGCCCGATTCCCCAGCCCACAAATACCCCGAGGACATTTTTATGGGAATGTTCCGAACCAAATTTAAACTCGGCTAGGGTCATCGCCCGGGCATCGTTTTCCAGAAATATTTTCTTTTCAAATCGGGATTCAAAATTTTCAAGAAGGGTCTTTTTCCCGAATCTAAAATAGGTGTAGTTGACTCCACCCACGGAGTCCACCAATCCGGGCATGGAAATGCCGATGGCAATGATTTTCTCGTTGGGGATCCCAGAAGATCTGATGTATTGATCCATCAGGTCACAGATTCGGTCGAAGGTTTCCTTTTCGTTGTTGAGGGTGACCTTGAAGCTCTCTTTGGGTACGGCTTGGGTGTGATTACAGGAATACAGGGCGATATTCATGGTAAATTTGGAGAGGTCAACCGAGAGCACATAAAAGGCATCCTCTGCCAGCCGGTAGAGGTCCGGCTTTCTCCCCCCTTGAGATTCGGCACGGCCGTGCTTAATTACTTCCCCTGAACTCATGAGGTCATTGAGTAAGGAATTGACAGTGGGAAGGGAAATGCCTACTTCATTGCAAATTTCACTGGCAGTGTTAGCCCCTTTGAGATAAAGATTTTTAATGATCTTAATCTTGTTGATGTAGCTTTTGATTTCGACAACACCGTCCATCTTATCGATGACAGCATTTGGGTTTATTAGGTTCATGGCGTTAAGATATCCCTGAAATACGGTATTTTTTACGTTTCAAAAAATACTTTTAGAAAAAAATTGAAAAACAAGCAGTAAATTTTCAACATTAATCCAATTTATTTCTTTTGGTCCCTGCTTTTGGTAAAAAGATTCAAAATTCCCAATTTGCTTTTCTATCCATTCTTTTTTCTTTTAACCTCTTAAAAATCATGAGTTTACTAAATCTAACGCCGCAAAGTCCCAAGTGGGAAGTATCCAATCAAGTTGAGGGATTTTTAAAGGGTTTGGGATTAAGCATCCTCAACCGGGATTTTGAGCGGCCTTGGGGAGGCTTTTTTGTCATCGATGAAAATCAAATCAAATCCTTTGCGAGCACTTTTTTTGAGGAAGTGAATCTGACTGCCCAACAATTGGACATGAAATTAAGCCCAAAGATTTTAGTGGTTTCTCCGGGGGCACGACTCTCCTGGCAGTACCATCATCGCAGGGCTGAGCTTTGGAATTTAATTGCGGGAAAAGCCGGAATTGTTCGCAGTCAAACCGATGCAGAAGGAAAACAGGAATCCATGCAGATTCATCAAATCGTTTCTCTTTCCCAAGGCGAACGGCATCGGTTGGTAGGGCTGGATAATTGGGGAGTGGTAGCTGAAATTTGGATGCACACCGATCCCACTCACCCCTCTGATGAGTCGGATATTGTTCGGCTATCCGATGATTATTCCAGAACCTAAGGGGAGGACTGCACGAACAAAAAAAGGCCCGGAGAAACCCGGACCTAAAAATTTCAAACCGATTCCGTAGCTCAATCACCCTTAAAATTTGAATTTTCTAATACAGAAAATACTACAGAACTGTTTAAAAGGAAGGTTAAGATAAGAATATTTATCTCAAATACAAATAAATGTATGTTAATAATGTTTCTATGGGTAAGAAATAGCTGCTTACAGTTTCTCTATTTTTTTGGCGATCTCCTCGGCCTCCGCCATCAGTTTATCTGCGGCCGTGCGGTTTGAATGGGAGAGTTTGTGCGCTTCGGAAAGCATTTTGCTGTATTTTTCCTGCAATTTTTCTTTTTCGGATTTCTTTTTGAATAGACCAAACATAGGAGCTTTTTTAGTACAACTCAGCCTAGAATAGAAAGTTTAAAATTGAAAAACAGTCGATGCACTTTCTTGTACGATTTCGTCATTCTTGTAATTGATCAAATCCTCCAATCTTCCAGCCGGATTGTAATACCGCCAAGGACCCTCTTTTTTGCCGTCAACCATGCTTCCTTCGGAAGCTTTTCGCCCATTTTCATGGTAAAAAATCCAAATTCCATCGGCCTTGCCGTTTTTGTAGTTTCCTTCGGATTCTTTTTTGCCGTTGATGTAATAGGTAATTCGAGATCCCTCACCGTCTTTGAGGGAACCTTTTTCCAGTTTTTGGCTGCCATCGTAGCTCAGGTAGTCCCCAACGTTCATCAATCGCCCATTTTCCCAATATTCTTCTTGGGTAAGCTGCTTGTTGTCGTAAAACAAACCCCAAATTCCATCTTCAAATCCAAGCTTGTAGGCGCCTACCGATTTGAGCTGTCCCCCATCATAGTAATACACCCATTGGCCATTCTCCATCCCCAGGCTGTATTCCCCTTCGGCAATTAAAACCCCTATTTTGTTGAAATACTTCCACAGTCCAGTTTTTAAATCATTTCGATACTCTCCGATGGAATACAGCGTTCCCTCCGGGTCGTAACTTTTCCAAAGGCCTGTTTTCATTCCGGATTCGTATTGTCCTTGAACAGAAGGCTCCCCATTATTATGGAATTCCACGTACTCACCAACTGGAACTCCAAGTTCATAGGTTTTTCGTTTGGCCACTGATTTATTGGGGAAATACTCTTCCCAGGTTCCCACGGCTATTCCATTTTCGTACTTTTCTACTCGGGCAAGTCTTCTGTTTTCGTAGTAATATTTCCAAGTGCCATCGGGTCTCCCGTTTTCACTGTAATATTCCTCAGCTTCCAGTATTTTGGTTTCCGGAAAATAACGCTTCCATTCTCCTACTTTTTTTCCATTCTCATACATTCCTTCTTCCAGAATGACATTTCCATAGGAATAGCGCTTAAACTCTCCCTCCAACTCTCCGAGCTTGTAAAAAGCCTCCGTCATCAGGCCGCCATCGGGATCATATTCGAGGTAGGGACCATCTTTGAGGTTGTTTTTGTAGAACTCGCGGATGTAAATTTCTCCGAAGGGATGATAGGTAATCCACTGTCCTTCCTTGCGTCCATCGGTATATTGGCCTTCGATGTAAATCTGATCAGGCTCCACGTAACTGGGTTGGCCTGTCTTGCCGTAATATTCGAGGTATTTACCCACCAGAACGCTGTCCTGAAAAATCAACTCCCGCTTCAAAAATCCATCGGCATCGTAAATTTCAGCTTTGCCGAATAAGTTGCCTTTGCGGTATTCCACTTCCAGTTGTTTCTTGCCATCTTGAAAATAGCTTGTCCATTTGCCATCTTTTAATCCATCCTCGTAAAGTCCCTCAGAAAGCAGGGTGTTGGTTTTGGGATTGTAGATTTTCCAAAGACCCTGACGGACATTATTTATGGAAGGTCCAGTGGCCATCAACGTAGAGTCCTTATTAAACTGCTTGACTAGTTTTGTTTCCTGGGCTAAAAGTGAGGTGGAGAAGAGGGAAAGGAAAATTAAGATATATCTCATAGGATTAGATTTGCTTCAACTCGGTTAAAGAGCGTGAAGTGCCTAGTAAATTTTTGACAATCGAAAGTATGTACGCAAGGAATACAATTCCTGTTTAAAAATAACTTAATTCTCTTGGATTCCCAGATGCCGACTGATCCGCTCCAGCAATTTTTTTAATTGAAAAACCCATTCGCTTTCATTTTCAGTCACCAAATGGGAAACAGGAATCTTTTTACACCATTGAAGAAAATCAGGTTCTTTCTCGCAAGGCTGCTTTGCCGATGTCGGCTCCGTTTCTACCAGTCGTTCATAGTCCCAGGGGCTTTCCCAATAGGTTTGGAAAAAAGAAAGGCCTTTCAAATCCAGGGAACCAAATTTCTCTTTTCCCAACAGCACCAACAGGTAGAGGCCTTTTCCATACCAGTTGAGCACTCGGATATTGAGTCCGGAAGCCAAATCAAAATCCCGAACGATATCCAAGACCTGATAGGGTAGTCCCATCAAATCACTGCCTTGGGAAAGTTTCTTACCTTTGGAGCGAGCATGGATTTTTAGTAGGTCCTGCTGCTCAATCTGATCGCCAACCTTTCCCAAAAGCTCCCAGAATTGATATTTGAGTTGGTTTTGTTGGCGGATCAGGGCTTCATCTTCCCAAAGCTCCAGGTTAAGGTGGTCGGCGGATTTCATGGTCATATTACCAGTGTAACAAGGCAGATGCCCAGGTAAATCCTGAACCAAATGCGGCCAAGCAAATCAGGTCACCCTCCTTGATTTTACCTTGTTCCCAGGCTTCACTTAAGGCGATGGGAATGGTGGCAGCGGTGGTATTTCCCATGTGCATAATATTATTGAAAACCTTATGGTCAGGGAGATTCAGCTTCTCTTGGATGTATTGGCTGATTCGGAGATTGGCTTGATGGGGTACCAATAAATCAATATCCGAATGGGCAAGTCCGTTGTGATCGAGTGCCTCTTGAATTACTTCCATAAATCGGACTACGGCATGTTTAAATACGGCATTCCCGTTCATTTTTAAAAAGAAACTGCCCGAATCCATCATTTCCTGTGAAATCCTGACTTTTCGGCTACTGCCGGGATCTTTACAGTACAGCTCTTCGGCATACTGGCCCTGGGAATGAAGGTGAGTGGATAGAATGCCCGGCTGATCCGATTCCACTGCCCCCAACACCACTGCTCCGGCCCCATCGGCAAAAATTACCGAGCTGGAGCGCCCTTCATCACTTTTGTCCAAGGCTGAGGACTGGATTTCTGCCCCCACCACCAAGATTTTCGAATACATCCCGGTTTTAATAAACTGGTCGGCAACAGAAAGGCCGTAGATAAAGCCTGAGCAGGCGTTTCGCAAGTCTAAGGCTCCGATTTCCCCAAATCCCAATTCCCGCTGAAGAAGCACGCCATTTCCGGGTATGAAATAATCTGGGGTGATGGTAGCAAACACGATGAAGTCGATTTCTTCGGCGCTAACTCCAGCTCGTTGCAGTGCCCGTTCGGTGGCTTGCTTGGCTAGGGAGGTAACCGTGTCTACCCCCGGAGTGAACCAATGCCGGGTATGAATACCGGTTCGTTCTACGATCCACTCATTATTGGTGTCCATGAGTTGGGCTAATTCCTCATTACTTACCACTCGCTCAGGGACATAGTGACCTACCCCCAGGATTCTAGATTTTTTCATTGGGTTTTTATTCGGTTTTTTAGGTTTAAAAAAGAAACAAGATTAGCGACTAATTTATCTTTCGAGTCTAAGTCATTCCAATTTCTACAGAAGTAAGATACCGGGCAATTGTTTATCCAAAAAGGGTATAATTTCCATGTTGATCCATAGGAGAGGTTTTTTGGATGATGGCCGGTGAATCGTTTTGAACCGAATTGACCAAGGGGGAAACCGTAAAGCTGGCCATTTGCTCGGGGTCGTAGGGCTGAAGCAAGGAAACCAGTTCGGATTCTGAACTGTAGGAGTCCAGCCATTTTTTTTCAGCCTCCCGAGGCAGGATCACCGGCATTCGGTCGTGAATTTCGGAAACGACGGGATTTGGACTGGTGGTGAGAATCAAAAAGGTATGTTGGATTTCACCCGTGACATTTTCAAATTCTTCCCAGATGCCAGCAAAAGAAAACAGCTCTTCATCCCGCAGGGTAAACCGGTAGGGGATTTTGGTCTTTTTGCCCAGCCTCTTCCATTCGTAAAATCCATCGGCAGGGACCAGGCATCGGCGCTGCTTAAAGGAAGTTTTAAAGGAAACTTTTTCATTCACCGTTTCGGCTTTGGCATTGATGAGTTTTTGTGCTACCGGTTTGTTTTTTCCAAAGTCTGGGGTAATTCCCCAGTAGAAAAAGGAGAAGCCTTTTGGACTTTGTGAGGTGATCACCGGGACCAGTTGGGTAGGGGCAATGTTGTACCGGGGGGTAAAGTCGGCTAGCATTTCAGCCTGAAACCGCTCCTCAAGTTCGATTTTACTTTTGCTCAGGGAATATCGTCCGCACATAGAAATTAGGATAATTTGCTGGAAGTTAGAGATCGCTGCTTATAAATTCAAATGCCCGCCGTTCAGAATAGTAGGGATCTCCCTTTTTTACCGAAGTAAAGCCCACGTGACCTCCGTATTTCGGATACTCAGCATACACAAAGTCAAGCTCACGAACCCATTTGGAAGGAAAACATTCCCTACTGAGAAAAGGATCATTTTGAGCATTTAAAATAAGGGTGGGAATTTGAATTTTATCCAAAAAGTAAAGCGATGAATTTTGAGCATAATAGTCCTCGGAATCCTGGAAACCATGAAGCGGTCCGGTAAAATAATCATCAAAATCAGCTAAGGTCTTGATGTTTCTGAGTTCGTGAGCAGGAATCGCATCGGGGAAATGCTGGGCTTTGCGAATCACTTTTTCCCGTAAGGTTTTTAAAAATCGCTCGCTGTAGAGTTTGTTTTCGGGGGAAGAAATTTTTTTACTGCTCGAGGCTAAATCCAGGGGAACCGAAATGGCTACCGCTTTTCTTAGCTCCGGGAGGCTGCCTTGTTTTTCGCCCAGGTATTTTAAGGTTAAATTTCCCCCGAGGCTAAATCCGACCAGGTGGATTTCGGCGTAATCCTGTAAACTGCGTCTGACCACCTCATCCAAGTCATAGGTGGCGCCGGAATGATAGAATATGGGTTGATGATTGAGTTCACTTCCACAGCCCCGGTAATTCCAAGTCACCACGTCAAACTGGTTTTTTAAGAAAATCCGGGCCATTCCCAGCATGTAGGGTCGAGTGCTGTTGCCTTCTAGGCCATGACTGATGATGACTAATTTTTGGCTCTTTTGGCGATACCAATCCAATTCCAAAAAATCTCTGTCCGAAGTAAGGATTCGTTCTTTTTCGGGTTGGATGAGTGCTACTTTACGAAATACTGCCGGATAAATAGTCTCTAAATGTCCATTAAACAGCCACTTAGGTCTTTGGTAGTTGCTTGAGGTAAGGATAGGCATGGTTTAGTTTAAATCACTACTGGGTAAACAGCCTTGGGAAAATACTAGTTTTAAATTTGAATAAAGACTTTATAAAAACTATTTTTGGACACTTTAAACAAGAATAATCGCGCAATAACCTATGGCCGAAGTAATCAGAATGCCTAAAATGAGTGACACCATGGAAGAAGGGGTGATCGCTGCTTGGTTGAAAAAAGTTGGAGACGCTGTTAAGCCAGGAGATATTTTGGCTGAAGTGGAAACTGACAAAGCAACCATGGAGTTGGAATCCTATGACGAAGGTGTCCTTTTATATATCGGTGTCGAAGAGAAAGACGCTGTTCCAGTCAATGGTATCATCGCCGTAATCGGAGAAAAGGGAGAGGAGTACAAGCATCTCTTAAAAGAAGATGGTGAGGATGCCGGGAATGAAAAGAAAGAAGAATCCCAACCAGCGGAATCCAAATCTGATCAGCAGGAAGAAAAATCTTCCGCCAGCAAAGAGAAGAAGGAAACGGCTGAAAAAATTGACACCTCCTCGATCAATGCCACCTTGGTGACCATGCCAAAAATGTCCGATACCATGCAGGAAGGAACCATTGCGGCTTGGCTCAAAAAAGTTGGCGATGAGGTGAAATCCGGTGAAATCATTGCCGAGGTAGAAACCGATAAAGCTACCATGGAATTGGAATCCTATGAGGATGGAAACTTGCTTTACATCGGTGTGGAAGAAGGGGATAGTGTCCCAGTTGACGGGGTGATTGCCATTATCGGAGAAAAAGGGGCAGATTACCAAACCCTGCTCAAAGCCCACCAGCAGGAATCTGCTCAACAAGAGGATCAAAAGGAAGAACAAGCCTCAGAAAACAAACAGGAGTCTTCCGAAAAGAAAGAAGATAAATCAGCTGATCAACCGAAAGCAACTGGAAGCGTGGCTTCGCCTTCCCCTGTGGCTTCAAGTGGTGAGCGAGTAAAGGCCTCTCCTTTGGCAAAGAAAATTGCTGAGGAAAAGGGGATTGACATACGTCAGGTTTCCGGATCCGGCGATGGAGGCAGAATCATCAAGCGAGACGTCGAGAATTTTGTGCCTACCGCTGCCCCAGACGCTGCGGCCTCCTCATCAGCTGTCCTACCTTCTATTGGACAAGAAAGCTACAGGGAGGAGAAAGTTTCTCAAATGAGAAAAGTCATCGCCAAGCGATTGGCAGAGAGCAAGTTCGGTGCTCCACACTTCTACCTGACCATGGAAATCAACATGGACAAGGCAATTGAGGCAAGAAAAAGCATGAATGAAATTGCTCCGGTAAAAATCTCCTTTAATGATATGGTGATCAAAGCCGCTGCAGCAGCCTTGCGTCAGCATCCGAAAGTGAATTCCAGCTGGCTGGGGGACAAGATCCGATACAACGATCACATCCATATCGGTATGGCCGTGGCCGTGGAGGAAGGTCTATTGGTGCCCGTTATTCGATTTGCAGACAGCAAGTCTCTTTCCCAGATTTCAAATGAAGCCAAAACGCTCGGAGGAAAGGCTAAAAATAAAGAACTTCAACCTAAGGATTGGGAAGGGAATACCTTCACCATTTCTAATTTAGGAATGTTTGGGATCGAAGAGTTTACGGCCATCATCAATCCGCCTGATGCCTGTATTTTGGCCGTTGGGGGAATCAAAGAAACTGTGGTTGTAAAAGATGGACAAATGAAAGTGGGCAATGTCATGAAAGTGACCCTCTCCTGTGATCACCGGGTGGTAGATGGAGCTGTAGGTTCGGCATTTTTGCTCACCTTGAAAGGATTGCTGGAAGATCCAGTCCGAATTTTAATTTAATATCCTGTCAAAAAGTCCTGATTTCAGGACTTTTTGCTTTTAGTATGGTTATTGAATTTAAGGGTTTCTCTCTCAAAGGGATCAGAAGCATCTCTCTTGAGGTCAGAGAAGCTATTTCAAAACAGAAACGTATTAGTCATTACCATGGAAAAAATCAAATCAACTACCGTAGTTGCCATCCGTCACAACGGAGAGACCTTTGTCGGTGCAGACGGGCAGGCCACACTGGGAAATACCGTTGCCAAAAGTTCTGTAAAAAAAATCCGTGTCCTCCAGGAAGGAAAGATCGTGACCGGGTTTGCAGGGTCGACGGCTGACGCGTTTACTTTGTTGGAAAAATTTGAAGAGAAACTCGGAGCATTTGGAAACAACATGAAACGGGCGGCTGTGGAGTTAGCCAAAGAATGGCGAACCGATCGGATGCTCAGTAAACTGGAGGCCATGATGATCGTGGCTGACAAAGAGGATATTTTGATTATTTCCGGAACCGGAGATGTCATTGAGCCGGATATGGAGATAGCCACGATTGGATCGGGAAGTATGTTTGCCCAGTCTGCAGCCCGGGCGATGAAAAAATTTGCCCCGCACCTATCGGCCGAAGAAATGGTCAAAGAAAGCCTTCATATCGCAGCTGACGTCTGTATTTATACCAATCACAACTTGGTTATCGAGCAGGTAAAAGCTTGATTCAGGTCAAATTAAGCGAACCGAACTGAGAAGTTCGGTTTTTTTATGCGGTAGAGTTAAACCCAAACTCATGTTTGGAAGTTAACTAGATGTAATTAACCCATCGAAATGGACACTACAAGCACCAAAAAGACTGCAAAGAAAGATTATCGAAAACTGATTTTAGACGGATTTGTAAGCCATGTACTCGAAGAGGGCACCCTGCCTAATTCGGTTTTCAAATTTGCCAAAGAACTCAAGATGAAAGAAGGTGATTTTTACACCTACTTTACCTCTTTTGATGCCATTAAATCAGCCGTTTGGGTTCAAATTTTTGAAGATGCTGTGACCCAGATTGAAGCTCAGGAAGTGTATAAAGAATATTCTGCTCGGGAAAAATTTCTAGGATTCCTCTTTACTTGGATCGAAGAATTGAAGAAAAACAGATCCTACCTTTTGAGTCTGTATGGTCAAAAGCCCAAAGGGATGACTTCTTTGCCTAAGGAAGTAAAAGAGTTTAAAGAAAAATTTAAGGATTTTGCCTCCGAAATAATTTTAGAGGGAAAAGAGACCCAGGAAATAGCCAATCGACCTGTCATCTCAGACCGATACGATGAGGCCCTATGGCTTCAGGTTTGGTTTGTGTTTAACTATTGGCTGGACGACGTTTCTCCTCGATTTGAAAAAACCGATGCTGCCATTGAAAAATCCGTCAATTTAGCCTTTGACCTAATGGGGAAAAGTGCCCTAGACAGCTTTATTGACTTTGCGAAATTCCTCTATCAAAACAAATAATTCATGGCAAATCAAGTGAAAGAGCAAGAAGCCATTCCGGTTTCAAAAGTGCAGCGTGCGGCCAAATTTATTTCCACCGGAGCAAAGGTGGGAGGGAATTACGTCAAGCATTATGCTAAAAAAATGGTGAATCCGAGCTTGGATAAAGAGTCCTTGCATCAATCCAATGCGAGCGACATTTACAATTCCCTTAGTCAACTCAAAGGCTCTGCACTGAAGGTCGCTCAGATGATGTCCATGGATAAAAACCTGTTGCCTCGGGCTTATCAGGACAAATTTACCATGGCACAGTATTCGGCTCCGCCCTTGTCCTATCCTTTGGTCGTGAAAACTTTCCAACAGCATTTTGGCAAAAGCCCGGAACAGCTCTTTGAAACCTTTACCCGATCTGCGGTAAATGCCGCCTCGATTGGCCAAGTGCACCAAGCCACCAAAGGAGATCATGTCTATGCAGTAAAAATACAATATCCCGGCGTAGCCGATTCGGTCAGTTCAGACTTGAAATTGGTTAGACCCTTTGCCCTTCGTCTGTTGAATATGAACGAAAAAGAGCTCGATCACTACATGGGAGAGGTGGAAGAGCGATTGGTGGAGGAAACCGATTACGTTTTGGAGATAGAACGATCCAGGGAAATTTCTGAAGCTTGTGCACACATTCCCAACCTGAATTTTCCCAAGTACTACGATGAGTTGAGCTCTGAGCGCATCATCACGATGGATTGGATCAAAGGCCTTCACATCAAAGAGTGGATGGATACCCATCCGAGTCAAACCTCCCGAAATCAGATCGGTCAGGCCCTTTGGGATTTTTACCATCATCAAGTTCATAACCTCATGCAGGTTCATGCGGATCCCCATCCGGGTAATTTCATTATCCAGGAAAACGATGTGTTGGGGATTATTGATTTTGGCTGCGTCAAAGTAATTCCAGAGGATTTTTATCACGGTTATTTTTCGCTGATCAAGCGGGAGCTGCTGATTAACGAGGAAGAACTGAACCAAATATTTTATACCTTGGAGTTTATCTCAGATAAAGACAGTGAGGTAGAGCAGGCCTATTTCAAAGGAGTGTTCAAGGAAATGATTTCGCTGTTGGGCAAACCTTTCCATGTGGATCGATTTGATTTTGCCGATGATGGGTTTTTTGAGCAAATATTTCAATTGGGAGATCGAATTTCCAATGACAAAATGTTTAAAAAATCCCGTCAGGCGAGAGGTTCCCGTCACGGCTTATACATCAACCGAACCTATTTTGGGCTATACAATCTGTTAAATCAGCTTCAGGCAGAGATTGACACGACCAAACCGGATTGGTTGAAATAAGTTGTTGTTTTGTGATTAGTTGAGATTAAAAATGGCCTCTACACGGGGTCATTTTTTGTTCCAGCGGGCTTTTAATTCCGGCCACTCACTTTCCAGTACGCTGTAATAAATGGTGTCTCTACGTCTTCCGCTGCACAGTAAGGTATGGCTTCGGAGGATTCCCTCTTCGGTAATCCCCATGTTCAGCAAAGCTTTGCGAGCAGGAAGATTGAGCACATCGGTTTTTATTTCGACTCGTTTGAGGTTCAACTTTTCAAAGGCATAGTCCAGCATCAAAAACTTCATCTGGGCATTTACTCCAGTTCCCTGAAATTTTTTGCCCAGCCAAGTCCATCCAATTTCAATGCGTTGATCTCGCTTCGCATAATTGCCAAAAGCTGTGGACCCCATCAGTTGGCCACTGCTTTGGTCCCTTACCACAAACTGTACCCGTTCACCGGTGAATCCAGGTTCAGCCCATTTTTCAAACTCCTCCTTTTGGCTCAAATCGAAAGTGAAATATTCCCATAGGGTTTTGTCTTGGCAAAGCTCCTGTAGAAAGGGGAAATCCTGCTTCTTAAGCGGACGGAGCCCGATGAATTCATTTTCCAATTCAACTTCAGGTAGTGGCATTATCCCATCACTTCTTTGAGGGTGGTAGTAAACATTGCTACTTCCTCCGGCGTGCCGGTGGAGATTCTACACCAATCGTTCAGTGGGGGGAAAGGTCTGCCGATGATGATTCCCTTGTCTGCGAAAGTTCGGTTCAATTCGCCAATATCACGTCCGGATTGGAAGAAGACAAAATTGGCATGTGACTCCAAATAGGGCAAGCTCAATTCATCCAGGGTCTGGGTGATCGCGTTTCGAGCTTCAAGTGTTTTTTGTAAGGAAAAATTGTAAAACTCCTGATCCTGCAAGGCGGCTTTTCCAGCTTCAATAGCCATGATATTGGTATTTGCGACCACTCGTTCACGTAATTTTTTGGCCAAATCAGGTTTTGCGATCAAGTAACCCAGTCGAATCCCCGCCAAGCCATAAGCTTTGGAAAAAGTTCTGGAAACAATTACGTCCATTCCCTTTTTGACCAGTTCCACCATGGAAGGGTAGTTGGGTTCGGTAATGTAATCGTAATAGGCTTCATCGCTGAATACCACTGTTTTTTTACTGACCGTTTCACAGAAATCCATCACTTTCTGAGCGGGAAGCAACTTGCCTGTGGGATTGTTGGGATTGCAAAGGAAGACCAGTCGGGTGTCAAAGGAAACGCGCTTTTCGATTTCTTCTAAATCAAAGTCTAAGTCCTTGTTCAGCGGTACCCAATTGATATCGGTGCCCCACAGCTCTGCATAGTCCATCATGGACAGGAACGTAGGCGCGCAACTGATGATTTCTCCGCCTTGGCCAAAGGTAATTCCAGCCACTTTAAGTCCTTCGGTGGATCCGGCGACCAGCACAATATGATCTTCGGGAACGCCTTCTTTTTCGGAAAGCATCTTGACTAAGCCTGCATTGTAGCTCCAAGGATAGCGACAGCCCAAGTCAAAATGATTGGTCATGGCTTCCCGCATTTTTTGGGATGGACCAAAGGGATTTTCGTTTGAGCCCAGCCGGATAGGACCGTCTAGCGGTCTTGGATTAAATTTTTTGATCTCTTCAGCAGTCAGCGAAGTGCTGAGATGCGATCCGACCAGCGCAATTCCGGTGCTTAATCCTGCTTTTTTGATCCAAGATCTTCTTGATATTCCTTTCATTCTTTCTTCAATTTGTTAGTAAAATACCAAGTTTTTTTGACAATGCTTAAAAAAATGACAGTTTTGATTAGACTTTATTCAAATTCTGTTTTTATGGCTAAATAAGGTTTTGAAAAAATTTCCTTCTTTTTATTTGCATTTATACAGAATTAATTTTTAAATTATACGAAAGCACAATAACCCTTAACCTCTATCTGTCATGAAAAAAATTCTGTTTTTCTTGGTTTGCGGGTTGCTATGGTCCACTGTCCTCAGTGCCCAGCAAACACGTTATATGGTATTCGAATTTATCAAAGTTCAAAACGATCAGCTCTTTGATTACATCGAATTTAAGGACTTGATGGAAAATGTATACCGTCAAGCGCGAAATGATGGTCAGATTGTAGGATGGGACTTTTGGTCACTTCAATCCGGGGCTCCCAATGCAGCTTTTCAATACATCATGGTGACTCATTACAATGATCCGGTAAAGATGATGAATGGATTAGAAGAAAGTCAAATGCAAGAATATACCAAAATTGCCTATCCGCATTTGAATGAAACGCAAGTTCAAAAACTGTTTCAAGAATCCCTTTCCATGCGGGACATGCCGATGCGCCTTTACATGAAGGAGATTGTAAGCACCAATGATAATTTTCAAATGAAACCTGGTGTCCTTGCTTCCTTTGATTTGATGAAGGCAAATGAAGGGAATTTTGATGCCTATGAAACCGCAGAGATGGAAGTTTTCAAACCCATCCATCAGCGCAATATTGAAAAAGGCCTGATGGGGCATTGGAGCTTGCTTAGAACGGCTTTACCTTTGGGTTCTGAGGCGGCTTCGACTCACTTAACCTTAAATATGTATAAGGATTACATGCAGTTTTTCAATGCTCAAGCCTATGAGGATATCGAACAAACCGATGAGCAGCGGAAAAAAGTAAATGAAGGGCTCAATTCCCGAGACCAGAAATGGGTATATTTGGCAACACTTGAGAATGTAGTACGTTAATAAAATAAGTCCGGTTTGTGATTACGCAGGGAGACTCTCAGACGGGGTCTCTCTATTTTTTTGAAAAAATTTAAAGAGTAAAAGTCCGGCCGCCGGACCGATCACCAAGCTTCCCAGCACCGTGGTGGGGGGAAAATAAGTAAGTAAAAACTGCCCGAGCTGAATGGAAACGATAGTCAGGGAAAATCCCATGCAATTGACCAAAGTTAAGGCTGTGCCTCGGTACATGGCTGGGGTTGCCTGGGCCACCAAGGCGGAAAACTGAGGAGAATCTGCCGTTACCAGCATGCCCCAAGCCAAAAGAAAGGGAAGAATCAAATTTGTGGGAATACCAGGAAACGCAAAAAGGATTAAACAGCAAATTCCACTGCCGAAAAGTGAGATCAGGGCGGTTTGCTCACTTCCGATCCGATGGGCAATGATTCCACCGATGGCACAGGAAATGCCTCCAATCCCAATGATTAAAAAGGAATATATTCCATTTTCAAAGCTGGTTAATTCATAATTTCCCAAACTATAGAGTAGGGCCGGAACGAAGGCCCAAAAGGTGTACAGTTCCCACATGTGCCCAAAATATCCTGAGGCGGCACTTTTTAAGGCAGGAATTTTACTCAAGCTGGGGAGTACTCCCCAATCAAACTGAAGGTTTTTCCGTCGATAGGGTCCATCCGGAACAAAAATACCGATCAGTAAGCCGCCCAAAACAGCCAATCCGGAAGTCATCCAAAAGATCAATGGCCAGTCGTATTGGACATCGAGTGCCCGGATCAAATGGGGAAAGGCCGTACCTAGGACCAAAGCTCCCACCAAAAAGCCCAAGGCTGCCCCCAATCCTTTTTCGAAATAATCCGAGGCGATTTTCATTCCCACCGGGTAAATGCCAGCCAAAAAAAATCCAACCATAAACCGAAAGCTCAACACCAGTCCAACCGAAAGTGGAGCTAGGGTAATCAGCAAATTAAAAAAGGCAGCCAGCAAAGCACTGATCAGAAACACCACTCGGGGTGAATACCGGTCAGGAACAGAAAAAACCGCAAAGATCAAGGTTCCGGAAATAAAGCCCAATTGGACGGACGAAGTAATCCAGGCAGTCAGGTCAGCTTGGTCTAGCAACAGACTGATCTGGGGGATGGCTGCATTGCCAGCAAACCAAAGCGAAGTGCCTAGGAATTGAGCGATTACGATCAAAATCAAGGCACTTCGTGGTTTTAGTGGTGGCTTAGGCTCCAAGGATGGTTTTGATTTTTTGCAACTCCTCTTCGGTGAATTGGGTGTTTTTGATCGCATGGACATTGTCGTCCAACTGTTCGGGTTTGGATACCCCGACCAGCACCGAAGTCACTCGGGAGTCTTTCAACAGCCATGAAATCGCCATTTGGGCAAGGCTTTGTCCCCGATCAAGGGCAAGGGCATTCAGCGATTTGATGGTTTGCAGTTTATCCTCGCTGATTTGGGCTGGCTTGAGGTAACGACCGTCTTTGGCAGCGCGGGAGTCTTCGGGGATTCCCTTCAGGTATTTATCGGTCAAAAGTCCCTGCTCCAAAGGTGAAAAGGGAATACTTCCGATTCCTTTTTCCCCTAAGACCTCCAAGAGCCCATCCTCAACCCATCGGTCCAACATATTGTACCGGGGTTGATGAATGAGGAGTGGGGTGCCTATTTCTTTTAAAATCTGATAGGCTTTTGCGGTATCTTCGGCATTGTATTGGGAGATTCCGACGTAGAGTGCTTTTCCCTGTCTTACCAATTGATCCAAAGCTCCCATGGTTTCTTCAAGTGGGGTATCAGGATCGGGACGGTGATGATAGAATATATCCACGTAGTCCAATCCCATTCGCTTGAGGCTCTGATCACAACTCGCGATTAGGTACTTTCTTGATCCGAAATTCCCATAAGGTCCCGGCCACATATCCCAGCCAGCTTTGGAGGAGATCAAAAGTTCGTCCCGGTAAGCCTGAAAGTCTTTTTTTAGGATTCGACCAAAATTTTCTTCTGCCGAGCCAAAGGGTGGTCCGTAATTATTGGCCAGGTCAAAATGACAAATCCCCAAATCAAATGCTCTTCTGAGGATTTTTCTACCTAAGGTAAAATCGGCATTATGACCGAAATTATGCCAAAGGCCCAGGCTGATTTCAGGCAGGCGTAATCCACTTTTTCCGCAGTAGCGATAGTTCATTTGTTCATAGCGGTCGGCTGCAGGCTGATAGGGTAAGAGTGGATCGTGATCGTTTATTTGCATAGGTTAACAGGTTATTGGATTTAAGAGAACCAAAATAAGGCGATAAATAACGATATCAAACTTATTCCTGCGAGCATCAGCCAACTTTTTAGAATAAACCGAATCCAATCGGGGTAGGGGATGCCGGCTGCGGCGATGACGGCCATCATTCCCCCATTGGTGGGCGTGAGCATGTCCATGAGATTGGTGGCATACTGGGTGGCCAGTACGGCAAGCTGACGGGAGATGCCCAACAAATCCATCAGGGGGGTTGCCAGCGGGATGGTCAAGACGTTTTGTCCGGAAGTGCTGGGGACCGGGATGTGGATCAAACATTGGCTCAAAAATAAGCCGAGGACAGCGATTTGATCCGGCAAGCCCTCCAAGGGAGAAAATAAAGCAAAAATAACCGAGTCTATGATTTGACCTTTTTGTAATATCAAATAAACCGCCCGAGCCAATCCCACGATTACCCCGGCAAAAATCAGTTCCCCAAATCCGGCAGCATAAGTTTTTGCCGTACCGTTGATGCCCAATTTCCCAATCAGTCCACAGAAGATTCCAATGAGCAAAAATAAACTTGACATCTCATTGTATCCCCAGTCTTGCTGGGTAATTCCCCAGCCCATGAGAAGAATTCCCCCTAGCGAGAGGGTGAGAATCAGCCCGTTTCTCCAGCCGATTTTTGAGGGTGAAAAGGCAAGCTCTTCCTGGGATCTCTGTGGGCTTTTTCCCTTTCTAATCATTAGAAAAGTCCAGAGCAGCAGTGCGATAGCAAAGCAAATTAGCCGGAAAACTACTCCTTCAGCAACCTCGAGTTCAGCTAGTTTTTGTCCCAGCAGTCCGTTGAACGGATTGATGGGTGAAAATCCTGCACCCAACAGGGAAGAACCCAAAGTCAACCCTACGATCGCTTTGATATCGTATTGGAGTTTTTTGGAAAGAACCAGAAGAATGGGAACCATGGCAATGATCTCTTCCTGCATGGCAATGGTAGCTCCTGCCATTGCAAAGGCCACAGAAATCAGAATCAGCAAAATGAAGGTATTTCCTCTAAACCGATAGATTAGGGATTCCACCCCCACTTGCAAAGCTCCTGTTTTTTCGACCACATAAAATGCCCCTCCGATCAGTAAGATCAATACCAAAATATCACTTCCCAAAATAATTCCTTCGGGAATGGACAAGGCCATCTCTTCTAATCCCAAGCCCATTTTTTCTTCCGGTTCAAAACTCCCCGGTACGACAACTTCTCTGCCGGTTTCCTGGTCCAGAACCCGTTCAAAGGAGCCGGAAGGGATAAAATGAGTGGCAATCCAGGACAAGAGGATAAAAGCCAGTAAGATAACAAAGGGATGTGGAAAGGTGAATTTCATGGGCTTGGGTCTAGAAAGGGTTCCAATTGCTCGGCTAACTGTATTCTAAAATCCGCTTTATCGGCGGTGTTGGAAAGGATGATTAAGCCATTCCCTAGGTCGGGATCAAACAGAAGCAAGGAGCTAAACCCACCTTCACCCCCGAAATGTCCCCAATAGGTTTGATTTCCGAGTTTCACTTCCTGAAACCCGGCAAAGCCTGAATTTAACCTCAGCCAGTTCAGGTGGGGCTGTAAATAGCCCAATTCTCCACGGCTCAACTGGATCAGCGCTTTGAGTAAGTCATCTGTAGTACTGATTATTCCGGAGGAAGGATCGGGAATTACCTCAAGCTTCAGGGGGTACTCTTTTAATCGCTTCCAAAGAAAAGTTTTTTCATACCCTTTGGTGGGTAAACTTTCTAAGGGAGAGGTGGTGGTTAGGTAACTCTGGTTCATTGCCAGCTCGAGTTGCAAAAAATGATTCATCAGCTCCTCAAATGGACGTTGGGTATTTTTTTCCAATAAATGTCCCAAGAGCATAAAATTAAAATCACTGTAGGTAAAGGTGATTCCCGGCTCCAAGCGGCTAGGTTTTGAAAGTGCTTTTTGAATTTGATTTTCAAGCAATCGGGGTTTTTTAAGCCCCAGCCATGCGCCAAAATTGGGTGGATCTTCCAGTCCGGAATGATGGGTTAGAAGTGAAGAAAAGGTTAGGGGCTTGATTTTGGGGTATTGATCGGTGAATTCCGGAAAATGGGAGGCTATTTTACTTTCAGGCTGAATTTCCTCTTGTGAAAAATAGGAGGAAATAAGCAGGGCTGTAAATAGTTTTGAAATAGAGGCGACCGGAAGGGGAGTCCTTGAAGTTAAACTGTCCTTGCTTGCTAGATTGGCAAAACCCACAGCTCTGCGGTAGGTGATCTTGGAATCTACAATTAAGCCGACTGAAAGTCCGGCAAGTTGGTTTTGGTTGAGGGTGGTGATTAAAATGGAATCAAGCTGATCCTTTTGATTCATCGTTCCCATCGGAACGGGTAGGCTAACCTTAGGATAGCTCCGCCACCATTCTATTCCGATCAAAGCCAGAAAAAGAATGGAAAAAACCACGACAATTAATTTGAGCTTTAACTTCATCGCTCAAGTGATTCAAGGGTTTTGATCCGCGCTGCGGAACGAGGATCCTTGGAAATATAGTCTCTGGGCAGCTGCTTTTTGAGGGCTTTGACAAAACGGTGGTAATCCACCGTGATCGTGTGGCGTGGGGTGTCGATTTGGTTAAAATCCGGATTTTTGACTTCTTTTTCACTCAGTTTTGCGATGTCTTTGGGTCTTTTCCATTTTCCAGCAAGCTCCTGAGCCATGAGTTTACTCTGTAATTCAGCACCCGGCCAAATGCAGCCAAAAGGCTGAAACATCCCGATGAAATAAAGATTGGTATACTCAGGGTGGAACATTTTTAAGTAAAGTTTGACCGGACCGCTGCTGTAATCGATGAAATTTTTGTCAAAAAACGGATGACTGAGCCAATAGCCCGTACAGGCCACAATATGGTCAAATTCCTCTTTTCTGCCGTCCTTGAATAGGACTGTTTTCCCCTCAAACCGCTCAATGTCCACGCGTGGTTTGACTTTGCCATGCCGGATTTTATGCAGCAATTCGTCATTGATGGTCGGATGTACCGCAGCAAAAGACGCTGTAGGGGCTTGGAGTCCATAGGCTTCATTTTTTCCGATGATTATTCTCAATAGCCAGGCATTTAGGGCCATTCGGATTCTGGGTGGAATCCATTTGCTCCGTTCGGCTAGCTGGTCGGTGGGCATTCCAAACAGAAATTTGGGCACAATGCGATAGCCTCGTCTCCAACTGATGGCTGTTTTTTCGGATACTCGGCTGGTCTCCACGGCCACATCGCATGCCGAATTTCCACCCCCAATTACAAGTACTTTTTTTCCTGCGAAAGGAGCCGCTTTTTTGAACTGATGCGAATGGAGAAATTCACCGGTAAACTCGCCCGGGTAGGAGGGATAACGGGGTTTCCAATGATGCCCATTGGCAACGACCAGATGGGTAAATTGCTCAGTCTTGGACTCGCCATCGATTTGGTAGCTGATCCTCCAAGTTTGAGGGTCTACCCATTGGCAGGTTTGGACCAGGGTTCCAAAACGGATGAAGGGGTAGAGATTGAATTTCTTGGCATAGGCCTGGAAATACATTTTTAATTCCTCATGCGAAGGATAATCGGCCACCTCAGGGTCAAACTCATCAAAGGTAAAATCTTCGTATTGGGAGAGGGTTTTGGAGGAAATGATATGGGTAGTCTCAAATACACTGGAATGGCTTTCCTGTTCGGAATAGATCCAATTTCCTCCTACCTCCTGATTTCGGTCAAAGGCAATTGCATCGATCCCTAAGTCCAATAAATTTTTCAGGGCGGTGATTCCAGAAGGTCCAGCTCCAATAATGGCTACTTTGACTTGCATAGGTATGGATTAAATCAAGCTCCAATTTATCTTTTTTAGCCCAACCTTTTTCGCTTAATTGGATTTGATAATCAAATCTTTGACTTTTTCCATCCCCAAACTGGCATTTTCAGGGATGGCAATGAGGTTTTTATAGGATTTAGTTGTGGGCAGCTGAGGATCAATCAGGTAAATCGGGCAATTGGCAGGCACAAAATCCAGCAAACTCGCTGCTGGATAGACTTGAAGGGAGGTGCCAACAATTAAAAAAATATCGGCCTTTTCCACCCAACCGATCGCCTCTTCCATCTTGGGAACCGCTTCTCCAAACCACACCACATGGGGGCGAAGTTGACTGCCCTTCTCACAGGTATCCCCGATCTTAATTTCCCAATGATCCAGCTCATAGATGAGGCTGGGATCGATTGAGCTTTGGGCTTTGTTGATCTCCCCATGCAAGTGCAAGACTTTTGATGAACCAGCCCGCTCGTGAAGACTATCGATGTTTTGGGTAATGATTTTAACCTCAAGGTGGTGTTCGAGTTCGGCCAGAATCAGATGGGCTTGATTGGGTTTACAGGCTCGTTCTTGTTTTCTTCGTTGATTGTAAAATTCAAGGACCAGCTGCTGGTTTTTTCGCCAACCCTGAGGCGTAGCCACCTCCAGGATGTCATGGTTTTCCCATAATCCATTACTGTCGCGAAACGTTTTGATTCCGCTTTCCGCAGAGATTCCTGCACCGGAAAGGACGACGAGCTGTTTAGACATTTCCTTGTTGATTGGTTAGACTAGGGAATGACCAAAAGTAAAAAAAGCCAGTTAGAGACTGGCTTTTAAGCTTATTTTTTCTTCGAAAACCGACCTCCTCGTTTTTTGGGTTCGGGTTGATTTTCGATGATTTCTAGGGTTTCCTGATAGGTCAGCTCTTCAGCTTCCTTGTCTTTTGGGATTTTATAATTGTTTTTTCCAAACTTGATGTAAGGGCCCCATCGTCCATTGAGAATCTGGATTTCAGGATTTTCTTCAAAGCTTTTGATGTGCTTTTTGGCATCGGCTTCACGCTTGGCTTTGATGAGTTGAATGGCTTCCTCCTCGTTAATGCTGAGCGGATCCTGCTCCTTTTGTAGGGAAAAGAAATTACCGTCGTGACGGATGTAAGGACCAAATCGTCCAATGGCAGCCACCATTTTTTTGTCCTCAAACATGCCCACGTCCCGAGGAAGTTTAAAGAGCTCCAGCGCATCCTCAAGGCTGATATTTTCAATAAACTGTCCCTTTTTCAAGCTGGCAAACTGCTTATCTTCATCTTCACTTTCGCCGATTTGAACCAGGGGACCAAATTTTCCTAATCGGGCAGTGATCGGCCGGCCACTTTCGGGATGGTTCCCCAAGAACCTACTGGTATTGACATCCTGTCGGGAAACCTGCTCGGTTTCTTCTACGCTGTGGTGAAATTTTCCGTAAAATCCATCGATCATATCCTGCCAGTCCTGACCTCCTGCGGCGATATCATCAAATTCCTTTTCGACTTTTGCCGTAAAGTTCACATCAATGACATTGGGGAAATGTTCGACCAGAAAGTCATTGACCACCATGGCAATATTGGTGGGGAAAAGTTTTTGTTTTTCCGCTCCGGTGATTTCTGTTTTGGTACTTTCCTGAAATTCTCCTTTGCCAATAATCATTTCCTGATATTCTCTAGGGGTACCATCCCGGCTTTCCTTGATGACATAATCCCGCTTTTGGATCGTGGAGATGGTGGGGGCATAGGTGGAAGGTCGGCCAATGCCGAGTTCTTCCAGTTTCTTAACCAGGGAGGCTTCCGTATACCGGGGAGCCGGTCGGGTAAAAGATTCCCGTCCTTTCATTTCCAGAAGCTTCAAGTCCTGTCCGACCTGCATGGGAGGGAGAAGGGATTTGCTGCTGCTTTCTTCCTCCTCGTTTTCCTCGTCGGTACTTTCCAAGTAAACCTTTAGAAATCCATCAAATTTGATCACTTCTCCCTGAGCGCTTAAGGTTAGATCGGAGTTGGAAATGGCAATACTTACATTGGTTTTTTCCAATTCGGCATCCGACATTTGAGAGGCAATTGCCCGCTTCCAGATGAGTTCGTATAATCGCTGCTCATTTCGGTCACCGCTGACTTCAGATTTGGAAAAATCCGTCGGTCGGATGGCCTCATGAGCTTCCTGTGCACTTTCGGATTTGGTGCTGTATTTTCTTGCCTTATGGTATTGACTTCCAAAGTCATGTTTAATGGCATCTTCAGCCGATTTCATCGCGTCATCCGAAAGGTTGACGCTGTCGGTACGCATGTAGGTAATTTTCCCCGCTTCGTAGAGCTTTTGGGCAACAGACATGGTTTGAGCCACAGAAAAATAAAGCTTTCTACTGGCTTCTTGCTGAAGGGTTGAAGTAGTAAACGGGGCTGCAGGAGATTTTTTGGCAGGTTTTTTCTCCAGGTTACCCACAGAAAATTCCGCTTGGAGACAATTCTTTAGAAAAGCTTCAGCTTCTGCCTTGGTGGGGAATTTTTTGGGTAATTCGGCTTGGAAACTTTTGCCTTCTGCCTCAAACTGAGCGGTGATTCGAAAAGAAGATTTGGCTTTGTGGGCTTCGATTTCCCGCTCACGCTCTACAATCAGCCGAACTGCCACAGACTGAACGCGACCTGCTGAAAGTCCAGTTTTGATCTTTTTCCAAAGTACTGGAGAAAGCTCAAAACCCACCAAACGATCCAAGATTCGCCTTGCCTGCTGGGCATTCACCAAATCGTAATCAATCCCTCTGGGATTCTCGATGGCTTTGGTGATGGCATTTTTGGTGATTTCACGAAAAACGATCCGCTTGGTGTTTTCATCCTTGAGATTGAGAACTTCTTTAAGATGCCATGAAATCGCTTCTCCCTCGCGGTCATCGTCACTGGCCAGGTAAACCATCTCTGCATCTTTCACTAGATTTTTGAGGGTTTTAATTACCTCTTTTTTATCAGGTGTGACTTCGTAAGTGGGTTTAAAACGATTTTTGATATCAATCGCTTTGTCGCCCTTAGGCAAGTCTCTTATGTGGCCATAACTGGAGGTCACTTTAAAGTCCTTACCCAAATAGCCTTCGATGGTTTTTGCTTTGGCAGGTGACTCGACGATTACTAGATTTTTTGACATAGAAAAGGCAAGAGTTGATGAGCCTAGGGCTCGATTTGAAAAGCTAAAAATAGAGGGCATTGTTTTCACCTCCAAATAAATGCTAGAATGGATGCGTTCGAGAAGGAGGGGATTGGCTTTTTTTTTGCATAATTGTACCAAATAAACCAGCTATAGATGAAGAAGTTATTTCTCCTGCGTCATGGAGAGGCAGGTTTTGGAGAAGATACGGATTTTAAACGGAGATTAACTACTCGAGGGAAATCTACGGTATTAAAAGTGGCCAAGTCTGTCCGAAAAGACCAAGAATCCATCGATTTTATGTTTTGTTCCTCAGCCAGCCGAACGCAAGAGACGGCTGAAATCTTTGGAAATGAGGTTTTAATCAAAGCCAAAAAACTGGATGAGAAAATTTATTCCGGGGATCTGAATTATTTGATTTTGCTTTTGGAATCCCTTCCTGATACCCTAAGCTCTTGCCTTATCGTAGGGCATAATCCGACCATCAGTTTACTGTTGTCCCTGCTTTCGGACAGTGCCTATATTAATTTGCAACCGGGAAATGTAGGGATCATAGAATTTGAACTCGACAGTTGGAAATTCATCAGTCGAGGGTCGGGTATCTTAAAAGAAATCATCTGCTAATTAAATAGTAAGGTCGGCATAACAAAAGAGGCTGCTTTTCCTGGCAGCCTCTTTTTGGTGTGCCCAGCATGGGCGATAGCTATAGGGTGCAAGTCCCGAACACGCCTTGG